>CAVUQG010000012.1:0-60759 GCA_963743555.1 uncultured Solirubrobacterales bacterium
GTCTATACGCCAGGGTCGGGCAAAACGGAAGGCTCGCTCACGGAAAAGTCGTGGACGAGCAAAGGCGTCCCGCCGAATTACGAATTCAACGAAAAAGAAACCCCGACGCAGCGCACTTTGCTCACCGGCATACAGAAGACCGAAAATTCAAAAAAAAGAACTTGTGCCCGTATTTCGCTACTACCGGTACTACAAGGAAACAGACAGCAAAGCTGTGCTGGGCGAATTGGATCCCACTTCGATAGTCTCTGGAATCGAAAAGCTTAACGAAAGAGAAGCCTTGGACGTCGCCAAGGTGAACGTGAACTTTACTGCTGTGCCGGAAGGCAAAGAAAACAAATTGAACACCCTTTTTGGCGGAGGTCGCCCGGTCGCACTGGAAGATTCCGCGATCCTGCGCTTGTCTCCGTCGTCTGAAGAAAACAGCTCCAACCTACCCTGTGCCGAACTGTGATGACTTCCATTAGCTACCTACGTAGGAGTCCTGATGAGGTTTCGCGGCCAGGAGGGCATCACGATGATCATCGCGATCGGCGTGAGATTCGTCACATCCCTCCTGCTCGTTGCCACCTTCACGGCAGCCAACGGCGAGATCCATCTGAGCGCCACCGACACTTCGCAGAAGAAGGCCTACTATGCCGCCCTCGCGGGGATCGAGAACTACGAGAACCATCTCACTGAGGACGGCAACTACCTGACCTACTGCACCAACCCCCCCGAGGCCAACGCCGCACTGAATCAGGCTGGGGAAACGATCCACCGTGCCAAGATCACGAACGAAAGCGGGGAATCGCTCAACGAGGAATATGCGATTCAGCTGCTGCCTGCCGAAAGTGCTCCGGCAAACGATCGCAAGTGCGATCCCAACAATCTGGTCGAAACGATGCTCGAAGAGAAGTGGCGGGGACTGTCGGTACGTTTCGCATCGAGTCGACGGGCTATTCCGGTAGTGCAGCGACGCACGCTTGTGGCGGACTTCCGCAACGCCAACTTCGTCAGCTTCGTCTGGTACACGAAGTACGAAACCGGCGACCCCGCGATCTACGGTGAACCGCTCAAAGAAAAAGAGCCCGCTAACTACTACACGGAATGCTCCAAGTTCTACGGCGAACGTCCCGCGGACGGCGGCACTCCGCGGCGCTGCATCAACAACTTCTTCATAAACGGAGAATCGGTCAACGGTCCGATGCACACAGAGGATCACGCCGGCGTGTGCGGATCGCCGGTCTTCGGCCGCAGCGAAAACGATCGTATCGAATTCGGGCACGCATATGGCAAACCCGAAGACGAAGGCTATTCGGGCGAGGGTGTCTGCGCGGAAGTAAAACCCGTCTTCAAGGGTAAGCACGTGCTACCCAAGGAAGTTGTGTCTATCGAGCCGCCTCCAGGCAATGAAGAATTGAAACACATGGTCGAACCGGCCTACGAATACAAGAACAAGACAGAAATCGTTCTTGAAGACGGCACGATGACCGTGACCAACTGGGAAGAAAACGCGCTCACGAAAACGTGGATCTCGAAAACCCAAGTGGGGGTTGCCTATCCGCCTAATGGCATCATCTATGTTGCGGGCGGATGCTCGGTGCCCTATTCGCCATATGGGCCGAAGCCTAAGTACACAGAAGATGACGCATGTGGCAACGTGTACATTCACGGCGAATATACGAGTTCGCTGACGGTAACGGACGAAAACGACGTGATCATCAACGGCAATCTGACTACTCCGACAAACTCGGCCGGGCGCCTACGACCAACGCACTGCTGGGGTTGATCGAGAACAATTTCGTGCGTCTATATCACCCGGTTGTAGAACTGTACAAAGGCTCTGGCTCCAAAGAAGAAACCTGCAAAGGAAGCGATAAATACAGCTCGACGCTGAAAAAGTGCGAATATACCGACAACGCTGCTGAATGCGACGCGCCCAACGGCACGGGGATCTGGAAAACCCGAAGATCTACGCCGCTATGCTCGCCGTCAAACACGCCGTGATCGTGGACAACTACATCTGCGGCGAACCCTCGCTCGGAAACCTGAACGTCTACGGTGCCGTAGCCGGCCTCTACACCAACGGCTTCACCGGCGAGTTCTCGGGCAGTTCGATCATCCACGGCTACCCCTACGACGCCAACTACGACGATCGCCTACAGGTCGAGGAGCCGCCCCACTTCCTCAACCCGATCGAGGCTTCGTGGTTCGTGCGGCGCGGACCTTGGCGGCCAATCCGAAGGAAGAAGGCTGAGTTCTGCACCCTCAATCGGGGTATCTTAGGAGCGCAGCAGCCGTGAGCAGACTGCGGATCTCGTCCGGGCGAGCAAGCGTGTAAAGTCTGCAAGTGCTCCGTGCAACGCAGAAGCGCCTGCAAATCAAGCGTTTCTGGGGGACTGGTGTAACGGTAACATGGGGGTCTCCAAAACCCTTGCTCGAGGTTCGATTCCTCGGTCCCCCGTCGTCGATTCTGGCTGGAATGTCTGGAGGAAAGTGCTGGTTTTGAGAGGTTCGGGGCGGCGAGCCGAACACCCACTGAGGCGCGCTGAAACGCATTGAGCAGTGCAGAAAGTGCAGACATATCTCGGTCACTCCTAGATCACGACTACCTACGACCGCTACGGACACCTGATGCCAGGCGCCGAGCGCGAGAGCGCGGATCGCTTGAGTGCTTATTGGACGAGCCGTCCGACTCGCTCGCTCCGCTGGTGAACTCGATATGATGATTTCATATGTCTCGTCTACTCTCAGTGTCTGTACCCGATGAGCTTGCCGCAGAGGCGGAGGCGCTTGCCCGCGCAACCGGCAAGACCAAGAGCGAGGTGGTGCGCGATGCGCTGCGCCGTCATGTACAGCACGAGCATTTCGCCGACCTCCAACGCTACGGGCGCGACCGAGCCGAGGCTCGGGGAATGGGGCCGAGGACGTGGAGGGGATGATTGACGAGTTGCGCATGACGCACGCGTGATTCCGCGCGTTCTCTGCGACACGAACGTTCTGGTGTCGGCGTCCATCGCCGGTGGACCCCCGAGTCGGGTGCTGGAGGCGGCGATCGACGGTCGCATAGAGTTGGTGCTCGCAGATCCCGTTCTCGGCGAGTTGGAGCGCGTGCTGACCGTGAAGCTGGGCTTTGAGCCCGAGCGAGTGCGCAAACTGGGGACGCTGTTGATCGATGTCGCAAGCGAGCGGGTCGAGGCGCTCGATGAGAGACCGGAGGCGATCACAGGCGATCCGGAGGATGACTTGATTCTTGCGTGTGCGGTGGACGCCAAGGTGCAGATCGTCGTGTCCGGCGACCGCCGACACCTGCTGCCGGTAGGAGAGCATCGAGGGGTACGAATCGTCTCGCCACAGGCGCTGCTCGCGGAGTTGGCCGACGAAGGGTTGCAGCGAGACGACCCGGCCCTGAGCAAGGAGGCGGAGAAGCTGCTCCGTCGTGCGTACGAGGCTTTCAATCTCTGCAACATCGAGAGTGCGATAGCGACGATGCATCCGAAGGTCGACTGGCCAAACGGAATGGAAGGTGGACGCGTGCATGGTCACCAAGAGGTGCGCGACTACTGGCAACGTCAGTTCACGTCGATCGACTCACGCGTCGATCCTGAGCGCATCGAGCCCGGCCCTGACGGTTGCATCGTCGTTACCGTGCGCCAGGTGGCGCGAGATCACGCCGGGAAGCTCTTCTCCGACGAGACCGTCGAGCACCACTACTTGATCGCCGACGGGTTGATCAAGCGCATGGACATCCACAAGGGACATAGGTAGGAATAGTAAATCGGAACGTCAGCCTATTAGTGACGTCTCTTTCCGCTCGTGCGCTTTTGGCGTTTCTTGAGCTTCTTCAATTCTTTGCTCACCTGTGCGGAGTGGAACCGTTGAAGGGCGGAGGCGCTGATTGTCCTCTTCGCTGGCGGCGGTTTTAGTTTAAATCGGACATTCTCAATGGCCAGTGGTTCAATCGCGATACCCGACAGTAGGCTAGGTGGCCTAATGGAGTTCTTTGAGCACCCAAGGTTCAGTCCCTTGCCAACTGGCCGGCGTTCGCAGTTTTGTGTATGGCTGTCCTGAGCAAAGCTGAGGAAGGCTCCCATCGAGGCCTGCGGATCACCAGTGGTCTAACGATCCCACTGTCCGAGGTCACGATCCGCGCAAGTCGCTCATCTGGGCCCGGCGGCCAGCACGCCAATGTCACCGCCTCCCGTGTCGAAGCGAGCTTTGAAGTGCTTGCCTCGCCGACGCTAACCGAGGTGCAGCGGGATCGCATCCTGGCACGTGTCGGTCCGCGCGTGGTTGCGATCGCCCAGGACGAGCGCTCGCAGTCCCGTAACCGAGAGTTGGCCCTAGCTCGTTTGGCTGAGCGGCTTGCGGCGGCGCTGGCCGTCCCGAAGCATCGTCGCGCCACACGTCCCACCGCGGCCTCACGTGAGCGCCGGCTTCAAGCCAAGCGCCAGCGGACCGAACGTAAGCGCGAGCGTCGCCCGCCTGAGGACTAGGAGAGGCAGCGTGCGAGTTCGCACCGACCCATTGTCCTAACCTTAGCTCCGTGGAGCACACCCCAGCAGCCCTCATCGAGTTCCCCGCGGACGATCCGCAGCGCGCCCTGCGCTTTTGGAGTGGACTCCTCGGTGTCGAGCTCGAGGTTCGTCAAGACACAGAGGGAGAGGGCTGGCAAACGCGTTCAGGAGTTCCGGCGATCGGTGTCCACGCACGAGGACGTGGCCCTGGCGATTCTTTCTCGCTGCCGTACTTCTCCGTGGGCGATATGGCCGAGGCGCTCGCGAACGTCCAGGCGCTGGGCGGGGTTGTCGTTCACCCGGGTGAGAAGTGGGCGGTCTGCAAGGACTCCGAGGGGAGCCCATTCGGGCTTACCGGTGCTGGCGAACTATGAGGAGACGGCTATGGAGCTGAGAAGCGAGCAGGTTGACTACGACAGCCCTGTTGGAAGCGTGTCCGCATATCTGAGTCGCCCGGTCGCAGCTGAGGGTCCACTGCCGGGCGTCGTGGTGATCCAGGAGATATGGGGTGTCGATCGTCACATCCGGGACGTGGCCGACCGCTTTGCTGGCGCCGGCTATGTAGCTCTGGCGCCCGACCTGTACTCGGCCGGTGGAGGCAGGCCGCCGGTTCTGGCTGTCGAGCGGGTCGAAGCGGCCAAGGCCTTTCTCAACTCGATCCCTCCGGGACAGTGGATGGCTGTGCTTGGCGACGACGCTCGCCGAGCCGAGGCCCTCTCGAAGCTCCCCGAGGAGCAGGCGCGCAACGTTGGCGAGACGATTGCGGGCCTGTTTGGTGGAGCGGGTGGGGACAACGAGCGCCACCTGAGCGTTCTAAGGGCCGCGATCTCCTTCTTGAGCGCAAGTCCGGGATGCACGGGTCGAGCGCTCGGTTCGATCGGTTTCTGTCTAGGCGGCGGGCTATCGGCCCTACTGGCCTGCGAGGAGCCGCAGCTGAGCGCGGCAGTCGTCTACTACGGCTCCTCCCCGGAGGAGGAGCGTGTCGGCTCGATCCACTGTCCGCTGCGCGGCTTCTATGGGCAGGACGATCCGCGCATCGTCGCCGGGCTGCCAGCTTTCGATGCTGCTCTTAGCGCGGCCGGTGCCGATCACAGAGCTGCGCATCTATCCAGGCACAGGACACGCCTTCTTCAACGACACCCGACCGAGCTATCGGCCTGAGGCCGCCAGAGACGCATGGAGCCGTACGCTCGTCTTCTTCGCCCAGGCGCTCGCGCCACTCTCCACGGTGGCAGTGGAGCAGGCAGGGAGCCCAGCCTGATGCGCCCTCAAGAAGTGGATGCGGACGGCGTGCAATCGTCAAACAAGCAGGCCGATGAGAAGCGTGGGCACGCAGCTTGGTTCTTGTTCGGCGTCCGCTACGCACTTCCTGTGGCTGCCGTGATCGCTGGTGTGATTGTGATGTCGCTGGGGAGCGAATCCGACATGGAGGGCGGTGCCGGCATTATCGGCGCCGGATTGGCGATCTATGCGATCAACTGGCTCTACCGTGCCGCTTTCGAGGGCGATCGTGTCGAGCGCGAGAAGGAGGAGGCGGCGCGGGCCTACCTTGCCAAGCATGGACACTGGCCGGACGAGGCGCCTCGCACCAGGGGCCGTGGGGTCAGGCTCAACCGACCGAGCTAAGCGGGCGTGGCTTCGCGGGGCATGAAGGAGATGCCCGCCTGGTCGAGCGATGGTACGACAGGGGTTGGTGCGAGCTCGTTCTCGCCGCGCAAGCGACGATAGGGCCACACGACGTTGCAGTATGAGAGCACGCGTCGCCGATCCTCCTCCTCGCAAGCGACGATCGCGGCGCCGATACGCCATTCCTGGCCGTGCGCCAAGCATGAGCGCACAGCTACTTCCAGTCGTGTTGGAATCGGCTCTCCGTTGATGTCGGGAAGCTGGACGGTGAGGTCCGCTAGTGTCCCAACCGGCAGTGGACGTGAGAGCTCGAAGCCGACACCGCCGGTTGTGATGTCGTGCATGCGTCCGAGCAGCGAGGGATCGTCGTCGGCGAGATCTCCGCTCGGGACGATCATCGCCGCGGCTGCGATCGGTGTCCGGTACTCACCACGCAATTGTCGCCGGCGTCCCACAAACGCCAGCGTGCGCACGATTCGACGCAACTCGAAGGCGCCGAGTAGGGGCAGGAACCAGGCGGCAAAGCCGTGCATCGCCGGCAGCGGTCCCACGCCTGTGTCCTCTGCGATTCGCAGCACAAGTCCGAGGCCCAATAGAACGGCGAGCACGAGCAGAGCGCGAAACTGGCGTACCGCTTCCCAGCCGCCGCGGTCGATGCCCTCCTTCGGTGTTACCCGAAAGCTCGTGCTACCTGGGCGAACGATGCAGCGCAGCGCCCGCGTAAAGATCTCGGCCGTGCATAGTTCATAGTGGATCGCCTCGCCGCTACTCTGCTTTCCGCGGCAAAGGGCCGAGCCGGCGAGCACCATCAACACGGTCGCGGGAGCCCACAGCACCGCCAGGGCCAGCGGAGCGATGCGCAAGGGGAGCGCTCCGCTCCACAGCACGGCCGCGAGCACAAGCACCATCAGCAGGCGCATCGGGCCAGCCAGATAGGACAGCAGGCTGGCCAAGTAGCTCATGCGCTGGCTCAACGTCAGCTCATTCGCACGCAATGGGCTCTCCGGCGTGGTGAATACCGCGAGGTTGCCGCGCGCCCAGCGGTCGCGCTGGAGCAGATAGGCGGCGAGGTCGTGAGGCGCGCGTCCCTGCGCGATGATGCGATCGTCGTAGTGGGTTCGCCAACCACGCCGGTGAAGCTTGATCGTGGTGTGAAAGTCCTCGGCGATCGTTTCGGTCGCGACACCTCCGATCGAGAGCAGCGCCTCGCGTCGCATCAGCGCGCACGAGCCGCACCAGAAGGCGGCGTCGTGGCGGTCCTTGCCAATGCAGATGGCCGAGAAGAACACCGACTGCTCGTGACGGCCGAGGTCGTAGTGCTGGATCGAGTCGTGGTTTGAGAAGTCGTGCGGCGTCTGCACCAAGGCCACCTCGGGATCCTCGAAATAGCCGACCATCGTGTCCAGCGCATCGGGCAGCGGTACGTGGTCGGCGTCGAGCACGAGCACCAACTCGCCGTCGGTCAGCGGTAGCGCATGGTTGATGTTGCCGGCCTTCGCATGGCTTTTGTCGGGACGGGTCATGTAGCGCACACCCCACTGACGGGCAAGCTCTGCGACCTCGGGACGGACGCCGTCGTCCAGGAGCCACGTTGTGTGTGGGTAGCTCATGAGTGCACAACCGGCGAGCGTCGCCTCGAGCACGCTTGGCGCCTCGTCATAGGTGCAGATATACACATCGACGCTTCTTCCCGGCGATGCTGCCGGGCGCTCCCGGGGCGTCACGTCCCATGTCAGCCACGCCAGCGCCGTGAGATTCCACAGGCCGTAGCACTCGGCCAACAACAGGCAAGACCAAAGGATGGGGTTGGAGCGATGCCAGCTCCAACCGATGCGCCAAGCGAGATAGGCCGTCGACCAGCCCAGTGCCACGGTCACCAGCAAGCGCAGTAGGCGCGGATGACTTGCCCACCAGGATCCCCAGCTTTTCGAGACCGTAGCGTTGTCGCCGACACGCTCAGGCGGCTTCGCCGGCCGCGGCAATCCGCACAGCGCCCAGCCGAGCAGACCGAGTGCCATCCGCGGTCGCGGCAGATGACCTCCTGAATGCCTCGCAAAGATGCGCATGTGCAGCTCATCGGCTCTCCCGGCGCCCTTGTTGAGCTGGGGAAGTCTTCTTGAACTGCGATTTGCGAGCCTTAGCGCATGTACCACGTCGAGCTGCGGCAGTTCCCCCACAACTTCTGCCGCTTCAACCTCACCGAGACGGAGTCTGCATGAGGCCGTTCTCGACGCATGGGCGCGAGGCGAGTGGATCGAGTTCGGGGAACGCAAGTGGAACCCTCAACAGGCCAAGCTGATCGTGGTGGAGGGTCCGCAGATACCGCTCGAGCAGCTCTCGATGGGGCGCGGCTGGCGTATCGTCGAACGCGAGGGCAAGGATGTCACCGAGCAGCTGATCGCAGCGGCGCACAGCTCCAGCGTCTCGGCCGCAGAGAGCGCGGCGGCGAAAGAGCAGGGAGGCTCCCACGCTATCGATGCTCTCGGTGTCGATCCGGCGGTCGTATCGCTGGTTGCGGAGCTACTTAGACTGCTTGGCGAGGATCCCGTACCCCTGATGCGAGCCTGGCAGCTCGCTTTGGAAGGTCATGAGGACCGGACTCCGAGCGAATGCCTGGCATTGGCCGAAGGCCTCGTGCGCGGCTGATCTGACGCTAGACTTCGCCTACCAACGTGGTGGGCGTAGCTCAGTTGGTAGAGCTCCGGGTTGTGGTCTCGGCGGTCGCGGGTTCGAATCCCGTCGCTCACCCTCACGAAAGACCTGCAATTGGGTTCCGCCCCGCTGATGGACGTCAAGAAGCAGTTCGATCGCAGGAAGAACCCGTTCTTCGAGCACCTCCCAGGTGCGCATGTACGTCACACGTCGGCGATCCACAGGACGTTGGGGGCGCCCGGCCGGAACTGGCGCTGCACGAGATCGTCAGCGACGCTGACGCCCGGGACAGATCGAACTCTCCACGGAAACGGGGGAAGACCGCGCCGCCGTTGCACCGTAGCTGGTCGGCAGTGACTGTTCTTGACCGGGCTGAGCAAAGGGTCGGCGCAAGGGTGCGGCTGTCGCGGCCAATCTCGCTGTTAGTCTCGCGGCGTGTTGATGGATGAGCTCGACATCGCGATCGCTGATCCAAGGATCGATGAGGTGCGACAGTTCGTCGAGCATCATCTGAAGTTCGGGCGTTTGCACAGCCCGCCACAGGATGCGTACGCGCTCGAGGTCGATGGCCTGCTCGATCCCGCCGTCACCCTCTTCAGTATCCGCTGCCGCAGGGAGCTGGTCGCGATCGGCGCGCTCAAGCGGCTTGATGATCAGCACGCGGAGCTGAAGACGATGCATACGGCTGAGCATGTCCGTGGCCTTGGCATTGGCCGCGCGATGCTTGACTATCTCCTCGCTGTCGCCCGTGAGCGCGGCTTCGAACACGTGAGCCTGGAGACTGGGTCCATGGAAGCATTCGCGCCAGCTCGCTCGCTCTACATGAGCGCGGGATTTTCACTGTGCGAGCCATTCGGCGACTATCGCCGGAGTCCAAACAGCACCTACATGACGATGAGGGTTAGCGGCCAAGCGAGTTGAGTTCAAGTATCGCTTTGGGCGTCGAAACCGGAACCGACCAACAACGTCTGAGAGACTCACACGCCTATGGTCATCGGCCGCTGACCGTATATCCGTCAAACCTTGAGACTTACCCCGACCATCGTCTCCTGCCGAAGCTGGAACGCATGGCAGCGAGTCATTGCCGGGCGCGCGTGTCCTTGCTCCACGAGGTCGAGGTAGATGTAGCGGGCCTCAACGTCAGCGGACATGAGTCCTATCGGGTCGGGTCTCGCGAAGGCGCCATGCGTGCCATATGCCGACGTGCGATTTGTGGCAGGCTCTCCGACCGTGCGCGAAGCTGTGATCTGCGAGCCGTTGAGAACAGCCGTCGGCGGTTTCGGCGGCGTTTTCCGCGACGTGGCGCCCGCAGAGCTGGCCGCGACGGTCATCCGGGAGCTTCTCCGGCGGACATCGCTGCCGCCCTTGGAGATCGACGATGTGATCCTCGGCCAGTGTTATCCGAATGGCGAGGCGCCGGCGATCGGTCGGGTGGCCGCGCTCGACGCGGGTCTGCCGATCGAGGTTCCAGGGCTTCAGCTCGACCGGCGCTGCGGCTCTGGCCTTCAGGCGATCATGCTCGGCTGTATGGAGGTCCAGACCGGTGTTGCGGATCTCGTTCTCGCGGGGGGTGCCGAGAGTATGAGTCAGGCCGAGTTCTATGCAATGGGCCTGCGCTGGGGCATCAAGGCCGGCAGCATGACGTTGGAGGACCGGCTGGCGCGGCCGCGAGTGACCGCTGGCGGGCTCCATTTTCCGGTGCCCGGCGGCATGATCGAGACGGCTGAGAACCTGCGCCGCCAGTACGGGATCTCGCGCACGGAGCAGGACGAACTCGCACTGCGCTCGCACCACCTCGCGGTTGCCGCTCAAGAGAGCGGCGTATTCGCTGAGGAGATCGTTCCTGTGTCTGTCAAGAGCCGGGGGGATGAGAGGCTGATCGAGCGTGACGAGCACCCGCGTTCGGATACAACGCTCGAGCGGCTCGGCAACCTGCGGGCACTGATGGCGCGAGCCGATCCCGAGGCGACGGTGACCGCAGGGAACGCGAGCGGTCAAAATGACGCCGCGGCCGTGTGCATTGTCACCCACCCGGACAAGGCGGCAGAGCTCGGCTTGCAGCCGTTCGCCCGCCTAGTGACCTGGGCAGTCGCGGGTGTGGCGCCGGCGAGCATGGGTATCGGTCCCGTCCCGTCGACTCGGCTGGCCCTTGAGCGAGCCGGGTTGAGGATGGAGGACATGGACCTCATTGAGCTCAACGAGGCGTTTGCGGCACAGGTGCTCGCAGTCCTACACGAGTGGGATCTGCCCGATGGCCTCAAGCGCATCAACGTACACGGGTCGGGCATCTCACTCGGTCATCCCGTCGGAGCGACGGGCGGGAGGATCCTGGCTACTTTGCTGCGGGAGTTGCGCCGTCGCGGTGGGCGCTACGGGCTTGAGAGCATGTGCATCGGGGGTGGTCAGGGAATGACCGCAATCTTCGAGAATGTTGCACACGTAACGTGACGATCGGTTTTATGCGCCTAACGGGCTCTAGTCGCCCGCGAGCGCGGGTGCACTTGGCCAGGAGGTGAACGATGGAGCACGATGACTTGCAGGAAATGGTGCGCGCGGTGAGGCAATTCGTGCGCTCCGAGGTAGTCCCGGAAGAGACGACGATCGACGAGAGCGACGCGATCCCCGGGCGCATCCGTCAGCAGGCCATCGACATGGGCCTCTATGGGTTCGCGCTTCCCATCGAGCACGGTGGGCTTGGCATGACCATGACCGAGGAGGTGCAGCTCGTGTTCGAGCTGGGCTACACGACACCGGCGTTCCGGTCGATGTTCGGGACCAACAACGGCATCGCCGGCCATGTGCTGATCGAGGGCGGCACCGACGAGCAGAAGCGCGAGCTGCTCCCCGGACTCGCCTCCGGGGCGGTGACGGCCGCGTTCGCGCTGACTGAGGCGGAGGCTGGCTCTGACCCGGCCGGGCTCGTGACGCGCGCACGACGCGACAGCGTCGAATGGGTCATCGACGGCGCCAAGCGCTACATCACGAACGCGCCCATCGCCGACCTGTTCATGGTCTTCGCCCGCACCAGCAAGGCCGAGAAGCCAAGCCAGGGGATCTCTGTGTTCATGGTCCCGCGCGACGCCGCCGGACTCAGCGTCGCTCCCAAAGACAGGAAGATGGGTCAGGCCGGTGCCTGGACCGCCGACGTGTACCTAAACGAGGTACGTGTGCCCGAGTCCGCGCTCGTGGGCGCGAGCGAGGGCACCGGATATGAAACCGCGATGCGGTGCCTAGCGCACGGGCGGCTGCACATCGCGGCCCTGTGCGTAGGGCTGTCCGAGCGGCTCGTCGACGAGTCACTGAACTTTGCGCTCGAGCGCAGGCAGGGCGGCAAGCTGATCTCAGAGCACCAGCTCATCCAAGGGATGCTCGCCGACTCACAGACTGAATACCTGGCCGCCCGCGCGCTCGTGCTGGAGAGTGCCCGCGCCTACGACAGCGGCGCGGACCGGCGCATGGCACCCGCCGCCAGCAAGTACTTCGCCAGCGAGGCGGTCGGTCGCATCGCCGATCGCGCCGTACAGATACACGGCGGTGCAGGCTACATGCGGGGCGTCCCCGTCGAGCGCCTATATCGCGACGCGCGCCTGTTTCGCATATACGAGGGAACCAGCCAGATCCAGCAACTTGTAATCGCTGGGCAGATGGTGCGCAACGCGGCTCGGCCCGTGGGCGTATCGACCTGACCGCAGCTCACCCGCAACGAACAGCAGGCCGGCCGCCGCGGAGCATCGCGGAGTGGCACAGAGTATCCCGGATGCGCTCGTCTACTCGGGGGCCGGCAAACGTTCGCTACCGGGCGGCCTCCGGGCCGGGCCAGCGACGCATGAGAGCGGCTACGTAGACCCCTGCGCCCGCTGCTCCTCGACTGTGCGCTCGGCTGTCGGCAGCGCTTGGAGACGCTCGTCGGGAATCGGCTCTCCGCTGTCGAGCGAGATGCCATAGGTGCCTGCGGCGAGCCTCGCCTCGGCGCGCTCGACCGCGGCGATCTGCTCTGCGAGATCCTCAGCGAGACCTATGTCGAGCTCCTTTTCATAGAGCTCCTCAGAGCCCAGTTCGCCAGGTTCACCTTGCTCGGCAGCAGCCTGCTCGTCCTGCCCGTGCAGCTCAGCGATGGCTCGCTCGATCCGCGTACGCTCTTGTGCCAGTAGCTGGCGTGCGCGCTCTGAATCCATTGGTTGCAAAGCCTAGCGCTATTGGCGCAAACCGCCACTCAGCCCGCGCTGCTCATGCTCAGTCTGTGTGCGTGCAAAGCCCAGCGCTCTGGCGAGGAGATTGCGAAGCAGATACGTGGCATCGTGCTGCACCTACACGACGTTCCGCCGGGTTGTGCCGGATCAGCCCTTGTGGTGTAGTTGCCTTCACGACGTTGCTACCGGGAGGCGCTCCAGCGCGTCGGCCATGACGGTGGCGCCGTCGCTGCGGGCGAGGGCGCCGGCCATCGCGCGGGCACCCTGCTTGATCGACCGGTCTTCCAGGGCGCTTGAGATCACGCTGCGCAGCTTGCTGGGGGAGCTCTTCTTGCTGACCCTCACGCCGGCTTTTACGAACAGAACGCGGGCGGCGTTATCGGGCTGGTCGCGCGCATCGGGGATGCAGACGAGCGGAACACCATCGGCGAGCGCCGCGTTGACCGTCTGCCATCCCGCATGGGTGACCATGAGCGACGCGTGCGGGAGCACGGTTCGATGTGGCACGAAAGCCACGGTGCGCGCGTTGGCGGGGATGCGGAGCTGGCCGGCGTCGAGCGCGGGGCCTGCTGTCAGCAGCGCCCGGACCGGCAGCCCGCCGACGGCGTCAAGCGCTCGCTGGGCAAGCGCGCCTTGATTCATATAGCTGGTGCTGAAGCTGAGCAGCACGAGCGGATCGGTGTTCTCCTCGGGCCACGGCGACTTCCAGTCCTTCTGGAACGGCTCGAACGCGGGGCCCACGTAGTGGACGTTCGTGGGGAGCTGGGCTTTGCTTGAGAAGTCGAGCTCCGGCGCGGTCATCACGTAGATGGCCCGCGCACCGAGGACCTGGTCGCTCCAGTCCTCAAGCGGCGCGAGCCCATATTCGGCACGGACACCGTTTAGCACGGGCAGTGCGGGCGCCCAGAAGCGGCGGGTCATGCGATCGAACAGGCGATCGCGCACGGCACCCAACGGACCCGCCATTGGCGACAGGCCACTGAACAGCGGGGGCGCGCCGCGAGCCGGTAGTGGGTAGGGGCAGTGAACGAGCGCGGCGGCCGGCACACCCGCGAGCTCAGCGGCGATCGCGGCAGCCGGTATGAGCCAGTCGAACACGACCACGTCGGCGCTCCAGCCCTCGAGCGTTTCGATCACATCGCGTGTCCCATCGGGCATCGGCGCGGTTGCGCCGTCGCGCAGTCGCTTCGCGGCGCCGAGCTGCGTGCGCGCCTCCCAGTCACGTACAGGGTCGGTCTCCGGGTGCGTGATGTCGAGGTCGGGCATCGCCCGCCGGTACTCGACGAACTCCGCCCCGGTGCTCTCGATCCGCTCGCGGGCGGCACGGTGGGCGAGGACCCGTACCTCGTGACCGCGGTCAACGAGCTCACGTGTGAGCGCGAGTTGCGGTGGGGCGTTGCCGCTAAAGGCGATGAGCGTCTGGAAGACTCTCATATACTTCATCTTAGTATGACCAAGATGAAAAAGTCAAGCGTCCCGCGCAAGGAACGCACCTATCGGATGACTGCCCGCGCCGATGCGGCCGCCGCGACCGGCGAGCGGCTGCTCGCCGCGGCGTGGAAGCACTTCGGTACTCGACCGTATGAGGAGGTTCGACTGCGCGAGATCGCCGTTGAGGCGCTCGTCACCGAACAGACGCTCCTCGCGCGCTTTCAGTCCAAGGACGAGTTGCTCACAGCGGCGTACAGATGGTGGGCGATGAGCGAGAAGTCACGCCGCGATGCGGCTCCCGTGGGCCGCTTCCCCGAGGCCGTCGCCAACGTGTTCGACCACTACGAGGCGCACGGAGCGGCGATTCTACGCATGCTCTCCCAGGAGGACCGCATCCCCGCGGTCCGCCACCTCACCGACAGGGGCAGGGACTACCACCGCGATTGGGCGAGCAGGGTCTTCCAGTCGCTGCTCGCCGGCACGGGGCGCGCATCCAGAGAGCGCCGGCTCACGGCCGTAGTCATCGTCACGGACGTGCTCGTGTGGAAGCTCCTGCGGCTCGACATGCAGCTCAGCCGCCCCCAGGCCGAAAAGACTGTGGTTGAGATGATCGAGTCCTACTCGAGGCGATCGAGTTGAGAGAGCCCACCAAGGCGGGCTACGAGGCGCCGGTGGGCGCCCGCCCGCGCTGGGGAGTGAGCATTCGAAGCGCTGCGAAACGTACCGACAGTCCTCAACTGCTCGCGCTACATCGCCAGAGAGACCTACCTCACCCTCCAAAAAGACCTCACCACACAAACTTGACATCTATACGACCCGGTCCACTCCACCAAACCGTGGACCCCACGGGGCGGGTCGCCGCCGGGGCTGCTCGCCGGGAGCCGCGCAGCATCAATGCGCTAGCGTATTTTGTGATGGAGCCTTCGTCAGTCATAGATCGTTCCGTCGACGATCGGTCCGTCGACGCGCCGCTCGACTACTCCTCCACTGGGCAGGCATCAGCCTCACCGGCCGGCCCCGTGGACAGCACGGAGCCACTGCACGCACCGCCGAGGATCCGGCTACCGCGAGCTCTGCAGACTCTGCGCTTTACCAAGCGGCAGATCCAGTTCGTATTCGCCGCGCGGCGTGAGCTCGGTGACGTGTTCGAGGTTCGCTTCGTGGTGATCCCCGGCGGAGTCGTCGTGACCAGTCACCCCGACCATGTCCGCTCCCTGTTTACCGCCAAGGCCGAGCTGGTGCCTTCGCTGACCGCCGAGTCGCCGCTGCGCCCGATCGTGGGGCCAAACTCGGTGTTGACCGCGAACGGGCCAGATCATCTGCGTCAGCGCAAGCTGCTGCTGCCTCCTTTCCACGGCGAGGCGATCCAGAGTTACACGCAGATGATTCGCGACGTCACCGAACGAGAACTGGACCACTGGCCTGTTGGCCGCCCGTTCGCTCTTGCCCCGAAGATGCAGGCCATCACTCTCGATGTGATCATGTCGGGCATCTTCGGCATCGAGGGCGCTCCCGCACCGGGGACCACCGAGCATCGGCTGAAGGTCACGATCAAGCGGCTGGCGGCAGCCTCGACCTCTCCGCTGGCGCTGCTTGGCGAACTCTCAAACCTCGGACGCGAGAAGCCCGTCGGTCTCACGCGCGGCGCAGTGGCTCTGTTGGATCGCGCTACCTATCCCGTGATCGAGGAGCGTCGTCGCGCGGCCGACCTGGATGAGCGGGGAGACATCCTCTCGCTGCTGTTGCGCGCCACAAGCGAGGACGGCGAGCGGATGACCGACCACGAGCTGCGCGACGAGCTGCTCACGCTCGTATTGGCCGGCTTTGAGACGACCGCCAACTCGCTGGCCTGGACCTGGGAGCGCCTAGTCCGAACCCCGGCAGCGTATGAGCGCTTGCGCGACGCGGTGCGCTCAGACACTCAAGCTGCGGAGCACGTGGAGGCGGCCATCATTGAGGGTATGCGCTCACGTCCCGTGATCCCGATCATTGGGCGCCGAGTCGCGGTACCTTGGCGGCTCGGAGAGTACGTGGTACCAGCAGGACAGGGTGTCAGCATCAGCATCCTGCTCGTTCATCATCGCGAGGACCTATACCCCGACCCATTCGCCTATCGCCCCGAGCGCTGGCTCGGGCACGAGGGTGGGCGGGCGGGTGGGCGGGCACCCCAGACATATGAGTGGCTGCCTTTCGGCGGGGGCACCCGTCGCTGCCTCGGTGCGGCGCTGGCGATGGCCGAGCAGCGTGTGGTGCTCGAGGCTATGGTCCGCCGCCTGGACTTGGAGGCCGACCGGCCTGAGCCCGAGCATGCGCTCCATCGTAATGTCACCATGATCCCGGGACGGGGCGCACGGGTGATTCTACGATCGCGCGTCGCGGGGTGAGCGGAACATTTTTGGCCGTCGCATCCAACGCTCGTGCATAGCCCGGATTCACCCTCGGACGCGCGTCCGGCCGATCGGCTCCGCCAACTCGACGATGATCCCCTCCGGGCCGCGGACGTAGCAGAGCCGATAGCTGTCTCCGTAACGCTCCACCTCGCCAACGAACTCCGCGCCGCGGGCTCGCGAGCGAGCGACGACGGCGTCGATGTCGTCGACCACGATGCCCACGTGATCCATGCGTTGGACCGTCATGCGCTCGACTGTAGCGACGCGAAACGAGTTGCCGTCGGTAAAGGCGTATCGCTATGTCTACGTGTTTGGCAGCGGCTCGCGGGTCACGACAGTGAGCGTGGCGGTCTGTCGTACACGAAAGCCAAGTTGCTCATAGAGGCGGATCGCCTCGGTATTGGTGCTCATGACGTGTAGGAATGCGCGCTGCGAGCGCCCCTTGATGCCCGCGATCAACGCGCCCATGAGTCGAGAGGCCAGCCCCTGCCCACGATGGTTCGGATGGGTGCACACGGCGCTGATCTCCGTCCAACCGTCCAGCCGAAATCGCTCCCCCGCCATCGCGACGAGCTCCCCATCGCTGCGGATTCCCAGATAGTCACCAAGCTCGATCGTCCTGGGCAGAAACGGTCCTGGCTCGGTCTGAGTGACGAGCTTGAGCATCTCGGGAACATCGGCCGCGCCGAGTGGGATTGCGTCCGAGCAATCGACTCCAGTGACCCGCTCCTCGACCATCTGCACCAGATCGAATGCCTGAACTGCTCGCCAGCCGTCTGGCAATTCGCCGCCGCCATACCGGCCAGCAACGAAGGCGCCTGGTGCCACCAGCTCAGCGGCGTCCCGCCAGTCCTGCGCCGACGGTGGGGAAGGGAAAGCGAGAAACGGCGCCACATCGTCCCGATACCGCCGCGCGCGCCCACGCACCTGTGCAAACCGCGCATGTGCCCCGCACAACGACGCGTACGCTGGATTGTCAAACGCGGCTTCCTCAGTTGTAGTCATGTCGTATCGATACCACGTCGAAGATCGCAAGCGACGGTTGTGGGCGAAAGGGGAAGTGATTCGCGGCCTTAGCCGACCTTTCTGAGCGCGGGCAGTACATAGTCGCGGTTAAGGACCGCTGGCTTGGGCTGATACATCCGCATTATGGCCGGAAGTCGCCCATCGGGGTCACGTCGCCGGTCCGTGGCGCTATGAGCGCCTGGATGGTCCAGGGCACTGGATGCAGCTCGAGGCGCCGGATGCGGTGAACCGACTGCTGGTAGCGGTGAACCGACTGCTGGTAGATTTTCTGCCAGCATGAACTTTTCCGTTTTGAACCGTGCAGTGGCGCTTTCGAGTTCAGTGAGTTCGGCGCCGCGGTGAGGGGCTGAGCGGCGGATGGCCCGGATCGTGATGCTGGGCGGTGGGCCCCGACCGCGAGGATCTGCTGCGGCTACTCGCTTGATACGGAGGGGGCCGATGGGCGCGGTTGTTCACGATGCCTATTTCGGCTGGGGTGCAATAAAGTACAACAAGCCTACGACGAGTTGACCGCACTACAGTGAGGCGATGCGGCTGGTCGAGCTGGACAGGCCCTCGGAGCCCTACTGGGAGGAGTTGGTAGCGGGCGAGCCGGAGCCGTTTGGCGCTATCGGCGAAAGTCTCATCTGGCGGGACAAGACTCGGAACATTGGAGTTCGCGAGGACGATGGCCGGCTGGTGGCCGCCGCCGGCGTGGTCCTGGCGGAAGTGAAGACCGAACAGGAGCCACCTTTCGAGGTCGCGGACCTTGGTGGTTTGATGGTGACTCGCAGCGCGAGGGGGCGAGGGCTGGCACGCATGCTCTGCCAGCGTCTGATCGTGCTTGCCGGTGAGCTCGAGGTGCGCCGGGCGATGCTCTTCTGCCTGCCGAAGCTGATGCCGTTTTACCGCGAGTTCGGTTTCGTGAGGATCGACGCGCCGGTATGGGCCGACCAACCTGGCGGGCGGATCGAGATGCCTCTTCAGGGGATGTGGAAGGCGCTTGAGAGCGAAACCGACTGGCCCTCTGGACGCGTTGAGCTGCAAGGGGAGCCGTTCTGAATTTCATGGGCCGTTGGCGAACTCTGGGGTCGCCGCCTCATGACAGGCTGGACACACGGCGGGGAGTGTCCAACGACCTGCACAGCGTCAGGGCGATCATCCAATTCGTGATGTGAGTCAGGACAAGCTAACTACTTGCGAAGCAGGCAGAGACTCCTCGTCCTGTGCGAACTGCAACGGCGTGGCGCTGCCAAGACGACCAGGCGACGAAGGGTCGCGACCGAACATCAGCGCCACATTCCAGTCCACCAGTAGCCGCAGCTTGCGCCCGAAGCCTGGCATCAGCAGCAGGTGGTAAGTGCGCGCCAAGAGCCATGCTGGTAGTCCGCGCCAGCGCAGGCCAAGCGTGATTGCGACGGCCTTGTGGTGACCCAGCTCGGCCACCACGCCAGTCGTGCGATAGCGGAAGGCACCCAGCGGTCTGTGCTCGAGTGCCGCGGCGATATTGGACGCGGCAAGCCGTCCTTGGCGGATCGCGTGCTGTGCCGTCGGCGGGCATGCTGCTCCGCGCCTTGCCGGGTCTGGCACCGCGGCACAGTCTCCGATCGCCCACACACCCGGATGGTCCTTGACACGCAGCTCTCTATCGACCGCGATCCGCCCATCCTCGGCGAGCGGCAATCCAAACGAGGCGATGACTGGGCTTGGCGCCACGCCGGCGGTCCATACCACGGTACGCGCGGCAATCCGCTCGCCGCTCGATAGGGTCGCGCCATCTACTGTCACGGCCGCGAGCGTTGTACGCGTCTCGACCTCGATGCCGCGGCCCAGTAGCTCACGAGTGGCGAACGCCGACAGGCTCGCCGGCACCTCGGGCATGATCCGCTCTTGCGCCTCTACGAGCACCCAACGCATGCCCTCCGCACGACAGCGTGGGTACAGCTCGATCGCCTGCGCAGCGAAATCCTGTAGCTCCGCCAGGCCCTCGAGTCCCGCATAGCCGGCGCCCACGAACACGAAGCCTAGATACTCAGCGCGACGTATCGGGTCATCCAGTGACTCGGCGATGTCCAGGCACGTCAGCACATGGTTGCGCAATGCCGTCGCATCGGACAACGACTTCAGGCCGGTCGCATGCTCGGCCAAGCCGGGGATCGGCAGCGTGCGCGAGACCGATCCTAGCGCGACGAGCAGATGGTCGTAGCCGAGCGTGAGGCGCTCGCCGTCGACGCGGCGCACCAGCAGCCGCCGAGACTCGGGGTCGGCTCCCGTGACACTCCCGATCAACAACTCGGTTCGCCTGAGCTGTGAGCGCAATGGAACGATCACATGGCGCGGGTCGAGCGTGCCTCCTGCTGTGCCCGGCAGCAGGGGTGTGTAGAGCATGAAATTCGCGTCGTTGACAAGCGTCACGCGTGCCCCACGAGCAGCCGCAAGCCGCTCCAGTGCCCTGGCGGCATAGAAGCCGCCAAAGCCGCCACCGGCAATCACAATATGTCTGGCCATGCTTTGACGTTAGCTCTCAAAAGCCGTTGAGACCAATGTCACAAGCATGTTACAAAGTCGGTCGGCGCGGGTTTTGGGGGATTTGTTCGTGCTGGCTACCGGTACGAGCGCCTTGGCCCGAGACAGAAAGCTGTTAGGGAGCCCGAGCAGTCGCGGCAGCATCGATCGGTGTCCGCCCGCATGCTTCGCTACGGTGTCGCCGTGGAGCCACAGGAGATAATCGAGGCCGCAGGCAAGACGCTCGCTGAACTCGCGAACGACCCGGTCAGAATCCTGCTGTTCGGTTCGCGCGCGCGCGGCGACGCGGGGCCTGAGAGCGATTACGACTTCTTGGTAGTGGAGCGCGACCCGAAAGACAGAAAAGCCGAGATGATCAAGCTGCGTCGCGCGCTGCGACCGCTCGGCGTGCCGTGTGACGTACTGGTTGTTAGCGAGCGCTATGCAGAGGAATGGGGTGGTGCGCTGAATTCGACGATGCACTCCGCGTTGACCGAGGGTCGGGTACTCCATGCCGCAGCGTGACAACTTCGATGTGGCCCGGGTACTGCTCGCCAAGGCGATCGAAGACGAAGTGCTCGTGCAAACTGTTGTCGAGAACCCTGATATTGGGGACGCGATTGTCGGCTTCCATGGACAGCAGGCCGTGGAGAAGTTGGCCAAGGCGGTTCTTACCGCCCATGGGATCGCGTTTGCCAAGACGCACGATCTCGACTACCTGATCGACCTCGTCGAGAAAAATGAGATCGTCTCTCCAGATGAGTTGGAGTCTGCCGAGGCGCTTTCGGTGTGGGCGGTGGAATCACGCTACGACGACGAGGATACCCAGGCGCTGGACCGCCGACAAACGCTTGCGCTCCTTGGGCCGTTGAGGGCCTGGGCCGAGCAAGAGATAGAGACCCTAGCCAACCCTGCGGAAGAGCAGACGTCCTAGCGGGGAGAGCTGTTAGGCGAGCCCGAGCAGTCGCGGCAGCTGATCCAACGTCTCCATTAGCTCAGCACCAGCCTGTCGTATGGCCACTTCATCGCTGTCGGCGACGTAGCCCAGGACGCGCATGCCGGCCGATACCGCTGCGGTGACTCCGGAAGCTGTGTCCTCTACGACGACACAGCCCGACGGCTCCGCGCCCATCTTCGAAGCTGCGTGCAGGAACAGGTCAGGATGGGGCTTGCCGCGTGGAACGTCGTGGGCTGAGAAAAGAGCACCGCTTGGGAACAGCTCGCGAAGGCCTGTCAGCTCAAGTGACAAGCGCGTCTTCTCGAGCTTACCTTGGGATGCAACACACACAGCGATCCTGGCACCGATGACATGCCGCACGGCCTCGGTGGCACCCCGCACAGGCTGCAGGTCTCTACGGAACGCCTCAGTCCGATCGCGTTCGTAGTTGGCGAGCCAGTCATCTGGCAGGGCCTGCCCGAGCTTCGTTTCCGCTTGAGAGACCACTTCGGAGAGCAGCAGCCCCTGATAGTCGCGCCGGGCCTCCGCCAAAGTGGTCGGCAATCCCTCGACGCAGAGCGCACGCGCAAGCACCTCGTTGGAGATGACCTCACTGTCGACCAAGACGCCGTCGCAGTCGAATATGACGAGCTGTAGATCGCGCACGGGCGAGATCCTGACGGATTCTCTCGAGTGTCCAGGCGCAGAGGCTTGTGGCCGAGTCAAATGCCGTGGCGTCTCGGGACATTGGCAGGACCAGAGTCCGTCACTGCTCGCAACATGCGACTCTTACGCGGCGTCATAAACGAGATGAGCACGGCCCCAAATCCAACCCATCTGACCGAGCGCCCCGCCTGGGGTGAGCTGGCTGCCCACCAACGCGAGATCGCGAACACCTCGCTGCGTGATCTGTTTGCCGCGGATCCCGCTCGTGGCGAGCGCCTCACGGCTGAGGGCCCAGGCTTTTACCTGGACTATTCAAAGAACCGCGTAACCGAGGAGACAATCAGCCTCCTGATCGACCTGGCGAAGCAGTCCGGCCTTGCCAAGCGCACGGCAGCGATGTTCGCTGGCGAGCGCATCAACGTCTCCGAGGATCGCTCCGTCCTGCACGTGGCTCTGCGCATGCCAAGGAGCGCTTCGTTGCTGGTTGACGGAGTCGATGTCGTGAGGGAGGTTCACGCGGTCCTCGATCGGATGTCCGCTTTCTGCGAGCGGGTCCGCTCTGGAGAGTGGAGGGGCCACACCGGCAAGCCGATCACAAGCGTCGTCAACATCGGCATCGGTGGCTCGGACCTCGGCCCGGTCATGGCCTACGAGGCGCTGCGCCACTACAGCGCGCGAGAGTCGACTTTCCGCTTCGTCTCGAATGTCGACTCCACCGACTTCGTCGAGGCCACGCGCGACCTTGACCCTGAGGAGACGTTGTTCATCGTCTCCTCCAAGACGTTCACGACCTTGGAGACGATGACCAACGCCCGCTCCGCGCGCGAGTGGTCGCTTGCCGCCTTGGGCGATGAGGCGGCGATCGTCAAGCACTTCGTCGCTGTTTCCACGAACGCAAGCGCGGTAGCCGAGTTCGGAATCGACACGGAGAACATGTTCGGCTTCTGGGACTGGGTGGGGGGCCGCTACTCGATGGACTCGGCCATCGGCCTGTCAACGATGCTGGCAATAGGCCCGGCGGCCTTTCATGAGTTGCTCGCCGGCTTTCACGCGATGGACGAGCACTTCCGCAGCACCCCCTTCGAGCGCAACCTGCCGGTGCTGATGGGTCTGCTGGCGGTCTGGTACTCCAATTTCTTCGGTGCACAGACGGTCGGAGTCATGCCCTATAGCCAGTATCTCAAGCGTTTCCCGGCTTACCTGCAGCAGCTGGCGATGGAGTCAAACGGCAAGCATGTGACGCTCGCGGGTGTCCCGGTCGACTACGACACCGGTGCGATCTACTGGGGTGAGCCCGGCACAAACGGACAGCATTCCTTCTACCAACTGATCCACCAAGGCACGAGGCTGATCCCAGTCGATCTGATCGGCTTCGCACATTCGCTGAACCCGCTGCGCAACCACCAGAATCTGCTCATGTCAAACGTCTTCGCGCAAGCCGAGGCACTGGCCTTCGGTAAGACCGAGCAGCAAGCTGCGCGCCGAAGGGGTGCCAGAGGCGATCGTCCCTCATCGCGTCATGCAGGGCAATCGCCCGACCAACGTCCTGCTGGCCGAGCAACTAACCCCGCACACGCTCGGAGCACTGGTGGCCCTGTACGAGCACAGCGTCTTCACACAGGGCACGATCTGGGGCATCGACTCCTTCGATCAATGGGGTGTGGAGCTGGGCAAGGCGCTAGCCAAGCGCATCATCCCCGAGCTCGAAGACGAACAGGAGCCAACGCTCGAGCACGACAGCTCGACCAACGCGCTGATCCGTCGCTACCGTTCGCTGCGCGACCGATGAGCTCGTTGTATCCAAGGCAGAGTCGGATGAGGCGAACCGGGTTTGACTCTGGCGTGAATAGCGAATAATGGCCATAGCGTGAGCGTCGAGCAGATTCCGATCGAAGTTCTCTCCAAGGACATTTCCGTGGCGCTGCGCGCCGCTGAAATCGTCGTCGAGCATGCGAATGCTGCGATCGCCGAGCGTGGCAGCTTCACGCTGGCCGTCAGCGGCGGTCATACGCCTGGGCAGATGTTCGCCGACCTGGGTGGCCGCGAGGACTTCCCGTGGGAGCAAACGACCATCTACCAAGTAGATGAGCGCATCGGTCCCGACGGCGACCCCAACCGAAATCTAACGCTGTTGTGGGACAACCTGTCGCCGCAGGCCGTCAACCGGCTGCGTCCGATGCCAGTCACAGCCGACGATCTGGAGTCGGCCGCCGACGCTTACGCAGCCGCGCTGCCCGAGCGCATCGACCTGATCCACCTGGGCATCGGCGCCGACGGCCACACGGCTTCGCTCGTGCCAGGCGACCCGGTCCTGGACGTCCTGGACAGGGATGTAGCGCTCACAGCCGAGTACATGGGTCTGCGGCGCATGACTGTCACCTACCCGGTACTGAACCAGGCGAGAGCCTTGCTGTGGTTGATCACCGGCAAGGAAAAGCGCGACGCGCTGAGTCGACTACAAGGCGGCGACGAGACGATCCCGGCCGGGCGAGTCTCGCGCGTGCAGGCGCAGATCGTCGCCGACGCCGCGGCCACCGCAGACTGAAAAGCCCACCGCTGGAGACTCGCCGGTCGGAGCCGCGACGCATACGCCTCAGTGGAACGGACGCCCAAAAAGAGCGGATGCTCACGCGCGCGGTGGCTTCGGTTCCAGCGGCTCGCTAGACCGGCAACGGTTGGCGCGCTGAGGCCGCCTGCTCCTGCAGGTCGCTGAGCACCGCCAGCATCGACTCGACCTCGCACTCGCTCTTCGGCCAGGGCTTCTCAGGATGGTCCTCGAGCGTCTTCAGCCCGTTGCCGGTGATGATCGCCACGACGGTGGCGTCGGGATCGAGCTCGCCTGATTCCGCCAGTTTTTTGAGTACCGCGATCGTGGTGCCGCCGGCCGGCTCGGTCAGGATCCCCTCGGTTTCGGCGAGCAGATCGATCCCGGCGAATATCTCCTCGTCGTTGGCCGTGCCGGCACTGCCTTTGCGCGAGAGGACGGCGTCGATCACCAGATAGCCGTCGCCGGGAGAGCCGATCGCCAACGAGTGTGCGATCGTCGTCGGGTTGCGTGGCTTGATCTCAGGCTCACCCGAGATGATCGCGTCGGCGATCGGCGAGCATCCGGCCGGCTGGGCGATGTGCATCTTCGTCGCACTCGTCTCGGCCAGTCCGACTGTCTCCAACTCGACCAGTCCCTTGTGTAGCCGTGAGGAAAGCGTCCCGCCGGCGGTGGCGGAGACGATGTGGTCGGGAGCCTTCCAACCGAGCTGCTCGACGATCTCGAAAACTGCCGTCTTGGCGCCCTCGGCGTAGAACGGCCGCAGCGTGATGTTGGCGAACTCGAGCCCGCTGGCTGCCGCCACCTTCTTGCACTCGCGGTTGGCTTCGTCGTAGTTGCCCGCAACCTGGCAGACGCGCGCCCCAAGCGCGCGGCAGACGCGCGCCTTGGTCTGCTCCAGGCGGTTGGGATAGAAGATATAGGGCGTGAGCCCGGCCTTGGCTGCCAGCGCAGCGACGGCTGTGCCGACGTTGCCGGTGGAGACGCAGCCGATCTCGGTCTTGCCGAGCTCAAGCGCCCGTGCGATCGCGCTCGAGACGACCCTGTCCTTGTAGGAAAAGCTCGGTCGCTGCGAGCTGTCGTCCTTCAAATAGAGTTTGCTCAAGCCCAGGCGTGCCCCCAGCCGGTTCGCCGGGATCAGCGGCGTCATGCCCGATATCTGACCCACTTCGGTCTGAGCATGAGCCGAGCGGATCGGTGACAGCTCGGACAGCCGCCAAATATTGCGGGGACGCTCACTCATCGGCAGCTCACGCAAGCGAGTCTTCGCAAGCTCGTAGTCGTAGGCGATGTCAAAGCACTTACCGCACGATGGGCAAAACGCCTCAGTGTCGGTAATCGGCCGTTTCACATCGCAGCGCCGGCACACCAGTTCGGTCACGCACGAGCGCGTCGTCTCGTTCAGGTCTGCGTGCCCTGTAGCGGTGCTCATCGGGTTTCACCCCTTCTTCGTTTGGGTTGGTTGACTTCGGTTTGTCCAAGTCATCGTGGCACAAGCTCCCCCTGAGGCCACGACGCGTCGATCTCGGTGCCGCTTGGCGTCGAGTCGATCAGCAGCTGCTCGGCGATGTGCG
Source organism: uncultured Solirubrobacterales bacterium (assembly GCA_963743555.1). GTDB lineage: Bacteria > Actinomycetota > Thermoleophilia > Solirubrobacterales > Solirubrobacteraceae > Palsa-744. The sequence goes on from CAVUQG010000012.1 coordinate 26,021, forward strand.
GTGCGAACGGCAGCAGCACGCGTGCAAGCATCTGCAGCGCCTCGATCAGCGCCTCGTGGTCCTCGGCGCACAGCGAGCCGCGCTTGGCGATCACACGCTTCTCGTAGTCGCGGATGCGATCGAACAGTCGCATCACGTTGCGAACAGCGCTGTGCATCTCGAGCTCCCGCGCGTCCTCGGTGATCTTCTCCACAGCGGTCTCACACCACTGCTCGAGGCGTTTGCGCAAATGCTCGGTCTTGTCGGGCCCCATCGCCACGGCTTGCCCTGTGCCCTTTGGGTGCTCGCCGTCGGCTGCTGCGCCGTTCGCGGCGCCCTGGCTCAGCTCAGCGGGATCGAGCGTGAAGCGAGCATGCGAGTAATCCCAGAGCTGGCGCAAGAAGCGGTGGCAGCGCTTGACGTCGCCGTCGCTCCAGTTCAACGAGCGCTGCGCGCGAGCGGCGAACAGCACCGCCAGCCGCACGGTGTCGGCCCCGTACTGCGCCACCAGCTCGTCGGGATCGACCACGTTGCCCAGGTGCTTGCTCATCTTGCGCCCATCTCTGATCACCATCTCGTGAAACAAGCAACCGGCGAACGGCTCGCCGTCAGAGAGGAACTCGAGCGGTCCGATGTCGCGCAGCGCCTTGGTAACGGTGCGCTGGTCGAACACGAAGTTGCCGCTGTCCGATCCGGCGACGACGCGCTCGCAGGGCAGCCAAGCGCGCAGGTCCTCGAGCGCCAGGATGTGCTCCAAGCTCTGCTCGCGCTCGCTGGGAGGCACGCAGACGGGAACCCAAAGCCACAGCGCGTCGAAGTGACAGTCGAGTGTGTCGGTCTCGCGAGTTGCGGGACCACCGCACTTGGGACAGGTGGTTTTCACAAAGTCCTCGCGCTCGGCGAGCGGATTGCCGGTGCCGGTCGGCGTGAGATCGAGCGGCAGGATTACCGGCAGCTCCTCCTTGGGCAATGGCACCGTCCCGCAGTCATCGCAGTAGACGATCGGGATCGGCGTCCCCCAGGAACGCTGTCTGGAGATGGTGAAGTCGTTGGCGCGGTAGCGAACGGCCTCGCGCTTGTGCCCGTCAGGGTGCGCACCTGGTACGGAGCTGTAAGGCAGGGTCGTGGGGGCCTCTCCAGAGGCTGTGTCGCCCGCGGCGGGAGCATCATCTGTTGGTCCGAACAGCCGCTCGGCGATCAACGCGTCAGTGCGGTCGCGCTCGGGCACGCCAAACACGGCGGTAGGCCCGAAGCGTCCGTCCACGGTAGGCGTGACGATCGCCGGCAATGGCTCACCACCGGTAGGAGAGGCCAGCAGCCGCCCGGTCTCGACAAACGGCATCGTTTGTGCCTCGCGCGCACTTCGCTCCAACCCAACCGCTCTCAGCTCGTTCAACCGCTGAGCCAACCCCTCATCGCGCGCCCACTCATCGACCTGCGGGTGTCTCGGCGAGACGCTTACGAAGCGGGCCAGATCGAGTGCGTCAGAGTGCGGCGTGAAGACGGTCAGCGGCTCGCCGTCCTCGCCGAGCAGGTCGAGCTCAACGCCGTCGACGCGCCCGAGCACGAAGCGCTGTGAGGCAAGCGCGTTCTCGTCCCATATGCCACTGGCGGCAAGCTCGGCAAGGCGCCGGTCGTTCTCCGGCACGTACTCGCTGATGCGCAGGTACCACTGCGGCCGCTGGATCAAGCGCACGGGATGGTGGCAACGCCAGCAGGTCCCGTCCTCGACCTGGATCGTCGCGAGCACCGTCTGGCAGGTATCGCACCAATCCACGCTGCCGGTTCCGCGATAGACCAATCCGGCCTCCAAAAGTGTCAGGAACAACCACTGCGACCAGCGGTACATGATCGCCTCGGAGCTCATGAAAGTACGCTCCCAATCGAAGGAGAAGCCGAGCCTGCGCAGCTGCACGATCATGTGTTTGGCGCAGCGATCCACCCAATCGCTGGGCGGCTCTTTGCCGGCGATCGCGCCAAGCTCGGCGGGCAGCCCGAAGGAGTCGAAGCCGAATGCAAACAGCACGTCCTCGCCGCGCCCCCGGCAAAAGCGCGCGTAAGCATCCCCGATCGAATAGCTGCGCACGTGCCCGATGTGGATGTTTCCGGAGGTAAAGGGAGCCGATGGCTTGATGTACTTGCGAGCACGATCCTCGCCGATCTCCGGCGTGCGGAAGGCGTGCCGCTCATGCCACGCCGCTTGGCGACGAGCCTCGATTACCTGGGGGTCATAGCCGGCGGAATCGTCGTCGCTCATCTGACCGAGAATACCCAAGCCACACCCGGCGGCGGCTGTCAAGCCCGTTGCTATGCTCGTCCGCCACGACTGTAAGGATTCCCAGATGGAAGTAGAGATTGGCCGCGGCAAGAGCGGCCGCCGCGCATATGGCTTCGATGACATCGCGATTGTCCCGTCCAGGCGGACGCGCGACCCCGACGACATCGACATCTCCTGGAAGCTTGGTCCCTACCAGTTCGAGCTGCCGATGATGGCCTCGGCGATGGACGGCGTCGTCTCTCCCGAGACGGCCGCGATCGTGGGAAAGCTCGGAGGCCTCGCGGTGCTCAATCTGGAGGGAATCTTCACGCGCTATGAGGACGCCGCCGAGCAGTTGGAGCGGATCGCGAAGCTCCCCAAGGACGTGGCCACGCGCGAGATGCAGGAGATCTACAGCCAGCCTGTGATCCCCGAGCTGATCGCCCAGCGCATCCGCGAAATCAAGGAGCAGAAGGTTGTTGTCGCCGCCTCGTTGACGCCTCAGCGAGTGCTCGCGTACCACGAGCTGGCGCTGGAGGCAGGGCTTGACGTGCTTGTCATCCAGGGCACCGTCGTCTCCGGCGAACACGTCTCGACTGTCTCCGAGCCTTTGAACCTCAAGGAGTTCATTCCTTCGCTCGACGTGCCCGTGGTGGTTGGAGGCTGTGCCTCCTACCAGACGGGCTTGCACCTGATGCGAACAGGCGCGGCTGGTGTGCTCGTAGGCGTCGGTCCTGGTGCCGCGTGCACCACGCGCGGCGTGCTCGGGATCGGGGTCCCGCAGGCGACGGCGATCGCCGACGTGGCACACGCCCGCTCCACGCACATGCTGGAGACCGGCGAGTATTGCCAGGTGATCGCCGACGGCGGCATGCGCAACGGCGGCGACGTCTCCAAGGCGATCGCCCTGGGCGCCGACGCAGTCATGATCGGCTCGCCCTTGGCCCGCGCCCACGAAGCCCCCGGACGGGGTTTTCATTGGGGCATGGCCACCTTCCACCCGACGCTCCCGCGCGGGGCGAGGGTGGCGACGACTCGCAACGGCACGCTCGAGGAGATCTTGGTCGGGCCGGCCCGCGAGAACGACGGTACATTCAACCTGTTCGGTGGCCTGCGCACATCGATGGCCACCTGCGGCCACAAGGACTTGGCCGAGTTCAACCGCGCCGAGGTGGTAATTGCCCCCGCCCTGCAAACCGAGGGCAAGCAGTTGCAGCGCGACCAGTCCGTGGGTATGGGTTCAAATGGGAAGGCCGCAGAACTGGTAAACGACTGAGGCAGTAAGCAAGTGGCCGGGTTTTGGGAGATGTGAAGGTGGAGGGTTATACATTTTTTCAGATTTTACAAAAGTGGCTACGTTTGTGAATACTATTGTGAATTCTACAAAAAATAGATGACCTCGACCTCCCTAGATGTTCCCACCGCCGATGATCCGCATGATGCCCTCGACTTGCGCGAGCAGGTCCGTGAGGAGGTAGTTGTCCTCGATTATGGCGGCCAGTACTCGCAGCTGATTGCGCGGCGCATACGCGATTGTGGTGTCTTCTCCGAACTGTTGCCGCATCACGTCCCGCTGGAGGAGGTGGCAAAGCGCAAACCGCGTGGGATCATCCTCTCGGGTGGCCCGGCGTCGGTATATGCGCCGGGGGCACCGGCCCTGGAGCGTGGTCTGCTCGAGCTTGACGTGCCGGTGCTCGGCATCTGTTACGGCATGCAGCTACTGGTACACGACCTGGGAGGCCGGGTCGAGCAGGCTGAGGTGGGGGAGTTCGGTCGCTCCGAGTTGACCGTCACCACGCCGGGTGTGCTGTTGGCGGGCATGCCCAGGGAACAAACGTGCTGGATGTCACATCGCGACACCGTCTTCGAGCCGCCGCAGGGCTTCACAGCGCTCGCGTCCTCCACGGGCTCGCCGGTTGCGGCCGTCGAGGACCCGGCCCGTGGCATCTACGGAATCCAGTTCCACCCCGAGGTCGTCCACACGCCGTACGGCCAGGAGATCCTCACGCGCTTCCTCACGGAGATATGTGGCTGTGAGCGCAGTTGGTCGGCGGCTTCGATCGCCGAAGACCAGATCGCGCGCATTCGCAAGCAGGTGGGGGAAGGCCGCGTCATCTGCGGTCTCTCCGGCGGGGTCGATTCCTCGGTGGCCGCGCTGCTGGTGCACCGCGCCATCGGCGATCAGCTCACGTGTGTGTTCGTCGATCACGGATTGATGCGAAAGGACGAGGGCGAGCAGGTGATCAGCGCCTTCCGCGACACGTTCGGCGTCCCACTGGTGGCGGTCGATGCCGAGCAGCGCTTCCTCGAGAAGCTAAAAGGCGTCACCGAGCCCGAGGCCAAGCGCAAGGCGATCGGCGCCGAGTTCATCCGCGTGTTCGAGGAGGAGGCGGCCAAGATCTCGCAGTCAAGCCCTGCCCGCTACTTGGTGCAGGGCACGCTCTACTCCGACGTGATCGAGTCAGGCGGCGGAACGGGCGCCGCGACGATCAAGTCCCACCACAACGTCGGCGGCTTGCCGGATGACATGCAGTTCGAGCTGGTAGAGCCTTTGCGCGCCTTGTTCAAGGACGAGGTACGCGCCGTGGGGGCGGAGCTGGGCTTGCCCGAGCGCCTGGTTTGGCGTCAGCCGTTTCCCGGGCCGGGCTTGGCGATCAGGATCGTTGGCGGCGAAGCGACACGTGAGCGCCTGGACGTGCTGCGTGAGGCCGATCACATCCTGCAAGAGGAGATCCGCAAGGCAGGCCTCTACCGCGAGCTGTGGCAGTCCTTCTGCGTCTTGCCGGACGTGCGCACGGTGGGAGTGCAGGGTGACGAGCGTACGTACGGCTATGTAGTCGTGATCCGCGCGGTTACAAGCGACGACGCGATGACGGCCGACTGGGCACGCCTGCCCTATGACCTGCTGGAGACGATCGCCTCGCGCATGATCAACGAGCTGCGCGAGGTGAACCGGGTGGTGCTAGACATCACCAGCAAGCCCCCGGGAACGATTGAGTGGGAGTAAAGCCGGCTGCGAATATCGCTAAACGAAGCTAAATACCACTAAAGAACGCTGTTTTTGCTGATTTGGTCTAGGATGTGCCTCTCGCCGCGCGCGACAGATCGCGTGCGGCCTTTTTCACGCCATGAAGACCTATGTAGCCAAGCCCACAGATCGCGAGCGCAACTGGCTCGTCGTTGACGCCAACGGCAAGACGTTGGGACGTCTCGCGACGCAGATTGCCGATGTCCTGCGTGGTAAGCGCAAGCCCGAGTACACGCCGCACATCGACACCGGAGACTTCGTGGTAGTCATCAACGCCGAGAAGATCGCGGTCACCGGCAAAAAGCGCCAGGACAAGCGCTATTACCGCCACTCGGGCTACCCCGGGGGACTGCGCTCGCGCACCTTCGAGGAAATGATCGAGCGCCGTCCCGAGGAGATCATCCGACTGGCGGTCAAGGGCATGCTGCCGCGCAATCGCCTGGCCCGCAGGCAGATCACCAAGCTGAAGATCTACGCCGGCCCCGAGCACCCCCACGTCGCCCAGAAACCGCAACAGATGGAGATCGAGGCGTAATGGCCGACGAGCCCACAGAGCAGACTGACGAGCAGCCCGAGCAGGCCGCCGAGACCCCTGACGCCGCCGCGCAGGCCCCGGCCGAGGAGCCCCAGGAGTCCGCACAGGCAGATCCGGTCGCCGAGCAAGCTTCGGCCGACGCCGAGGTCATCGCGGAGGCGGTGGTCGAGGAGGCAATGGAGGAGGCCGTTGTCGAGGCCGCTGTGGACGAGCTCGTCGCTGAGGTCATCGCGGAGGCGGTGGTCGAGGCCGAGATCGAGGCTGAGGCAGAGGAACTTGAAGAGGAAGAGCCCACGCCGCGTGTAAAGCCCAGCGTACCGGGAGCCCACCTCGAAGTGGACATCGTTCCCGAAGGCGTCGACCCGCTCGCGCCCGAGCAACCGTCCGATCCGTACGCTCTCGACGAGGACGAGGAGCCGAAGTCCGAGGAGGACGGCGAGGCCGAGCAACTTGCCCAGCCGATCTCAAGTGCCGCCATCGACCTGGCCGCCGGAGCGCGCTACAAGGCCACCGGCAAGCGCAAGACCGCGATCGCGCGAGTCATCCTCAGGCCCGGTAGAGGCACGTATCTCGTCAACGGGCGCACGCTCGACGAGCACTTCCCCCGCGCCACATTGCAGCGCAACATCCGCCAGCCGCTTGAGACCGTCGGCTATCAGGAGCGCATGGATGTGGTGGCAAGGCTGCACGGCGGCGGTATCTCCGCTCAGGCTGGTGCGCTGCGCCACGGCATCTCGCGCGCGCTGCTCGAGGCCGATCCGAACCTGCGTGGCGAGCTCAAGCGTCGCGGCTTCCTCACGCGCGACTCGCGCGCCAAGGAGCGCAAGAAGGCCGGCCTGAAGAAGGCGCGCAAGCGGCCGCAGTTCTCCAAGCGCTGAACGCTCCTGTGGCCAGGCTGTTCGGGACCGACGGGGTCCGCGGCGTCGCCGGCGAGTTGCTCAGCGCCGAGCTGGCGCTCGCGTTGGGCAAGGCTGTCACGGCACGTAGCCCGGCAGATCGTCCACGAGTGCTGATCGTGCGCGACACGCGCGAGTCCGGCGAGATGCTGCAGGCAGCTTTGGCGGCCGGCGTAAGCGCGGCCGGGGGAGAAGCTTTGCTGGGAGGTGTGCTGCCGACGCCGGCGGCACCGCTGCTGATCAAGCGTTACGGCTTCGACCTGGCGGCTGTGCTCTCCGCCTCGCACAACCCCTACCAGGACAACGGGATTAAGTTCTTCGCTGCAGACGGCTTCAAGCTCAGCGACGAGCAGGAGCAAACGATTGAAGAGGAATTGCGGGAAAGCGAGGCTTCTGCGGGCAGCGCGTACGTGGGTGGCGGGCAACCGGGTGGGCAAGTAGGCAGTGGGCAACCGGGCGTTACCCACCCGGGTGATACGCATGCCGGCGGTCCCTCCAAAAGCCCGATGCCCCCCACGCGCGCGCGGGGCGTGGGCAAAATCGGCCATGTGCATGAGCTGCGCGGCACGCACGAGGACTACTTGCGCGAGTTGGAGAGTCGCTTCGCAGACTTGCACCTCGATGGGCTCGACGTGCTGCTCGACTGCGCCAACGGCGCCACATACAAGGTTGCCCCGGAGATCTTCCGCCGCCTCGGTGCAAATGTTACAGTCGTGGCCGCAAGCCCCGACGGGCGCAACATCAACGAGGGCTGCGGCTCGACCCATGTGGCCGCTCTCGGTGAGCGGGTGCATGCGGGTGGGCATGCGCTCGGCCTCGCCTTCGACGGCGATGGCGATCGCGTGCTCGCGGTGGACCGTACCGGCACCGTGGTAGACGGTGACGAGCTGATCGCACTCGCGGCCTTGCACCTGCGCGAGCAGGGGCGGCTCGCCGGGGAGGGAGTGGTCGTGACAGTGATGACCAACTACGGCTTTCACTCGGCGATGCGCGAGGCTGGCATCGAGGTTGCCTGCACGAACGTCGGTGATCGCTACGTGCTCGAGCAGCTGCGCAGTAGCGGCTGGGCGCTCGGGGGAGAGCAGTCGGGACACATCATCGAGATGGGTTTCAACAGCACCGGGGACGGGATTGCGGGCGCACTGCTCACGCTCGAAGCACTGGCCGGACGCGACCTGAGCGAACGCGAAGCGATGCGCAAGCTGCCGCAACGGCTCGTCAACGTACGCGTGCTAGATCGCGGTGCGCTCGCGCGCTCCGAGAACGTTGCACAGGCCGTGGCCGAGGAGGAACAGGCGCTCGCTGACCGCGGGCGCGTGCTCGTCCGCCCCAGTGGCACCGAGCCGCTCGTGCGCGTGATGGTCGAGGCGCCCAGTGATGAGGAGGCCGACGCGGTCTGCGGGCGGCTGGTGGCGCTCGTGCAGCACGAGCTGGGCTGAGAGCCGCTGATATCGTCGTCGCCGTGTGCGGCATTGTTGGCTATGTAGGCAAGCGCCCGGCGCGCGAACTGCTGCTCGCCGGCTTGCAGAAGCTCGAGTACCGCGGCTATGACAGCGCCGGCATCTCGCTGATCGAGGGCGAGCGGATCGAAGCGGTGCGCTCCGTCGGCAATCTGAGCGCGCTGCAGGCAAAGCTCGACCACAGCGAGCGCTCTGGCGCGGTGGCGGTGGCTGAGCGTGTGGCCACCACCGGGATCGGCCACACGCGCTGGGCCACGCACGGGCGCGTCAGCGAGGAGAACGCTCATCCCCACTATGACCCCGAGGACCGGCTGCACGTCGTCGTCAATGGGATCGTCGAGAACTACATGGTGTTGAAGGAGCGCCTGGCAGGCGTTGGCAACCTGTTCACCTCCGAGACCGACGCCGAGGTGATCGCCCACCTGGTGGCAGCCCACTACGAAGGCGACCTCACTCTTGCTGTGCGCAAGGCATACGCCGAACTGGAGGGTCACTTCGCCTTCGTTGCGATGAGCGTCGAGCAGCCCGATACGCTCGTCGGCGTCCGCAAGGAGTGCCCGCTGGTGATCGGCCGCGGTGAGGGTGAGCAGTTCATCGCCTCGGCCGTGCCGGCCTTCCTGGCGCAGACCCGCTCGGTGCAATATCTAGACAACGGCGAGCTGGCGGTCCTGCGACCCGAGGGCGTCACGATCCTGACGCTCGCGGGGGAGGAGGTCTCGCGCGAGGTGGAACAGGTCGACTGGGACGAGGAGACCGCCGAGAAGGGCGGCTATGAGACGTTCATGCTGAAGGAGATCCACGAACAGGCGGACGCCGTGGCCGAGACGATCGCCGACCGCGTAGCGCGTGGCGACGGTGTCGACCTGGACGAGCCGGGCGCGCTGGATGAGGCGATCCTCGCCGACATCAAGCGAGTGGTGGTCGTCGCCTGCGGAACCTCCTACCACGCCGGCCTGGTGGGCCGCTACGCGATCGAGGAATGGGCGCGGCTGCCAGTCGAAATGGATATCGCCTCGGAGTACCGCTACCGCAACCCGGTCGTCGGCCCTGGCGATCTCGTGATTGGGATATCCCAGTCCGGCGAGACAGCGGACACGCTTGCGGCGATGCGCAAGGCGCGCGACGCCGGCGCGACAGTGCTTGCAATCACCAACGTGATGGGCTCGCAGGCCACGCGCGATGCCGATGGCGTGCTGTTCACCCGCGCCGGCCTTGAGATCGGTGTGGCGGCTACCAAGACGTTTGTCTGCCAAGTGGCGGTCATCTACCTGCTTGGCCTGCGCCTAGCCGAGCTGCGAGGCACGCTCTCACCCGAGCGTCTGACGGAGTTGGTCAGCGAGATCAAGCGTCTGCCGCATTGCATCGACGAGGTGATCACGAACGTCGACGAGCAGATCGAGCAGGTGGCCTCCGAGCACGCGCAAAAGGAGTTCTTCCTCTACCTGGGCCGCCACGTAGGTCTGCCTGTGGCCCTTGAGGGCGCGCTGAAGCTAAAGGAGATCTCCTACATCGCGACCGACGCCTACGCGGCCGGTGAGATGAAGCACGGCCCGATCGCGCTGCTTGACGAGTCCACGCCCGTGGTGTGCGTGGCGACCGACTCGCCGGTGCTTGAGAAGATCGTCTCCAACATGCAGGAGGTGCGCGCCCGCGGCGCCCATGTGATCGCCCTGACGACCGAGGGCAACAGCTTGGGGGGCCAGGTCGATGTAGCGATCCCGGTGCCTGCGATCGACTGGATGCTGCAACCGGTGCTGGCTGTAATACCGCTGCAGATGCTCGCCTATCGGATAGCCAGGCTGCGCGGCCTGAACGTTGATCAGCCGCGAAACCTTGCCAAGACCGTCACGGTGGAGTAGGCGCGCGTCTGGCATCCACCTTTCCTGCGCGCTAAAGGGGTGGATTTCCGGGCGAGCCCTTAGTATCGCTCGTCATGCCGGAGCTTCCCGACTGGTGCGAGCCGCTGCTCGATGCCCCGCAGATGCGGGCTGTGGACCGGTGGGCGATCGAGCAGCGGGGGATACCGTCGCTCGATCTGATGGAGCGCGCCGGGCAGGGCGTGGCTCGAGCCGTGGAAGAGTTCGCGTTTGACGGGCCTGTGGTCGTGGTGTGCGGCAAGGGCAACAACGGCGGCGACGGCCTTGTCGTCGCGAGGCTGCTGCGCGAGGCGGCGAGGGAGGTGACGGTCGTGTGTTTGGCGGCCGGCGAGGGGCTCTCGCCCGACGCGAGCGCCAACCTTGAACGACTGCCCGGGGAGCCACCGTTGACGCTCTCGGACGGCGCTGCCGTCGAGGCGATTGCGTGCGCGCATGTGATCGTCGATGCGCTGCTTGGCACAGGCTTCTCAGGGTGCCGTCCACGGAGCGGTGGCCGAGGCGATCGCGGCTATCGATGCAGCGCCTGGGCTTGTCGTGAGCGTGGACATGCCCAGCGGGGTCGACGCGAACAGCGGGGTTGTTGCAGGCCCGGCGATCACAGCCGCCAAGACCGTCACATTTCACGCGGCCAAGCCTGGCCTGTGGATCTATCCCGGCAAGGGCCACGCCGGCGAGGTCGACGTGATCGACATCGGCATCCCGCGCGGCGCGCCGGGCACGAGCGATATCGGCCTGATCCTTGACGACGTGCTCGACGCTCTGCCTGGCAGGGAGGCCGCCTCGACCAAGTTCAGTCAGTGGCCACGTCGTCGTTGTCGGTGGCTCGCGTGGGTTGATGGGTGCCCCGTCGATGACCTCGCTCGCCGCGCTGCGCGCCGGAGCCGGCTATGTGACCGCGTGCGTTCCTGCCTCGTTGCAGCAGATCCTGGATGTGCAGTTGTTGGAGGTGATGACTCGTGGCCTGGCCGACGCGGATGGCGCGCTCACGCCTGAGGGATTGTCCGCGGTCAGGGACTCGCTTGGGCGCGCCGGTTGTCTGGCGCTCGGCCCGGGACTCGGTCGCGATCCCCAGAGCATGCGTTTCGGGCGCGAGTTGGCTCGTGAAGCATCGCTTGCGCTGGTGCTCGACGCCGACGGCTTGAACGCTCACGCTGGGTCGCTTGCCGAGCTTGCCTTGAGAGAGGCGCCGACGGTGCTTACGCCGCATGCCGGCGAGTTGGCGCGACTGCTGGGCATCGACAGCGAACAGGTACAGAGCGAGCGGCTCGCACATGCACGCCAAGCCGCCGAGCAAGCCGAGGCGATCGTTGTGCTCAAGGGCGACGACACGCTTGTCGTCGAGCCCGGCGGCCGTGTTGCGGTCAGCTGCGGCAACAGTCCCGCGCTCGCCACAGCCGGTACCGGCGATGTGCTCACCGGTACGCTCGCGGCGTTGCTCGCACAGGGGATGGAGCCGTTTGCCGCAGCCGCAGCCGGCGTTCAGCTGCATGCGCAGGCAGGCCGCGAGGCTGCCCGCAGGCAGGGAGCGGCCGAGGGCGTCATTGCCGGCGACGTGATCGCCGCACTGCCTGCAGCGAGGCGCCGATGAGCGTCGCGCCGCGCGATCGCGCGCATCAACCTGTCGGCAATCGAGCGCAACTGCCGAACGGCTGCGCGAGGAGCTGGAGCCGGGCTGCGAGCTGTGCGTGGTCGTCAAGGCCGACGGCTATGGCCACGGCGCAGCGCAGAGCGCGCGTGCGGCGCTCGACGCAGGCGCGACTTGGCTTGCGGTGGCGGGTGCGCATGAGGCCGTGCAGCTGCGGCGTGCGGGCTTCGGCGAAGTGCGACTGCTCGTGATGGGCGCTCTCAGCCCGGTCGAGCTGGACGAAGCGCTCGCGGCCGAGGCAGACGTCGTCGTGTGGAGCGAGCAGATGGTTGCTGCCGTCGCGCAAGCAGGGGGCGGTCGTGTGCACGTCAAGCTCGACAGCGGCATGGGCCGGCTCGGCACGCGCGACGCAGAGCTTGGGCTGCGCGTGGCAGCGCTTGCCGCCGAGACCGCACAGGTCGAGCTGGCCGGGGCGATGACTCACTTCGCGACCGCCGACGATGACGAGCACGACGAGTTCTTCGCGCGCCAGCTCGAGATGTTCAGCGGCTGGGCCGAGCGGCTCAAGGCGTCCTACCCACATATCGTCGTGCACGCTGCGAATAGTGCCGCCACTCTGCGCGATCCCCGCTCCCACTTCGACATGGTTCGCTGTGGCATCGGCGTATACGGGATGGACCCCTTCGGGCGCGACCCGCTCGCACGCCGGCTCGACCCGGCCCTCGAACTGGTCTCCTATCTGGCCGAGGTCAAGGACTGCGCTCCCGGCCAGAGCGCAGGCTACGGACGACGCTTCGTCGCCGAGCGGCAGACGCTGCTCGGCGTGCTCCCGATCGGCTACGGCGATGGCTGGCGACGAGCGCTGTCGAACAACGGCGACGTGTTGATCGCCGAGCGGCGGCGACCGATCGTGGGCACGGTCAGCATGGACAACCTGACGGTCGATCTCGGCATGGACGCGCAGGCTCGTGGCTTGCGCGGCAGCGAGGCCGTGCTGATCGGCGCGCGTGGCGATCAGCGGATCACCGCCGAGGAGGTTGCTCAGCGGACGGACACGATCAACTACGAGGTGACATGCGCGCTGACCGGGCGTGTGCCGCGTGTCTATCACTACGACGGTCAAGCGGCGCGCGAGCCGGTAGCCGGACAGGCGGAGGGCTCGCCAAGCCTGCAAGGCGGCGCAGCGCACGCCTCGGCTGGCCCTCCGGCGCCCTCGCTCGGCACGAGCTGATGAGCGCGCAGGCGCTCGAAGATCGTCCGCTCGGCGCTTGAGGGGCGGCGCGCTTGGCTTGTCGGCGGAGCGGTGCGCGACCGTCTGCTTGGACGATCCGGGGCAGATCTGGACGTCGTGCTCGACGGCGACCCGGGGGAGGGCGCGCGCGCGATCGCGCTGGCCGCCAAGAGCGCCGGAACTCCCGCGGCTTGCTTTGCGCTCTCAGAAGAGTTCGGGGCGTGGCGCGTGGTCGCGCGGCCGATCGTCGATCTCACGATCGACGATCGGTGGCGCTTGGCAGGTGGACGTGGAGGCGATGCGCGGCGACTCGCTGGAGGCCGACCTGCGCTTGCGCGACTTCACCGTCAATGCGATCGCCGAGCCCCTTGCCGGGGGGGAGCCGCTCGACCCGCTTGGCGGTCTCGGCGACCTGCATGCCGGACGTCTGCGCGTGGCGGGCCCGGATGCCTTCAAGGACGATCCACTGCGAGTCCTGCGCCTGGTGCGGGTCGCGGTGGAGCTGGAACTGGAGCCCGAGCCCGAGGCGATCGTGGCCGCGCGCGTGCAGGCGCCGCGACTGGAGCAGATCTCGCCCGAGCGCGTGTTCCTTGAGCTGCAGCGGATCGTCGCCTCGGCGCAGGCTCTGCGCGGGCTGGAGCTGATGAGCGGGCTCGGTGCGACGGGCATCGTGCTGCCGGAGCTCGAAGCGTTGCGTGGGGTGGAGCAGAGCCGCTTTCATCACCGCGACGTATACGGCCATACGCTGGAGGTGTTCGAGCGCGCGATCGAGCTGACTGCAAGTACGAGCGATTCCGAGCCGATCGCCGCGCTGGGCGAGGCGCAGCGCGCGCCGGTGCTAGGGCTGCTTTCGGAGCCACTTGCCGATGGGATGACTCGTGGACAGGCGCTGCGCTGGGCGGCCCTGCTGCACGACGCGGCCAAGCCGGCCACGCGTTCGGTGCGCGTGCTCGACCGGCGCGTGACCTTCCTCGGGCATGACATACATGGGGCGGAGCTTGCCAGTGACGTGCTCGGACGCCTGCATGCCAGCGTGCGTTTGCGCGAGCACGTCGCGGCGATGGTGCGCCACCACCTGCGCCTTGGCTTTCTCGTGCACGAGACCCAGCCGCTGGCGCGCGGCACGGTCTACGACTATCTGTACGTCTGCGAGCCGGTGGAGGTGGATGTCACGCTGCTGTCGGTATGCGACCGGCTTGCCACGCGCGGGGCAAAAGCCGAGCAGGCGATCGCGGCGCACGTCGATGTGGCTCGACGGATGCTCGACGACGCGCTGCGGTGGCATCAAGCGGGCGCACCCAAGCCGCTGTTGCGCGGAGACCAGCTCGCGCGGGAGCTTGGGATTCCGCCAGGGCCGCGCGTGGGGGAGCTTGCTGGCTGCGCTTGTGCGGGCTCAATACACGGGCGAGGTCAGCACGTGTGAGCAGGCGCTTGCCTTCGTAGGGAAGTCTGGCTCCAGGGTCGGCCGCAGCTGAGGGAGAGGAGGTATTGTTCTATTTAAGGATTGCCGATAGTGACTACAAATAATATATACATAAGTAAACTTTCAAAAAGTAAATATACCTCCTCTGGCTCACCCATTCTTGGCATGCCGCTCGGTGGTGCGTCGACGCGGCTAGGATGGCCGCCATGAGCGAGCAAGACTGCATCTTCTGCAAGATCGTGGCTGGTGAGCTGCCGGCGACGGTCGTCGAGGAGGACGAGCACACGCTGGCCTTCATGGATATCAATCCCGCTACGCGCGGTCATGCGCTTGTGATTCCCCGTAAGCACGCCGTGGACCTGTTGAGCATCGAAGAGCGCGAGCTCGAGGCCGTCGCGGTCGCGGCGCAGCGTCTCGCGCACCGATCAAAGGAGCGCTTGGGAGCTGACGGGGTCAACGTGATCAACTCCTGCGGAGCTGCCGCCTGGCAGACGGTGTTCCACTTCCATCTGCACGTGATTCCCCGCTATATCGACGATCCGCTGAAGCTGCCCTGGACGTCGGCGCCCGGCGATCCCGCCGAGATAGCCGCCGCGGCCGCGGCAATCGGGCTGGCGTCTTGAGCCGGTCCCTCGGGTCAAGAAGAGTCGGCGAAGGGGGAAAAGCGGCGTCCGCGTCGAACCGCTACATCGTGTCTGTTCTCGTGTTTCCTGTTGAATGCTCCATATGAGACGCCTAATCGCGACGATCGTCCTTGGCTGCGGGCTCGCGCTGGCCATACCGGCGGGCTCGCTGGCCACGCTGACGGAAGTCGGCGTTATCCCCGCCACGACCCCGGCGACCGTTCCGAGTTGCCCCACGCTTCCTGCGAGGCGGTCAGTCGCACGACCGGCTTCCAGGTCAAGGTCGAAACGAACAACAACACTGAGGCGGCGCCTCGCGAAGGCACGATCGTTGCCTGGACGATCGCGCTCGGCAAGCCGACCGCGGCTCAGATCAAGTTCTTCAACGCCAATGAGGGCGGTGCGGCGCTCAGCCGGCATCGCAATTCTGCGCGCCGAAAAGAGCCCTAAATTGACCTACAAGGTGATCGGTCAGAGTCCGGTCGTTCCGCTGGAAAAGTACTTCGGCAAGACCGCCCAGTTCCCGCTCGCCACAACTATTGCCGTCAAGAAGGGCGACATCGTTGCCCTGACCGTGCCCACCTGGGCGCCTGCACTTGCACTTGGCTTCGGCAAGGGCACCTCGTGGCGAGCGAGCCGGGGGAAGGGCCAGTGCACGACCACCGGCACTCAGACCGCACAGACAAGTATCGGCACCAGCACCCAGTACTACTGCCTGTATCAGACCGCGCGCCTGACCTACAGCGCGACGCTGATCTCGACGCCCTGATCGTCGGCCAGCCTGGGGTTTCGCCGCGGGCCGGCGCTATTGATCGATCAACCGCGCACTCGACCCCGAGCAAGGGCTAAGGCGCACTGGCGCCGCCGCTTGAGCCGACGTTGCCAGAGGGTTTTTCGACGGGTTTTTCGGTAGCGGCTTTTTCCGAGGCCACTTTTTCGCCGGCAGCTTTTTCGGCTGATTCGCCGCCGGCCGCTGTTCCTCCGGCGGCTTCGGGGCTGCTTTCTCCAGAGGCACTTTCGCTAGGATTCGCTACCTCCCGTCGTGTTGGTGGAGCTTTCGCCGGTCGTCGGGGTCGTGGACGTCGTCGCGGTGGTCGAGGTCGACGTCGTTTCGGTCGCTTCCTTTTCGGCCGAGGTGTCGTTTGGCGGCGTTATTTCCGGGGTGCTCTTGGGGGTCGCGTCCGAGACGCTTGTGCCGCCGCAGGAGGAGAGGCCGAGACCGGAGAGAAGTATCAGGGCGCTCGCCGCGAGCGCGATCGCACGCGAGCGAGATGGGCGCGGGGTCACGCGCCGAGCGGGCCCATCCGCCGGCCGCAGGTGGGGCAATCGTTCAGGTCCTTCTGAGCTGGCTGCTCGCACCATGGACAGAAGCGCAGGTTCTCCACCGCCCACGGCAGACGCGAAAGGTCGGGGGCCAGCGGCAGCAGCTTGCCCACCACCTCCATCTCCTCGCCGGTGTCGCGGTCGCGGTATATCTCGCCGGGAACGGCCTCCACCAGGACCTCTCGGCCGGTGGATGGGGTGCGCAGGCGATAGCGCTGGCTCGTGCTCACGCCCGGCACTTTAGCGAAGCGCCCGGGCGGATGGGCGTATGGCTTGGGCGCATGAGCGTGCGGGTAGACGGCGAATAGGCTGAGGGATGCGCATCTTGATCTTCCACGGCTACCTGCTGAGCGGGACCGGCTCGAACGTCTACAACGCGCGCCTCGCCGAAGCGCTGGTTGGACTCGGGCACGAGGTGCACCTGTTCAGCCAGGATCGCCATCCCGAGCGCTACGCGTTTGTCGGTGCCGCTGGGGACTGGGACAGCGGCAGGCTCCGGGTGAGCACGATCGGGGACTCTCCGAGGGAGCGGGTGGCGGGGAGCCGGTGAACCGCGGGGCAGAGACTGGGAGGGCGGCATCGACCGCGGCGACGGCGACGGCGACGGCGACGCGATCCGGCCGTCTCCTGGCTGCACGGTGTATCGCCCGAACATCGGCGGGCTCCTTCCCCTGTACGTGCAGGACCGCTACGAGGGGATCGAGGCCAAGACGTTTGCCGACTGCTCGGACGAGGAGATCGCCGGCTACATCCAAGCCAACGTGGACGCCGTGCACGAGGTCGCCGAGCTGGTTCGTCCGGAAGCGGCGCTGGCGAACCATCTTGTGATGGGGCCGGTGATCCTGGCGCGGGCGCTTGGCGAGCAGACGCCCTACGCGGTGAAGGTGCACGGGAGCGCGCTTGAGTACACGGTCAAGCCCGAACCTGAGCGCTTCATGGGCTTCGCCCGCGAGGGACTTGCCGGTGCCAAGACGGTGCTTGTCGGCTCGCGACACACCGCTGAGAGCCTCTGGCGCGCGCTTGGCGAGGAGGACGGGGCTCAGGTCAAGCTGCGCACCCGCCTTGGCCCTCCAGGGGTCGACGTCGAGCGCTTTCGTCCCGCGAAAGCCGCGAACAAGCGTGGGCGGCCATGCGCGGGCTGCAGCAGCGTCTGCAGCGCGGCGCTCCCGTTTGCGCCGAGGAGCCATCGAGCGCTTTCACGCGCGAGGAGCAGCTGGTGGCAGATGCGCTCGAGAAGATTTTGGATAGGAGGGGCGTGCTCGTCGCGTTCGTGGGCAAGCTGATCGTCAGCAAGGGCGTGGACCTGCTCGTCGCCGCTTGGCCACTTGTCTCGATGCAGGTGCCCGACGCGCAGCTTGCGATCGTCGGCTTCGGCGCTTACCGCGCAGGCTTGGAGCGCCTGGTCGCGTGCCTCGCCGCGGGCGATCTCGAGGGCGCGATGGAGATTGCCCGCCTTGGGCGTGCCTTGGAGGCTGAGGGAGGCGAGTCCCGTGATCCGCGGCAAGCGACGCCTCTACGTCACCTGCTCGCGTTCTTGAGTTCGCTGTCCGGCGTCGAAGGCCAGCGCTACCTGGAGGCCGCTCGTGGCCTTGATGAGCGGATCGTGTTCACCGGGCGCTTGGACCACGAGGAGCTGGCGGAGGTGCTGCCCGCGTGCTCGGCGCTGGTCGTGCCGAGCACCTTTCCCGAGGCGTTCGGGATGGTCGCCGTCGAGGCGGGAGCGTGCGGCGCGCTGCCAGTCAGTGCCGCCCACTCGGGATTGGCCGAGGTGAGCCGGGAGCTCGCCGGAGAGCTGCCGCCCGAGGTCGCCGCATGGCTTTCATTCCCAGTCGACGACGGCGCTGTGCAAGCACTTGGCGAGCGGCTCGTGGCCTGGCTGGGAGCCGACAGCGCGCTACAGGATCGCACGCGGACGGCACTGGTCGCGGCGGTGCGAGAGCGCTGGTCGTGGCAGGGCGTCGCTCGGGGGGTGATCGCGGCGGCCGGCGGAGAACCGGTCGGCCGGTCCTTTGGGTAGAGTTGACCCGCTGATGTATGGGGTGGGTTCTGCATAGGGGGTTGTCTGCGCGCAGTGTCGGTGCACTGCTCGCAGCGGTTTGTCTGCTGTTCGTGCTCGCCGGCTGTGGCGATGCGGAGAAGGAGCAACGACGCGAATCTGATCGTCGGCAAGCAGCAGTTCGTCGCCAAGTGCGGCTCCTGTCATACGCTCGCCCGGGCCAACACAAAGGGCACGATCGGTCCCAACCTCGACGAAGCGTTTCGTGCGAGCGTTGACGAAGGCCTGGAGCGCAACGCGATTCGCACGGTCGTCGAAGGACAGGTGCAGAACCCCAATCGCGAAGGGGTGATGCCCGGCGGGCTGGCAAGCGGCTCCACGTTGACCGACATCGCCGCCTATGTCGCCCAAGTGGCCGATCGTCCCGGCCAGGACACCGGACTGCTCGCCGACGCGGTGAAAGCGCCCGGCTCAGGCAAGCCGGCGGTCGAGAAGGCCGGCAAACTCGAACTCGAAGCCGACCCGCAGGGTCTGCTCGCCTACACCGCGAGCAAGGCCACGGCCAGTCCCGGCGCAGTGACCGTTTCGATGAAGAACATGTCAGGTGTCTCTCACAATGTGGCGATCGAAGCCGGCGCGGGTGGGGCGAACGGCAGCGGTCCGGTGCTCGGCGCCACGACCTTTCAGACAAAGGGCACCGCGTCGATCACCGTCAAGCTCAAGCCTGGCACGTATACGTTCTTCTGCCAGGCTCCCGGCCACCGCGCGGCGGGGATGTACGGCACCCTCACGGTGAAGTAGCCGTTCATCCGGCCGGGCTCCCGGCCGGCCTCAGGGTCGCGCGTAGACGAGGATCGACGCTCGGATCAGGATGCGTAGAAAGCGGGCTCGTCGCGCGAGGATCGCGCGCGGGGGCCGAGGATCGCGGCACGACGATGCGCGGCGATCACGGCGATTGCGTAGAGCAGGAAGCGAAACGCCTCGTCCTCGCGTGCGCGCGGGTTCAGCACGACGACGATCGCGGCGATTATGGCGATTGCGTAGAGCAGGAAGCGGAACGCCTCGTCCTCGCTGCGCAGCGTGGTTCAGACGTTGGCTGACCGATCGCTCAGATCACATAGACCGTCGTGTATACGACGATCCACATGATGTCCACGAAGTGCCAGTAGATGCCGGGGATTTCGATGCCACGATGCTCCTCTGGCGAGTAGTGGCCGCGGAAGGATCTGATCGTGACGATCAGCAGCAGTAGCAGGCCGATGAACACGTGTGCTCCGTGCAGGCCGGTGAGCGAGTAGAAGATCGTCGCCTGGGCCTGGTCCTGGGGGCGAAGCCGATGTTGGCGTACTCGTTGATCTGGATGAACAGGAAAGCGCAGCCGAGCAGGAAGGTCGTCAGCATGCCGGCCTTCAGGCCGAAGCGGTTGCCTTTCTTGATCGACTGCTCGGCCCAGTGCAACGTGAACGAGGAGGAGATCAGGATCGCCGTGTTCACGCCCGCGACTTCCAGCGGCAGGTGCGTGCCTGGTGCCGGCCACGGGTCGCCCTGGGCTACGCGGATGAAGAAGTAGGCCGTGAAGAAGGCCCCGAACACCATGATCTCGGAGATGATGAAAAGCAGCATCCCCAGCAGTTGCGGCTCAACGCGCGAGCTGCGGTGCGCCGCGGGCGGGCCATGGTGCTCGCCGTGGCGTCGTGGGCGGCTGTGTGGGCGATGCTGGCGGCCTCCATGATCAATGCTCCGCGGCCTAGCTTGCGGCCGTAGCCGCGGTAGCGTTGGACTCGAGCGTCACGACCACGTGCTCGACCGGGACTGTGGTTGCGTGGCCGACGCGCTCGATCAGGTTCGAGCGCAGCCAGCCGGAGCGCTCTTTGGGGAGCGTCGAGATGACGATGTCGTCGACCTTGAACAGCTCCAGCGCGTTCATCGTCGCCGTATAGGGGTCGGGATCGCCGATCATGCCCGCGCTCAACAGGCCCGCGGCGTCGAGTCGCTCGAGCATCGTGCCGAGGCGTATGCGCGCCTCGCGGTGAGCTGAGCCGCTGCGGTCCTGTTGGGGGATCACCGCGATGAACATATGGCGCTCCCCACTGGCCGCCTTGGCGCTGAGGCGGCCGATCAGCTCCTCGCCGCTGGATGTCTTGATGTGCCACGACCAGCGTCACCGCGAACGGCAGACTTTCCTGGGTCAAGTCGACGACGACGTGCTCCACAGGCAGCCCCGAGGCTCGCTGTACACGATCGATCAGATCTCGACGCAGCCAGCCCGATTGGGTGGCCGGGTGGGTGGAGATGATCACTTCGTCTGGGCGACGCTGGGCGATCGCGTCCATCGTCGCCAGGAACGGGTCGTGGTCGCCGACTTCGCCTGTGGCGGTTATGCCCTCGCTCGCAAGTAGCGAAGTTGCGAGGTCAACCCGTACCTGCGCCGCTTCGCGCACCACGTTGTCGTGGATCACGAGCCCTGCCGTCGGCTTTGTCTGGGGCACCACGAGGCGGAATGTCACATCGTCCTCTGCCGCGCGTGCACGCACGACCTCGAGCAGCTTCTCGCCTCCAAGCGTGCGGTTGGCTACGACCAGTATCTCCTTCATCGGATCGTTTGCTCCTTCACTCGATGGCTGCGTGGAATACCGTGCCCGACCCGCCGGCGGCGCCGCCTACTGTGGCCGGCGTCGGCGGGGGGGCGAAGGTGCCGTGTACCGCTCCTGGCACGCCGTACTCGTAGGGCCCGCCGACTACAGTCGGAATGCGGTCGAAGTTGAAGACCGGTGGCGGTGAGGAGACCTGCCACTCGAGCGTCATTCCGCGCCAGGGGTTGGCCGGTGCGTGCGGGCCGCCGCGCCAGCTGGTGACCATGTTGTAGACGAAGATCAGCGTGCTCGCTCCAAGGGCAAAGCTCGCGAGTCGAGATGAACAGGTTGGCGGTGGCGAACTGCGAGGAGTAGGTCGGCCACACGGCGGGGCATGCCTTCCAGGCCGAGCAGGTGCATCGGCGCGAACGTGAGGTTGAAGAACACAAACGTGCTCCAGAAGTGCCACTTGCCCAAGCGCTCGTCGAACATGCGCCCTGTCATCTTCGGGAACCAGTAGTAGGCACCGGCGAAGATCGTCATCACCGAGCCGCCGAACAGGACGTAATGGAGATGGGCCACGACGAAGTAGCTGCTGCTCACGTCGATGTCGAACGGCAGCATCGCGAGCATCACGCCGCTGATGCCGCCGAGCGTGAACGTCACCAGGAAGCCGAGCGTGAACAGCATCGGCGTGTCGAGGTGCAGCACTCCGCGCCACAACGTCGCAAGCCAGGAGAAGATCTTGATACCTGTGGGGACCGCAATGATGCAGGTCGTGATCGCCATCGGGATGCGGATCCACGGCGGCATGCCGGAAGTGAACATGTGGTGTGCCCACACGGTGAAGCCGAGTCCCACGATCGCAAGCAGCGAGAAGGCCATCATACGGTAGCCGAAGATCGGCTTGCGCGCCTTCACGGCGATGATTTCGCTGACGATCCCAAAGCCCGGCAGCATCATGATGTAGACGGCCGGGTGTGAGTAGAACCAGAAGACGTGCTGGTACATGAGCACGTCACCGCCCTTGCCGGCGTTGAAGAAGTTGAAGCCCAGGCCACGGTCGAGCAGTACGAAGAATTGCGAGGCCGCGATGAACGGAGTGGCGATCACCACCAACAGCGAGGTGGCGAAGTTGGCCCACACGAGCAGCGGCATGCGGAAGAAGCTCATTCCCGGTGCGCGCATCGTGATGATCGTCACCAGGAAGTTCAGCGCCGTCATGATCGAGGAGGCCCCTGCGAACTGCACCCCGACGGAGAAGAAGTCCTGTCCGATCGGCGCGTCGATCGACAGTGGAGCGTAGGCGGTCCAGCCGTCGGCGAAGGCGCCGCCGGGAGCGGCAAAGCTCAACAGCATCATCGCGCCGGCCAGCGGCAGCAGCCAGTAGGAGAGCGCGTTCAGGCGCGGGAAAGCCATGTCGGGCGCGCCGATCATGATCGGCAGCACGTAGTTGGCAAAGCCTGCGAAGACAGGGATCACGAACAGGAAGATGAGCAGCGAGGCGTGTACCGAGAAGAGCCCGTTGTAGGTGTTGGCGCTAACGAACTGCGCGCCGGGCTGGGCCAGTTGCGCGCGCATTAGCATCGCCATCAGTCCGCCGACGAGCAGGAAGAAGAAAGCGGTGACCGTATACTGGATACCGATCACCTTGTGATCGGTATTGATACGGAAGTAGTCCTTCCAGGTGTAGGCCCCGTGCCCGGAGTGATCCTCGGGGCGGGTCGGACGCCCGGCGGCCCAGTAGAGCCAGTAGTCGAAGCCGCCGAGGCCGAAGAGGAAGAAGATCGGAGCGGACAGCAGCGAGACCGCCATCACGGCTTCCTCGTTGAGGAAATGGTGGTAAGTGGTATGGCCGGTGGCCATGCGCACGAGCCAGGTCAGTCCGGCGGCGAATGCGATCCCGAGCGCCAGCCCGAAGAAAGCGCGATACAAGCCCGGAGCGCGCAAGCGGGCGACCATCAGCTTCGCTTCCCCTTGGTCTCCAACCATGCCGATCATCGATTCACATCTCCCCATTGCATCGATCACCATACCCTCACTATGCGCTCGACGGCGTGCTGGTCTGATGTTTCAGCCAGATGCGGAATTGGGCGGGCGTCACGACGTGAATCGTCGAGCGCATCAGCGAATGCCCGACGCCGCAAAGCAGGTTGCACACGACCGGATAGGAGCCCAACAGGTCGGGTGTCGCCCGATAGCTGGTGGTAATGCCCGGCACCGCGTCGATCTGCAGTCGGAAGGCCGGGATCCAGAAGGCGTGGATCACATCGAGCGAATGGATTTGGAATTCGACCGATTCGTTGTCCGGCACATACAGCTGTGTCGTCTTCAGCGGCGCACCGCCGGTTACCGAGCGCGGATAAGCGTAGGACCACTCGAACTGGCGGCCGGTGACTTCGACCACCATCTCCCTGGCAGGCTTCTTTTCGTTTTCGTGCAACACGACGAACGAGTAGGAAACGAGACCGAGCAGAAGCACCGCCGGGAACACCGTCCAGATCACCTCCAGGCGCGTGTTGCCGTGGATCGGCGGTCCGTCCTTCTCCTCCTCGCCCGGCTTCATGCGGAACTGCCAGACAGAGAAGAGGATCACCGTGACGACCAGCACGAAGATCGGCACCGAGGCGATCACGAGCACGTGGTAGAGCGTGTCTGTGTGATGCGCCTGCGTCGATGCCTGCGGCGGAAACCATTTGATCGTGTAGCTGAGCACGATCCCGATCGCGGTCGCAAGCACTCCCGCCACGATCGTCCCCACAATCGTGCGCTTGGACATCTCAGGCACCCCCTCGGTGCGCCCACGTACTGTTCAGGGCAAGCCTGTACATCGCAATGGGTGATGCTAATGCTTCGAGCCGATGGACGCGTTTTGTAGCGTTTGAAGCTTGCTCTCAACCGGTCGATCGGAGCTGCCGTGCCGGTCGCATGGCGCTCGGCTGCGAGCGGCAGGACGCTGTCGGGACAATTGCGCGAGCAACTCGGACGCCCTGTTTGCATGTGCCTATCGCGGGTATTTCGTGGCGCAACAGGTGCTTGACGGAGAGCGCTACACGCAATACATTGAGACAATCGTTGCAAATGCGGATGAGGATCGGAGGTGGAGGCGATGCAAGTTCGAGACGGGATGAGCCAGGTGGTCTTGACGATCGGCCCCAGCCATACGCTGCGCGAAGCCGCAAGGCTGATGTCCGAGCGCCACGTTGGAGCCGCTGTGGTGATCGATCCCGACTCCGGTGGGCTCGGGATCCTGACCGAGCGCGACGTGCTCGCCTCTGTCGGCGCAGAGGAGAGCCCGGAGCTCGAGCTCGTGGCCGATCACCTGACCCGCGATGTCGTCTTTGCCGAGCCGTCCTGGTCCTTGGAGGAGGCCGCCGCCACGATGGTTCGCGGCGGCTTTCGCCACCTGATCGTCGTCGAGCATGGAGAGACAATGGGGATCCTCTCTGTGCGCGACGTCGTGCGCTGCTGGACAGATGAGGGGGCTATTTGCCCTGTTCCGGCAAGCGCAGCCGTGGGGTGAGCAGGGAAGGGAGCGTCTTTAGGGGCAGGTGTGACCTTCCATCCGGGCCGCGCGTGGACTGGGAATCAAACCGCGCGTAGCGCCTCACCTGGCCGCTACAGCGAGTCAGTGGTGATGGTCGAGCGGGAGCTCGTCGATTTCGCGTCGCGTGTCCATGATCCAACGGACTACGCATACGAGCGTAAGGATCACACCCCCAACCAGCAGGATCTTGCTGAGCGTGATGCCGATCACCGCGAGCGTGATGCCTGCCGCGGTCAACAGCGGCAGGATTGTCGGTCCGGGAAGATGGATCTCCTCACCGGTCGGTGGGATCTCGGGATCGAGCGGGCTCATGAGAGGTATGCCGCCGCGACGATGAACGTCAGTCCGAACATGAACATGCAGATGCCGGCCACGATCAGGCCGGCACGGATGTTCTTCTTGGCGAGGCGACGATCCACGAGAACGTGAAGATTACAACTTCGTGGCGACGAGCATCGCGCTCGGGCATGCCTCAAACCGGCTCACGGCAATGAACGTCGTGTTCTGTTTGCAACGGCCACCCAAGGCTGCGAAAGGCCCGGCGCTCAGAGCTTCACGTCGGCGACCATCGCGCAGAACAGCAGCGCCAAGTAGGCCAGCGAGAACAGGTAGAGCTGCAGCGCGCTGCGTCGATCAGCGCGTCGATAGAGCCGTACGGCGCCGGCGATAAAGCCGAGCCCTAGGATCAGCGAGGCGGTCAGGTAGATCCCACCGAAGCCACCGGCACAGAAGGGTAGCTGCGTGACCGCGTACAGCAGCACGGTATAGAGCAGGATCTGCCTGCGCGTCTCGGCCTCACCGCGCACGACTGGCAGCATCGGCACTCCCACCTTCTCGTACTCGTCCTTCATCAGCAGCGACAATGCCCAGAAGTGCGGCGGCGTCCAGAAGAACACGATGAAGAAGAGCAGTACGGCGATCCCGCTGACAGAGCCGGTCACGGCGGCCCACGCGACAAGCGGCGGGACCGCACCTGCCGCTCCGCCAATCACGATGTTCTGGGGCGTGCGCCGCTTTAGCCACATCGTGTAGACGAGCACATAGCCGAGGAAGCCGGCAAACGAGAGGCTCGCCGCAAGCACGTTGACCGTCAGCGACAGCTCCAGGAAGGACAGCCCAGCCAGAATGCATCCGAAGGTGAGCGCCGCGACTGGGGCTACCCGACCAGAGGGCACAGGGCGGTTGGCGGTGCGCGCCATGCTCGCGTCGATGTCGCGGTCAAACCAGTGGTTGACCGCACCGGCGCCGCCCGCGGAGAGATAGCCACCGAGGCAGGTCAACGCGATCAGCGCCACCGATGGATCTCCGGCGACGAGCATCGTTGTGATCGTCGTCAGCAGCAGCAGAGACTGCACCTTCGGCTTTGTCAGCTCGAGGTAATCCGAGAGCAGCTGACGCGTGCGCGAGGGCGCGGCGAGAGCTGGGACGGGCGCTTCCAGCGACTGCGTCAAGCCGCTACGGCTCACGACACTAGACCCCGACTTGCGTGGCCCCGGCGGGCACGGTCGCGCCTCCGGGAGCCGGTACGGCAGAGGTACGTTGCTCGATCTCGCGGCGGATGTCCTTCATCGGCTCGTAAGAGCGTACTAGGGGAATCACGTCGAAGTTGTTGGTCGGCGGGGGAGAGGTCGTAAACCACTCAAGCGAATTGGCCTTCCAAGGGTCGGGCCCGGCGATGGCGCCGTGCTTGAGGCTGCGCATGACGTTGATGATCGTCACGAGCACACCCGAGGCGAGCACGAACGAGCCGATCGTCGAGATCAGATTGTAGAGCGCGAGGTTGCCCACGTTGTCGTACTCGTACACGCGCCTTGGCATCCCATCGAGGCCGATCACGTGCTGGATCAGGAAGGTCATCAAGAAGCCGACGAACATCAGCCAGAAACTGAGTTTGCCGAGGCTCTCGCTGAGCATCCTGCCGCTGATCTTCGGGAACCAGAAGTAGATCCCCGCGAAGATCGTGAACACGGCTCCGCCCATCAACACGAAGTGGATATGGGCTACGACGAAGTACGTTTCGTTCAGCTGCCAATCGACCGGGAAGACGGCCAGGAACACGCCGGAGATGCCGCCGATCATGAACAACGCGATGAAGCCGGCGCTGAACAGCAGCGGCGTCTTGAATTCGATTGTTCCGTGCCACAGCGTGGCGATCCAGTTGAAGATCTTCACGCCCGTCGGCACGGCAATCAAGAACGAGCTCATCATCACGAAGATCAAGAGCGCCTCTGGGATCGGCGCGGTGAACATGTGGTGCGCCCAGGTCAAGAAGCCGAGGAACGCGATCGCAACCGTCGAGGCAGCGATCGCCTTGTATCCGAAGATCGGCTTGCGCGCGAACACGGGCAGGATCTCCGAGACGATGCCGAAGCCCGGCAACACCATGATGTAGACCTCGGGGTGTCCGAAGAACCAGAACAAGTTCTGCCACAAGAGCGCCGAGCCACCGTTGGCAGGGTCGAAGAAGTGCGTGCCGAAGTGCCGGTCGGTCAGCAGCATCGTCACCGCTCCGGCGATCACGGGCATCGCGAAGATGATCAGGATCGAGTAGGTCAGGATCGCCCAGATGAACAGCGGCAGACGCCCCCAGCTCATGCCGCGAGCGCGCATGTTGGCGATCGTCACGTAGAAGTTCATCGCGCCGAGGATCGAGGACAGGCCGGTGAGGTGGATCAGATAGATCCAGGCGTCCTGGCCGCCCCCGGGCGAGTAGGTGATACTCGACAGCGGCACGTAGCTCGTCCAGCCGGCTTCGGGCGGGTTCCAGAAGATCGAGGCGTAGAAGACGATCCCGCCGGCCAGAAGCAGCCAGTAGGAGAGCGCGTTCAGGCGTGGATAGGCCATGTCGCGTGCGCCCACCATCAGCGGCACGAAGTAGTTGGCAAGGCCGGCCATCATCGGCACGACGAACAGGAAGATCATCGTCGTCCCGTGCATCGTGAAAAGCTGGTTGTAGATCTGGGGAGAGACCAGCGTGTTGTTCGGGAACGCCCAGCTGCAGGCGGATCAACAGAGCCTCGACGCCGCCGAGGATGAAGAACACGAAGGTCGTGACCATGTACATGATCCCGATGCGCTTGTGATCAGTCGTCGTGATCCAGCTCGCCCAGCCTTTCGGCTCGGGCTTGACGTCGTGCGCGACTACTTGCGGGATCGGGGCTGCGTAGGTGGCCATCTTTGCTGGGCTCCTAGTTTCCGGAGTCGGAGATTCGGTGGAGGTTGCGCATCACGGGTTCTGGACCTGTCCGGCACCGACCTGTTTGTCGAGCTTCGCGCGCGCTACCGCGGCGTCTGCGTTGGCTTCGGCGATCAGCTTCTTCTGGTAGGACAGCCAAGCTTCGAACTGTGCCGGCGGGACAGCCTTGACGGTGGCGGTCATGCGCGCATGACCACGCCCGCAGATAAGCGCACACTGGCCACGGAAGACGCCAGGTTTTTCGACCTTGAACCACGTGTAGTTGTGATAGCCAGGCACCGCCTGGAACTTGCCGCCGAGCTGGGGCACCCACCACGAGTGGACCACGTCGGCGGAGACGATGTTGAGCGTTACGGTGGTTTTCGTGGGCACCACCATCTCCTGGTAGGAGTACGGGGCGCCGAGGCCATCGGCTTCGCCCGCACCGGGGTAGATGTACTGCCACACGAATTGGCGGCCCACCACCGTGATTTTCAGCGACTTGCCGCTCGGAGGCAGCTTTTGCTGGGCGCTCGCATACAGCCGCGAGCTGTCGCTTACGAGATGTTCTCCTTCGGGGCTCGAGTTGACTGGATCCTGGATCGAGGACGAGCTTGGCGAACGTGAGCCCGGCCAGGGCCAGCAGGATCACGGCGGCGCCGACGGTCCAACCGATCTCAAGGCGCGTATTGCCATGGATCTGGGCGGCGACAGCGCCCTTGCGCGAGCGGAAGCGGAACAGGGCGTAGCCGAGCGCTCCCTCGACCAGCACGAAGATCACGAGCGCTACATACAGCGTGATCTTGTAGAGGCTGTCGATCTGGTCGGCGTTGGACGACCCGCCCGATGGGGGGTGAAGAACGCGAGGGGTGTGGCAAGCAGATGACTCAAGGCGGGCGGGATTCTATTCAGGAGCGGACGGAACGCGCGTGCCCAACAACCGGAACCGGGGCAAATGGTTTCGCGAAAGGCGCCATGAAGCTGCCCTAAAGCTGTTCAACGCCCCGAAAAATTGGCTGGGCGCTTTGTCAAGAAGGCGCTGACGCCCTCGACGAAATCATCGCTGCCGGCCATCTCCTGCTGGAGCGTCGCCTCCAGCTCAAGCTGCTCGGCCATATTGGAGTACAGCTGGGCATTCAACAGACGCTTGCTAGCGGCATAGGAGCGCGTCGGCCCGGCGGCCAGCCGTGCCACCAGCGCTGCGCTCTCGCGTGCGAAGTCCTCGTCGTCAAAGACGCGGTTTATGAGCCCCCAATCGAGCGCCTGCGCAGCAGATACACGCTCGCCCAGCATCGCCATCTCCGCGGCCCGCGCCATACCCACGCGCGTCGGCACAAATAGCGAGGAGCCCCCGTCGGGCACCAGTCCGATGTTGACGAAAGCGAGCAGAAAGTAGGCGCTCTGCGCCGCCAGCACCAGATCGCAGCAAAGCGCGAGCGAACAGCCGATGCCGACCGCGCCGCCATTGACCGCCGCCACCACCGGCTTTTCCATCTCGCGGATGGCGTGCATGATCGGGTGGTAGCGCTCGGTGAGCACCCCGTAGACGTTCGGGCGCCCCTCAGGCGTCAAATCGTCTCCGCTGATGTCGCGTAGGTCTGCGCCTGAGGAGAAGGCTCGCCCGGCGCCTGTGATACGGACCGCTCGGACGGCCTCGTCAGTGGCCGCTTGACTGAGGGCCGCCAGCAGGTCTTCGCCTAGCTGCTTGTTCCATGCGTTCAGGGCCTGTGGTCGGTTCAGCTCGATTGTCGCCGCGCCGTCGAGGAGCGTCAGATTGACTGTGTCCAACTGCATCGTCGCGGGAGTTTATGGTGTGTGGCGATGGGCAGACCTGTGATTGGCATATGCACGGCGCTCGAGCGGGCTCGTTGGGGCATGTGGGACCAACAGGCGGTGCTGCTCTCGCGCAGCTATGTGGAAGCTGTGCAGCGTGCCGGGGCGCTCGTCGTGATGCTGCCTCCCGACGAGTTCTTGCTTACAAGCCCAGAGGAAGCGCTCGATTTGCTCGACGGTCTGATGATGGCCGGCGGTGCGGACATCGACCCGGCAAGCTATGGGGCGCAGCCCCATCCGGAGACGCTCGACACCGTCCCCGAGCGCGATCGCTTTGAGATCGCGCTGCTACAAGCCGCGATCCAGCGCGAATTGCCGGTGCTCGGCATCTGCCGCGGTATGCAACTGATCAACGTGGCATATGGCGGCACGCTGTTGCAGCACTTGCCCGAGCGCTTCGGACATCACGAACACCTGCGCGTGCCAGGCACGTTTGACGGTGCCGACCACGATGTAGATTTGGTCGACGGATCGCTTGCCGCACGCGCTGCCGGAGAGACCCACCACGCCACCAAGTCCCACCATCATCAGGGCGTGGACCGGTTGGGCGCGGGGCTTCAAATCAGCGGCACCTCGGCGATGGATGGTCTACCGGAGGCGATCGAGATGCCAGACCGACGGTTCGTGCTTGGCGTGCAATGGCACCCCGAGGCCGATGAGACCAGTCGCGTTGTCGGTGCGCTGGTCGCGCAGGCCACGGAGCACATGCGCGAGCGGGTCGGCGCCGGGCCGGTGGGGGCGCAGGCAAGGGCAGCAAGGGTCGAGACGGGGGTGGAGGGGGTCAGGGCGAAGACGGCAGAGGTCCAGACCGGTACGGTGGCATAGCGCCAAAATGGGTGATGCCCCCCCCGCGCGCGGGGGGCATGCCGAAAAATCGATGCAATGCCCACGTGGCGGGAACTGCCGAGCAGGGTCATATACTCCTCGCCCCGTGCGGGGGTCGAAGGCCATCAGGACTGCCGCCTGGGGTCTGGTGGCCGCGGGCGCGATGGCGCCGCTCCTGCGCAAGCGCCTATCGAGGCCACCGATCGTGGCTCAGACGGTCGCGTTTGCCGCTCCGATCGGCCTGTGTGTGGCTGTGCGTCGCTCGCGCACGCGTGACGTCGCGGTCTGCGCGCTGCAGATGTGGGCCTATCTGGCGGCCTACAAGGCTCCTCACGACGACGAGTGCGCCCAGGAGCGACGGGTGCTCGTCGACTACCCGATCGTCGTTGACCGTGTGCTCGGGCTGGGCCAGTTGCCCACCGTGCGCTTGCAACGCAGACTCGCCCGTGGGCAGTGGCGGCTCGGTGACCGCGTGCTTGTCTGGGCGCACTGGCTTTGGTTCCTGATCCCGCATGGAACGCTCGTCTACATCATGTTGCGTCACCGCTCCCGCTTCGATCGCTCCGCGGTGATGACCTACGCGGTGTTCGATCTCGGCGCGATGGTCTACTGGATCCTGCCCACCGCACCGCCGTGGTACGCGGCAGGGCATGCCGGTCGCGGCCGGCACTTCAACGGTCGCCTGCTCGGCGCATCGAGCGCGAACGGCGGCCCAAACGATGTCGCTGTGAGGCCTGCAATGGGTGCTGAGGATATAACGGTCAGGCGAATGATGGTGGAATATGGGGAGTTCTTTTGGAAAGACGGCTGGGGCCCCCTTTACAGTGTGCTTGGAGGCAATCCACTGGCCGCGATGCCCTCGTTGCACTTCGCCACATCGATGATGGCCGCCCAACTGCTCTCGGAGACTGGGCCGGTTGCCGGTGCCCTGGCTTGGGGCTATACCGCGACGCTCGGCTTCGCGCTCGTGTATCTCGGCGAGCACTACGTCGTCGATTTGATCGCCGGGGCAGCGCTGACGACCACGGTGCGCCGCTTGGGTCCACAGGCAGGTCCTGGGCTACGACGCTTCGGCGCGGCGGTGGCGGCTATCGAGGCCCTGGCACATGATGCGACATGAGCCTGCGGGGAGATGAAATGAACGCGGCAGATTCCCCTGAGCGCGAGCCTGCCGCCGGCGACCAAGAGGAGATCGTCATTGCGGCAGATGGGGCGGCGGCGGACGTCAAGGCCGTCGACCACGGGGATGTGTCGGTGGCGGCAGATCCCGCCGCGCTCGATGGGGGTAGTGGCGATGAGCAGATGCCACGTGTGCCGGTCACGCGGCGCAGCGCGGTCGCCTTCGGCGTATTCGTCCTCTCGGCGGTCGCGTTTCTATATTTCGTACTCCCCAAGCTCACCGGTTTCAGCAGCACCGTCCATCGCATCGAGAGTGGCGACACTTGGTGGATCGCGATCGGGGTCCTGCTGGAGATCTGTTCTTTCGCGGGCTACGTCGTGCTCTTCCGCGCGGTTTTCGTGCGCGATCCGAGTCCGATTGGCTGGTCTGAGAGCTATCAGATCACGATGGCTGGGTTGGCAGCCACGCGCCTGTTTGCCGCCGCGGGCGCCGGCGGCATCGCGCTCACCGCTTGGGCGTTGCGCCGCTCGGGTATGGAGGCGCGGCTGGTGGCGTGCCGGATGGTTGCCTTCATGGTGTTGCTGTATGTGGTCTATGCCGGTGCCGTATTGCTCGACGGGATCGGCATGGGCACTGGTATACTTCCCGGCGAAGGGTCGTTTGCACTGACGATCGTGCCGGCCGTCGTTGCCGCGCTGTTGTTTGCGGTGGCCGGTGCGATGGCGCTGCTGCCAGGCGACATCGAGCGGCGTCTGGCTCGCTGGGCCGCCGGCTCGGGTCGTTTGGAGCGCTGGCTGGCAAACGCGGTGACCGTGCCCGCGCTGGCGGCAAGCGGCGTGCGCACGGCGATCGGGCTGGTCCGCGAGCGCGACCCGGGGTTGTTGGGAGCGCCGGCTTGGTGGGGATTTGACATCTGCGTGCTTTGGGCCTGCTTTCACGCATTCGGCTCCGCGCCGCCGTTCACTGTCATCTTGATGGCCTACTTCCTTGGCATGGTCGGCAACCTGCTGCCGCTGCCGGGCGGGCTCGGCGGCGTCGAGGGCGGGATGATCGGCGCCTTCGCGGCCTTCGGGGTCAATCTCGACCAAGCGGTGCTCGCGGTGCTTGCCTACCGTGCGATCTCCTTCTGGCTGCCCACTGTCCCAGGCGCGATCGCCTATTTCCAGCTGCGCCGCACGGTGGCGCGCTGGCGCAGCGAGCGGCTGCTCCCAAGTCGAGCACAGCAAAGCCGATCGAGACCGCTGGACCGCTTCATGCCTAGAAAACGCGCTATACTTTACAAAGTAAAGCGGGTATCAGTCTGGCCCTAGCGGGAGCGGGGTGGACGAGTTCTCAGGGCCGGATTGGCTACCTTGAGTCGACGGAGTTCGCGATTGCGAGTGGAAAACGAATAGGAGATGGGAGTGAGCGAGAGATGGCGGAGGTCGAGAACACGATCATCATCGGCAGCGGACCCGCGGGATATACGGCGGCGCTGTACACCTCGCGCGCCAACCTCTCGCCGCTCGTAGTGGAGGGCTTCGCACGGGTGGCCTGCTGCAGCAGACGACCCGACGTCGAGAACTATCCAGGCTTCCCCGAGGGCATAATGGGACCCGATTTGATGATCAAGCTGCGCGAGCAGGCTGAGCGTTTCGGCGCGACACTGGAGACCGATCAGGTCGAGCGTGTGGAGCTTGCCGACGAGCTTGGGGGTGTTCATAAGGTATGGGTGGGTGACACCGAGCACCGTGGCGCGCACCGTGATCCTCGCGATGGGCGCCGAGCACAAGAAGCTTGGTGTGCCAGGCGAGGAGGAGCTAAGCGGCCGTGGTGTCTCCTACTGCGCTACCTGTGACGCCGCTTTCTTCAAGGATGCTCAGACCGTGATCGTCGGTGGAGGGGACTCGGCGATGGAGGAGGCCATCTTCCTGTCGAAGTTTGCCGCCAAGGTAGCCGTGGTGCACCGCCGCAAGGGAGTTCCGCGCCTCGAAGATCATGCTCGAGCGGGCGCGTGAGCAGGCGAACATCGAGTTGCTGACGCCTTACGCCGTCGAGGCGCTTCGAGCCGGGCGAGAACGGCGCCTGAGCATTGCCAAGCTCGTCAACACCGAGACCGGGGAGACAGCGCGATGTTACCGATCACGGGTGCATTTATCGCCGGTCGGCCACGAGCCGCAGTCGTCGCTCGTAGACGGTCAGATCGAGCTGGACGGGAACGGGTATGTGAAGGTTGAGGGACGTTCACTCGGACTAATAGACCTGGCGTGTTTGCCGCCGGCGACCTTGTCGATCACACCTACCGCCAGGCGATCACAGCCGCCGGCTCTGGCTGCCAGGCGGCGCTGGACGCCGAGTGGTACCTGCGCGACACGCCAGAGGTGCCCACGCCTGAGGGGATGCCAGTTGGCGATCTGGCCGAGGCCCAGTGGGCGGCACCGGCCCCGGCTCCGGTCGCTGACACGGCTTCCTAAGGATCGACGCCGGCCGTTGCGAGCGCGTCGGGAGGCAGCAGACTTTGTGGCTGTAAGGCCGGGCGAGAGAAGGGAGCGGAGGGAAAGGCAGGAGCGAAGGGAAGACGGAGCGGAGGCGGCGCTCCGCGGGTGTCGGTCAGCCGGCTTCGTTTGCGATGCGGCGTAGTGCGGGCGCGGGCGGTAGCGCTCCTCGCGATACTCCTCGCCCAGAGTTTCAAGCGTCTTGAGTACCTGGCCCGGGCCGATCTCGTGCATCCACGCAAACAGGCCGCGCGGGGATGGCCGAGGCCGAGCATCATGCCCGTATCGATGTCGTCGGCCGAGCCGACGCCTTCGCCGAGCGCAAACGCCGACTCGTTGATCACCTGGCACACGATCCTTGCGAGCACACCGGCAGGAACGGGTTGCACGCGCTCAGGTGTGCAACCCAAGTCCCTGAAGGCCCGCTCGCCCGCCTCGCCGGTGACCTCGACCAGGGCGAGCGGCACGATCGCGTAGAACGGCTCGCCGTCCACGGTTCCGCCGAGCCCTTCCACGACGATCTCAGGGCCGCTCTGGCCGGGGGCTAGCGCGCGTAGCGCGTCAGCCACAGGCCCGCTGCCCGTCACGATCGCGTCGCCGCCGCCCGTCGGCGGGTCCGGGTCGGCGGGCCGATGCCGACCCTCTCCGCTGTAGTCGTAGTAGCCGCGGCCCGTCTTGCGCCCGTGCAGCCCGGCTGCCGACCTGGCGCGCCTGGATAGGGGAGGGGCGCCAGCGCGGCTCGCCGAAGCTCAGCTCGTAGAAGCTCTTTGAGACATCGAAGCCGGTGTCCACGCCTACGAGGTCGCTCAGCTCGAATGGCCCCATGCGAAAGCCGCCGCCGATACGCACGATGCGGTCGATCGTCTCGAGGTCCGCGACCCGCTCCTGCAACAGGCGCAGCGCCTCCAGGCCGAAGGGACGGTTGCAGCGGTTCACGATGAAGCCGGGCACGTCGGCGGCGCGGATCACGTCCTTTCTT
>CAVUQG010000013.1:0-126138 GCA_963743555.1 uncultured Solirubrobacterales bacterium
CACGGACAGCCCAGCCCTCACCGAACACACGCTCACGCTCGACGCGCTCGTCGCCCGCGCAAACACGGGGACAGTCGAGATCGGCCCGGGACACGACGATCGTCTTGGACGAGGCCGGGATGGTCGATCACGCTCGGCTCGAAGCCCTGACCGAGTTGGTCGAGCGCTCAGGGGCGAAGCTGATCGCGGTCGGTGACGGCAAGCAGCTTCCCTCGATCGGCCCTGGAGGCATGTTCGACCGGCTCACCGGCCACGCGCCGGCCGCTGAACTTGCGGACATCCACCGCACCGGCGATGCCGGCGAGCAGAAAGCCTGGAGAGCGCTACGCGCCGGCGAAGCCGAGCGCGCGATGGCGCACTACCACTCCCGTGGACGGCTGCACCTCGCGGACACCCGCGATCAAGCCGCCGAGAACGCCGTCCAAGCATGGGGGCAGCTCACCAGCGAACATGAAGACATCCGTTCGGTGGGGCTGATCGCAGACGCCTCAAACCAGGAGATCGACCGCCTCAACGCCCGCGCGCAACATCTACGAGCCGAACGCGGCGAACTCGGCCACCAAGAGATCACCCTCCCCAATGTCCACTACGGCCTGCGCGACGGCGACCTCATCGCGTTCATTGCCCAGCACAGGCCACGCGGACAGCCTAGGGTCGAGAACGGCACACGCGGTCAAGTCACCCATGTCCACGAACACGGCGTGACGATCACGCTCGACGGATCGGGGCGACGAGTTCAGCTCGCCAACGAACACCTCGACTCGCTACGGCTGGCCTACGCCCAACACGTCTACCGCCAGCAAGGCGCGACCGTCGAGCGCTCCATCGTCCTCACCGGCGGCTGGCAAACCAGCAAGGAGACCGCCTACGTCGAGGCCACACGCGCTCGCCACGGCACCGACTGGTACATCGCCCGCGACCAACTCGGCGACGACGGACAAGACGCCGACCGCATCAAACGACTCGCCCAAAACATGAGCTACAGCCGCAGACAGATATCATCACTTGACTACCGAGAGGCCACCGACCTCGGCTGGCAACCCCACCCGAAACCCACTACGACTGCGCCACATCCTGCGGCCCACCCATGGGCTCACACGACAGTCCGCCCGCGACGCGCCCGACCATAGCGTTGGACGTGGACGCTGACTAGTGCAGCCTCCCGAAGTGACTTATCGATTCGCGGCGTTAGCGATAGGTCGCTGGAACGTCGCTTTTCGTCCCACCCTCCAGCCTCCGTCGTCCTGTTCGAGACGACTGCTAGGCCACAGCAATGCGACCACGTTGCGAAGTTCGTCCCTCGCACATAGCCCCCCGGCCCCAGCGGGACGCGTCGGTACCGCCTCCCGCGAGAAACGCGCCTGACTCGGCGTGCGCGTGGGCCTGCGTGGGGAGGAGGTTGGATGGACTGCCTTTCGTCGGAGGGGGACGAGGATGTCGCCGACCCGAGGCCCTCCCCGAATAGCTCTCTGGTGCTGGCGTCCCCTCGCGCTAGTACGGTCACGACCGTCGGGATGCGACGACTGCGACCGAGGGCAAGGGGCGCCGCTTGAACGCGGCGAAGGCCGCCAAGAACGACGAGTTCTACACCCAGTGGGCCGACATCGAGCGCGAGATGAACGCGTACCTCGAGTACGACCCGGACGTGTTCCGAGGGAAGGACGTCCTGCTCCCGTGCGACGACCCCGAGTGGAGCAACTTCGCGAAGTTCTTCGCGCTGCACTTCATGGACTACGGTCTCAAGAAGCTGATCTCGACGTCGTACGCGCCGGACAGCAACCCGGCCGGGAGTTCTATCAGCCGACGCTGTTCGAGACCTACGACCCACAGTTCGACGCCACGAAGACCCGGGTCAACGGCAAGAAGTTCGTCCTGGAGCGCATAGACATCAACGACGACGGGGTCGATCAACATCGACGATCTCCGGTGGGAGTACCTCGAAGGCGACGGGGACTTCCGCAGCACGAAGTGACGGCGTTGCGCGACCAGGCTGATTTCGTCATCACCAATCCGCCGTTCAGCCTCTTCCGCCAGTTCATGACTTGGGTGGTCGGGGGCGAAAGGAGGTTCTCGGTGATCGCCAACAACAACGCCATCACCTACAACGAGGTCTTTCCGCACATCAGGGCGAATGAGTCTGTGGAAGGGTGCCACGGCCAACAGCACCGACATGGTGTTCGGCAGTTCCGAAGGGCGCGAGGTGAGCGACGCCGATCGGGTAAAGGCTGAGAAGCTCGGCTATCCGTCAGACGACGAAGTCGCGACTACACGCGGCTCGGGAACTCGTGCTGGTTAACCAACATCGATCACGGTCGACGTCACGAACCGATGCAACTGATGACCATGGCGGACAACATCAAGTTCAGCAAGCACAAGGAAGTTCGACGGAGTCGGCTACACGTCGTACGACAACTTTGACGCCATCGAGGTTCCTTTCTCGGATGCCATCCCAAGCGATTACGACGGCATCATGGGCGTGCCCGATCACTTTCCTCGACAAGTACAACCCCGACCAGTTCGAGATCATCGGAACAGCCAGGACGACGATACGTCCGCGGCGTACGGTCGGAGGGAACGCGTCGTCGAGGCTACAGCTGAAGTCAATACTGGAGTCAGCGTCGGTCACGCACTAAGTCTTCGCTACTGGACGTACTCGACGTCGGCTACCCAAAAGTCGCGTGTTTAAGCGCATCCTCATCCGCCGGAAGGACGCTAACTCGTGAAAACCGACCTCAGGCAGTACACCGTCGAGGAGGTAATCGAGGGGTTCGTTTACAACGAGCTAGAAGGCAAGGGTCTATTCGGCCTGGCAGGCAAGCTCGTGATCCAGCCCGAGTACCAGCGCAACTACATCTACAACGACGGCAAGAGGGATGTCGCCGTCATCGAGTCGCTGTTCAAGGGCTATCCGCTCGGGCTGATTTACTTCAACGTCGATGGCGACACGTCTGGAAGTCCTGGACGGTCAGCAGCGGATAACCAGCGTCGGGCGGTTCGTGACCGGTAAGTTCGCGATCCGCGTCGACGGCAAGGAGCAGACGTTCTCCTCGCTGCCCATCGAGGAGCAGGAGAAATCGCTGAAGAAGCGCATCTGCTCGTGTACGAGTGCCAGGGCACCGAGAAGGAGATCAAGGATTGGTTCCAGACGATCAACATCGCCGGCGTGCCGCTCAACCAGCAGGAGCTGCTAAACTCGATCTACTCCGGGCCGTTCATCACGCAGGCGAAGGCCGAGTTCAGCAACTCCAGCAACGCGAATATGCAGAAGTGGTCGTCCTACATCAAGGGCGACCCGAAGCGGCAGGAGGTGCTCGGCCGTCGCGCTTGGCATGGGTCGCGGGCGTCCAGGGGATCAGCGTCGACGCGCTATCTCGCCAGCATCGACAGGACGACGACATCACGGGCTTGAAGACCTACTTCACGTCGGTGATCGACTGGATCGGCAGCGTCTTCACCCGCTCGCCGGACAAGGAGATGCGAGGGCTGGAGTGGGGACGGCTCTACGAGGAGTACCACTCCGACTCCTACAACGCGGCCGCGATCGACGCGGACGTCGATGAGCTTCTGCGGCGACCCCGCGGTGCATGAGCGCCAAGGGGATCTATGAGTACCTCCTCGGCGGCAAGACGGATCCGCAGTTGCTCGTCGATCGGCTGTTCGACGAAAGACCAAGAAGCAGCCGCTTACCAGCAGCAGACTGACAAGGCCGAAGGCGGCGGGCGAGTCCAACTGCCCGCTGTGCGCCGTCGGCAACAACGCCAACAGGACGCGGATCTACAAGCTGAACGAGATGGACGCCGACCACGTGACCGCCTGGTCGAAGGGCGGGGACACCGACACTCGACAACTGCGAGATGCTGTGCGTCACCCACAACCGCGCCAAGGGCAACAGGTAGGCCCTCCGATTCCGGTTAGGGCGAAGAGCGGAAGGTCTGCTCGGGACCGGGTGCGACGGGACCAGGCCTTATCACCAGGTTTACTGCTCGGTGCGTGGTTGGACGCAGAGGCCGCGCCAGGGCGCGCCGCCGAGATCGCCGTTCTGAGACTCGACCTCGGTCTCACGGCGGATCTCGCTCGTCGCCAAAAGGAGGGGAGGCGAATAGCGCCCGCTCTCGCCAGCTGACCGAGCGTCTCAACTCCGTCCGGGCTAACGCTCGCTCCGGACGAAAAGCAGGCGGGCAAGCAGATCATCACCACCGCCAAGAATCGACAAGCCACTTCGGGAACGCCGCACTGGGAGCTTCGGCGAAACTCGCTCGTGGTCCCGCTACTCGCCCTGCACCACGGTTGCGTTGCCGAACTGATCGAGCAGCATCTGCTTGATCTCCAGTGCGGCACCGGCTGCGGCGGGATGGTTGGCGTTCGAGGGCGGCGTGCCGGCCAGTCGAGAATGTCGCCGAGGTTCGCCCAGACTTCGGGCTCGCCCTGCTCGTTCTGCCGAAGCTCGTTCCTGATTGTCACCATCGCACGTTCCTTTCATTTGAGTCTCGGGTACGGCCGCTCAGCGCCTAGAAACGATGGGCGGAACTACTCGTCCTCGTCGGACTCTATGTCTGCGTCGACGCCGGGGTGGCGCTCTCTGAAGGCACCCACGATGCGCTTGACAGCCTCAACGGCCGCGTAGCCCACCACGCCGTCTTTCGCCGCCGTACCGATTTCCATCGTGACGTGGACCACATCCTGTCCGACTCCGCGCCGCTCCATAGGCGGAGGGAACTCCGCTTCGAGGCCAGCGTCAGAAAGCTGACGCAACAACATGTGCGCGCCTCGAATAGGCCCTGCATAGCGGACTCGGATCACGTCATCGGCTCCGTGCCGCCAGGATCAGTGACGCGTGTCGCGTGGTGGATCTGGGTCGGGCCGGTTGATCGTGTTTGAGTTGCGGATCTGACCGTCAGGTCGGTGGATCACGACCTCACCGCCACCTGGATGGTTCTGAAGGTGCTGAGTGGCGGCTGCCTGGGCCTCGGCCTGCGTGTTGTACAGGCCACCCGCACGCTCCGCCCTCTCAGCTTTGTCCGCCCACTGGCCGTCTGGCCTCTGCGTGACGTGCCTTCGTTGTCCTGGCATCAATCCTCCAAAGAGATCGAACGTATGTACGTGACAAACGATACCCTCCTCGTCGGCGTAGCTACGCGAGGCAGATGCGACCCAGGTGGTCTTTGCGGTAGCGGTCCCGGTACGTCTTGTCGCCGACCCGAGCGTTGACCTGTCCAGGCGAGGCAGGCTGACCGTCGCCTTTGAGGTAGAGCCCTCTCCGCTCGATCTCGTCAGCCAGTTCACGCGTGCTCATGCCAGCGGGCCTGTCGGCTAGCACGGCGTCTATGGCTTCGTGCAGCTTCATCGACACATCCTACGGCCCGCAGAATTGCTACCAAATTGCTACCACGCTGGCCCTTTTGGGCCGGCTAATCCTTGTCCTGGAGCCAAATCCACCAATGGGCGATACTGGGCTCGAACCAGTGACCTCCGCCTTGTCGAGGCGGCGCTCTCCCAGCTGAGCTAATCGCCCTGGGAACCGCTCTAGCCTATCAACGGGCGCCGGTTTGGGATCGCATCAGGGTCTGCCCCGGCACCTCCCATGCACAGCCCAGAAAGCAGATCGTCCCGCGGCCGAGCCAAGCTTCTCTCAGCCACGGGACGTCTGGATCTCAAGCCTTCGACGTCAGGGCACGATCGTGACCTGGCCTTCGCCTCCTTCCCCGGCCGATTCAACACCGGCCGATCCTTCACCGCTTGACCCGACTTCGCCCTCCCCTTGCCCGCCCGAGCCGCCATTCGATTCGTAGCCGTAAGGACTGGATTCGCGGCTTTCGCCTTCACGGCCCTGAGTCATTTCGGGTCCTTCCGTCTGATACGGCGATTCCGTGCCGGGGGTCGATGATTCGGTCCCAGAGCGCTGCACCGGCGATTCGCCTTCAGCCCCCTGGGTGCTGCCCCCGCCGCCGGACTCGATCGTCTTGACCACTTCGGAGACGGTGTCCGAGGAAATCGCGAAGCCCACGCCTGTGCTGCCTGGCTGAGAGCCTTCAGTGCGTGCCGCGTCGCTTGCGATCTGCGAGTTGACCCCGATCACGTCGCCTTCGGAATTGAGCAACGGACCGCCGGAGTTGCCCGGGTTCAGCGGAGCATCAGTTTGGATCACGTTCTTGATCGTCGCTCCGTCCGGGGCCGAGATTTCGCGCTGGAGGGCCGACACGATGCCCTTCGTGAGCGTCTCTGTCAGGCCATAGGGATTACCGAGGGCGTAAACGGAATCACCGACCTGTACAGAGCTCGAGCTAACCAGTTTCAAGGGGTGCAGCCCTAGGCCCGAGGGATTGACCTTTATCAGCGCAAGGTCGCAGTTGGGGTCTGTGCCGACCACGCTTGCGGCACGGGTCACGCTCGTGGACTTTCCTGGACTGACTGTGATGCTCGTGCCTTCGGCGATCACATGATTGTTGGTGAGGATCAAGCCTTCTTCGTTGAGCACAATCCCGGTGCCGCTATCCCCTCCCTCAGCAGTGGTGGCCTTGATCGAGACCACACCTGAAGCGTCGCGCTGGTAGACCTGAGTCGCGGTCGGCGTCGTCGACGACACCTCCTTGGTACCGCCGCTAGTAGAGCGGGTCACCGGGACGGCCGTCCGGGATGGCGCGGTCCCGCCAGACCCACGGGAGGCCGCGAAGAACACGCTGGCAGCGACCGCTCCGACGAGGGCTGCCAAGGCTATGGGGAAAAAGAGACGCTTCACGAGACACCTCCGAGTTAGGGATCTCAGTGTGCGCGCTGACCATGTACAAGCGCTAACGCCTCTCGAAAGCGATCCTAACGAGATCAGAAAAGCTTGATAACGAGGCTCGAAGCCGGGGATAAGTAGCCAAACGCCAGGGTCTGCCAGGCCTTTTGGCGGATCGCCAGATCGGTCCGCGGCCGCTACGCTACACAGTGCTTGGCGACGTGGCGGAGTGGCTACGCAGCGGCCTGCAAAGCCGTCTACACCGGTTCGATTCCGGTCGTCGCCTTAAGCCCGATCTGGAGGTCTTCCGCGACCCCTAGAACGTTTGTTCGGATTCCGTAAGTCGCGTTTTTCACGGCAGCCACCATGTCATCCAGCCGCGGGCGACCCAGGTAGGTCTCGGTGGTGCCGAGATGGGCGTGCCCGAGCAGGTGCTGTGCCACGCGAGTGTCGGCCTTGCGCGCGATGTGCTCGGCGTAGGCGTGCCTCATATCGTGCGGGGTTACATGGGCCGCGATTCCGGCGCGTTTGGCGACGCGGATCACCAGTTGACGGAGCGCCTGGCTTGACGACGGTCGAAGCCGCAGGTCGCGGCGGTCGGTGTTGAATGGCGGGTTGCGGAAACGTTGGGCGGGCAGGACGTACTCATCGGTGTGGACGTCAGCCCGTATCTCGGCGACCACCGGCTCCAGGTCGTCGATCACTGGAAGCCAACGCTCGCTCCCACCCTTGGCGATGTCTGCGGAGACCCACACGAGACCGGCCCGGGTGAAATGCCGTCCTTGGAGCCCACGAAGCTCGGCATTGCGCAAGCCGGCGCACAGTCCTAGGAAGATTACGCGGCGCTCGCGGACACCCTGGGCCGCCTCTAGCACTGCGATCACCTCGACCTCAGTGAGTCGGTACTTGTCCTTTGCACGTCGCCGGGGTTTCCGGGTTTGGAGTGCCGGGTTGTCCTTGCGTATGCCCTCTTCCATCGTCCAGGCGTAGAAGCTCACGAGCTTCGAGCGATTTGTGCCCTGCGTGTTCGGATGTGGCCAGCGCCGAAGTGTGCGCTTGACGTCCTCGCGGCTGATGTAAGCCGGGTCGCGGTTCTGGACGTCCTCGGCGTGAGCGAGCAACGTGGAGCGGTAGCCCCGATCAGACGACGGTGAGATCAACCGACCTTGGGCTCGCATGTCGGCGATGTAAGCGTCGATTGCGTCGTAAAACCGCATAGCCCGGCATTGTAGGACGATCGTCGGACAAAGTCAAGGATTGGCCCAGCTGCCCTTAGGAAATGGGCGGCCGACTTCCTCCGCGTATCGCGC
The DNA here is from genome assembly GCA_963743555.1 of uncultured Solirubrobacterales bacterium. Taxonomy (GTDB): domain Bacteria; phylum Actinomycetota; class Thermoleophilia; order Solirubrobacterales; family Solirubrobacteraceae; genus Palsa-744. The sequence continues at coordinate 8,032 of CAVUQG010000013.1, forward strand.
GACGTCTTCAATCGGGATGTAGGCCCAGCGCGGCCCCTCTGAGATCAGGCCCCGCGCGTGCTTGATCTCTGGGCCTTGGAACACGCGAAGGCGTCCACGCTTGCCGAGCGTGTAGATCGTCTTGCGCGAGAGACCCAGAAGTGACGCGGCTCCACCGGGTCCGACCAACTGGCCGTTGAAGCGCTCGAAGAGGGCGTGTAGATCCTCATCGCCAGCGTCACGATTGGCCTTTGGCATGACGTAAGACTAGCGTCTGACACGCCGTCGTTTGCAGACTGGCGGCCTGGTCCGCGCTAGGCCATTCACTCAGGCTCTGGCGGACCAAAGGGAGCGATGACGACTGGCACCACCGGCAACGACCACTTAGCGACCGCAACCCGATCCGTCTCTTCAACCGCTGCCTTCAAGAATGCGATGTCGTCCATCATCTCGTCATACCCGAGGAGGACCTCCTGTCCCACCTGCCTCGTCGTTGACGGCACCTTGCGTCGATATACGTTGTTCACAATTCCATAGTTGTGAACGATGAGGTTCCGGTCCTCGACGATGCGAATGCCGCGAAGGAGGTTGGCCTCCGACGAGAAAAGATCCAAGCCTGGTCTGTCGGCGACGCTCGCAGCCAGGTCCCGCAATCCGGCGTACGCTAGGCGTTCGACACGACGCTCCGCGAGTGCTCCGACAAGGTCCGTCATAGTTTCATGTTGCAGCACGAACTCAACATCAACCTTCTCGCTGGACCTAAGCGCCTCGGGCCGGGCGATGAAAATGGCCGAGAGGAGACCAGCGACGTAGCCGAGGTATTCATCCACGGTGCGTGTCAGCTGCATCTTGTAGATCAGCCGCGCAAACTTTGCGAACCATCGCTCACTTGGCCCTTTATTCGGCGCCTCTTCAAGCTGCTGCTTCCACTTCTCTGCTCCAGGCCTTGTGTCGAGCTCTGCTAGCGCCTCAAGCGCGGTACGAGCTGCCGAGTCGGAGTGATGAACCAGAGACGCAATGAACAAAGCGAGCTCGACAATCGCTGCGGTGCCCGCGAGAAAGCGGGCGCAAGGCTCGGTTGCGGTGCTGGGGACATCGTCGAAAAAATTGAGAGACATGAGTCATTAGGATCGCATGGATCAAATATCCGTGCCTCCGCAACATTGCTTTGGCCAGATAACGCCGTGATTTACGGAATCAAGTCGGACCAGGAGCGAGCACTTCGACATTGACGAGTGCAAGCGCTTCTTGCATACGCTTATCGTAGGTAGCGACTGCGGTTAGATCAGACCCGAGACTTAGGGCGCTGGCCACGTGGATGGCATCGAGCGCGCCCACGCTTGTTGGTTTCACGTCGCGCGCCTTGCCAACGATGCGCTCGTCCAGGGGGATGGTCGTGGTAGACGCGAGAATGCCCCGCAGCACAAGGCTGCCATCGACCACCGAGTCAGGTCGCTCCTCGCGGGCACGAGACACGGCTCGTGGCAGCTCGACGTTGGTGACGAGACTCGTGGCGAGCTTCGACCAACACAGCAGCTCGACTTCGATCGCCTCGGACTCGGACTCGCGGACGAGCAACTTCACCAAAGCCGACGTATCTAGATAGAGAAAGCCTTGGCTCTGCCGCTGGCGCTCAGCGCCCGCCGTTGTACTCATCGCCCCGCATGGCCATCAGAGCCTTCGTACCGGCGTCGGTGACTGGTCCGGTCAGTGGACCTCGTTCGGCAAGCACATCCCGCAGTGATCGTGTCGGGGGTCGCAAGCGTCCAGCCTGCGCACCCGCGCCCGAACCTGCCCTGCCTACAGACGGCTCGCCAGCCGACGTTTTGCTGCGTGCTTTGGCCATTCTTGAAGTTTATCGCGACTACCGGCATCGAACGACGTGCGACACCCGACCACGCGCGTGGGCGCGCGGCGGCGGGCGCGGCGGCCTTCCGGCCGTTCGCGTCCGCCCGCCTCCGCGCGTCCGTGCTCAGACAGTCCGGCCCTCCCCCCTTGCTCCCGGGAGCCGACTGCTCATCAAAGGTCCAGCTCGTCGAAGCGCAATGCGGCCCGCGTCGCAAACACGAAGTCGTGACAGCGATGGACAAGACCGGCTGCTTGAAGGGCAGCGACCGAATCAACCACGTCGAGCCTGCGGCCGATCTCCAACACCAACTCCTCGACCGACCATATCTGCTGGCCGCCGGTCAACACGAGCGTGAGAATGGTTTGCTGGGTGCGACGGCCCTGCTCTTCGACCGTCTCGTTAGGCTGATCCTGCATAGGACTTACCTCCTGTGCCGGCCCCGGGCGGTGACAGCCGCGCCGGGGCGCTTTGTTTGGTTGATCCGCGACGAGCACGAGCCCGACGCGCCTTGCTCACGCTCCCTGTGGCGGTGCCCGATCTGGACTGCCTGGCGCGACGAGTTCCGCGCCGGGGAATGCCTGCAAGATCGTTGCGAGAGCCCGAACCTCCGTGAGCGGCAAGTCAGCCCTCCAGACATAGAAGACGGCGCGCTTGAGACGCAGCATGCGCATCGTGCAGCCTGTCTTCTGGGTTAGCCGAGTCGAGACGTGGATGATCGAGCGCGGCATCGCAGGCGACTGGACCGACTCCCACAGCGCCTGCTTGCCACGCTTGCCCTTCACAAAATAAGACGACAGGTAAGCCGCCGCGTTCGCCGCCTGTTGTGGCTTCACCTTGCGCTCAACAAACCCAAAGCCATACTGCGGAGCAAGCTCGGCCAACCGCTCCAAGTACGTGCGTGCGCCCGCTATCTGTCGAGCCGTCCCGTACGCGAGCACAGGGTGAACGTGCAGCACCCCACGAGCCTGTACCTCCCACACGCGCGCCACCAAGAACACCGATCCTCGCCCGAGCCGTTTCACTGTGTCCTGGTAGGCCCGCCGGTGAAGCCGTCGCCACCGACCCGGGGCTTCACGATTCCAGCGATTAGCCGCCGTCTCCATCACACGACATCCGAGCTTCCCCGAATGCTTGTGCTCCCCCAGGCCCCCGCACACCCGCTCATCCCACGGCAGGTACCCCGCACCCGGAGCCGTGACAACGCTCAGCAAGATGTCCCCTGGCAAGACCTCCAAGTTGCGAAACAGCTTCTGGCGCTGATCGCCCGCCCACACATGGCTGTACTCGGGACAGCGCCGACAGCGGCACACATTCCCCCGTCCGTACAACGCACGACCACAGCTACGGCAGCGCCGAACGACAGCACCAACGGCATCCGACGCAGCCCTAAGCCGACGCGCCCCGCCACCCGTCCGGGCAGCGCACGCATGTTCGCCTCGGGCTAGATCCGGCTGATCGGTAGCCACCCCTGCCCCCAAAACGGAGGCAGCGGAAGCCCTGCATCAGGCCGAGACGGCAACTGCACCGGTTCGATTCCGGTCGTCGCCTTTAGCCCGACCTAGAGGTCTTCTGCGACCCCTAGAACATTTGTTCGTACGCCGTAGGTCACACCTCGCACCACCGCCACCATGTCATCGAGGCGCGGACGGCCCAAAGGTGAGCGTGCCCGAGCAGGTGCTGAGCGATGCGCGTATCTGTCTTGCGCGCGATGTGCTCTGCATATGTGTGGCGAAGATCGTGAGGGCGCACATGCGCCGTGATCCCAGCGCGCTTGACGACTCACATAACCAGTTGGCGCAGCGCCTGGCTTGACGACGGTCGCAGCCGCAAATCCTTGCGAGCGGTATTGAACGGCAGGGATTCCTGAACCGCTGCGCGGGCAGCATGTATTCGTCAAAGCCAACATCCAGCCGAATCTCCGCCACGACCGGCGTAAGGTCGGCTATGACCGGCACTCATCGCTCGCGGCGTCCCTTGGCAATGTCCGCCGAGACCGTCTGACGAAAGAGGGCTACAGCGCGCCATGACCTACTCACTACTCCTCGGGTCCTTCACCACATCCGTCCGGCTGGCCGCCATGAAGCTCCGCTTCGGCAGACGTTGAAGGTGTCGCGTGGTGCGGCTGAGATTGACCACGTCCTGTCAGCATCCCCGCAATTCCGCCGACCGCAGCCGCGGCAACGGACCCCAACACCGAGACTGCTGTAGCGAAGTCCGTCCCCTTCTTCGTGAGAAGTACCACGAGTACCGCTCCAACCACACACGAAAACCCAATCACGCCCAGGGCCATAACCCCGACAAATTGCGGCCGATGCACCCACCGCTCATGGATCGTTCGCGCTCGCTCGCGCTCAAGGCGGATGAGATCCTCGCCTGTTACGTCCTGATAGTCACGCGCAGCGCCCCATCGAAATCGCATATATCCGGATTTTACTTGTCGAGCCGGACCTCAAATAACGGCGTGATCTACGGAATCAAGTCGCATCCTCGTATTCCTCCCCCGGTTCCTGTAGAGCGTCGGGTGCGAACATTTCGACTTTGATCCGCGCACGCGCTATCGCTCGGCGTCGCGCCGACAGAACGACTCACATAGATGTCGGTAACCCAAGAGCAGCAAAGAACCGCTGATGACCCCTTCGTTCTGCGAACATGAGTGCAGTGACCATCGTCGAGCTTTGGCGTCGCGGCCAGGTGGGTTGGCCTCGACGTTTTCCCGTTGCGCAGTTCCCGAACCCGCCGCTGCTGCTCGCGTTCGCTGGGTGGGGACTCGCGGCCGAGTCCGGCGGTACCGCACACGGGGTCGGTCGCGCGGTCTTCACACTCAGCCTTGCCGTGTGGGCGTGGGAGGAGGCGGTGAGCGGGGTCAACTGGTTTCGTCGTCTCCTCGGAGCGGGAGCGCTCATCTGGATCGTTGCCGGCCTAGCGGGTGAACTCAGAGGTCACTGAGTGAGCTAGTGCAGCTCGTTGTAAATTTCAGCAAATCGCGCCTATCGCGAATGGCTCTACACCACTCACCGCCGCGACGCCCTCTGCACAAGCACAAGCTGCCCGTTACTGAGCCGGTAAACAGTGCCGACCGCCCGTCCATGACCACTGGTGGCCGGCGCACCGGATGACGGCGATGGCAATGTCTGAGCGCGCGACGTGCTCAGCGTCCGCTGTTGCAAACGATGCGTGTGCTGGTCGAGCGTCAGCCCGAGGCCGGCGATCAGGAACGCGACGGCAAGCACGATGCCGATGTCGAACAGGTTGACGAGGCCTTCCAGCGGGTCTCCGGCGCCGCCTTCGATGTGCCCGTGACGACCCAGACCGGTGCGGCAGCTCATGTATCGCTCTCCGTCGGGATCGGCGGTCTGACCGGTGTCGTAGCGAGGGCTTGTGCGGAATGGGCTGCTGGCGCAGAGTGCGCCGCCGGGATAGGCGCTGTCGACTGTTCTGAGTCCAAGCGACTTTGCACAGGGGCGACCGCGACCGTCGCTCGCTCCAGCGCCGTAAGGTCTTCGCTGTACATGCGTGTGCGGGTCAGCGTCAGCGCGAACGCAACGGTGCCCACCAGCAACCCGATCGTGGTGGCTGCGAAAGCCGTGCGTAGGTCTGTAGCGAGCGTGCTCACTTCGCCATGCCCGAGGGCCGCGAGTCCCGGCGCGAGCGGTATCAACGTGCCCATCAGGCCGAGCGCTGGACCGGCTCGCACGAGGATGCGAGTGTGATCCAGGCGTCTTTGCACCGCGAGCTCGTAGTCGGCAAGCGCATACTCGACGCCCGCATGTTCGCCGGCCAGCTTCGCGCGTGCGATCTCGAGAAGAGCGTCTCTAGCAAACGAGCTGGGCGCGCGGGCCGAGAGGCCCGCGGCCTGCCCAGGTTTGGCGAGGACTTGGCGGACGAGCGTTCGTAGTGAGCCGCGTCCAGCGCGAGCGCGCGAAAACAGCTCGATCGCGAAGCGTCCGGCCTCGACCGCACAGAGCAACAACACGAGCAAAGCAAGCAAGAGAACAGGAACACGCAGCGACGAGGCAATCCGTGCCAGTGCTTCAGCGATGCCCCCGGTGTCGGCAACGGTGCTCATAGGATCGCCTGAGGGCGACGGTACTCCAAGCTGCGCGCCAACCAGGAATGACAACAGGAGTGCGCCGGCGATAGCGATTGCAAGCCAAGCTGTCTGGTTGCCTCCGGCGCCGGCGCTGTGAAAGCCCGGTGCACCCGGTTCGAGGGCATCCAAACCGTCAGTATTAATTGACGCATCGATCAATACACCTTTGACCTCGTCTCCACCGGCCTGTTGGCTGTCCTTGTCCGCGAGGGATAGAGCGCGTGTTCCCGTCGAGCCGCCGGAGCCCGTTCCCGCGGAGGCAGATCCGGGACCGCGGGTGTTCCGTACGCTACCGGCAGACGTGTAAGAGCCGGCGCCGGTTGCTGCCGTGCCCAGGCCTTTGGACGCCGATCCCGATCCGTTTCCATGGTTGCCATGGCGCTCGCCACGTGGCTCTGGTGGAGGTGTGTCGAGGGTCGTTGCCTTCGCCGTGTCGTGGTGGAGATCTGGCTCGCGACGGTGTTTGCTCTCGTTCTTCTGGTGGCGGCTGCCGAGCAGTCTCACGCCGCCTGGCGTCTCGCCTTTGCTCTGTGGCTTTGGACGACTGAACAGTGCGGCGCCGTCGCCTCCCCCACCCGCGATCACGCCGCTGCCCGGCTGGGAGGACTCACCGCCCTGGCCGGGTTCGGCAGTGCCTGGCGAGGATGGAGCCGTCGAGCCCTGGTTGGGCGGCGTCGAGGTGATGGGCACTGCCAGCGGCACAGGTGGGATCGGCAGTGGCTGACCGGCAAAAGCCGGGGCGACATACGCCGTCATCCACACGTCGTTCATCGCTTCGCTTGCCCGGTAGCGGATGCTCCCGTCTTCTTGCTGCATCGATTCCATGTAGGAAAGCGGTTCATTGCCATCAACCCCGAGCCAGCTTTCGGGATTCTGCCCCGCGGACCAGATGGCCTGCACCGCCCACGCGCTGGATGCGACGTTCGGTTCAGCTTCTCCCGGGAGCTCAGAGAAGCCTCCATTGGGGTCCTGGGCTTCATGCAGGTATTCGAAGGCCTTGCGTTGGGCAGGCGTTTCGTGCCTGCCGGCGGCGTTCAGGGCTTGGATAGCGGCGCCGGTCATGTCGACTTCGCCTCCTTCTGGGCCGTTTTCGGCACAAGTCGTGATGGCTGTCTTGGGGCAGATCGCGGGCCAGCTGCCGTCCGTGTTCTGCTCGCTTTCAAGCCACGTCGCCGCGCGCTGAACGGCCGCCTGGGCGGCGGATCCTGAGACGAGGCTGAGCGAGAGAATCGCGAATATCGTGTCGTTCATCCCGGCCGTCTTCGCACCGACCTCATGTGGAAACGAGCCATCGGAGAGCTGACGCCCCAGGATTTCGTTGACGAGGTCGACTCCACCGAAATCGTGCGGCGAGGTACCGGAGGCGTCAACGACGAGCAGCACGCGCTCCAGTTCGGTCGTGCAAGAAGTCTGCGTGAGCATTCTCCACCCGGCTCGGTCAGTGCGCCCGCGTGCCCCACGAGATAGGAGTAAGCGCTGGCGCCTTCTGGCCGAGCTTGATTCTGCGGGTTGATCCCGTCGGCAGCGAGCGCGAGCGCAACCCATGCGCTGAAGTCAGGGTCCGACCCCGCTCCAGGTTCACCCCCGAAGCCGCCATCGATGTTCTGCACGTCCTCCAAAAAGCGCACGGTGCTGTCCAGCCGTGGCTGATCTCTCGTACTTGGTGTGGCCAACGCCGAACCAGACATGCAACCTACGAGCACCGCACATAGAGCAAATATGCTCGGCAGCGGGCAGCGGACAATCGTGAGCGCTTTGCTGCTCACCGACGATCCCGCCCAGGCAGAGTGCGACGCTTGGAGCGGGACCGTCTCGACGAGACGATCCTGCACTTGCGCGAGCTACGACCGTGACTGCCGACGCGTCTATCCCGCACGCGGTGGCAGCTGATGCGGGGACGTTTCTTCGCCGTCGGTTTTGCACTATGCCCGACAGCTTGTCCAGCGGACGTGCTCACGTCCAAGAGCGGCGTTTGCAGAACCGCGAGCGGCGGAGTTGAGGGCAGGATTTCCGCTTTGACCTGCGGCTCGGGCGCCGGCTCGGGCGGCTCGGTTTCTTTTTCACGACGCTTTGTTTCTTCTTCATGAAGCTTGGCTTCTTCACGTCGCATAGCTTCTTCTTCCTGGAGCTTGACTTCTTCCTCGTGCTTCGCTTCTTCCTTTTCGACCTCTTCAACCGTTCGCTTCACGGCGCGCGCCTGGTCTTCAGCCGGCGGCGCTCCGCAGCCACTCTGGCCTTCCACCGGGACACACACGTCCAGGCGGTTTGAGCGGATCACGCTTTCCTTGCCGCCACCGCCGAGCGTGGTCGCCTTGATCCTGTTCCATCCCGGTTCTGTGAACGTGATGCTCGCCTTGCCTTGAGCGTTGGTGACGACAGTCGCCGAGCTTTCGCTCTCGACCCGCTCGAAGCCATCGGCGCTGGTCAGCACAGGTGAGACATCGGCGCCCTCAAACGGCGCGGAGCCCGTCCTTTCAGGATGGGTGGGCGGCATGGCTTCCTCATCGTCGCTGTAGTCGAGGACTTCGACTTCGAACGGCTTGTTCAACTCAGCCGTAGCCGTCAGCGGGCGTGTACCAGAGGTATCGCCCGCGGGGAACAGGGCAAGAAATGGCCTGTGGCCAAAAGCGTTGTATGCCCACAGCACTTCATCGCCTGTACTCAACTCGTACTGGCAGCCACCGACGTTCGTAAAGACGTTGTTGACGAGGATGCCCCACGACATGCCTTCTTCTTCATGATCCGGACCCCAGCGCGTGATGAAGTAGTCGTGATAGCCCGGATACCACTGCCCGTCGAAGGTTTCCCCGATCAGGCTCATCGCATCCACCGATGAGGCCGTCGGCGTCGGACCCGGCGTCTTGTTCTGCGGGTCGAGGGGGTTGATCCCGTCGCAAGGGCGTTCCTGGGTGTCCGAGGATGCCCTGACGTCGTGGCCTTCGGCCAGGAGGGGGCCCTCGAACAACGTTTCGTTCTTGCCCTCGATCCTTACGTTGACCAGTGTCGGCGCGGCCTGCGCACTTGTGGCAATGATGATGAGAGCTGCGACGGTCAGTATCGCGATGGTGGTGCGCATGTGTTCGCCCCCTTTCCGCCGTTGGCCGGCCCCGCGCCGTATCTCTCACGCGGGACCAGCCGGCCTTTGTATGCCTAGGTGAACCGCAGGTAGATCGTGTCACCCAGATGGATTTCGCTTGTGAGCGTCGCTTGTTTTTCTGTACCTCCATCGATGCTGTAGTCCCACAGCGCTTTGGCCGGGGACGGATAGCCGTTGATCTGACTGATCGCTCCGGTTTCGGATGAGTGTCCGGTCACGCATGCCGCCGGCGCCGCTTCTGCTTCGGCTGCCACGAGCACCTTTTCAAGGGTCGTGGTCGTTTCTTTGGGTGCGAAGGTGACCGAGCAGACCTTCAGGGCCGTGCTTTCGTTGTTGACGATCAGCGTCACGGGACTCTTGACGGCTTCAGCGCTGAACCCGCTTGCGGCAAACCACTGTTCAAGGCCTCCCGTGGGTACCGGTGGCGCCACCGTGAAGGCCGCCCCCGCGAGCGCCCGGACCGCGTCCTGGCTTGAGTATTCGTTCGCGGTCGAGCCGGTGGTGAGATATCTGAACGCGCCGCTCGCAAGCTGTTGGGAGATCAGGAAGTCGATCGGCGTCTTTTTTGTTCCCGATGCCGTGAATTCCGTGCTCTGCGGTTCGATGCCGCAAGCGTCGAGGCCCTGTACCGCCCAGGCGTTTGAGTCTGTGTTCGCGCCGAATTCGGATTCGAACGCCCCGTTTGAAGAGGCCAGTAGCCCTTTCAGGTATGTCACGGCCTTTTTGACAACAGTGCTCGTCTTTTCGACGTGCGCGTTGCACAGTGCGGCGATCGCGGCACCGGTCATGTCCGGTTCCGCCGCGGCTTTGAGCTTGGTTTCGTTGCCTTCGGCCTTTTCCCACGCCCAACCACCATCGGTGTGTTGGTTTTTTTCGATCGCTTCGATCGACTTTTTGAACAACACGTTGGGAACGCGCTGAACGCCGGCGGTCGTCTTTGCGTCGGCAAGCGCCAACAGCGCGAAGACGGTGCCGTTGAAGTTCCCGGGCGGGCCGTAGTAGCCGGGACTTTCGGGCTGGTAGTAGGAGGCGATCCCGGCGATCAGGTTCTGTGTCTTTGAGACCCGCGCCGGGTCGATCCCGGCCGCATAGGCGACCAGCGCGGCCCGCTCGTATTCGGTCACCAGAGCTTCTTTGGGCCATTTCGTGGCGGTTTCGTTACCGACGAGTTTGCGATACCACGTACGGGCGTCGGTTTCGGCCCCGACCTTCTTTACGTTCGCCGCGGCCACATGGGCCGCCGCTAGCGAGTTGACGTCCCAGTCCGAGGGAAAACCACCGCTGGTTTCCTGCAACCCCTCCAGGTAGGTGACGCCTTTACCGACAGAAGCTTCGATTTCGGCTTTGCTCGAGGTCGCCGAGGCGGTTGTGGGCAGCAGCAGTCCACAGAGGCAGGCGCCGAGCAGCGCGAGCCGACAGGTCAAGGTACGCATTGGGATGGATCTCCTTCTGTAAAGGGCGGAAGGACATCTCATTTCCCACCCCGGAGAGTGAGAGCGATGAAGACCTAACCGTCCGTTCGCGAGAACAGGGTCCGTATGTTTGGCGTCACCCGTCGAGTAGTCGGACTCGGGCACGAAGAGCCTCCTGGCTCGCTGCCCATACCGTTGCGCGTCAGTCCCGGATTCCCACCGGGTTCCCTCGAGCGCGTGACCGACAACACAATAACCATTCGTCGGACGACATGCAAAGAGCCGTCAGTCGATGCACCAAAATGGGTCGGTCCGTCGATACGCTAGGCTGCCGCCAAATTAATCCACGGATCGGTGGACAGGGAAGCCGGTGAGAGACCGGCGCGGGCCCGCCACTGTGACCGAGCGACAACCCGCCGCACGCCGATGCGGCAGCCACTGGCCCCACCTTGGGCCGGGAAGGCGTGGCGGGAAGGCTTGGAAGCCAGGAGACCTCCCTCCGATCCCCACCCATCTAGCACCCTCGCGGAAAGGGGTTTACGGATGTCCCATCAGAATCTGGCCGGTGTCTACGCGCCGACGCGCAGACACAACACGACCCTCTCGACAGCGCTTGCGATGCTTGTGCTGGCGCTCTTCGCCGCGAACGCCCGTGCCGCCAGCGACGAAACGATCGGCGACACATTTCCCGTGTCCGTAACACAGCAAGGCGTCTACGCGAACGACGAAGGTACAGCCGATTACGGACCGGTGTCGATCTCAGGCGACGGACGCTACATCGCTTTTGAGAGCAACTCCAACAACCTCGGCCAGCAAGGACCCGCCGCCACGATCGAGGCATACGTCAAGGATCTGCACACCGGCGAGGTCGAGCTCGTGAGCCGCGCAAACGGCACCAATGGCGAACCGGCCGACGAACCCGGCGTCGAAAACGTCAAGATCTCCGAGAACAGTCGCTACGTGATCTTCAACTCGAAGGCCACCAACCTCCTCACCGACCTGCCCGACGAAGAACCCGAAGAACAACACGTCTACAGGCGCGACCTGCAGACCGGAGAAACCACGCTGGTCGATCGCGTGAGCGGTCCAGGTGGCGCGATCCTCAGCCGTAATGCCATCGCCGAGGCCATCTCGGACAACGGTCAATATGTCGTATTCGCCGCCGACGCAGGCGATCTGGAAGACCCGGCAGGTGCCCACACGAAGACCAGCTTCGAAACCGTGTATGTACGTGACATGGCTACCGAAACGACGACCGCGGTCAGCCGCGCCAATGGGCCTACGGGAGAAATCGCAAACGAAGAAAGCCAGGCGTACTCGATCTCGTCCAACGGCCGCTACATTCCCTTCGTGTCGAGAGCGACCAACCTCCTACCTGGTATGCAATCGAATATTTACCCGCAGATATACCTGCGCGACCTGCAAGCCGGAACGACGACGCTCGTCAGCCAGGCACCAAACGGGGAAGCCGGCGAACGTCGCTCGGAAAACCCGATGCTCGTGGGCAACACCGGCTGCAAGGTGGAGTTCAGCTCCGAGGCCGGCAATCTCCTGGAACCCCCATCGATCACGATCGACGGCGAATCAATCGAGATCAGCGGAGCACAAATCTACCTGCGCGATCTCTGCTCGACCCCTGCAGGCACAACGCTCGTAAGCCAGGATGCGAACGGCATCGCAGGCAATGCGTACGGTGTCTTCGGCGCGAGCGCCGACGAAAACGACATTTTGTTCGCGGGTGGATTCACCGGCGGATACCACCTCTTCCTGCGCGAGGAGAGCACTGGAGAAACAACACAACTCGATCGCGCCGGCGGAGTCGAAGGAGTATCGGCCAACAAGGAAAGCCAAGAGGCCGCCATCTCGACCAATGGCTGCCGAGTCGTGTTTGACTCCCAGGCCACCAACCTCTTTGGCCAGACGGGCCCACTCGAAGGGCCAAATGGGGAAATACCGACAGAGGTGTATGTTCGCCAGCTGGCTGGCTGCAAAGAAGAACCCACTGTGTCCCCCACGAGCCTGACCTTCCCCACCCAGGCGCAGGACACGATCGGCGCGGGACAGATCCTCACCGTGACGGCTGGCTCCGAAGCGCTGCAGATTCACAACGTGCAGCCAAGCGGAGCGGACGCCTCGGACTTCATCGTCACCGCGGATGAATGCACCGGCGAGACATTGCAACCGGCCGAAACATGCACGCTCCTCGTCAGATTCGCACCAAGCGCGCAAGGGCCACGCTCGGCGTCGCTGACCGTGCGTGCCGCCAACGTCACCGGTCTGGAAATCCCCTTGAGCGGAGAAGGCACCCAGCTCTCCTCCGGCGAAAAAGGCGCACAAGGCGAACCCGGCAAGCAAGGCCTACAAGGCGCCCCTGGTCAGCAGGGACCGCTCGGTCCCAAAGGCGAAACTGGCGCACATGGAAGCAGAGGCGCAAAAGGCGCGCGTGGCGCTGCTGGGCCCAACGCCAGAGTCACTTGCCGGCTCACGGGCGATCATCGCAAAATCACCTGCTTGGTGAAGCTTTACGGCAAGACGGTGAAAGACAGCTCGCAAGCACGGCTCACCAAGAGCGGTCGTATGTATGCTCGTGGCACACTCGCAAGCCTGCACCCGTCAAGAGCCATCCTGTCGGGCGCATACACGCTGCGTGTGAGGATCGACGGCCACAGCCTGATGATCCCGGTGCGGCTGTGATGTTGTTCCTGTCGGCGCATGCGCCGACAGGCATGGCCGCACATGTGCGGCCATGTTCCGGGTCGTGCATGCACGACCCGGCCGGACCGTACATGTACGGTCCGGGACCGCGCCGCATGCGGCGCGGTCTTCCACAAGTTAGGCGTCCTCGACAGTGATCCCGAGCTCGTGCGCAAGCGTTCGCGCTAGCTCCATCAGCTGCAGGGGATCGATGATCGCCCCGCGTAGCCCAAGCACGGACCCTGCAAGCGCAAGCCCCGAGCCGCGCATGTCCACATGCGAGAGCTCGGCCTTGGTGAAGTCGGCTTCCAGGAGCTGACACCCCGAGAAGATCGTCTCCTTGATCTTGGCTCCCTGGAAGTCGGCTCCAGTGAGCACACAGTCCTCGAAGGACGCATGCTCGATCTCGCAATGGCGAAAATTGGCGTAGTCGAGCTTGCAAAGCTTGAAGCGCACATGCTCGATCCGCGCCTCGGCAAGGCCAAGGCCGGTCAGACGCGCATCGCTGAGGAGCGTGCGCCGCAGACGCGCGCCACCCCAGTCGCCATTGGCAGCGTCGAGCCGCTCGGCGATGACATCGACGAGCTCGACCCCGCGCAGCTTGGACTCGCCGAGACCGACATCGACGAGCTGCGCCCGCGCCAGACGCCCAGAGCCCGCATCCAGATTGGAAAATGAGGCGGAGCAGACCCGCACGTCCTCTAGCTCGAACTGTGTGGCGAGCCCATCGAGATCGATCGGCCTGAGCTCATCGGCAACGAGCTCCGGTGCATGTATGGCGCCGATCGGACTCGGCTTCATCCGTTAAGAGCCCGCTTCGGCACGAGCCACTTGAGCGTCTCGTCGTCGGGGTCGCCGTTGAGCTGCGCCGTGCCCTCGCCGCGCAGCGCGCCGCGCACACGTAGGAATTCGGCGACCTGTGCCACATCGTGGACGCGCACGATGTGTGCACCGGCGCCGACCCCAAACTCGACGGCGGCCAACGTCCCAGCCAGGCGTTCGTTCGGCTGGGCGCCGGTCAGCATCCCGATGAAGTACTTGCGCGAGACGGCAAGCAGGATCGGGCGATCGAGCTGCCTCAGCTCGCCAAGGCGACGCAAGACCTCGATCGACTCTTGTGGCGTCTTCGCGTAATCGAGACCTGGATCGATGACGATCTGCTCGCGCGCGACGCCTCGGCTCAGGGCCAGCTGTATGCGCTGCTCGAGAAAGGCAAGGATGTCGGCTGTCGCGTCCTCATACCCGGGAAAGTGAGCCTGCTTTGGAGCAGCGCGCGTGTGCATCAAGACGAGCCCAACGCCAGCGGCGCCAACGACGCCGGCAAGTCGCTCGTCCACGAGCCCACCGACGTCGTTGATCAGCGCCGCTCCAGCCTCGATCGCGGCCTCCGCAACGCCGGCTCGCCAGGTATCAACCGACACAACGAGCTCACGCTCGGCGAGCGCCCGTACCAGCGGCACAAGCCGCTCGATCTCCTGCTTCTCCGGCAATACGGGTGTATCCGTTCTGCCCGACTGGACGCCGATGTCGAGGATATGCGCGCCGGCGTCGCTTTGACGCATCGCGAACTCCACTTGCGCCTCCAAGCTGTCGAGCAAGAGTGCATCGGCGACGGAGTCGCCGCCGATGTTCACGATGCCCATGATCAGCGGCCCGCGGCCAGAGAGCTCGAGGGTGCGTCCCTTGAGCTCCAATCTCATGGCAGCCACCGTGCGACGCGGGAGAGCGCGAGCATTGTCAGACGAGCATATCGTCGCGGCTCAAGCACCCTCCCGCACGCCCGCGTACATCAGCGAACCCGGGGTATCGAGCGACTCGCCGGTCTCGAGCAAAGTCTTCAGCGTCGAGAGGATCATCGGCCAGCCTCCGTACAACTGTTCATTGGCGCCCTCGCGCAACTGGTCGTGGGTGACTGTCAGCCGGCATGAGTTGCCGACCTGCTCTATCTCATAAGTGACCCGCGAGGTCGCCTCGCGCTTGACGTCCTCGCCCCACAGGGCGTTGAAGCTCTGCACGAGCTTGCGCGGCGGATCGACCTCCAGGTTCTCGCCTTCCATCAGCAGCTCAGGCGCGTTCGGACTGCCGGCAGAGTAGGTCGAGCCCGGCGTCCAATCGGAGGTCACGGCGGCGCCAAACGTGTACTTCCCTCTCATCTCACCATCGGTGAGGGCCTGCCACAGACGCTCGGGTGTCGTCTTGATATAGATCTCGAATACCTTCTCCATGAGTTTCTCCTCGATGTCGTGCTTGAGCTCGCTCAACGTTGCGACCCAAGGCTCTGAGTACTTGCTCACCCAGCGGTCGTGGACGAGCCGGATCGGAACGGGGTTCAAGAAGTGCAGCTTCTCGCGGCCGCGCTTGCGCGCGAGAACGAGACCAGCCTGTTCGAGCACTTTCAGGTGCTTCATCACGCCGAAGCGTGTCATCGGCAAGCGCTGCTCCAGCGCACTAAGCGTCTGCCCGTCCTGCTGGAACAGCTCGTCGAGCAGCTTGCGCCGTGTGGGATCGGCCAGCGCCTTGAACACCTCGTCCATGCCGCCGATTATACGTGACTATTCGGGGCGATTATCCCTTTGACGTAGGTATATCTGCTAGAATAGGCCTATGTCCAAGGTCAACCGCAACGAACCGAAGCGCTCGAAAGCATCGGAATCGCAGTACTCGCTTATGGAGTTCGCGCGGGAGTTTCCCGACGATGCGGCTTGCCTAGAGCATCTGTGGCGTTCGCGGTTCTCTACCGACGGCTCACACGCGCACTGTCCGAAGTGTAAGCGGGAACGGAAGTTCCACCGGGTTGCGTCGCGGCCCTCATGGTCTTGCGACTCGTGCGGCCACCACATCCATCCTACGGCCGGGACCATTTTTCATAGGTCGGCTACGTCGCTACAGCTTTGGTTCTACGTCATGTACGTCATGACTAGTACTCGCTGCGGAGTCTCCGCTAAGGCGATCGAGCGTGAGATCGGCGTCGGATACAAGACCGCGTGGCAGATGTGCAACCTGATCCGCACCCACCTAATGACCCAAGACGACTCAAGGAAGCTCAAGGGCTCCGTCGAGGCTGACGAGACGGCCTACGGCGGCAGGCCGAAGGCGTCGATGACGCGCGGGATGTCTCAGTCGGAGGTACAGAAGTTCGCTAAGGCGCGCAAGACCGGGATCGTGGCGATGGTCGAGCGCGGCGGCAGAGTTCGCGCCTACGTAACGCCGCGCGAGGGAGCCCTAGAGACCGTAAGTCTGCATGTGGACCCCAAAGCCACCGTCTACACCGACGAGTGGGCCGGATACCGCAACCTACACACCACCCACCCCGCACATCACACGATCAAGCACACCGATCGCGTCTACGCGAGTGGAGATATCCACACGCAAACCATCGAGGGATTTTTCGGCAACATCAAGAACGGCATCGCCGGGAACTACCACGGCGTCTCGGTCAAGTGGCTTCAGTCCTACATAAATGAGTACTGCTGGCGGTACAACCATCGCGATAACGGCCGGGCGATGTTCGCCAGCCTGGTTGGGTGTGCCGCGAAGGTCCAGGTTAGGGGAGCATGACTCGGGGGACAGCAGAGGTGTCCGCTGCCGCTGCTGTACTCAGGTGTGGTGGTTTCTAGCCTAGGGTCAGTACGCAAGGCATGATGCATCTGGCGCCCGCCAGATGGCATGATCCGTCCGCCGTGTATGGTATAGCGGTCGAGCTACGGGAACGGCCAGACACGGCAGATCGCATTTTGCGGGGTTTGCGAAGCATGATCGGGAAACGACCGTGAAGGGAAGTAACTAGAGATGTCCAAGCGTGATGCTGATCGCCTAGAGAGGGCTATCGCCGAGCTTGTAGAGCACGCACACGACGATCTTCCAGACGGGCCGTCGTCTGATCTAGGTGGCGAGGTTCGGTCGAAACTGCTCCATACGCGCTCCGAGCGCGAGTTCGAGCGTCTCGCCGAGTTCGGAAAGATGCTCGTCGATGAACGTCTCGCTAGGCGTCACGGCAACGCTTAGATAGAGTCAGCGCCGCTGTGAGCGCTGATTTGAAAAATATGGAACGCGAGGCGGAGCGCGAGCCACATTCCCAGTTGTATCCGGACGTGCTCGAAAGGCTGACGCGCATCTTTGGGAGTCACCTCGCCGATGTGCTGACGAGGCACCGGCGAGTCGAGGCTCTCACGGGCGAGAGAAACATCATTGGTCGCCAAAACCTCGTGGAGGCACTGGCGCACGTCGGGACGCTTTTTGCGAGAGCCGCCGAGCTTGATCGCGACAAGCAACTAGAGCAAGTCGCGTTCTTGGGTGACCACCTAAGACGAGTGATGATGGAGTCCTTCGAGAAGGAGGTCTACGTCGCCATTGCTGCCCTTTGGGATGACACTTCTGCTGCAAGCATCGGGCGTCTCTACGACTCGTTTGCTGCGCCGAAGATACGGAAAGGCAGGCTTCTTGGACACCTCACGCCTACCGAAGTGGATGAGCGTTTTGACGCGACGGTCGACAACATAGTTGCGGCCCGCAGATCAAAGATCGCGGACGAGGATTGGGAGGCGTGGACCGCCGCTGCGGACGAGTTCGAAACCGCAGCGAAGGAAATCAAGCAGCTCAAGCGAGAGATGGGCGCAGCTGTAGATGCTGCCCGTGCGGAGAGCAAACAAATGAGTCTTATGATCGCCGGAGCGCTCGTCAGCGCTGCGCTTGGTGTCGGTCTTACCCTTGGAGTTCAGGCGCTGATCTAGTCATCGGCTGTCGTGTTGTCGGACCGCTGACGTGGCGGTGCGGCCCAGTCGATATTCCGCAGGAATGCCTCGCGCCTGGGGATCGGGATCTCAAGACCCTTCTCTGTCGTCTGAGTAGGCCCTTGAAGCGCGTGCGCGCGATCCCAAGCGCTGCGCGCTGCATCGCGCTCTAGGTCTGCCTCTCGACGCTCACTCTCCGCACCCTCAGACTCACCGCGCTCGTCAAGGAACCGCGCAGACTCTTCGCGGAGCGCTACCCGGCGTTCGTGGCTTTCGGCCTCAGCCGTAAGTCGCTTTGCTTCCTTTAGCGCCGTCTGCGCCGACTCTTGGCTGGGATTGCTCATGCAGAAATGGTACCCGCTAGCAATCCGCGTCCCGTGCGACTGGCGGCTCCGTGCGGATTGGTCCGCATACCGTCCGCAACGGCATGCGATAAGGGCTGTGTCGTGGACGCAAGCGACATGACCGTCCGATCCCCTACTCTCCAGAGGGGG
Organism: uncultured Solirubrobacterales bacterium; assembly: GCA_963743555.1. Lineage (GTDB taxonomy): Bacteria > Actinomycetota > Thermoleophilia > Solirubrobacterales > Solirubrobacteraceae > Palsa-744. Next base: position 26,377 of record CAVUQG010000013.1, read on the forward strand.
TGTCGATACACCCCCTCAAAGTATTCCGTCATCGGCGGGGTGCATAATGAAGGCCTGACGAACAGGGCATCAATCAGGAGGTAGAGGACATGGCTCAAAACCTAGATACATGGCTGGCGGAAATGCCTTCAGAGATCAAGGTGGATGAGCGCATCTCGGAGCTAGAACGCGAGCTGGAGTTGATGCGGTCGATCAAGCAATTGCGGGCCGCGCTGCCGGTCAACGGGGATGCCACGGGCACTCCTCCTGAGGAGCCCCAAGCGAACGGGGCGGAGCCGAAATCTGTCGATCTATCGCGGATATCGCCCGAGCGTCGGCGCATCATCAAGGCCATCCTTAGCTTGCCGGACGATCCCAATGCAGCCGAAGTAACGAAAGCCCTCAATGATCGCGGCGCCAACGTTTCGGAGCCAACCGTCTCGGCCAATATGGCCCGCATGACGCACGCTGGACTCCTCTCCCGGGCTGGACGCGGACGCTACAGCGTCCCCAGTCGAACAGCCACAGCCCTCAAGGAACTTGAAGAACAAGAACACGAAAGGCTGGACATATGAGCTGAGCTAACGCCCCCGGCATGTCTGGCAGGACATATGGCCGGGGGCGCCACCCCAACTAACACGCGCCCGTAGCTCAACCGGACAGAGCAGCCGCCTACTAAGCGGCAGGTTGGAGGTCCGAATCCTCCCGGGCGCATCAGCCGCTCGGCCACCTATGAGGCTCGCCGCGAACTGGTCTAGCAAACCATCCAAGGTTCGCGGCGGGCTGTGGTCGAACTTTCTCCTGATTCTACCCCGCTTTGCGGCGGTTGTCTCCCGCTGAGCGCTTATAGCTCGATAGCGTCAGCCGCGAGCGCTGCCCGTGTGGCCCAAACGAACTCGCCGCAGCGATGGATCAGCCCTACGCTGTGGAGTCGGGCGACGGCATCTTCTACGTCGATACGGCTGCCGATTTCGAGCACAAGCTCTCGTATTGCCCAGGGACGCTGCTGATTGGGTGTGACCAAACGGTCGTAGATGCCTGATTCGATGACGCTAGCGTCACGCAGGACATCGGGATAGTCTGACGAAGGATCGTTTTGCATCATGGAGCTTGTCTCCTTGGTGCCACGGCCCTCGGCAGTTCACGCTGCGCGGGGGCCAATTTGGATAGAGCGCCGCAGCGTAGGCACCCCCTCGGACACCAAATCTACCTACGTCTAGGGGATAATCGCCCTATTCGGTCACATGTCAAGCCCTCCGAGCGAGCCACATTTGGCCTGAGGTAGCGCCTCCCCCGCCCCAACGACCCCATAGTCGCGATTAGACGACCCTTCTGACGGGGAAACATCTCCCAACCATGATCGAAGAAATCTCACATGGGCTGTTTCACTGGAGCGCTTTTCACGAAGGCATCGACCACCCTGTCCACAGCAGCTTTGCCCTGGACTCGAGCACACTGATCGACCCAATGGAGCCATCCGAGGGCTTGGATGCGCTCGCCGAACTCGGCACACCCGAGCGGATCGTGCTCAGCAACCGCCATCACTACCGCCACAGCGCACTCTACGTCGAGCGCTTTGGCTGCCCTGTGCTTTGTCACAAGGCCGGGCTCGCGCATTTCTCCGAGGATCGGCCGGTTGAGGGTTTCACTTTCGACGAGCAACTTGCCCACGGTTTGCGAGCTCTGGAGCTCGGCTCGATCTGCGCCGAGGAGACCACGCTGCTGCTGGAAGCGCACGCCGGCGCACTGTCCTTCGGCGACGGGCTCACGCGCGACCGCGACGGCGCGCTTGCCTTCATGCCCGACTCGCTGCTCGGCGAGGACCCCGGGCGCGTTCGCGCGGGCCTGCTCAAGAGCTTGCGTCGGATGCTCGACGAGGAGTTCGACACGCTCCTATTTGCCCACAGCGAGCCCGCCAAGGGGACGGGAAGGGATCTGTTGAGCGCCTTCCTTGCCCAAGAGCCGGCTGCCCAACCGAGCTGAGCGCGCACTCAACCGCGACCATCACGACTGGCCCGGGCCCTCACGGCCAAACACGCCGCGGCTCAGCCGCCACGACCAGAAACTCCGACGCTCAGCCGGCCGTAACCGCGAGCCGCTCGGCCGGCTCGGCGCCCATCTCGGCGCCGGTGATCGGCTTGAGCCTGGCCGCAATCGGCAGACCGAGCAGCGACACCGCGGCCATCGCGACGAACGCCGCCATCGGGTGGTGCACCAAGATCTGCACCAGCAGGGCCACCACGAGCCCACCAAGGTTGCCCGCCATCCACACGATCGCGCCGGCTGTCCCCGCGGCCGACCCGGCCAAGCGCTCGGTGGCGGTGAGGATCACCGGCAGCGCCGGCAACAGCATCACGCCCATCGCCACGATAACGACGGCGCGGCCCGCAAGCGACGGGATCACTCCGAGCGCCACACAGCCGACGCAGCCGACGATCACCGCGGCACGCATGAAATTACGTTCGCTGCCGCGGCGCGCCACGAGTGGCGGCAGCACCGCACAGCCGATAACGCCGGCGATCACCATCGCGACGAGCAGTCCTCCCGCGGCGGTTTCCGAGACACCGGAGGGCTGGAGCAGCGTTTGCAGCCACGTGGCCAGCGCGACGAAGATGCCGAAGCCGACGAACACGAGGCCGCACAATGTGCGCATGCTCGGCAGCGCCCACAACGCACGCGCGGCATTGCCGGCGATCGCGGCATGCTCGCTGCTCTCGTGGCCGGGACGCCGCAGCGTCAGAGCCAGAGCCAGCGCCGGCAGACCGGCCAGCACGGCCTCCACCACCAGCAGCCGCTCGATGTGTCCGTGCCCGCCCAGCGTGGGGCCAAGCAAAAGCGCTATCAGCATGCCGACGAAGCCGCCAGCCGAGCCCAGCGAGATGCCTGCCGCACGCTGCTCGACCGGCAGGTACTCGCCCGCGAGCTTGCTCACGGCGCTCAGCACCACCGGCTGGGCGACGGCGACCGTGACCTGACCCGCCATCGCCCAGGCGAACGTGTCGCCGCCCAGGCGCAAGAGCCCACCGGCGGCCACCAGTAGTCCACCGCCGGCCAGCACGGGACGAAACCAGCGGTCGAGCAAGATGCCCGAGGGGATCGCGAACAGGACATAGAGCAGCGGGAAGATCTCCGCCAGCCAACCCACCGCGCCGACCGAGACGCCATAGTGGCGCGCCGTCTCTGTGGTGATCGCGGCATAGGTCAGCCACAGCACCTGCGTCGCCGCGCACACAAGTCCGTAGGCGACGATCACGCGCCAACCGCTGGTCCGACTCATCGTTCAGGCCCCCACACTCGCCAGTGCATCAGTAAGTGTTTGCTGTGTCTGTGGCCCACGCAGCTCGGAGCGCAAGCGCCCGGCGCTGTCGATCACGAACGTGACCGGCGGCCCTCCGCTCATCCCGTAGTCACGCCCAACGTTGCCGTCAGGATCACGCAGATTGGGGAACGTCCAGCCATAGGTGCGGATGAACTTACGCGCATCGGCGAGCGACAAATCCTCCCAGTTGACCCCGACGAGTGTGGCCTTACCGTGCAGGCTGCGCGCGAAGCGCTCGAGCACGGGTGCCTCGTGTTCGCACGGTTCGCACCAGCTGGCCCAAAAGCTGACGAGCACTGGGCGCCCGCGCAGGGCGGCCAGGGTGACCGTCGAGCCGGAGAGGTGTTCAAGCGGCAGAGGCGGTGCCGGGCGCCCATCGTTCGCTTTGCTGCCGGCGAGCCCGAACACGATGAAGACCACAAGAGCCGCAACAGCAGTGGCGCCGATCAGCAGTGTGCGCGGGCGGGGCATCGTTGGCGAAGTTATCACCCACCAAGCACAGATCGACCGCACACCAGCGGGTCGATTTAAAATCCGCCCACACAGACCCTCAGCACAGATCGACCCGCGCGCAGCGGGGCGATTAATAACCCACCCACATACACCCCTGACACAGATCGACCCGCGCGCGGCGGGCCGATCCGGGGAGGGATGAGGGAGGAACGGTGCCCTCAAGATGAGTTTTGCCTGAGCGGCTAGATATCAAACGCCGACTGCACGCGTGTCACGCACGCGCATGGCATTCTTGACGCTGTACAGATCGGCGTCGGCGCGGGCGATGCACTCGCCCAGGCTTTCTCTTGGTAGCCACTCGCCGACCCCGACCGACCACGTGACCGGCAGGTCCTCGTCACGCAGGCGATCCAGGACGGCACTCGCGCCCTCGGGGGTCGTGGCCGGCAGCAGCAGCACGAACTCGTCGCCGCCGTGGCGCGCGAGGATATCGCCGGTGCGAAGACGCTCGCGCCAGGACTTGCCCAGATCGGCTAGCACGCGATCGCCGACGGTGTGTCCGCGCAGATCGTTGATTTGCTTGAAGCCGTCCAGGTCGAGCATCGCGAGCGTCAGTCGGTTACCGCTGCGCTGGGCGATCGCGTGCTCGCGGATGGCCGCCGTCATGAAGCCGTTGCGATTGAACAGGCCCGTCAGCGTGTCGGTGTCGGCCTGCCGGCGCAAGCTCTCGCTGAGGCGCCCGAGCACGATGCAGATCGACCAGATCGTGACGGTCACGATCATCCAGTAGATACCGACGTGCGGCAGCCCGCCCAGCAGCAAGGCGACGCCGAAGGCAAGCGTGATCAGCGTGCCCTGTGCGATCACCACGCGGCGCTCGAAGAAATGAGCCGAGTAGATCGCGATCCACGGATAGGAGAAGGCGGCGATCATCATGCCGCCATGGGTGGTCGCATGCGCGACCAAGCCGCTGTTCACGAGCGTGCCGCAGGCGGCCAGCAGCTCGAAGCCAAGTACAGGGATGCGCCGCGCCGCCAGCCACACCAGGCAAGCGCCAACCACACCCAGAGCACCGGCGGCTGCGATCAAGCCCACCGGCTCGGTTGAGCTGACCGGGAACAGGATCGCCGCCAGGCAGACGAACGCCTTGAACATGAACAGCAGCGCCAGCGACCAGGCCATCGCCGGGCGGCGGGCCACGACACGCCGCAGCAAGGAGCGCAGCGGCGCCGACCCGCTCCGCGACAGCGGCAAGTGGGTCTCTGCGGCTTGCGAGAGCGTCTGAGATGGGCTTGTCGACATTGCTTGCTCATCTTTTCGGTTTGGATGGGCGTGCCCTTGAGCACCCACTCCCGCTGACAACAAACCTTGCCGGCCGGGCACAGCCGGCTGAGCTACCGCCAGTCGCAGCGCGCCGGCCGGGAGGGCCGCCTGCGCGCTAGGCTGAACAACAATGGATTTGTTCAAATCACGGCATACGAGCATGGTCAGCGCGGACGATGCACTTCCCGGCCGTGATCAGCCGTTGCGTGTCGCCGAGCGCCACATCGTGCTTGGCACGCCGATGCAGGGGCCTTTTCCAGCCGGACCGGAGCAGGCCGTGTTTGGGATGGGCTGCTTTTGGGGCGCAGAGCGAATCTTTTGGCAGGCGCCGGGCGTGTACACAACCGCCGTGGGCTATGCGGGCGGGATTACGCCCAACCCCACCTACGAGGAGGTGTGCAGCGGACGCACCGGCCATGCCGAGGTCGTGCTGGTCGCCTTCGACTCAGCCGCCACCAGCTACCAGGAGATGCTGCGCCTGTTCTGGGAGGGCCACGACCCGACGCAGGGCATGCGCCAGGGCAACGACGTCGGCAGCCAGTACCGTTCGCTAATCCTCTACGAGGACGAGACCCAGCACGAGGCCGCGCTGGCCTCGCGCGAGACCTACCAGCGCATGCTCTCCGCAGGCGGCCACGGTCAGATCACGACCGAAATAGAGCCGGGCGGCACGGCCCACCAGTTCTATTACGCCGAGGACCACCACCAGCAGTACCTGGAGAAGAACCCTGGTGGTTATTGCGGCCTGGGCGGCACGGGCGTAGCCTGTCCCGTCGGCTTGACGACCCCTTAAACAGCTCGGCCCGCCAGAGGCGGGCCGTGGTCGCACACGCTTGATAACCACTCATGAGGTTAGCAGGCGGACGGGCGACAGAGCGCGACGGCGACTAACTCGTCTCGGCTGGCATGATAATGGCTACCTGCTCCTGTCGCCCGACCAATTGGCGGAAGGTGTGGGAGTCGAACCCATCCGAAGGTTCTCTCCGGAACAACGGTTATCAAGCGTGTGCTGCGACCGCGCAGCTGCACCTTCCTGCACTGCATTGTACTCAAGTGGCCGGACGGTATTCGGAGCTCAAGCAGCGCGGCCCGCCGAAGCGGGCCGGGTGTCACAGTCGGTTGATAACCGCTGTCAAGACTAGCAACGGGCGGGCGCGCCAGAGGCCACGCGCCCGCCCGAGCCGTCTATGCCGCGCTGCCCGCCGGGGTCGGCTGGAAGGCCGGCGCATGCGGTCCACCGAGCGTCGGTACGTCCGAGGGGTAGACCTCGTTGCCGTGGATCGCGTGATCGCCGATCTCCAGCTCCTCGTCGGAGAGTCGTAGCGGCAAGAATATGCCGACCAGCTTCAGCAGGATGAACGTCATCGTCCCGCTGAACAGGATCACCCACAGACCAGCCTCGGCCTGCCAGCGCAGCAGCGTCCAGCTGCCGTTGACCAACAGCCCTGAGACGCCCGGCAGGTTGGAGGCGCCGGTCTTCGTCACGCCGATGTACTCGACGACGTTCGAATTGGCCAGCAGCCCAACCAGCAGGCCACCGCAGAGCCCGGCAATACCGTGGGTATAGATCACCCCCAGCGTGTCGTCCACGTGCCTGAACACGGGCGCACGCGAGAGGAAGCGAATCGACATCCACACGATCGTGGAGGCCACCACGCCGATGATGATCGCTCCGTAGCCGTTCACGAAGCCCGCGGCGGGCGTGATGCCCACCAACCCCGTGATCATGCCGTTGACCGAGCCGAGCAGCGACGGCTTGTCGCGGAAGATGTAGTCCCACGCGATCCACACGAGCATCGCGACCGCGGTGCAGAGGTTCGTGTTGAGAACCGCCGCCGAGGCGTTGGCGCCCGCGTAGTAGGAGTCTCCACCGTTGAAGCCATTCCAGCCCAGCCACAGCAGACCGGCGCCCGCGGCAACCATCAGCAGGTTGTTCGGAGCGTCGACCTCTCTGTCTCTTTGCAATCGCGGCCCTATGACCGCCGCCGCCACGAAGCCCGAGATTCCGGCCGCGAGGTGGATGACGTAACCACCTGAGTAGTCGAGTGCTCCATGGGCCGCGAAGTAGCCGCCGCCCCAGATCAGGAACGCGTTGACCGTGTAGACGAACGTGATCCACAGCAGCACGAACGGGATCCACGCCTTGAAGCTGATACGGCCCAGTACCGAGCCGAGCATCAGGATCGGCGTGATCGCCGCGAACACGAACTGGAAATACACGAGCGATGACTCGGGGAAATGGAACGGTGGTCCCGTCGTGATCGACGGAATCAACGCCTGCCCCTCCTCGGCGGCATGCCCGAGCACGCTGCCCGGTTCACCCCAGGCGGTGCCCAGGAAGCCTTTCGTGCCGAAGATGCCACCGCCGCTGTGGGCGATCGGGTTGTCAAAGCCCATCTTGAAGGCCCACAGGCACCACGCCACCATTACGAGGCAGAACGCAACGAACGTGAGCATCATGCTGTTGACCGACCAGCGCTTCTGCATGACCCCGCCGTACAGGATGGCGAGACCGGGAAGGCTCATCAGCCCGACGAACGTCGCCGCGGTCATCTGCCATGCGTTGTCGCCGGGGTTGAGCCAGGATGGGTATGACAACCATTCGGCTGTCGCCAAGATGGACATATGCCTCCGTTTCCTACCGTTGTAGATACGGCGAGCCGCCGCCGCTTGCCTGCTTGCGCCCGTCAGGGTGTCCCCCGCAATGGGGGATGCCCCGCATGGGGTACACCCGCAGGTGGCCGACTCGCCTCTTTAGCTGTCCTTATGAAACCGGGGCGTGCGCGACACCGCTAGGGACACGGTGGCCAACAGTTGACCGGTGCGTTTCGACATTTGTATAGACGGCCCGCAACGTCGGGCCTTGTGGTCGTCTGCGTGCCATTCGCCCCAGAAGCAAGACCTGAGAAAAACCGATGATGCCCCCCGCGCGCGCGGGGGGCATTGCGCTATTCAAATGGATAGCCGGCGCGGCGGCAGGCCTGCTTGAGCGGCTGTGCGATCTCCTTCGAAGCCTGTGGGGCGGCGCACAGGATCTTGGCGCGTGCGCCGCAAGCATGCATTTTGGCGGCGCCGAGGGTGCTAGCGAACGTTATGTCGACGCAATCCTTTGGCTCCTTGGAGCCACTTGTCAGGGCAAACGCTCCTAGCCCAATCGCGCCAAGCAACAAACAGCTCAGCAATGCGGCAACGATGGCCCTCTCACGCCGCCCCCAACGCAGGGGCTCAGACAGCCGCTTGGAGCGGTTCTCCATGATCATCGCGCGGCCCAGTCTAGTGTCGGGGCGCTAGGCGGGCTTGTCGGACTCGGGCGCGAACGACAGCGCAGCCGAGTTGATGCAGTAGCGCTGCCCGGTGGGACCGGGCCCGTCGTCGAAGACGTGGCCGAGGTGGCCGCCGCAGCGGCGACAGACTACCTCTGTGCGACGCATGAAAAGCCCGTTGTCGGGCCGCAGCTCGACCGTCTCGGCGACCGCAGGCTCGGTGAAGCTCGGCCAGCCCGTGCCCGACTCGAACTTCGTATCAGAGCTGAACAGGTCGGCGCCGCAGCCCGCGCAGCGGTACATGCCGGAGTCCTTGTTGTAGACGTACTCGCCCGTGAACGGCGCCTCCGTGCCCGCACGGCGCAGCACCTCGTACTGCTCCGGCGTGAGCTCCTCGCGCCACTGCTCGTCGCTCTTGGCCACGCCCGGATCGCTCATACAGGATGTTCTAGCAGCAAGATGAGCCACCCGCCAGGTGCGAGGTGTACCCCGCGAGGTAGGAGTGTCGCTCGCTGTCACACCAAGTCCGGGGCGGCTACGGGGCCCAGCACACCCGAGGCGCGGGCTCGCCCAATCATCCTCCTTGAGAATGGGTCGCACCGCTGTTATCCTGATCTTTACGTTCACGTCAACTTCCACATCCCGCTTCGGCGTCAGCGCCGACCACGAGCACTACAAGTGGTGGGCGCTGTCCTGCACCAGCTTGGGCATGCTGCTGGCCGCGACCAACTCCGGCACGCTGATCATCGCGTTGCCGAGTCTGGAGCGCTCGCTGCACGCGAGCCTGTTGGCGCTCGTGTGGGTGATCCTCGCCTACCTGATCGCCGCGACCGTACTGGTGCTGACGGCGGGCCGGCTCAGCGACCTGTTCGGGCGCAAGCGCGCTTACGTCGGCGGCTTCTTGCTGTTCGCCTTCGCCTCACTCGGCGCTGGTTTCTCAGGCGGCGCTACCGAGTTGATCTGCTGGCGGGTTTTGCAGGGGATTGGGTCTGCGTTCCTGTTCGCCAACGCGGCCGCTCTTGTGACAGACGCCTTTCCGAAGGAGCAGCTCGGACTGGCTATGGGTGCCAACACGATGGTCGCCGCCATCGGCCTGGTACTCGGTCCGGTTCTCGGTGGCGCGCTCGTTGAGATCTCCTGGCACTGGGTCTTCTGGTTCAACGTGCCGCTCGCCCTGGCAGGCGCGGCCTGGGGTGCGCTGATCCTGCGCGAGCTGGCCAAGCCCGATGAGGTGCGCGGCTTCGACACCCTCGGCACGACCACGTTCGTAGTAGGGCTTACAGGCCTCGTGCTTGGTGTCTCCAAGGGCGGCTTGACCGGATGGTCCGATCCGGTCGTGATCGGTGCTCTGGCGTGCGCTGTCGTGCTCCTGCCGCTGTGGGTCCTGATCGAGCGACACACGCGCGCGCCGATGCTCGACCTGTCGATCTTCAACAACCGCCTGTTCGCGGCGGCGTCGGCGGCATCGTTCATCAACGGGCTGGCCCGCTTCGCCCTGATGTTCCTGTTCGTCTTCTACTTCCAGGGAGCCCAGTCCAACAGCCCAATCGAAGCAGGCATCAAGCTGATACCGCTCGCGCTCGGAATGCTTGTCGCCTCCCCTCTGGCCGGCATTTACGCCGACCGCCACGGCTCGCGCATGCTGGCCTCGCTCGGCATGCTCGTCAGCGCCGTCGGCCTTGCCGGCATGACTACATTGCAAGTGCACAGCCCCTATTGGCAGTCGATGATCTGGCTGGCGCTCGTCGGCATCGGCTCGGGCATGTTCAACAGCCCCAACACCGCCGCGATGATGGGCACGGTGCCGGCACAGCGGCGCGGCATCGCCGCCGGCGCGCGCACGCTTTTGCAGAACACGGGCGCCGTCCTCTCGATCGCGTTCGTGCTTGCCATAGTCACATCGGCCGTGCCGAAGGCGACGCTGTTCGCCGTCTTCTCCGGCGTCACGCGCGGCCTCTCAGAGCAGAAGCTGGCGCCGTTTATCGCCAACATGCACGTTGCTCTGTGGGTACTGGTGGTGACGTCGCTGGTGGGCGCAGTCGTGTGTCTGCTGCGGCCCCGGCACGTCGCCGTGGAGCCTTCGGCGGACACTGTCGAAGTCTCAAAAAACGGCATGCCCCCCGCGCGCGCGCGGGGCATCGGCCCTCACAGCACAAACACACCGCCGCCAACGCCCGCCCCCGCTGGACGTGGGCGCGAGGCAGAGGCGGGAGCAAGGCCGTGAGCACCCCTGAGGCGCCGCTGCGCATCGGCGACGTGGCCAAGCTCGCCGGCACGACCCCGCGCACGATCCGCTACTACGAGGAACTGGGCCTGCTCGCGGGCGCGCCTGAGCGACCTTCCGGCGGGCACCGTCTCTATACCCAAGCCGAAGTCGAGCGTCTGCGCGAGGTGATCCGCCTCAAGGAGCTGCTCGGCGTGAGCTTGGACGAGCTCAAGGACCTGCTCACCGCAGAGGAGGCGCGCGCGGCCGTGCGCGCGCAACTGCGCCGCGACGACGTGCACCCCGAGCGCCGCCGCGAACTGCTGAACGAGGCGCTCGGCCACCTCGACCGCCAGCTGGAGCTGGTCGAGCACCGCGCTTCCGAGCTTGCCAAGCTGCGCCGCGAGCTCTCGAACACGCGCAACACCGTGCTCAGCCGGCTAGAGGAGATCGCGTCCTACAGTGAGATGAGTCCAGCGTCCTGAGGGCACGCAGAAGGGAGCCAGCCGTGGAGCGCAAGTGGTGGACATTGATCGCCGTCTCGGTGGCGATCTTCATGCTTTTGCTGGACATCACGGTGGTGAACGTCGCGCTACCTTCGATTCAGTCGTCGCTGAAATCCTCGTTCTCCGACCTGCAATGGGTCGTCAACGCCTACGCGCTGACGCTCGCCGCCTTCCTGCTGACCGCGGGCTCGGTCGCGGACCTGATCGGCCGCCGCCGCGTGTTCACGCTCGGCCTGATCGTGTTCACCGCCTCCTCGGCCGTGTGCGGACTCTCGACCACACCGCTGATGCTCAACCTCGCCCGCGCCGTGCAAGGGGTCGGCGGGGCGATGATGTACGCCACCTCGCTCGCGCTGCTGGCCCAGGCCTTCCACGGCCGTGAGCGCGGCACCGCCTTCGGCGTGTTCGGCGCCGTCACAGGCGCCGCCGTCGCGATCGGTCCGGTCGTCGGCGGGATCATCACGTCCGGCATCGGCTGGGAATGGATCTTCTTCATCAATGTCCCGATCGGCATCGCGGCAGTCGCGATCACGCTGTCGCGCGTCGTGGAGTCGAGCGACCCGGGCGCGCGCCGCGTGGACTGGATCGGGCTCGTCACGTTCTCGGGCGCCCTGTTCGCGCTCGTGTTCGCGCTGATCGAGGGCAACGGAGACGGTTGGGGCTCGACCAAGATCGTTGCGCTGCTGCTCGGAGCGCTCGTGCTGTTCATCGCGTTCATAACCGCCGAGCGCATGCAGTCGCGGCCGATGCTTGACCTGTCGCTGTTCCGCAAGCCGGCCTTCACAGGCGCCAGCATCGTCGCGTTCAGCGTGTCCGCCTCGATCTTCGCGATGTTCCTGTACCTGACGCTCTACATCCAGGACGTGCTCGGCTACACGGCGCTCCAGGCCGGCCTGCGCTTCCTGCCGATCACACTGCTGTCATTCGTCGCCGCCCCGATCGCCGGGCGCCTCAGTGTGCGCATGCCCGTGCGTTATCTGCTCGGCGGCGGGCTGCTGCTCGTCGGCGCCGGTCTGCTCGGGATGACCGCGATCGACGCGAGCACCGGCTGGACGACGCTGATCCCCGGCTTTGCGGTGACAGGCGTGGGCATCGGTCTGATCAATCCCCCGCTTGCCTCGACGGCTATCGGGGTAGTGCACTACTCGCGCAGCGGCATGGCCTCGGGCATCAACAGCACCTTCCGCCAGGTCGGGATCGCGACCGGTATCGCGGGGCTGGGTGCGGTCTTCCAGCACGATGTGCTGACTACGACCACGGGCGCGCTGGGCCGCCAGCTTCAACCGGTTCAGGCCGCGGCCCACGGGCACTTGAACACGCTGCTTCAGTCCGGCGAAATCAAGCAGGTGTTCCACGCCCTCTCCCCCGCGGCGCAGGTGGCGCTGAAGCATTCCTACCGGGTTGGTTTCACCGAAGCCTTCGACCACATCCTGCTGATCGCTGCCGGGATCGCGTTCGTGGGGGCCGTGTGCGCGCTGATTCTAGTGCGTCAGAAGGATTTCGTGGCCTCACAGGTACCAGCGGACACGCCGCCGGAGAGCGTCCCCGCTGCAGCCGAGCCACAGAGCGTCGGGGCCAACGCACAGTTCGCCGAGAACATTCGTACTCGATCCTTGCCCTATGAGATCGATATCGCAGGCTGCGGAAGATGTCAAGCACCTCGGTCTCATCCCCAAATACGAGTAGCGGTGCTGCTCGACAACTCGGCGTGGTCGCACCTGGACCGCGTTCGCTAGCGAATGGGTCGTGCCTGCCGGAAGTCTTTGAGCGCCGTTACGACGCCACATCGGCCTCCTGCTCCTCATACCCCGCGCAGCGCATGACCGGCAAACGCGGATAGCGCGGATAAGCTGGGTCTGTCCGCGAGCGCTCGCACAGCGAGAAGACCGAACCGCGCGTATTGGGGACGAGCCGGCGGTACTTGCAGGTCTCGCACAGGCCCGCGTTTGGGCCGGGCGCAGGAGAAGGAGACGGATCGCGAGCGAACATGGAGCAGAGCGTAGTCATAGGACCCGGCACGCCCGACCGTCCAGTGTGGGTCTTGGACGTGGAACGGGCCGGTGTCCACCAACAAGCACGCATCGCTATCCCCTGCAATAATAGTTGACTAAGCAACTATGGTTATCTTTTACCGACTACTCGGCTTTCTGCGTCCTTACAAGCGCGGCGTAGTCGTCTCCTGGATCCTCGCCAGCTTCGCGATGGCGATGAGCGTCATCCTGCCGCTGCTCACCGGCGAAGCGGTCGAAACGATCAACTCGGGCGCCCGTCATGCGCGCCGCCACGAACTCGTCCAGCGCTCGCACGACCGCCACACGCTGCTTACGTACGCGCTGGCGATCATCGCGGTCGTGCTCGCGCGCTGGGGCTTCACCTACTGGCGGCGCATGATCGCGGGCCGGGTTTCGCTCGGCGTCGAATATGACCTGCGCGAGCGCCTCTACAGCCAGCTGCAGCGGTTGGAGCTCGGCTTCTTCGACCACCAGCAGACCGGCCAGCTGATGTCGCGCGCAACCGTCGATCTGCCTGCCGTGCGCTTCTTCCTCGGCTACGGTCTCGTGTTCATCCTGCAGTTCGTGCTCACGATCGTGCTCGCGGGCATCGTGATGATCGTCATCAATCCGTGGCTCGGACTGATCTCGCTCGCGCCCGCCCCATTCGTCGTGCTGATCTCCTACCGCTACGGCCGTCGCGCACGCCCTGCGATCCAGGAGGTGCAGCAGCGCATCGCCGAACTGACCGCGGACGCCGAGGAGAACATCTCCGGTGTGCGCATCGTCAAGTCGTTCGCACGCGAGCCGCGCCAGTTGGAGCGCTTCCGCCACAGCGTCGGGCGCACGTTCGAGCAGGCGATGGTCGCCACGCGCCTTGAAGCCACCTACAACCCGGCAATCGGCTTTCTGCCGCAGCTCGGCATCGCCGCCGTGCTGCTGCTCGGTGGCAACGCGGTGATTCATGCCCACCTCACCCTGGGCCAGTTCACGACCTTCTATCTACTCTTGAACATGTTGGTCGGGCCGCTGCGCTCGCTCGGTGTCACCTTGAACCTCGCCCAGCGCGCCACGGCTTCCGGCGCGCGTATCTTTCAGGTGCTCGACCGCGAACCTACGCTCGCTGACCCACCGGGCGCGCCGCCGCTGCCAGCGGGCAGCGGTCACGTGCAATTGCGCGGTGTCACGCTGCGCTACAGCGACCCGCACGACGAGCTGAACGTCGGCACCTATGCCCACGCCAAGCAGACCGAGCACGCCGCAGCCAGGCGCACCGTGCTGCACGACCTCGACCTCGACGTGCCGGCGGGGCGCACGGTCGCGTTGGTGGGCGCCACCGGCTCGGGCAAGACCAGCCTCGTAGCTTTGATCTCGCGGCTTTACGACCCGGTCGAGGGCGAGGTGCTGCTCGACGGCGCCGACGTGCGCTCGGTCGGCTTGCAATCGCTGCGCTCGGCCGTGGCGGTCGTCAGCGACGACCCCTTCCTCTTCTCCGCGAGTGTCGCCGAGAACATCGCTTATGCGCGACCCGATGCCTCCAGCGCGGAGATCGAAGAAGCCGCGCGGCGCGCACAAGCACACGATTTCGTGCTGCGCCTGCCCGACGGCTATGACACGCAGATCGGAGAGCGCGGCCTGTCGCTCTCGGGCGGCCAGCGCCAGCGCCTGGCGATCGCGCGCGCGTTGCTTGCCAACCCGCGCGTGTTGATCCTGGACGACGCAACCTCTTCGGTCGACGCCTCCACCGAGCAGTCGATCAAGCTCGCGCTCGCCGAGGCGATGGCAGGACGCACGACGTTCGTGATCGCCCACCGCCTCTCGACGATCGCATTGGCCGATGAGATCGTCGTGCTCGACCATGGGCGCATCGTCGCTCATGGCAATCACGAGCAGCTGCTCGACGCCTCCGAGTTGTACCGCGAGATCGTAGAACGCGGTCTGCCCGAGCAGGTCTTCTTGACAACAGAGACGCGCGAGCGCGAGGTGAGCGGCATATGAGCGCCCACGGCGGCCGCGGCGGCATCGGCGTCGGCGTCGGAGGTCGAGGCGGCGGTAGCGGCGGGCGCGGCGGCCCCGGCATGGGTCGAGGCGGCGCACAGTGGGACGGCTCGCGCGCCAGTCGCGAGAGCCGTGGCCGCAACCTGCGGGGCCTGCTGGCGCTGCTTGCGCCCTACCGCCTGCGCGTTGCCGGGATGTTGACCGCGCTGGTGCTGGGTACGGCGGCTTCGCTCGCGCCACCTTTGCTGGCCAGGGCAGCGATCGACGAAGGCATCGACCAGCACGACTTCAAAACGCTCGTGCTCGTCGTCGTCGCGTTCGTCGTTGCCGCGGTGCTCGTGTGGCTGATGACCTACGTGCAAACGTATCTGGTCGGCTGGGTCGGGCAGCGCACGCTCGCCGACCTGCGCATCCGCCTGTTCACGCACCTGCAGAGCCAGCCGATCGGCTTCTATGAGAGCCGCCCGGCGGGTGTGCTCATCTCGCGCATCACCAACGACGTCGAGGCGCTGGAAAGCCTTGTGACCGACTCGGTCGTGACGCTGTTCCAGTCGGGCCTGACGCTGATCGGGGCGGTAGCGGTGCTGCTCTACCTGGACGTGAAACTGGCACTGCTGACGTTCTGCATCCTGCCGCTGATCGCGCTCGGCAGCTTCTGGTTCAGGCTGACCTCGGCCGGCGCGTTCCGGCGCACGCGCGAGACGATCGGCTCGATCACCGCCTACCTACAGGAGACGCTCTCAGGCATACGAGTGGTGCGCAGCTTCGGCCAGGAGCCGCGCCATTTGGCGCGCTTTGCCGAGCTCAACGAGGACAACTGCGACGCCAACATGGTCACCGTCAGGCTCAACGCCGCCTACTTCCCGGCGGTGGAAATGCTCTCCGGGGTGGCGATCGCCGGGATCGTGCTGTATGGCGGCTACCAGGCGATCTCCGGCAACGTCACCGCCGGCACCGTCGTCGCGTTCGTGGCGACGCTCTCCTACCTGATCGAACCGATTCAGCAGCTCTCGCAGCTGTACACCACCTACCAGTCGGGCATGGCAGCCTTGGAGAAGATCTTCCAACTGCTCGACGTCGAGCCGGAACTGACCGACAAGCCGGGCGCGCCGGACCTGGAGCGCATTCGTGGCGAGCTCAGCTTCGAGGACGTCACGTTCGCCTACAAACCACGGCGCGTACGCAAGAACGTGGACAAGTCGGTCAGCGCCCCTTTGGAGGCGGGGTTGCCGGCGCCGCTGGAAGCGGAGGAGGTACTGGCGCTCGAGCACATCGACCTGCAAATCCCCCCAGGCCAGACGGTCGCGCTGGTGGGTGCCACCGGCGCCGGCAAGTCGACGATGGCAAAGCTCGTCGCGCGCTTCTACGACCCCACCGAAGGGCGTGTGCTCGTCGACGGCCACGACTTGCGCGATGTCTCCAGCACGTCCTTGCGCTCACAGATGGGGATCGTGCCTCAGGAGGCGTTCCTGTTCTCGGGCACGATCGCGGAGAACATCGCCTTTGGACGACCTGGAGCCGAGCAGGAGCAGGTTCGCCAGGCCGCCGCCGCCGTCGGCGCCGAGGAGTTCATCGCGGAGTTGCCGCAGGGTTACGACACCGAGGTCGGCGAGCGTGGTGCGCAACTGTCAGCCGGCCAGCGCCAGCTGATCGCGTTCGCGCGCGCCCTGATCGCCGACCCGCGCATCCTGATCCTCGATGAGGCGACCTCCAATGTCGACCTGCACACCGAGGCGCGCATCGAGCAGGGTCTGCGTCGGCTGCTGGCAGGGCGCACGTCGATCGTGATCGCCCACCGGCTATCGACTATCCGGGGCGCCGGCAGGATCGTGGTGCTGGAGCACGGCAAGATCGCCGAGCAGGGCACCCATGAGGAGCTGATCGCGGCGGAGGGTCGCTACTACGACCTGTACCGCGACTGGGCGATCCACGCGGCGGCGTAGGAAACTCCGGGACAGGGACTCGAAGCGTGGGCAAGCCTATGCCGCGATCCCCACTGTAGAGCCAAATATGGCTCCGGTACAGGCGAAACCCCCCATCCCTCAATCCGGCCGAGTCCGGTTGAATCCGGCAAGATCAGGATACGACTGGCACGAGACTGGCACGAGCTACGCCACCAGCTTGAGCGCCGGACCGTCAGCCAGACGCGCGAGATAGGCATCAGTCGCCGCCCTCGCCTCGTCCAGGCCGCCGGGCATCAGGTGGCCGTACGTGTCGAACGTCATCGCGATCGTGGAGTGCCCCATGATGACCGAGAGGGCCTTCGGGTTGACACCAGCGGCGATCAGCAGCGACGCGCAGGTGTGCCTCGCCTCGTGCAGCGTGAGCGGCTCCAGCGCGTCCTCGCGCGCCTTGACGTGGATCATCTTCGTGCCCGCGTCGGGGTAGTCCGGGTTCGGGACTTCCTTCCAACCCCATGCGGCGAGCACGTTACGGCGGACCGTTTCGGGGTTGAACGGGTCCGTCGCGGTGCGGCCGAATACGAGCGCGTCGCCAGCGCGGCCGGTGCGCGCCTTGTGAGCGATCAGCGCGGCTGTCAGCGGGTCGAGGATCGGCACCTTGCGTTTGCCCGCCGCGCTCTTGGTGTCCTGCTCGCCCTCGAGCGCATCCCAGCCGCGCGAGACGTGGATCACGCGGGCCTCCAGGTCAATGTGCTTCCAGCGCAGCGCGCGCAGTTCGCCACGCCGCAGGCCGGCGTAGAACGCGGTCGCCCACAGTGCCCGCTCATCCACATCTACGGCGGCGATGAGCACGGCGGCCTCGGCCGGGCTTGCGATGCGGTCACGCTTACCGTCAGGCCGGCGCAGCCCAGTTCCTGCGTCGGGTTGACCGTCACGCCTTCGTCGCGTCGGATCGCGCGGCGATAGATCGCCCGCAGCGGGTCGAGCGTGTTCTGTACGGTGCTCGCGCTCAGACCCTTCCGCGGTCAGCCGGTCGGCCAGCTCCTGCACGTCCGCGCGGCGCACCTCGGACAGCCGCTTGTTGCCGAGCGCCGGCAGGATGCGCTTGTTCAAGCTGACGCGGTAGCCGCGCAGCGTCGCGGGCTTGTACTCGTCCCCCGATGCCGTCGGGATCGTCTTCGCCTTCGCACCCTCCATGAACGCCTCGGCCGCCACCCTGACGGTCGTCGCAGTCGGTACCCGCAGCTCGCCGCGTCTCGTCGCCCCGAGCTTGTCGTCGCGCCACGCCTTCGCCGCCGCCCTCGTAGGGAAGTTCTGGCGCACCTTCTTGCGGTCCGCCTTCGAGTAGACCGACGCCTGCCATGGACAGTCGCAACGGCCTTTGCCGTTGCACTTGAGCCCGTGCCGTTGATGTACTCCGGTGGCCATCAGAAATCACATCCAGGCGATGCGGCTGTGTACGGTGCTGATTGCATGGGAGCTCAACCTCCTGTGCCATGCCCCGGCCGCGACAACGGCGCGGGGGCGCTTTGTAGATGCTGAGCATCCTACTCCCCCCTCTACACGCCCACGCTCTCGGCGTGCCGGTCGAGCCAAGCCTGCAGCTCGCTGACCGGGATCAACTTGCGGCGCCCCAAGCGCACAAGCCGCACGTCGGGTTCGATATGCGCGCGCCAGGTATCCCAGGACACGCCCAGCGCTTCGCACGCCTGCTCGACACTGAGCGCCAGGGCGGGCGCACTCCGATTCTGGACAGTAAGGGTGGCTGCCGTACGTGACGAGATTGAGGCCATTGCGGTTACAGACCCCGACCGGCCCGAACCGGCCATCGCATCGCGCCGGATACGGACACCTTCGCACGACCAGCGTGGAAACCGACCGCCTTCGGCCGTCAGTTGAACGACCCTGGGTTGCGTGCGGCCTGGCGGCCGCTTTGTGACCGAGCCTCCCACGGGTCGGCTCTTCTGCCGGACCCGGTGCCGCACGCCTACGGCCTACGGTCTGCTCCGCTGGCTGCCGGCTTACGCCCGCAGCCAGACGCGGGTCGCCGCTTACGCGTCGACCCGTCACAGCCCTTCGGCCTGCGCGCTCACCGTTCGCTGACGCTCACGGCTCGCGCGCCCGGCGCACAGCACCAAGCCCGGACAGACTAGATGCATAGCCCTGCGGGCACTGTGCGAGGACTGTGCAATCCGTTGGCCGCTCCGGGGTGCTGTGGTCAGTACCCGGTGTGATGACCGCGCAAAGCATCGGTGCCGGCGACGCCGTCGAATACGCCCGCTACCTGGAGTCAAAGACGATCGCCCCCGAGCTCGGGGACTACTACCTGAACCCGGATGGGGAGCCCACACAGTCGCCGGGCCGATGGCTTTCAAGCGGCGACACGCTCGCCAGGCTAGGGATCGAGGGCGAGCGAATCGAGGGCAAGGATTTCATCAAGCTGATGGAAGGTCGCCACCCCCGGAGCGGTGAGTGGCTTCGCCGGGCGGGAGCCGACGGGGGGCGCGCGGGAGGGATCGACGTCACGTTCAGCCCCCCGAAGTCGGTCTCGGCGGTGTGGGCGCTCGGGGACCGGGCGCAGCGTGCGGACATGGAGGCCGCGCACGCCGAGGCCGTCAGCGAAGCCCTAGCTCATCTCACCGAGGTGGTGCCGGTCGTGCGGCGCAGCATTGACGGGCAGCCCGTCGAGGAACCCGCCAGGGACCTGATCGCCGCGGAATACCGGCACACCACCACGCGCGGCGTGCTGGCCGGCGACCCGCCAGACCCGCAGCTGCATAGCCATATCGTGATCACGAGCGCGGTGCGAGAGGATGGGCGTATCGTCGCGGTCGGCTCCGCCCGGTCTTCAGGGCGGCTCGCGAGGTCGGCGCGTACTATCGCTCCGCGCTCGCGCACAAGCTCGCTGAGCGTGGCTATGGCATCGAGCAAGGCACCGGCAAGAGCGAGCGCTACTTCGAGATCGCCGGGGTACCACGAGGGCTACTGGACGCGTTCTCAGCGCGCAGCCGCGAGGTCGCCAGAGCAGCCGAGCGCTTCCGCGCGAAGTACGGTCGGGCACCCGAGCGCGGGGAGCTGCGCACGCTCAAGCTCGAGAACCGCAAAGCGAAGGTGCTCGTCACCCGCGGCGACCTGCAACAGACCTGGGACGGAATCGCCGGACGCTTCCACTTCACCAAAGACGACGTCGCGAAGTCGCTCACCGGCGCCCGGGGATCGCGTTCGGAGCGTGCGTTGGGGGGATCGTGTCGAAGAGCGCCTGACCGAGCGCGCCGCCACGTTCGAGCCGGGCGAGTTCCGTGCGGTGCTGCTGGAGCAGTCCGCTGGTGGGCCTTCCCCGCGCGAGGCGCTTGCGTTCTCCAAGACGATGATCGCGGAGCGTCGCGTGTTGCCGTTGGAGGGCGGGCTGATGACGACACTCGCGGTGCGCGCCCAAGAGCAAGCGATCGAGCGGCGCTTCACCCAGCTCGCCATACCGGGAGATCGCGAGGTCGGGGAGGCCGCCCGGGCGATAGCCAGCGATCAGGTCGCCGAGAGGATCAGCGGCCGGCTCAGCGACGAGCAGGCTCACGCGCTTCAGATCATCACCGGTCCTGAGCGGGGCGCGATCCTCGTCGGACCCGCCGGGACAGGCAAGGGCGTCGTGATCGACGCCGCCGCCAGAGCCGAGCAGCTCACCGGGCATCAGACGTTTGGTGTCGCCGTATCGTGGTCGACGGCCGAGCGCCTCGGCAGGGACAGTCCGGCGCTTGCAGAGAGCACGTTCAGCATCGACGCGCTCATCGCCCGGGTGCAGCACGGGCAGCTGACTGTCGATCAGGACACGACGATCTATCTCGACGAGGCTGGCATGGCGGATACAGCGCGCCTTGACCATCTCACCGAGATCATCGAGCGAACCGGCGCAAAGCTCGTCGCGATCGGCGACAGCGCGCAGCTCCCGTCGATCGGCGCCGGCGGCATGTTTGATCGGCTCGCCGAGATCGCGCCACGCGCGCAGCTCTCGAACATTCGCCGCACCTTGGACCCCGCTGAACAGCGCGCGTGGGCTGACCTGCGCGCCGGACGCTCCGACAAGGCGATGGCGCACTACCACGCCCGCGGCCAGCTGCACATGGCCGACACAAGGGACGACGCGGTAGAGCACGCCGTGCAGGACTGGGCGAAGCTCACCGAGACGCATCCGATCGAGGAGGTCGCGCTGATCTCTGATGCGTCAAACCAGGAGATCCACGGCTGAACGCTCGCGCGCAACACCTCCGTGCTCAGCGCGAGGAGCTCGGCGAGCTGGAGGTCCAGGTTCCCGGTGTGCACTACGGCGTCCGCCAGGGCGACCGCGTAGTCATGATCGAACAGCACCGCGAGCACGGCCAAGAGCGCATCGAGAACGGCAGCCGCGGCGAAGTCCTCGACATCACCCCCGACGGGAACGTGCTGATCGAGTTCGACATCACCGGCCGGCAGCGGACACTCACCGGCGAAGACCTCGATCGCGTCCGGCTCGGGTACGCGCAGCACATCCACCGCGCGCAGGGCGCGACCGTCACCCGCACCCTCGTCGTCACCGGCGGCTGGCAGACCAGCAAGGAGCCCGCCTACGTCGAGGCATCCCGCGCCCGCCAAGGCACCCACTGGTACGTCTCCCGCGAAGACCTCGGAACAGAAGGACACGACACCGACCGCATCCAACGACTCGCGGAGCACATGGGACGCAGCCACGCACAGACCCCATCATTGGCGCACCCCGAGCTACCCGACCGCGACTACGGGCCCCGCTTCACGCCGACGATCGCACCCAGCCGCACCAGCCGTCTACCGGGCATCGCCCGCGCGATCAACCGCATCGTCCAACCACCAACACAGGAGCGAACACGATGAGCCAACGACTACAGATCGTCCTACCCGACCCCGTAGCCCTCCAGCTACACGAGCTCGCCGCCGGGGCAGATACACCACCCTCCACGCTCGCCGGGCATATGGTCCGCGATGGCGTCGCGCTTGCCACCAAGGACGGCAAGGTTCGCGCGCTCAGACCCGCACCCGTGCTCGTCGGCGGAAAGGGCAGCGACCGTGCGCCTTGGCTCGATCCCTACGGCGGCGACGCAGACTGGCGTACAGAGATGTGGGGTCAGGTCGTTGCACTACACGGCCGTTACCCCCGCCACCTCGCCGGGCTCATGGACGACTGGTGGACCGATGACTCACAGACAGAGACACTCAGCGCGCTCGCCATGTGGCGAGCAGAAATCGACGACACAGGCCAAGACCCCCGCGAAGAGCTTGCCTTCCAAAACCAGCTCACCGACTACGCCAACCTCCTACGCCAGCAAAGCGGCGGGGTCACAAAGGAATGGAAGCCCGGTGCACCGCCCGCCGAGTGGGCGGCGCAATAGCTGCGCGTTGGCCCGATAGTTACATGTTGCGCTGCCTCTGTGTCAACTGCGCGTCACACGCCCAAAGGGCGGCGGGGCTATGTACGGCCGATCTACAACTGCGCGGCGTGTGCCCCAGGCTCTCTTTAGCTCAGCGTGAACGACTCGCTTCGGATCGTCTCATGCTTGCCAGCTCCTCTGAGGAGCGTGAGCGTGTACTTGCCCGGTCGCAGCCGGCGCACAGGCAATAGGCGCAGGCTCATGCGCCCGCGGGCGGTGCGGGCCGTGCCCGCCGCGTACACCACGCCGTGACGGGAGAGCGTCGCCTGCGCGGCCGTGCCAGCGGTTTCGAACTTCACGGTCCCGGAGACGAGCTTCGTCTTGCAGTGCTGCTTGCCTTTGACCTTCATGCACGTCACGAGCTCGACCTTGCCCGCGGGACCTGCCGGACCCCGGGCGCCGGTCGGGCCGGCAGGGCCCTGTGCTCCCACTTTGCCGGCGGGACCTTCTTTGCCGAGAGAGCCTTCTTTGCCTTGCGGACCTTCTTTCCCGGTTTCCCCATTTGTCCCGTCTGTTCCATTGGTACCGTTGCAGAGGTACGCGGTATGCCCCCCTGCTGTCACTTCGACGCCACCGCCTGGGCAACCGTGCTCATTTCCAGCAAACGGAGTGACGGACGGCTGTTCGGCTTCCTTGACGAACACCGCGGTAACTTCGCTCCTCGCGGGCGGCGTGATTTCGCAGGCGCCCAACAGGATTCGTTCGCAGCCCAGCCAGCCAGCGAACAGGTAGCCGGGCTTAGGCGTGGCCGAGAGGGTCACAGGGCTTTCGTTTTCGAATACGTGAAAGCACTGTTCGGTTTCGCACGCAATCCCGAAGGGGCTTGATTCCACCTCGCCTTCGCCCGTCAAATGCACAGTCAACGCGACACCCCCGTGCGTCGTGAAGGAGATCGGCCCATAGGTTGTCGTTTCGCTGACCGTGGTCACCACGAGGCAGAGCGCATAGGTCGTATCGGGTGTGAGGCCAAAGCCGCGTTCGCTGACGGTTTCGTCCGGTTCGCCGTTGGAAACGGCGTAATGGGTTTCCGTCCCGCCCACGCAAGATGTCCCTGGCTTGTAAAGGAAGTGGTAGGGCCACGGTTCGTGCGTCCCCGCTTCACCTTGCGGGCGCAGCACCGCCTGAAAGTTTGCTTCGGCGGCGCCGACCGGGTGTTGCACGGACAGTTCGGGCGCTCCCGGAGCTCCGAGCGTTTTGAACGTCTCTTCGTTCCCAGACGTTTCGCCGTTATGGAACGCGACGACGCAGAAGTGGTACACGCTGGAGGGTTGCAGGTTTCTCGCGGTTGTCTTGACCGGGATCGCTTGGCCGTCAAGCGGCCCTTCACCGCCGACAGTATTGCCTTCGTGGCAGGAGGTGCCACCCGGGTTGCTCAGAAACATCTCCCAGGTCACTTCGGCGGAGGTGTGTGGGTTCAGCTCCCCTTCCAGCGTCGCTGATTCTGCGGTGACTTCCGTGGCCGGGGTCAGTGTGACCGGAGCTTCCGGGCCGGTCGCCAGGGCAGGGTCGGCTGAGAAGGCCAGTGCGGCGAGCAGCGCGCACACCGACGCCAGGACGGCAAGGACAGGACGTGAGACGGCGACTCGACGCGACACTACGAAACCCCCTGAAATGAGCCCAATTGGCTAGGCATGATGGACAATCGACACTGCGCCGAGCTTCACGTGATCGTGATCGCTTGGCGGGTCTCGGTGATATGCCTGCCGGCCTTATGCGTGATCGTCAACGTGTAGCGGCCGTGGGGCAACGCCACCCGCGGGTCGCTCGACAGGAACTCGATGTGGCCTTTGACCGTGCGTGCCGAGCCGATCGCGAATACCTTGCCGTGACGTGAAAGCGTCGCGCGCGCCGTCGACGCGGTGGTCGTGAACTTCACCGGACCGGTCACGAGCTTCGTCGTGCACGTCTGCTTGCCGCCCTTCTTCGTGCACGTCACGATCTCGACCTTGCCCGCCGGTCCTTCCTTGCCTTCGGGTCCGGTGGGACCCTGGGTGCCGGTGGGGCCAGTCGAGCCCTGCGGCCCGGTGGTGCCGGTCGGCCCTGCTTCGCCCTTTGTTCCGTTGTTGCCGGGGGGTTCGGAGTTCGGCGCAACACCGGTTCCCGTGAGGCTCACCGTGGGGGTGTAGTCATTGCCGGCGTCGAGGCTGAGCGTCGCATTGCGCGGTCCGTTCTCGGAAGCGGTGAACTGCACGCCGATCGAGCAGACCTGTTCGGGTGCGAGGGTCATGTTCTCGCAGAGGTCATCGCCGCTCGGGATCGTGAAGTCGCCCGCGTCGGTCCCGCCGATCTGCGCTGCGCCGCTGAGCGTGAGCGGCGTCGGCCCGGTGTTCTTCACCGGCACCCACAGCACCGGGCCTGGCTGGCTCGTAGTCTGGGAGCCGAAGCTCAGTTGCGGTGGGAGAGAGATCTGCAGGAACACATACGGCCACACCGCGCCGGCGTCGGCATTGTCCCAGGGCCCGCCGATCAGCGCCGTGCCGCCGTCTTCGGACAGCGCCACACCTTCGCCGAATTTGCCAGATCCGGTCTCGCCTGCGCCCACGATCTTTGAGCCGTCCTGCTTCCAGGTTTCACCAGAGCGCGTAAACCTCCACGCCGCGCCGGCGAAGAAGCCAGCGCCGCTGTCAAGGGGCGCACCGATCAGAGCCGTGTTCCCATCGCCGGACAACGCCAAACTGTCGCCGAATTCGCCGCGTTCGCTCTCGCCCGTGCCAGTGAGCTTTCCGCCCTGCTGGCTCCACGTTTCGCCAGCGCGCGTAAACACCCACACCGCACCGCGGCGTTCACTGTCGTAAGGCCCGCCGACCAGTGCCATGTTCCCGTCGCCTGATAGCGCGACGCTTGAGCCGAAATGGCCGCCTTCGCCGCCAAAGCCCCCTCCGACCTCCCCCGTGCCGGTGAGCTTTCCGCCCTGCTGCGTCCACGTGGAGTCAGACCGCGTGAACACCCAGGCAGCGCCTTTGCATTCTTCGTGCGTGGGTTCTTCGTAACCGTCGCAAGGCCCGCCAAAAAGCGCCGTGTCGCCGTCAGCGGAGAGCGCCACGCCTTCACCGAAACGGCCTTTCCCGGTCTCGCCTGTGCCCGTGAGCTTCGACCCCTCCTGGCTCCAGGTTTCGCCAGAGCGCGTGAACACCCACGCTGCCCCGACGCCGCTGTTGTCGTCAGGACCACCGATCAGCGCCATATTTCCGTCTGAGGACAGCGCCACGCTGTGGCCGAAGCTGCCGCCTCCGGTCTCGCCCGTGCCCGTGAGCTTTGACTGCTGAGTCCAGGTGGAGCCAGAGCGCGTGAACACGTACGCCGCCCCGGCGCCTGGCGCGCCGATCAACGCCGTGTTCCCATCGGCCGAGAGC
Source organism: uncultured Solirubrobacterales bacterium (assembly GCA_963743555.1). Taxonomy (GTDB): domain Bacteria; phylum Actinomycetota; class Thermoleophilia; order Solirubrobacterales; family Solirubrobacteraceae; genus Palsa-744. Next base: position 52,098 of record CAVUQG010000013.1, read on the forward strand.
GCCACGCTCTGGCCGAATCCTTCGTACTGTGTCTGGTCGGTGCCGGTGAGCTTCGAGCCCTGTTGGGTCCAGGTTTCGCCAGAGCGTGTAAATATCCACGCCGACCCTTGCCATTCGTTGCCGTCGCGAGAGCCCCCAATCAGCGCCGTATTCCCATCGGCCGACAGCGCTACGCTGTCACCGAATTCGCCGCCTCCGGTCTGGCCCGAGCCGGTGAGCTTTTCTCCGTCCTGACTCCAGGTTTCGCCAGAGCGCGTAAACACCGACGCGGACCCGGCGAAGCTGTTGTCGAAGGGCGCGCCGATCAGCGCCGTATCGCCGTCGCCCGACAGCGCCACGGTTGAACCAAAATGGGTCTTATCGACCGCGCCCGTGCCGAGCTTCGGACCCTGCTGGGCCCAGGTTACGCCGGAGCGCGTGAACACCCACACCGCGTCTTCGCTCTCACCGGTGCCGTCGATCAGGCCCGCGCCGATCAGCGCCGTGTCGCCGTCTTCAGACAGCGCCACGCTCGTGCCGAAATTGGCTTCTCCGGTCTCTTCTTTGCCGGTGAGCTTCGAGCCCTGCTGGCTCCACGTTTCGCCAGAGCGCGTGAACACCCACACCGCCCCAGCACCGGTGTTGTCGTCAGGACCGCCGATCAGCGCCGTTTTGCCATCGCCAGACAGCGCCACGCTTTCGCCGAAGCTGCCGTCTCCGGTCTCGCCCCCGCCCGTGAGCTGGGAGCCCTGCTGGGTCCAAGTGGAGCCTGAGCGCGTGAACACCCACGCCGCCCCGATGTTGCTGTCGGCGTCGTCGCTCCCACCGATCAGCGCCGTGTTGCCATCAAAGGACAGCGCCACGCTTTTCCCGAAGTAGTAGGTCCCTCCGCTTGCGCCCGCACCGGTGAGCTTTCCGCCCTGCTGACTCCAGGTTTCGCCAGACCGCGTGAACACCCACACCGCCCCGACATCGTTGTTGTCCCGTGGCGCGGCGATCAGCGCCGTGTTCCCATCGCCAGACAGCGCCACGCTCATACCGAACTCGCCGAACCCGACGTGGCCCGTCCCGGTCAGCTTCGAGCCCTGCTGCGTCCAAGTCGAGCCAGACCGCGTGAACACCCACACCGCCCCATCCCATTCGTCATCGCTCCAGCCACCGACGAGCGCCGTGTTGCCATTGGCGGACAGCGCCACGCTCGTACCGAACGAGCCGCCTCCGACCTCGCCCGAGCCGGTGAGCTTCGACCCCTGCTGAGTCCACGTCGAGCCCGACCGCGTGAACACCCACGCCGCCCCGATGCCCCCGTTGTCCTCCTTCCCGCCGACCAGCGCCGTGCTGCCATCGGCCGACAGCGCCACGCTGTAACCGAACCCGCCGTCTCCAGTCTGGCCCGTCCCACTGAGCTTTCCGCCCTGCTGGATCAACGGGTCGACCCGCAGCGGATAGCGCGCGCCCGCCGCGTCCACCCGCAGCACCACGCGACCCCGTTCCAACGCGAGCCAGCTGCGCAGCACGCGCCCACGCGCGTCGACGGCCCGCAGGGCCGCATAGCGCAGAACCGTGCGCCCGTCGCGCACGAGGATCAGCCCGCGGCCGCCTTCAGCGAGCCTGGGATGAACGTTGCCAGAGAGAGCCAGCGAAACGGCGAGTGGCCCCACGGCGTCTCCCGCCGGCGCGTGCGCCACGGTGAAGCCCTGCTCGAGACCAAGGGGACCATTGGCATACCACGCGGTGAGACCCGCGTAGGTGTAGCTGACGCGGTTGGCGCCGGCGCGCGGCGCTACAGACCCCACCGGCTCGAGCGCGCTCGCGTAACCGTACGCCGCGAGCGCCACACCAAGCCGCGCCTTGCCCGAGACAACCGTGACACCGTGGCGCGAGAAGCCAGCGCGCAAGTGCTGCGCCGGGTTGACGGCCCGGAGACCCGCCACGCGATAAGCCGGCGCGTCTTGCCCCAACGCGGCCGAGACCGGACCCTGCGCGGTCAGCGGCAAACTCTCAAGACCATGCCGGGCCGTCGTCGCCCGCCCCGCAGTTCCGCCGGGCAGCGTTAGGAGCGCCGCCACGCATCCGGTCGCCGCCACGACACCCACCAGCAGAACCACTATCCAGGAACGCAGCCAGCTGCTTCGTGCCGCGGCACCGCGCCTCGCCGTAGGGAACCGCTGCACCGCGACTTCTGCCCGCATCATCCGCTCCTCCGCGTTTGACTCACTCTGGTGACCTCAAGATGCCCCTTTAACCGCTGTACCGTACCACCACCTACGGGGCATCATGTTTAGGACCACAACATCATATGTCATAGACGCATGGTAATCATAGCTCTGTGCCTTGAGGCTTCCGCGCGATGGCACGCCACGCGGAACCCCAGGCCGCTCTCGGGCGAGCCATCGCCACCCGTCGCGAGGAGCTCGGCCTAAAGCAGGAGCAGCTAGCGCTCGCGGTCGGCACCGACCAGGCGCGTATATCCAGGATCGAGAACGCCGGGGACAACCCAAGCTACGGCCTGGTCGAGCGAATCGCCAAAGCCCCTGGAACTGGAGCTGTGGCAACTCGCAAAGCAAGCAGGAGAACTCGAGACCAGCGACTAACCACGACCAATCCCCCGCTCGGTTGATGGACCTCGATCGCAATCACTGGACCGCGTGCCACCCGACACCTAGAGCTTGGCCCGCTCGGCGAGCCAGTCGTCGAGCATGTGGCGCGTGAAGCGGATGTGCCGTCCTACTCGATGGCAAGGCAGGCGACCAGTCCGCACGGCCTCGTAGATCCAGCTTGGCTTGACGTCCAGATACCAGGCGGCCTTCTCTGGGCGCCAGAGCCGATCCTCCGTCAACATAGTCGGTGGGTCTGCTGTGGATGTTGCTTGCATGCCGGTTATAGACCGGCAGGACGCTCGAACGGCCAACGGATTTAGCCAGAGCTCATCCCTGCCGCGCGGCGCCAGTCATCGCCCCGGAGGAAGCCGCCCAACTACCCCCGAGGACCCTCCGCGCCCCCTGAGCGGCCCTCTGGGGAAATCTGTAGGGAAATCTGCGGCTTCGTCCGCCCCCACTGCTATGCTGCATTCCGTTGGGTTTGCAGGGCTTTTCGCTAAGGACCCGACTGGCCTCGAACCACCGCCCAGTCGATTATGAGGCACTGTCGCCGCCCCAAGTTGGCTCCAGTTATCCCGTCTATCGCCTGAGAAATACGGATAATCCACAGATTCGCTCCGACGATTAGGGAAATCTTGGGGAAATCGTGAGTGCTCTCGACATCGTCGTTTCAGGCGAGCGCAAGACGTCGTAGGCGCCGTCGCCGCCATCGAACTCGCTCAGATCGCTCACGCCGAGTCCACCCGTTGCCGCACCTTCTCCATCAGAGGTGAAATCAAGCCGAGTGGACGGGCACCCGGGTTATGCGGCGTGAACCACAACCGGCGGGGCGCTGTCCGCCTCGGCCGTCGGAATCAAGTGGTACTGCACGATAAAGCCGAGGCTCTCCGCGTAGCGATCGACGGTCGATACCTTCGCGTCGGCCGCCGTGCTCTCCAGACGCGCGACAAAAGACTGCGAGGTCTCCATCGCCGCGGCGATAGCGGTCTGAGAGCGCTTCTGCTCCTCGCGCTGCCCGGCCAGAGCACGCAGCAACTCACGGCGCCGGCGAGCCGCGTCCAGCAGTCGCGGAAACTCGGGGTTGCGCGCGGCGCGCTTATCAATCATCTTGTCTAGGAAGTCACGCTCGGGCATGGAATTGCCTACTCTCCGAATGGCCTTCGATACCTACAGCGGTATCTCTTTCTGGAGATAGCTTAGCATTCTCACTGATGCAGCGAGCGCCTGCCGCGCGCGACGCGCTTCTGATTCCCTCGCCGCCGCCAGTCAGCCAGACGTCTCTTCGCGAGTCTCGATCGCAGCCCGGGGCGTCTTCTGCGTCTTCTTGTTGAACCCGTCCAAGGCCAGCAGGATCTGTCCGCGGCTGCCTTCCTCCGCGAACAGGATGCGGTAGATGACCCGATCGCCGTCCACCCTGACCTCCCAGATATCCCCGTCAAGATGGCGGGCGGCCTGCAGACCTCGATCGCGGACCTCCTCCATGCCGGCAAGCACAGCCGCCGCGTCGGAGTCGGAGAGCTTGTCGATGAACCCTTCGACCGGACTACGACCCGATGGGGTCTTGTAGTCGCGCCAGCGCCGCCGAATCGGAGGCGGCCCACCGGCAGCGGAGTCGGTCTTCTCCCTGGATCGCTTCGCTGGAGCCATCGAACGAGCTTATGCAGCGCCTCGGACCGAGTGCTCTTGGTCAACAGGACTGGCACGAATCCTGGCACGAGCAGCCCACTAAAACGCAAAACGCCCCGTAAGCACGGGGCGCAAGCGTACTCCGGGACAGGGACTCGAACCCCAATCTCCCGGACCAGAACCGGGCGTCACTGCCAATTGGACTATCCCGGACAGTGCGTGTCGCGGCAAAGAATATAGCGACTCGTCAGGCAGCTCCCCGTGGCATGGGAGGCTGAGCGGCAGGCGTCGACGCCCTACGCCTCCGCCCGACTCCCGCTGGAGGCAAAGAACGCCGTAATAGCCTCCTCCAAACCCGGGTCCAGCACCAGCAAGACCTCGTCCCCCGCTTCGATCACCGTATCCGCCTTGGGCACGAAGCCGCCCCCCGCGCGCAATACAGAGATGATCAGACTGCCTTCCGGCAAGGCGATGTCAGAGACGCGCTCGCCTACTACCGGAGCGCCGGTACCGACCTCGAGCTCGATGATCTCCAGACGCTCCTCTTCCAATGCGAGCAGGTGAACCAAGCCGTAGCGCGGCACCTCGTGCTCGATCAGGCGCAGGATCAGGTCGGTTGCGGAGACCGCCGGCTGGATGCCCAGCAGCTTGAAATGGTCGTAGTTGCGCGGGTTGTTGACGCGGGCGATGATGCGCTCGCACAGGTACTTCTCCTTGGCGACCTGGCAGACGAGCATGTTGTCCTCGTCGTCGCCCGTGACCGCGATCACCAGATCGGCGCGCTGGATGCCCGCCCGCTCCAGGACCCACAGCTCCGTGGCGTCGCCGTACTGGACGGCGTGCTCGTACTCTTCCTCGATCAACAGGTAGCGGGGCCGCGAGGACTCGATGAGCGTGACCTCGTTGCCCTTGAGGATCAGCTCGCGCGCGAGGTTGCGGCCCACCTTGCCGGCACCGACGATGATCACGTACATGGCTTGACCTACGCCGACTCAGCCGCAAGCGCGCTCTCGAACATCTCGATCGCGTGCTTGGTCGGGGAGATCGTATGCAGGCCCTGTTCGCCGTACCAGCCGGCGCGGGCCGGGTCCATCACCCGTACGAGCACCTTCTGTACGCCGAAGCGGCGTTGGGCGATCTGGGCGATGATCAGGTTTGTGTTGTCGCCGTCGGTCGAGGCGATGAACACGTCGGCGCGCTCGATCCCCGCCTGCACGAGCGCTTCGGTCTCCAAAGCCGTTCCCACCGTGAACTGGCCGTCGGATTCCTCCCAGCTGCCGCTCTGGCCTGCGTCGAGGCGCTCGTGGGAGAGCGGGTCCTCGTCGAGCACCGAGACTTCATGGCCGGCCGCCAATGCAGACTTGGCCACAGCCGAGCCGACACGGCCCGCCCCGACGATCAACACGAACATAGGAAGGGCGGCGCCGGGGTTGATGGGGGGATCGCAAGCACGGCGTGTGAGATTAGACGATGGGTCCGCCGCTCGGCCCGGCGAGTGGCGCAGCCGGAGCTATCTCAGCGGGCGCATCCTGAGCAGGCGAGTCCAGACCCGCCTCCTTGCCCGCCAGGACCTCGGCATAGTCGCGCTCAGACGGCGCCGTCACGATCACGCGACATGTCGCCTTTTTCACCACGTACTTGGTGACGTCGCCGACGAAGTTCTCAAGCGGGCCACCGCGTCCGCCCAGACGCGAGCCACCGCGAATCCGAGAGGGCTCCTCGGCACCGAGCACGATCGCCTCCACGCCACGTCTGCGTGCCTCCTCGAGGATCGCGTGACCGACACGGCGAGCCCTGATCGTGGCAGTGGCGACCTGGACGCCCGCGTACTCCTCCCCCACCGCCTTGGCTCGCGCCAGCGCTTGGCGGGCGTGCTTGACCTGAGCATCGGGCAGGCGCGCATCCAGCGGCAACGACATCGGCATCTCGAAAATCCACACCGCCTCGATCGTCGAAGCGTCGATCGCGGCTTCGTCGGTCGGCTTGCCGGCGACCAACAGCGCAGCCGTCTGGATGATGTCCTCGTCCAGGCGCGTGCCGCACAGCGGCACCAGGATCGAGCCGTACTCGCGCTCTGGCAAGTGTTCGGCACGCAATGCCTCGACGGAGACGGTCACACGCCGCAGCAGCGAAGTTTCATCGGCGCGCCGGTAGATGACGTACAGCAGGATCCCGGCGGCCATCCAGCCGAGGCCGACGTAGCGGGCCGTGTGATGGACGACCATGGTGGCGATCCAGCCCAGCGAGCATACGACCGTGCCGATCACAGCCAGCAGCGGCAGCTCGCCTCCGCGCACGCGCATCGAGAACGGCGTGCGGTACAGGCGCTTGCGGTCGGGCTCGCTGTAGCGCATCTTGACGACCGAGGCGTGGGCGATCGTGAACGCCAGCATCGCTCCGAACGCGTAGGTGCCGACAAGGAACGTGAGGCTCTCGGGGACGACCAGGCCCGCGGCGATCACGCCGGCGAGCAGGATCAGCACATAGGGCGTCGAGCGCTGGGCGTGCAGGCGCCCTAGCCCGCTCGGGATCTGCCGGTTGACCGACAGCGAATAGGCCAGCCGAGAGAGGCCGAGCATCGCCGAGTCGGCGGCCGCGACCAGGGTGAGCGCCGGCGATCGCGCCGATCGCGTACGTCAGCGTCTGCGAGAGCCAGTGCGGATGCAGCTGTTCCATGATGTCGAGCACCGGGGCGTCGGAGAAGTGGTGTCCTGGCACCCCGCCCGCTACCAGTGGGAACGCCGGACCGCAACGATCGCCACGCCCACGTAGGCGACCACGACAGTCACGGTGCCGCTCCCTATCAGCCGCCGCAGGGCGCCCCGCCCGACCTTGACCTCGCCCGCCAGGCCGGACGCGGACTCCACACACGTGAAGGCGATCGTGGTGATCGTGAGCGCGAAGACCAGGCCTGTCCACGTCGGCGCGCTGCCGAGATGGACCTGGCTGATCAGCCGATGCGGGTTGAGGAACTCGACGAGCCCGATCACGATCATGATCAGCTCGAGCAGCAGACGCGCCGAGCACGATCACGCCGATGCGGTATTCGCGACGCCAGTGAAAGCCGCGCACGTTTGTGAACACGACAAACGCGATGATCGCCAGCGCCAGCAGCAGCGCCTCGGTGTAGTGGCCGAGCGGTGCCCAGAACACGCGCAGGTACTGGGTCGCGGCGAATGCGGTGACGGCGATCAGGATGACGTAGTCGAGCAGCATCGCCCAGCCCGCGATAAAGCTGACCAGCTCGTTGAAGGCGTAGCGCGCGAAGACGGTCGAGCCACCCGGCTCCTGGTGTAGCGATGCACCCTCCACGTAAGTCATCGCCGTCAGCCCGAACATGATCGCGGCGATCAGAAACACGACCGGGGTCAAGCCGGCCGCGTGGTCGGTCACAACCCCAGCGAGAAGAAGATCGCGCTTGCCAGCGAGGTGTAGACGATCGCGAACAGGATCGGCGAGCCAAGGCCGTGGCGCAGCGTCGTGCGCGCGCCCGCGCCCAGTTCGACGGCGCGCATGCGCGCCGCCCGGCGCTGTCCCCTCCGGCGTGCTCATGCTCGCGCGACCTCGTCTGACGTCGACATACATGCGGCCCGAGCCGGCAACGACGAACAGGAGCCCAAGCAGTACGCGGATGCTGAGAGCGCCTTCGCTGACGAGCGCCTCGACCATGAGCGCGATGCCGATCGCGACCATCGCCAGTGACAGCACGGTGGTGCCGGCGCGATGTAGCTGCCTGCCCATCATCTCATCTCTCTCGCGAGCTTAGGACCATGGGCTTGGAGGTGCCGTCGCGGCGACGTGGGTGCACGGCTTAGCCTGGCACCCGCGACAGCACTGCTTGGATCTCAGGTGATCAGCGGGATGATCAGGATGGCGACGATGTTCGCGACCTTGATCATCGGGTTGATCGCCGGGCCCGGCCGTGTCCTTGAACGGGTCGCCGACCGTGTCGCCCGTGATCGAGGCGGCGTGGGCCTCCGAGCCCTTGCCGCCGAAGGCGCCGTCCTCGATCAGCTTCTTCGCGTTGTCCCAGGCGCCACCGCCCGCGGTCATCATCACCGCGAAGAAGAAGCCCACGACGATCACGCCGATCAAGAGGCCACCGAGTGCCTTCTGGTCGATCAGGCCCACGATCACCGGCAGCGCGATCGGCAGCATCGCCGGCAGGATCATCTCGCGCTGAGCGGTGCGCGTCACGATGTCAACGCACGTGGCGTAGTCGGGCTCTTCGGTGCCCTCCATGATTCCCGGGTGCTCGCGGAACTGGCGGCGAACCTCCTCGACCACGGCGCCGCCGGCGCGACCCACTGCCTCCATCGAGAGCGAGGCGAACAGGCACACCATCATGCCGCCGAGCAACAGGCCGATCAGCACTGGCGGTTCGTTGATGCCAAAGGTGATGAAGTTGCCGTTCGACTTGTCCGCCAGCTCCTGCTGGAAGCCGGCGAACAGAACGATCGCGGCGAGCACGGCCGAGCCGATCGCATAGCCCTTGGTGACCGCCTTCGTGGTGTTGCCGACCGCGTCCAGCGGATCGGTCACGTTACGTACCTCCTCGGGCAACTCGGCCATCTCGGCGATGCCGCCGGCGTTGTCGGTGATCGGGCCGAACGCATCGAGCGCCACGATCAGGCCGGTCAGCGAAAGCTGGCCCATGACCGCTACGCCGATGCCGTAGATGCCCGTGGTGCCGCCGCCTGCCAGCTTCCAGGCGCCGAGGACGCCGAGAACCAGCACGATCGCCGGCAGGGCCGTTGCCTGCAGGCCCGAGCCGAAGCCCTGGATGATGTTGGTCGCGTGCCCGGTGACCGACGCCTTTGCCGTCTTCTTGACCGGCGAGAAGCGCGTCGAGGTGTAGTAGTCGGTGATGAAGAACAGCAGCGCGGTCACGCCGATGCCGATCAGGGCGCACAGGTAGAACTTGCCCCACGAGGGCGGGTTGACGACGTTGCCGACCTGGCTGAAGGTGAGGTCTTTCATCAGCCAGTAGGTGATCGGCGCGAATGCCGCGGCAGCGATGATCCCCGAGACGACCAGGCCCTGGTAGAGCGCGCGCTCGACATTTCCGGCCTTCGAGCGCACGCGCGAACGTGCCGATGATCGAGGCGATGATCGCGACGCCGCCGAGGACCAGCGGGTACATGACCACGCGTGTGGCCTCGTGGAAGGTGAGCACGCCCAGCAGCATCACTGCCACTGCCGTCACCGCATAGGTCTCGAACAGGTCGGCCGCCATGCCGGCGCAGTCGCCGACGTTGTCGCCGACGTTATCGGCGATCACGGCCGGGTTGCGCGGGTCGTCCTCGGGGATGCCGGCCTCGATCTTGCCGACGATGTCGGCGCCGACGTCGGCGGCCTTCGTGAAGATGCCACCGCCGAGACGGGCGAACACGGAGATCAACGATCCGCCGAAGCCGAGCCCGATCAGCGCGTCCACGGCTGTCTTCTGGCTGTCGTTGAAGACCGCTGTGAGCAGGCCGTAATAGCCGGCTAGACCCATCAACGCTAGACCCGCCACGAGCATGCCGGTGATGGCGCCGCCCTGGAAGGCGACGCGCAGCGCCGGCGAGACTCCACCACGAGCGGCCTCGGCGACGCGCGCGTTGGCGCGCACCGACACGTTCATGCCGATATAGCCGGCCGAGCCGGAGAGGATCCCGCCGATCGCGAAGCCGCAGGCTACGGCGATGTTCTGGATGAAGATCAGCGCCACGAATATCACGACGCCCACGATCGCGATCGTCGTGTACTGGCGGTTCAGATAGGCGCGGGCGCCTTCTTGGACAGCCTGCGAGATGCTTTGCATCCGCTCGTTGCCCGGCGAGAGCGCGAGCAGAGCGCGGGTGGTCACGAGGCCGTACGCCACAGCACAGGCGGCGCACACAAGGGCAACGACGACCCCATGGTTCGTCAGAAAGCTACTCAACAGAAATCCTCCGCGGTCTGGTTAGGTGCCGCGCGAGGAGATTCGCGCGCACGTTGATTGCACGGGCCACTCCCTAGGAGCGCACGACCCGGCGTAAAGGCGGGCGCAGTCTATCGTTTGCGCCAGCGGAAGGCGGTCAAGGTCGCGGCGGAGGACCGGTCGAGGTCATGCCCAAAGCAGAATGCCCCCCGCGCGCGCGGGGGCATTCCTCGTTTCCAACTACATCAACACCAGCCCAGCCGGCTCAGAACCGCCTCGCCTGCACAGCGCTCAGCTGCCGGGCACCCACAGCCTGCCGCTCGACTGGGCCGGCCCGGGACCAGACTGCTGATCGTCCTCCGCCGGCTTCTGCGGCTCCTCCGCGGCCTTGGCCTGCGACGCCGACGTGGTCGTGGATGTAGACGAGGACGAGGACGACATGCTTGTGGCACTCTGAGCCTCGCGCGCATATGCGACCTGCAACTGGGCGATCGCGTCGCGCAACGGGGCCAGCTCGCTTGGCATGCGCCGCTCCAGGATCGGCATCAGCGCGCTGGCGCCGTCGATCGCGTCGCGCACCTGCTCCAGGTCGCGTTCGCTCCCTGGCGTTGCGGATGGGTCACCCCCGGGCGCCAGCCCGAGACGGCGACCGGCGATGTTGATCAGCGAGACCGTCGTCTGGATGATCATCTCGGCGCTGGTGATGCGATTCAGCTCGGCTTCGTAAGCCGCGCGCAGCTCGTCCTCGCTCGGCTGTGTCTGGCTCGTTGGCCCGCCCGGTTCACCCTGCGCACCCGCCGCGCTCGGCTGGGGCTGTTGCTCGCTGCTCACACCGTCACCTCCTGGGAATAGGTCTGTCTAGTCTCGCGTACCGAGGCCGCGAATATCTCCTCGCGGCTTGCTCCCGCCTCGATCATCGTTTTCTGTCGCTGTGCTCCATTGCGCTCGGGGAACGCCAGCTCAACACCCAGTTCAGCGCGCACCGGCTCGGTCCAGGCGGCCAAGCGCTCGACGATCTCTGTTGCCGGATACTCCTCAGCGCGCTCAAGGTCGACCATTCTCCCGTCAAGCCCAAAGCGGATCGCACGCCACATGTTCTCCTCGATCAGGCGTGGTGGCGGATCGGCGAACGGTACCCCCTCGTCAAGATCACGGGCCGCCTGGGCCACACATGCCACGATCAAGCTCGCCAACGCCTCGGACTCGGCCGCCGTGTTCTGTGCATCGCAGATCCGCACCTCCACCGTTCCGAACTCGAAATGTGGGCGTACCGACCACCATACCTGCGTGAACTCTACGATCGAGCTTGTCCGCAGCAGGAACTCGATGTACTGGCGATATGCCCTCCAGCCACCAAACGCGTCGGGGATACCGCAGCGCGGGAAGTTGCGCGTGAAGCTTTGCGTACGCGCCGAGTGCAAGCCCGAGTCTCGTCCGTCCAGATAGGGCGAATTGGCCGAGACAGCCAGCAGCAGCGGCAGCACCGGTCGCAAGCGGTCGCAGACGCGCACGGCGCGGTCGATGCCGTTGATGCCGACGTGCACGTGCAGGCTGAAGGTGTTGTTGCGCCAGGCGACGTACTTCAGGCCCTGCTCGACGCGCCGATAGTGCTCGGTGTCGATGATCGGCTGCTCGCGGTAGTCGGCCCACGGATGGGTTCCCGTCGCTCCCAATGCGGCGCTCTCTTCGCCGGCCAGGGCGAACAGCCGTCGGCGGCGCTCGCGCTGCAGGCCGAGCGCGTCGAGGAGATTCTCGCCGCGCCCGGAGACGATCTCGATCTCAGATGAGATCAGCTCACCCGTAATCGCACTCTCCAGCAGCGGGTCGCGCTCGCTCGCGCGGGCACGCAGGTGCTCGAAGCGCGGGACCAAGTCCAGCGTGGTCGGCTCGAGGATCGCGAACTCCTCCTCGATGCCGACCGTGAGGTCGGTCGATTGCGCGAACGTGTCAACAGCTTTATCTAGGTCTTTACTGGTCATTCAGGTGGGGCCTTGGAGCTTGCCGGTGTGGGAGGGGGAAAAATTAGTGTTAGGTGCAGACGCGGCGCAGGCAAGGTCAGGCGGGCTTGGCTCTTCCGACCACGGGAATCAGGTCAAGTAGAAGTAGAGCGCGTAAAGCAAGTCGACCGCTGGACTTGAAGTGTGGACGGTCACCTCGGGCGGGACCGCCAAGAGCGACTCGGAATAGTTGAAGATGATCTTCACGCCGGCGTTGACCAGCTCGTCCGCCAAGCCCTGAGCAGCGCGCGTAGGGACCGCGAGCACGCCCACCACGATTTCCTCGTCTTCTACTACCTGGTGCAGCTCGCTGGTGTGGCGAACCTTCTGGCTGCCGAGCTTGCTGCCGACCTTCGTGTCGTCCACGTCGAAGATCGCCACCACCCTGAAGCCGTGGTCGGCGAAGATGTCTGAGGAGGCGATCGCCTTGCCGAGGTGGCCGGCGCCGAGCAGCGCGATGTTGTGCTGGCCCGCCGTGCGCAGGATCTTTCGAATTTGCGAGACGAGCGACTCGACGTTGTAGCCGACTCCCCGCTTGCCGAACTTGCCGAATCCCGACAGGTCGCGACGGATCTGGGTGGAGTTGACATGGGTGTAGTCGGAGAGCTCTTGCGAGGAGATCGTCTCCTTGCCCATCTTCTTTGCCTGCGTCAGCACCTGCAGGTAGCGCGACAGTCGTGCTGCCACGCCGAGGGAGAGCCGCTCGCCGACGAGCGTATCGTCCTCGTGAATCGTGCTCACGGGAGTGCTCAACTCGTTGTAAGCCATCGTTCTCTGACTCTAGAGGATGGTCCGCAGACGCTGCCGCAGCGCGTCTTCGTCGACGAAATATTCGAACAGCTCCTCATCCTCCAGCGTGGCGACCGGGATGCGCTCGAAATACGCTCGGTGCAGGGCCTCATCCGTGGTTATGTCAACCTCCGCCAGCTCGAATCCGAGCTCTGAGCGCAATTCGTGCAGGACGGCTTGCGCCTCCACGCATAGATGGCAGTCCGACTTGCCGTAGAGCGTCACGACCCTCATCAAGACCTCGATGGCCCCCGCGCGCACAGGGGGCATGACGCTTTTTTCAGCACACACGACTCGCTATGGCCCAATAGTCCCGACCCCGTGAGCCTCGACCCCGCGTGCTTCCCCGATCGGTTTCCGCTCACCACTGGCGCTCTCCCGTCGCATAGGCGTCCAGGCCCAGATAATCGGGGTATGCCAGTGCCGGCGCGAAGCGTGCTGCGCTTGCGATCATCGCAGCGTTGTCGGTGCACAGCACAGGCGGCGGCACGTGCACTTCTGCCTCCAGTTCTCGCAAGCGTCGGCGCAGCTCGCCATTGGCCGCGACGCCGCCGCCGACGGCTAGCCGATCCAGGCCGGTCAGCTCCAGCGCTTCCTCAGTTCGCACGATCAAGTGCTCGACAATCGCGGCCTGATAGGAAGCCGCAAGATCAGCCTCGCGCTCGCGACGCTCGGCCTCGCTGAGCTCGCGCAGCTTGTAGAGCAGCGATGTCTTCAGGCCCGCGAAGGAGAAGTCGAGGCTGCGGCCGAAGGCGCGTGTAGCGCCTCTTCCTCCCCGTGAGCGCGAGCCGGAGGTCGGGAACTCGAACGCCTGCGGATCACCGTCGGCCGCCAAGCGCTGCAGCGCAGGGCCTCCCGGAAAGCCCAGGCCCAGCATCCTCGCGCCCTTGTCGAACGCCTCGCCCGCTGCGTCGTCGAGTGTGCGCCCTAGCGTCTGGAAGCCTTCGTGCTCCCGTACGTGAGCCAGCAACGTGTGGCCACCGCTCGCGATCAGGCAGAGGAAGGGCGGCTCGAACGCCTCTTCACCGGCCTCAGGCACGAGAAAATTGGCAGACACGTGGCCTTGCAGATGGTCGATCGCAGCGAACGGCAGGCGACGCGCCGCCGCCAGTGCCTTTGCGCTTGAGAAGCCGACAAGCAACGCACCGATCAGACCTGGGCCCTGCGTCGCGGCCACCAGCTCTACCTCGTCCAGTGTCGTAGCCGCCTCCACCAGAGCGCGCTCGACGACGAGGTCGATCAGCTCCAGATGGTGTCTCGACGCGATCTCCGGCACTACACCGCCGAAGCGCTCGTGCGCAAGCTGTGAGGAGATCACGTTCGAGCGGATTGTCCCGTCCTCGGCGACGACGGCCGCACAAGTGTCGTCACAGCTGGTCTCGATCGCGAGGATCGTCATCTCCCGCAGCCGCCTGAAGTGGCGCAGCTCGCACCTACAACACTCGCGCCAGCGACGTTCGTGCGCCCGCCGATGACGGCTCCCCTTGCCACCCGCGTCATACCGGCCCCGGGTTCGGCACGTCGTCGAACGAGTCCGCCAGCGTCGCCGGCGTGCGCCACATCACCAAGGCGTCCTCGCCGTTGTCCTGGTAGTAGCGCCGGCGCAAGCCCGCGGCGCGGAAGCCTTCGCGTTCGTAGAGATGGATCGCCACCTCGTTCGAGCGGCGAACCTCCAGCGTGAAGCGGGCGCTGTCGTCTTGCACTCGCTCGTACAGTTCTCCGAGCAGGGCCGAGGCGACGCCCTTATGTTGGTGCTCGACGTCTACCGCGACGTTCATTACGTGCCATACCGTGTCGTAGCGCGAGCAAATCAGATAGCCGACCAGCCGTTCCTCGTGCAGCGCGGCCAAGCAGACGCCTGAGGACTTTGACAGCTCGAGTACGAACATCGCCAAAGACCACGGCGTCGGGAAGGCACGACGCTCGATCGCAATGACACGCGGTAGGTCGGCATAGGTGAGACCGCGGATATCAACCGAGAATGAGCCCTCCGTCCTGGGGCCGGCCAACGAGGCGCACATCAGGCCGGCGCCCTCTCGATAGCGGCGCGCGCCTGTACTCCCTCGGTGGTCGATAGGCATACCCGCATTCGGTCTAGCGCGACCTCAACCGACGACGCCGCCATCAAGCTTGCACCCTCTCGAGCGCGATCTCCGCGTCCGGGCGGCGGCGGTAGTCGGGAAGGACCTGCTGCTCATTCGCAGATGCCTGCTCACCCAACTCACAGATCGCGTGTGCCTGAATCCGGTGACGCTCGCAACCATCCTCGGCAACGTGCACGCCTGCTCGCTCGAAAGCTTCGCGATAGAGGATGGCCCCATCACCCAGTGCTCGCCACTGCTCGGCTTGCGTGTCGATTGCTGCGCTCCCCAGCAGCTCAGCCACTCCCTCTGGGGGGACGGCCTGCGGGGCGATCAACTCTTGGCCGTCTGCATAGGCCGCGACGAAGACCTCGCCGCGACGCGCGTCGATCGCAGCCAGGACTCGCTGCGTCTCCTGGCCCGACCCCTGGGCAAGCGCGCGCAGGCTCGATATACCAACCAGTTCCACGCCGAGCGACTGCGACAAGCCCCCCGCCGTGGCGATCCCGATGCGCAGGCCCGTGAAAGTCCCGGGGCCAACTCCAACCGCGATCCGCCGCAGCTCGGACCAGTCGATATGTGCCTCGACGAGCAGTTCGTTTGCCAGCGGCAGCAAGCGCGTGGCGTGACCCGGGCGCTGCCGCGCCTCTGGATCATCGCGCGCTTGCAGCGTACGCCCATCCGCGAGTCGCAAGCCGACGACCGTCGCCGGCGTGGCCGTGTCGAGCCCGAGCACGATCACCGTGCGACCTCGAGCTCTTGCACTTCGATACGCCTGCGATCGGCGCCCTTGTGGGTCAACGTCACCAGCAGACACGCGTCGCGCAGCTCTGGAGCCGCCTGCTCAGGCCACTCCACGAACGCGATCGCGTCGGGGGCGAGGTAGTCGTCCAGCAACTCCGGCTCCTCCTGGCCAAGAGCCGCCAGACGGTACAAGTCCAGATGCGAGACCGTCACATCTGAGCCCTGATAGCGGTGGCCGATCGAGAAAGTGGGGCTTGTGACCGCATCGCCAACGCCCAGAGCTTTCGCCGCGCCGCGCACGAGCGTGGTCTTGCCCGCCCCCAACTCACCGCGCACGAGCACGATGTCGCCCGGCTTCAGGGCAGCAGCAAGCTCGGCGCCCAGCGCCTCGGTTTGGGCTGAATCCGAGGTCTCGACGATACGTGTCGCCACGAGAGAAGCCTAGTCCAACCAGTGCCGGTATCCGCGAACGCGGACCAGCTGACAACCCCACCGCCTAACGCCGACAAAAAACGACCGGCTCGCGGGAGAGGAGAATCGCGAGCCGGCCGTGGTGCTTGGGAGGATGGATGTACTCGGGTATCGGCAGACCGTCCCGCCTGCTTGAACGGCCGCACGACTCCCTTCACCTCCATATACGAACGCCGCGCCGATTTGGATGCCTGTGCCGCGCAAAGCCGCCAATTTGGGAGCTTGGTCTCGCTCAGAGGAACTCAAAGAAAGGTCCCCCAGAGGAAAGTTCAGAAGAGACCCAGTTGATCCACGGTTCCGGCCGACTCGTCGAGCCCAGCTGGTGCCTCACCCGCCGAGCTGCCGCGGGCCGACGTCCCACCCGACGATTTCGCGTCCCCCAAGCCCAGATCCGCGGACATCGCGGTCTCGGTCTCCGCGGTCTCCGCGGTCTCCGATTGTTCCCGCGCAATTGCCGCCTGCGCAAGCGCCTCGGCCTCTCCCTCAACCGGCTGGGGCGGCTCGGGCTGCGCCAGCAGCTCCGGCAGGCGCGCGAAGTCCTCGCGCAGCGTCTCGAGCATGCGCGGGGTGTACAAGGCAGCGGCGGGATGGAAGATCGGGTAGAGCCGTACCGTGCGCCTGCCGAGTGTCAGCTCCTGCGGCTTGCCGTGCAGGCGCGTAATCCCGGTCGGGTCGTCCCTGAGCAGCTTCGTGGAGAAGTTGCCCAGCGAGCAGATCACGCGCGGCTGGATCAGCTCGACCTGCCGATAGAGATACTCACGGCAGTTCTCGATCTCCAATGGCAGCGGATCGCGGTTGCCCGGAGGTCGGCACTTAAGTACGTTGGCAATAAAGACGTCCTTGCGCTCCAGGCCGATCTCTTTGAGCAGCGTCTCCAGCAGCTTGCCGGCACGACCGACGAACGGCAGTCCTTGCTCGTCCTCGCTGGCGCCCGGCGCCTCGCCCACGAACATCAGATCGGCATTTGCATTGCCGGCGCCGAAGACGACGCTCTTGCGCGTAGCGGACAGCTCCTGACAGCGCGTGCACACGCTTGCCTGAGCGAAAACCTGCTTGAGGGCCTCGCGCCGCTGATCGATCTCCGTCGAAGACACAGCTGCGGATGGTAGTCACCGGCGCTCTCACGCGGTATGCTTGAATCAGTCGCGACCGGTATCCCCTGGGAACTGGACCGAGCAAGATGAGCTTTTCGATCTCTACATCGATCAGATCCGTGCTGCGGGACGCAAGTCCATGAGGGTCCTGCACACCGTGGAGCAGGTGCGGGCGACCCTTGAGTCGGCCCGGCTAAGGGACCGCACGGTTGGCCTGGTGCCGACGATGGGTGCCCTACACGAGGGACACATCTCGTTGATCGAACGCGCACGCGCCGACTGTGACGTCGTTGTCGTGTCGCTGTTCGTGAACCCCTCGCAGTTCAACGAGAGCGCCGACCTCGACCGCTATCCCCGCCGGGAGCAGCGTGACCGCGAGCTGGCCGCGACGGCTGGAACGGATCTGCTGTTTGCTCCGGCCGCCGATGAGATCTACCCAGCCGGCTTCTCGACATCGGTCGAAGTGCTCGGCCTGACCGATCGTTTGGAGGGGGCCGTGCGCGGAGCAGGGCACTTCCGCGGCGTCACGACCGTCGTTACGAAGCTTTTGAACATCGTCTCGCCCGATGTCGCCTACTTCGGCCAGAAGGACGCTCAGCAGGTGATCGTGATTCGGCGTCTGGTTGAGGACTTGAACATGAACGTACGTATCGAGGCTTGCCCCACTGTGCGCGAAGCCGACGGACTTGCGATGTCCAGCCGCAATGCGCACTTGAGCAGCGAGGAGCGCGCTCAAGCGCTTGCCATGCCCCGCGCGCTTGCAGCCGCCGCTGCGGCCGTCACGGACGGCGAGCGTTCAGCCGATGCGCTGATGGCAGCGGCGCGCAAGGCTATGAGCGCATTCGACGTTGAGTCCGAGTACGTCGAGCTCGTGCAACCGGACACGCTCGATCCGGTCGCGCGCCTGGAGCAGCCGGCGCTGCTCGCTATCGCCGCACGCATCGGTGCGACACGGTTGATCGACAACGTGACCTTGGACCCCTCACAGCCCGCCAATACGCAACCGCCGGACCCCAACAGACCCGGCGGCACGCAACATCCCCATTCCTCAATAGACCTCGACCCACAACGACCGTATCCCTCAGTCCCAGTCAACACCCAACAAGCGAACCCAAGAGAGGCCACCATCGCATGCAGCGCGTGATGCTCAAGTCAAAGATCCACCGGGCCACCGTGACCGATTGCGACCTCCATTACGTCGGCTCGATCACGATCGACCCTGACCTGCTGGAGGCCGCCGACATCCTCGAGCACGAGCAGGTCCACGTTGTCGATGTCGACAACGGGGCCCGCTTCGAGACCTACACGATCGCCGGGCAGCGCGGCTCGGGCGACATCAAGGTCAACGGCGCCGCCGCGCGCCTCGTGCACCGCGGCGACACGATCATCGTCATCTCCTACGGTCAATACGACCGTGCGGAGATCGAGCACTACGAGCCTCGCGTCGTGCACGTCGAGGCTCAAACCAATCGCATCATCACCGTCGACGACGCGGTGGCGACCCTGCTGAGCTCCTCCCCGGCCTCTTTTGAGACCGGCGCACGGAGCTAGGCACGGCGTCAACCAGCGCCAGAGAGGACTCACCATGTCAAGCCATCCCAGCAATCCCAGCTCAAGACATCAGGGTAAGACAATGCCCGGCAGGTCCGGCCTCAGCGTTCCCTCGGATCGAGTCCCACCCACCCCACGCCTTCCCATGACCCTGCCCTTGCTCGCCGAGAAGAAGCGGCTTGGCGAGCCGCTCGTGATGGTCACCGCCTACGACTACCCAAGCGCCCGTGCCGCCGAGGCCGGCGGCGTCGACCTCGTGCTCGTCGGCGACTCGGCCGCCACCACGATCCTCGGCTACAACTCGACCACGCCGGTCGACCTCGACGACATGCTTGTGCTCGCGCGGGCCGTGCGGCGCGGCTTGAACACTCCACTGATGATCGGCGATCTGCCGTTCGGCTCGTATGAGATCAGCGACGAGCAGGCGGTCACCAGCGCTGTGCGCATGGTCAAGGAGGCCGGTTGCGACGCGGTCAAGCTCGAGGGCGGCGGTCCCGCCTCTGCATCTCGGGCGCGCGCGATCATCGGCGCCGGCATTCCTGTAATGGGGCATGTCGGGCTGACCCCGCAGAGCTCGACCGCACTCGGCGGCTGGAAGGCCCAGGGCCGCACCGCCGCGGCGGCGGCGCGCATCGCCTCGGAGGCATTGGCGCTACAAGGCAGCGGTTGCTTTGCGATTGTGTTCGAGGCGATCCCGAGTGCGGTCACCAAAGAGCTGATGCCCCATCTCGAGGTGCCCGTGATCGGCATCGGCGCCGGGCCCGATACCGACGGCCAGGTACTTGTCTTCCACGACCTACTCGGCATCCGCGACGGGCTTGGTCCGCGCTTCGTCAAGCGCTACGCCAACATCCAACAGGAGATGGATGCCGGCGTCAGCGCCTACGCCGAGGACGTACGCTCGGGCCGCTATCCGGGACCGGAGCACGGCTATTCGATCGACGCGGGCGAGTTGGAAGAACTGCACGCGCTGTTGTCATAGCTATTTTTTACGCTGGCTACCATAGTTGGTACATATCGTAGTCACTATGGTAGTCAGCAAAAATAGAGATAACACCCACACCCTTTACCCACACCCCTTTAACTTCGGGTTCAGCGGAAATCACGGTGCAGTGCCGCTGTCCTCTGCGACAGTTACCGGCCTCAGCCGCCGGATCACAGTCGCCGGTGCACCGGCGACGATCGTGAATGGTTCGACGTCTTTGGTGACGACGCTATTGGCACCGATCACGCAGCGCTCGCCGATGTTCACACCGCTCGTGACGACGACGTTGACTCCAAGCCAGCAGTTGTCGCCGATCCTGGTTGGACCCTTGCTGTCGAAGCCCTGCCAGGTGATCGGCTTACTTAGATCCTCATAGCGGTGGCTGGCGTCCGACACAAAGCAGCCATTGGCAAGCATGCAGTGATCTCCGATCTCGACAAGCTGCTCGGCGGCAACCATCACACCCATGTTCAGGAACGTGCCGCTGCCAATGCGCACCCGCGCTCTGCCGGGCATGGTGATCCACACGCCGGGCTCGAGCAGCGCATGTGCGCCAATCTCCAAGCGTCCCTCGCGCAGCGCCGCTAGAACATCGCCATGCAGCGGCCAGCGCGCGAAAGCTTCGCGGCGCATGAACTCGCGGTGGATCGCCAGACGATTCCAGGGCAACGAGTTGCGCTCGTACCAGCGCCATCTCTGTGTCCACAACCACGCCCTGGAAGCCTTACTCCTCATGGAACATAAGGAATAAGGAGTGGGAGTGGAGCCGCATGACGGTCGACTCGCTCACGCCCGCGCCGCCGACTTCACCTTGCGCTTCACGCCCGATGCACCATTGGACGACGCACCATTTGTGCTGGCCTTTTTGGCGACGCTCGCCTTCTTAGTCTTGCCGGCACGCGAGCGCGGGCTAGCCTTCGGCTTAGCCACGAGCAACTCGCGCAGGAACTCACCCGTATGCGACCCGAGCTCGGCCGCCACCTCCTCCGGGGTACCGGCGGCGATCACCATGCCGCCCTCCTCTCCCCCCTCCGGGCCCATGTCGATCAGGCGATCGGCGCACTTGATCACGTCGAGGTTGTGCTCGATCACGACGACGCTGTTGCCGGCGTCGACGAGTCGCTGCAACACCTCCAGCAGACGCTGCACGTCGGCGAAGTGAAGGCCCGTCGTGGGCTCATCGAGGATGTACAAGGTGCGCCCCGTGGCGACCTTCGAGAGCTCGGTTGCGAGCTTCACGCGCTGGGCCTCGCCGCCGGACAGCGTCGTTGCCGGCTGACCGAGGCGGATGTAGCCGAGGCCGACCGCGTCGAGCGTCTCCAGGCGACGGCGGATCTTGGGGATGTGCTCGAAGAAGTGAAGCGCCTCCTCGACGGGCATGGCGAGGACCTCGGCGATGCTCTTGCCCTTGAACTTGACCTCCAGCGTCTCGCGGTTGTAGCGGCGCCCGTCGCACTGCTCGCAGGGCACGTAAACGTCCGGCAGGAAGTGCATCTCGATCTTGATCTGGCCGTCCCCGCGGCAAACCTCGCAGCGTCCGCCCTTGACGTTGAAAGAGAAGCGCCCTGGCTTGTATCCGCGCGCTCGCGCCTCTTGCGTCTTTGAGAAGAGGTCGCGAATCACGTCGAACAGGCCCGTATATGTGGCGGGATTAGAGCGCGGCGTGCGCCCGATCGGCGACTGATCGACGGCGATGATCTTGTCGAGCTGATCAAGGCCGTGGATCGCACGGTGCGCACCTGGGCGTTGGCGGGCCCGGTGCAAGCGGTTGGCCACCGCCTTGTAGAGCACTTCGTTGACGAGCGTCGACTTGCCCGAGCCAGACACGCCAGTGACGCAGGTGAGCGTGCCGAGCGGTATGTGCACATCGACGTCACGCAGGTTGTGCTGGCTTGCACCGAGAATCTCGACATAGCCGATCGGAGTGCGGCGCTTCTCCGGCAAATCGATCGTGCGCGTACCAGCCAGGAACTGGCCGGTCAACGACTGCTTGACCTTCTGCACCTGCGCAGCCGTCCCCTGCGCCACGATCCAGCCGCCGTGTTCGCCAGCGCCTGGCCCTAGGTCGACCAGATGGTCGGCGCTGCGCATCGTCTGCTCGTCGTGCTCGACCACGATCACCGTGTTGCCAAGATCGCGCAGGCGCTGGAGTGTCGCGATCAGCTTCTCGTTGTCGCGTTGGTGCAGCCCAATCGAGGGCTCGTCGAGGATGTAGAGCACACCCACCAGAGACGAGCCGATCTGCGTGGCCAGGCGAATCCGCTGTGCCTCGCCGCCCGACAGCGTCGAGGCGGCGCGATCCATCGACAGGTAGCCGATGCCCACGTTCTCAAGAAACTGAAGGCGCTCTGAGATCTCACGCAAGATCAGGCGAGCCACGTGCCTGTCGGTCTCCGAGAGCTCAACCTCTTCGAGCCAGGCCAGTGCCCGCCGCGCCGAGAGCGCACAGAAGTCCTCGATCCGTGTGCCCGCGACGAGCACCGCACGCGACTCGGGTCGCAGCCGCGCCCCACCGCACTCCGGGCACGCACGCAGCGACATGAATTCCTCGATCTTCTCGCGTGTCCACTCCGAGTCGGTCTCGCGATAGCGTCTTTGGAGATTCGCGATAACCCCCTCGAAGCGCGTGCCGTAGGAGCGCGTGCGCCCGAAGCGATTGCGATAGGTGATTTGCAACGGCTCGCCGTTCGTTCCCGACAGGAACAGGTCGCGATGCTCTTGCGGCAGATCTTCCCACGGCGTCCCCAGGTCGACCTTGTAGCGCTTTGCAATCGCCTCGGTCACCTGCTCGTAGTAGTTGGAGGCGCTGTTGGCCCATGGCGCGATCGCGCCCTCGCCGACCGACAGAGTTGGATCGGGCACGACCAGGTCCGGATCGATCACCATTTGCGAGCCGAGCCCCGTACAGCGCTCACACGCGCCATGAGGGGAGTTGAAGGAGAAGATGCGCGGCTCCAGCTCGACCAGTGAGGGTCCGTGCTCGGGGCAGGCGAACTTCTCGGAGAAGGTGAACAACGTTCCGGGCTCAGGCTTTGCGCCCGGCACGATCTGGGCATTCGCGGCCTTCACGCCAAGGGCGCCGGATGAATGGGACTGGCCGTCTCCCGCTGCGGGCACGCCATCCCCTCCCCCATCATTTTCGCTTCGTGAGGACCCGACGACCTCGATCTCGACGAGGCCGTCCGCGAGCCCGACCGCGGTCTCGATCGAATCCGCCAGACGCTTGCGGATGTCGTGGCGCATCGCGAGCCGATCAACGACAACGGAAACGTCGTGCTTGTAGCGCTTGTCCAAGACGATCGACTCCTCGAGCATGCGAATGCGCCCGTCGATCTTCACGCGCGTGAAGCCGTCCGCGCGCAACTCCTCCAGGAGCTTGCCGTACTCACCCTTGCGGCCCCGGACGACCGGGGCGAGCACCATGAAGCGCGTGCCCTCGGCCAGGCCCATCGCCTGGTCGATGATCTGCTCGGCCGACTGACCGACGATCGGCCGTCCGCAGGTCGGACAGTGGGGCTTGCCCACGCGTGCCCACAGCAGACGCAGGTAGTCGTAGATCTCGGTCACGGTCCCAACCGTCGAGCGGGGATTGCGCGAGGTCGTCTTCTGGTCGATCGAGATCGCCGGCGAGAGCCCCTCGATCGAGTCGACATCCGGCTTGTCCATCTGGCCGAGGAACTGGCGTGCGTACGCGGACAGCGACTCCACATAGCGACGCTGCCCCTCGGCGTAGATCGTGTCGAAGGCAAGGCTCGACTTGCCCGAGCCGGACAGACCGGTGATCACGACGAGAGCGTCGCGCGGCAGCTCCAGGGAGATGTCCTTCAGGTTGTGCTCGCGCGCGCCGCTGACGACGATCTTGTTGCTTTGGGCCATTCGCCTACCATTGTATTGGGGCGAACAGACGTTCGCCCCAGCGGGTCGGTCTCGTGGCGAGCAGACTGTCGCCATTGGACCGGTATGCTGGCCCATATGGACGACTACGGGCTACCGATTTCCTATGAGGTGCTGGACCCCGGCACCCCGGTCTACAGCAGCGACGGTGAGAAGATCGGCGAGGTCACGCATGTGCTCGCCGTACTCGAGGAGGACGTCTTCGACGGGATCGTGATCGACGAGCACGAGGGTCATGGCGATCACCGCTTCGCCGATGCCGACGATGTCGACTCGATCCACGAGCGGGCGGTAACGCTCAAGCTCGACGCCGCTGCCTGTCGCGCGCTACCCGCGCCGACCGAGAATCCGGGCGTCATGAAGGACGACCCGGCCGAGGGCGCCCCAGGCTTCTCCGACAAGCTGCACCGCGCCTGGAACCTCGTCTCCGGCAAGTACTGAGCGGAATCGCGCTCTGCTCGACCAAGCGGTCGAGATGTGTGAGGTCGAGACGTGTGAAGTAGGGGTGGATGTAGTCCAGTTGGGACGTGCCTAGTAAACGGTGTTATGCAACCGATTGGTTGCATAACGGCTTCAGCTTGGAGACTAGACCGAGCGTTGTCCAACTCACCCTTCGATAGCCGCGTAAACCTCGTCGAGCAGGCGCTCGCGGTCGGGGACGGCGAAGTTCTCCTCCAAATAGCGAGCAGTGTCCTCGCGCGAGTCGCCGTTGAGCGCCATGTTGAGCGCGACCAAGCGCGCTCCGTCGAGGTCGCCGTTGACAGGAGTCGCGTCGTTCGCGGCGGGCGCCTCTGAGAAGAGCGACTGCTCGCCGAACCCCGGCTCGCTCGGCGACTGCTGAGACGCGTCGGCCACGGCAGACGCCTCGAAGCGCTCCGCGGCGTACGCCGCGGCCTCTTGCGCCTGTGCGTACGGATCGCCCTGCATGCCCCCGTGCGACTCTGCCGGCGTCTCGACAAACGGCTGGCTATGCGTCTCTGGTGCTGGGGCGGAGACTGGCCGGCCACCATCGCCGTATACCGCCGTGGCTGCCGACTCCCCCGACGACTGCGTACCCGCACGCCCTGAGGGGGCGTCGTAAAGAGCCTCCATCTCGCCCTCGACAGCCGACAGGTCACCCGCCAGGCGCCCGGCGCCGCTGCGCAAGCTGTCGACCAACGCGCGCGTCTCGGCGTCGAGCGAGCCGACGTGCCCGAGCAACGCTTCGGTGGCATGCGACACGGCCGCGACGTGCTCTCGCGCCCGCGCAACCGCCTCCTCACGCGTACGCCGCGCATCCGCGTCGGCTGCCTCGCGCACCTGGTGCGCCTGCTCCGCGGCCTGGTGCTCGATCGCCTCAGCCGTCGCCTGGGCAGCCTCAAGAATTCCCTGGACCTGAGTGGCGGCGCTTGAGGCAAGCGACTCCCCGCCACGGCTCGCCGCTTCGTTTTGTAGCTCATCTACCTCGGCGGCAAGCGCTCGCAGATGAGCGTCCACGCTAGCCGGGTCATAGCCACGACGCGCGATCGGAAAATCGCGCCGCTCGATCCCCTGACGGTCCAGTTCCACAGCGCTCATCCTATGCCACCTCGCCCGCTGGGGCCTCGCTTGGCTCGCCAGCCTCGCTTGCCTCGCGCGCTTCGGCCGCCTCGCCCTGCTCAGTGGCAGACTCGCTTCCAGCGCTCTGCCCCGCCGGTGTCTCGCCGGCCTGCACGTCCTTCAGCTCGTTTATGCCCTTCAGGGTGCGCCGTAGCTCCCTGATCTCGTCGCGCAACTGTGCCGCGTACTCGAAGCGCAGGTCCTCAGCAGCCGCGATCATCTCCTCCTCGAGCTCGACAACCATACGCTCCAGCTCGTGCTGAGGCATCTCCTTCGCCTTGGCTCTGGTCGCATTCTTGCGCCGGCGTCCCTTCGGCACCTTCGACTCGGCCTGTAGGAACTCGGCGATGTCGGATATGCCCTTCACGATGCTCGAAGCGGTGATCCCGTGCTCCTCGTTGTAGGCAACCTGGATCTCACGTCTGCGGTCGGTCTCCTCGATCGCCGCCTTCATTGCCTTGGTCTCCTTGTCGGCGTACATCAACACCGTGCCCTTCACGTTGCGCGCCGCCCGGCCGATCGTCTGGATCAGCGACGTCTCGCCACGCAGGAACCCCTCCTTGTCGGCATCGAGGATCGCCACCAGCGACACCTCTGGCAGGTCGAGCCCCTCACGCAGCAGGTTCACTCCGACGAGCACGTCGTACTCGCCAAGTCGCAGATCCCTGATGATCTGGATGCGCTCGAGCGTCTCGATCTCCGAATGCAGGTAGCGCACCTTGAAGCCCATCTCAATCAGATACTGCGAGAGGTCCTCGCTCATCTTCTTCGTGAGGGTGGTGACCAGCACTCGCTCGTTCACGTCCACGCGCTTGCGAATCTCGTTCATCAGATCGTCGATCTGGTTGCGGGTCTCGCGCACGTCTATCTGCGGATCCACCACCCCGGTGGGTCGCACGATCTGCTCCACGATCCGTTGCGAGCGGGTGCGCTCGTATTCGCCGGGAGTCGCCGAGAGGAACACGAGCTGCGGCGTGATCGAGAGGAACTCATCGAACGTCTGCGGACGGTTGTCCATCGCGCTCGGCAGTCTGAAGCCGTAGTCCACAAGCGTGCTCTTGCGCGAGCGGTCGCCCTCGAACATGCCCCCGATCTGCGGCACCGTCTGGTGAGACTCGTCGATGAAGCACACGAAGTCCTCAGGGAAGTAGTCGATCAGGCAGTAAGGGCGCTCGCCCGGCTTGCGTCCGTCCAGGATGCGCGAGTAGTTCTCGATCCCCGAGCAGAAGCCCATCTCGCGCAGCATCTCCATGTCGTACTGGGTGCGCTGGCGCAGACGGTGTGACTCAAGCTGCTTGCCGTCGGCCTCCAGCTGCTCGCAACGCTCGTTCAATTCTCTGCCGATGGCAGCCACGCCGTCCTCGATCGTGCCCTCCTTGACGTTGTAGTGGGTGGCCGGCCAGATCGCCACGTGCTCGAGGTCGTCGGCGATCATCTCGCCGGTCAGCGGGTCGAAGTGCTGCAGCCGCTCCACTTCGTCGCCGAACAGCGTCGCCCTGAAGGCCGTCTCGGCATAGGCCGGGAACACCTCCAGCGTCTCCCCCTTGACCCTGAAGGTACCGCGCGAGAGCACCGCATCGTTGCGCGTGTACTGAATCGAGACGAGCTTGCGCAGCAACTTGTCGCGGTCGATGTCTTCGCCGCGACGCAGGATCTGCATGTTCATCTCATAGGTCTCCGGTGAGCCGAGACCGTAGATGCAGGACACGGAAGCCACCACGATCACGTCGCGCCGTGCGAATACCGCCGCGGTGGCGGCGTGCCTGAGGCGATCCACCTCCTGGTTAATCGCCGAGTCCTTCTCGATGTACAGGTCGCGACTGGGGACGTACGCCTCGGGCTGGTAGTAGTCGTAGTAGGAGACGAAGTACTCCACCGCATTTTCGGGGAAGAACGTACGGAACTCGTTGCACAGCTGCGCTGCCAGCGTCTTGTTGTGGGCGATCACGAGCGAGGGCTTCTGCACCTCCTGGATCACTCCGGCCATCGTCATCGTCTTGCCTGTACCGGTCGCTCCGAGCAGCGTCTGGAAGCGCTCGCCCTCACGCACACCTTCGGACAGCGATTCGATCGCCTTCGGCTGGTCGGCTGTCGGCGTGAACACAGGGTCGAGCTTGAACTCAGGCACAGGCCCCTACGTTAGAGCCTGCATCAAGGCAGGCGGTGCGAGATGTCGGATGTCCACGAGCAAGCTCAAAGCCCGAGCTGGCGAGGATAGACCGCCCGATATTCCGCCTGGGCGCGCATCACCTTCTGAACGTAAGCCTGCGTCTCGGGGAAGGGTATTTCCGAGACGCTGAGCGTCTTACCCGCTTCGCGCGCCTTTGCCACCCACGAATCGACGTTGGCCAGCCCGCCGTTGTACGCGGCCACGGCAAGCATCTCGTTGCCTTCGTAGTGATCGAGCAGATAGCGCAGATACCAACTGCCATAGGCCACATTGATCTTCGGCGTTGCCAGATCGCCGGTCGTGAAGGCGGTGCCTCCTGAGAGATGGGCAATGTATTGGGCGGTGGAGGGCAGGATCTGCATCAAGCCGAGCGCGCCGGCGGTGGATGGGCGCGGGTCGAACTTCGTCTCCGCATAGATCACGCCGGCGATCAGCGCCGGGTCCAGGTGCTTTTCGGACGCCTGTTCGCGGATCACGGCCGCATCGCTCAGCGGTAGTGCCTCGTTGCCTGACACGTGCTCGATGCGCGAGACGATCACGATCCCGAGCGCCATGAGCACCGCGAATGCGAGCAGCATCCGCAAAAAGGCGCGAGCCGGGTGCAATGGTCGCCGAGCGCCATGCCCCGCGCGCGCGCGGGGGGCATCTGCCGCGGAGCGTCTGCCCGACACGTACAGACTGCGACCGCGTGCGGCCGTGGAGGTTCTTTGCGTGCTCACCCCGACAGCTTGGCAAGTACATCGGCCAGTTCGCGCCGCAAGTCGGCGACGCTACCGTCGTTGTGGACCACGAAGCTCGCGCGCGCCGCCTTTTCCTCTTGAGGAAGTTGCCTGCTGACGCGCTCCCCGGCGAGCGCGTGCCCGCGCGTGGCGGCGCGCGCGCGCCGCGCGTCCTCCTGCGCGATCACCGCGATCGTCGCGTCGAAGCCGCTCTCCATGCCCGCCTCGAACAGCAATGGCACCTCGACCACGGCCGCCCTGGGTGCCGGTCGCAACGCGCGTGCATGCTCGAGCCACGCACCCATGCGGGCTCCGACGAGCGGCCACAACAGGCCCTCCAGCCACTTACGCTCCTCCTCCCCGCCGGCGAACGCCTTGGTAGCGATAGCGGCACGATCGACGACTCCCCCAGGCGCGACCTCGGCGCCCCAGCGCTCGACGACCGCATCCTTGACCTGCCGCTCGCCATAGAGCTCGTGCACCACCGCGTCGGTCGAGAGCACCTGCGCGCCGAGCTCTTCGAGCGCCTTCAGCGCAGTCGACTTACCGGCGCCCATGCCGCCGGTAAGCCCGACGAACGGCACCACGGGCTGCACGGCTCGAACTCGTCAGTCTTGGGCCGGCTCGCCGGCGGGCTGCTCGGCGTCGGCCTCGGCAACCGGCTCCTCGGAGGCGACCTCCGCAGCCTGAGCCTCTACAGCCGGCTCCTCTACAGCAATCTCGGCGAACGCTGCCTCCAGTGTGGGCTCCTCCACCACAACCTCAGCAACCGGCTCCTCAGCGGCAGGCTCCTCGGCAACGGGCTCTACCGCCTGATCCTGGGCCGTCGGCTCCTCCACGAGCTCCTCCGCAGCGGGCTCCTCCGCGACGGGGACCTCCTCAGCCGGCGCGTCAACGACGGCCTCAGCTGCGGGCTCGGCGACAGTAGCCTCCGACGCCAAAGCCTCGGCGGCCGCCTGCTCGGCCGCGGCCTGATCGGCTGCCAGCTCACCGGCATCCTCTCCAACTGCCACGTCAAGCGAGTCCTCGAGCACGACCTGCTCCTCGGCCACGGCCTCGGGCTCGGCCGGCGAGGCCGCCGGTCCGTCCGGTCGCGGCAGCGGCAGGATCTGATCCTCCACCCGCTTGGCCGACAGCGACAGACGTCGGCGCTCTGAATCGATCTCGAGAATCTTCACGCGGATCTCGTCGCCCGGGTGCACAATCTCGCGCGGGCTCTCGACGTGGTGGCCGGCGAGCTCTGAGATGTGCACCAAGCCCTCGACACCATCGAGCACCTCGACGAACGCGCCAAACGTGACGACCTTCGTGACCTTGCCGGCGAGCTCGTCATTAACGTTGTAGGTGTCGACGATCCGCTGCCACGGGTCTTCCTGGGTCTGCTTGAGGCCGAGAGAGATGCGCTGGCGGTCGCGGTCGATGTCGAGCACCTTGACCTGCACTGTGTCCCCGATGTTGAGGATCTCGCTCGGGTGGTTCACGTGCGACCAGGAAAGCTCTGAAATGTGGATCAGACCGTCGATCCCGTCGAGGTCCACGAACGCGCCGAAGTCGACAATGTTGGAGATCTGACCCTCCACGACGAGGCCTGGTTGCAGGCGATCGAGGATTTGCTGACGGACCTCCTTGCGCTCCTCCTCAAGCACCGCGCGGCGCGAGAGCACCACGTTGTTGCGCGAGCGGTTGAGCTCGATTACCTTCGTCTCGATCTGCGTGCCGAGGTACTCGTCCAGGTTGGGCACACGACGGATGTCGACAAGCGACGCTGGTAGGAAGCCGCGCACTCCCAGATCGATGATCAGGCCGCCCTTGACGACCTCGATGACAGAGCCCATGACCGGCTCGCCCGACTCGGCGGCTGCCTCGATGCGACGCCATGCCTTCTCGAAGCGGGCCCGCTTCTTGGACATGATCAGGCGTCCGTCCTGGTCCTCCTTGGTGAGGACCATCGCGTCGACCTCCTCGCCGAGCGACACCTCCTCACGCGGATCTACTGACTTGCGGATCGAAAGCTCGTTGGCTGGGATGACGCCCTCGGACTTGTAGCCGATGTCGACGAGCACCTCGTCCTTGTCGATGCGTACGACATTGCCCGTCACGACCTCGCCCTCCTCGAAGGGCTGCATCGTGGCGTCGTAGTTGGGGACTATCTGCCCGTCGATTTCAAGCAGAAGCCCATTGGACCCCTCGACCAGATGGGCCTGGGGATTCTCTATAAGTGTTTGCACCGGTCGAAGCCTAGCGCAGGGACGCCGCCCGGGGCTGAGACCCCGCGCCTAACGGCGCGGGGTCCATGGGAATTGGTTGGGTACATATCATTGGCCGTCGTATGCCGGTTAGAGCGACGAAGCGCGGGGAGCTGCGCACCCCCCTCAAGCGCGATTGCGACGTACTTATCTGCGGTGCTTCCTTCGCCGGGCTGGCCATCGCGCGCGAACTGGCCGACACGGGGGCGCGCGTGCTTGTGATCGATCGCTATGAGATCGGCGAGCGCCAGACCTCGGCTTGCGGGATCCCCACCGGTTGGCTGGAAGCGATGTCGCTTACGGGCTCGCTGCGCCAGACCTTTGACGAGCTTGTCGTGCACACGCCCTGGACTACGGCGCGATGGCAGCTGCCCTGGACGTTCTCCACCTTCGATTACCGCGAGCTGTGCGCGCTGCTGTGGGGGCAGGCCCATCCGAGCGATGCCGAGTTCGAGACGGCCACGGTCAGCGGCCGCGACGGCAACACCGTTCACACCGACCGGGGGGATTTGACGGCGCCGCTGATCGTCGACGCACTCGGCTGGCGTCGTGTGCTCTCCAACGACACACCGATCCAGCCCCCGAACGCGCGTCTTTCGCGCGGTCTGGAGGTCCATCCGACACGGCGCTGGCGAGGAGCTGGAGCTGTGGATCGACCAGAAGTACATCCGAGCCGGCTATGCCTGGAGCTTCCCGGCGAGCGACGAGCTGCGCGTGGGCGTCGGCTCTTTCTGGCCTGCCCATCACGTCAAGGAGCCGACCGTGCGTCTTGCCGGCGATCTTGGCCTGCCGCCCGACGGCTATCAGGGCAATTGGATTCCCCACCAGCTGCGGCCCGCGGTCGAGGACGGTGTGTTCTTCGTCGGCGACTCGGCCGGGCACTGCCTGCCGCTCACAGCCGAGGGGATTCGCACTGCCCTCTACTTCGGCCTTGCCTGCGCGCGCGAGCTGGCGCCCGTGCTCGTCGGTCACGCCACTCGCGAGCAGGCGCTGAGCCGCTACGGCGCCTTCTCGGATGCGCACGAGCGCAAGTATCGCTGGTTGCTGAACACCCAGCGCGCGGTCGGGCGACTCACTCCCACTCGCGCGATCACGCTGCTGGCGCGCACACTCGCCTCAGAGCGTGTTTGCGCCTGGTCTTTCAACCACTACCTGGAGATCGCCCCGCCGTCTTTCGTGGCGGGCGGTCCCGGTCGTGATGTCCGCTCGCCCCGAGCACGCGTAGCCGCGGCTACAGCTTGAGATCCAACCCTTACGAAATGGGCATGCCCCCCGCGCGCGCGGGGGGGCATCGTCGATTTGCAACAGCTCATCCCTGCGCAGCCGCAAGTGCGCAAAAGGGCCAAACGGCCAAAGCTCAAAGGGACCTACGCGACCTTACGCAGCTGCGGGCGGGTCGTGCTGAGCGCCTGAAGCGCCAAGCGGCTTGCCTCTATCGCACTTGCCCACGAAACCTCGGCCAGCATGCCATCGGCGGCGACCATGTCCCCGGCGAGGAATACGCCGTCGCCACGATCGACAACTGGACGGTCACGCCAGCTGGAGCCCGGCATGTCCAAAGCGCCCGAGCGTGCGTCCATCACCTGACGCCGCCGCCACGTCTCGCGCTCGCGCCAGTCCTGAATGCTGACGTCCAGGAAGCGCTCCAAGCGCGCTGCCGCCTGCTCCGCGCTCTCATCTGGGCGAATCGGCATCTGCGCCTGGATCAGCTCCTCGCCGTCCGGGGCGATCGTCGGGTTGGCGCCGGAGTAGCGACCGATCCAGCCCGACTCGTCCAGGTCGGAGACGATCGTCGGGTCTCCACGGCGGTAGCGCACGCCGATGTCCAGGCAGAGCGTGCGGCCGCTCTGCCAACGCAAGCTGTCGTCGCCGAGCAGCTCACGGGCCTGGTCGAGCTCGGTCGCCACGATCGTCGGCGTGGCCGGCAGCTCCTCCACGCGTGTGCCCGTATCAACTGTCACGCCAAGCTCACGTACATGCTTCTCAAGCGACTCCACCAACGTGCTCCAGCCAGCCACCGGATAGCGCACGATCGACGGAGCCGTCAACAGCAGGCGCACCATGCGCGGCCACACGAACGCCGCCGAGAGCTCGCCCGGGTCGTGGTGAAAAGTAAAGACGCCGGCACCCGAGGACAGCATCGCCGCGGTCTCGTCGTCCACGTGAGCTGGCCATCCACGTCCTGAAATCGGTGGCCACCGGCGCTTCGCGGCCACGCAAGCGCAGGATCGCAGGCAGAGTTCCGAGCGGTGGCGTGCGTCGCAATGTCCCGCCCATGCGCAACCGAACTCCGGTCAGCCGCGCGCTGCTGTGCTCCGGGAGGATGTCGCGCTCGCGCATCCACCTCCAGAACGCGCCGTCTTTGTACATGGCGTGCGGGCCGAGATTCGCCTTGTAGGGGCCATCGGTGCTGCGGCCCCTGCCACCGAGGCTCTCGTGAGCCTCGACGAGGCGCACCTTGGCTCTCTCCTCGGCGCAGGCGATCGCCGCCACGAGTCCCGCGATTCCGCCTCCGACGATCGTGATCTGTGGCTTGCCGGCGCTTTCTTTGACTGGGCTCATGGTCGCTGCCTCCTTGAAAGACGATCGCTTGGTCTGAGTGCCGTCTCATGACGGATGGACCAGGGAATGGGTTTGGGCTTGGGGGCTTTGGATTCGAAGTGATCGGGTTGGAGCGGATGTCGCTCCGATGATCAAGTTACGCCGATACTGGTCTCTATTACAGTTCCAGTAGTGACAAACAAAAGAGGGCCAGTTGGAGGGCCGGAACTACTTGTCGAGCTGGACCGCGACGGCGAGCTGCCGCTGCACGAGCAGATCGAGCGTGCGCTGCGCGCTCAGATTCGCTCCGGGGTCCTCCCGGCCGAGGCACGCTTGCCCTCGACGCGTGGCCTTGCCCAGGAGCTTGGGGTTTCACGCGGCGTGGTGACCGAGGCATACGAACAGCTTGCTGTAGAGGGCTATCTCACCACCAGTCAAGGGGCGCCCGTGCGCGTGGCCAAGGCGGTGCGTGCCTCCAGCCAGCGGCCGCCTGCTCGCTCACTGCTACAGAGCTTCTCCTACAACTTCCATCCTGGGCTGCCGGACCTGCTCGATTTTCCCCGCGAGGCGTGGCTGCGCTCGCTGCGCTCGGCGCTACGCGATTCGCCGCTGGATTCGCTCGGCTACGGCGACCCGCGCGGCGTGCCGGCGTTGCGCGAAGCGCTTGCAGGCTACCTTGGGCGTGTGCGTGGGGCCGATGCCGATCCCGAGCACATGCTCGTGTGTACCGGCTTCATGCAAGGGCTGTCTCTGCTGTGCCGAGCGCTGCGGGGACACGGCGTCGAGCAAGTGGCACTCGAGGATCCCGGCTGGCATCTGCACCGGCTGATCGTCGAGCAAGCCGGGCTTGAGGTTGTGCCGATCCCGGTCGACGAGAGCGGGCTGCGCGTCGATGCGCTTGCCGCGACTGAGGCTTCGGCGGTTCTGCTCACACCCGCTCACCAGTTCCCGACCGGTGCTGTGCTTGCTCCCGAGCGACGGGCCGCGTTGATCGAGTGGGCCGAGGACGAGCGGCTGATCGTCGAGGACGATTACGACTCCGAGTTCCGCTACGACCGCGTTGCCGTCGGTGCGCTGCAAGGACTTGCCCCGGAGCAGATCGTGTACATCGGCTCCGCTAGCAAGCGGCTTGCACCCGCGATGCGACTTGGTTGGATGCTGTTGCCGTCCTGGCTGACCTGGGAGCTGACCGCGGCGAAGACGATCGAGGACTGCGGCTCGGAGGTCGTCGGCCAACTGGCCCTGCGCAACTTCATCGCCCGCGGCGAGCTCGACCGCCACGTGCGCCGCATGCGCCTGCGTTACCAGCGCCGCCGCGAGGCGCTGATCGGGGCACTGGAGCGCTGGCTGCCCGATGCTCACGTGAGCGGCGCCGATGCCGGGCTGTTCGAGCTCGTGATGCTGCCTGAAGAGATCAACGAGTCGCTGCTACTTCGGGCGGCCGGCAAGCGCGGCGTGGGTGCCGAGGGGCTGGCGCTGCACCGCTTTGCTGCCGGCGGGCCTCCGGGCTTGCTGCTCGGCTATGGCAACCTTCCCGAGCCGGCGATCGAGCAAGGTGTGCGGTTGCTCGGCGAGGCTTACAAGCAAGTGTCCTAGACGTCGAATCATCGCGCGGAGCGAGGCGGCGCCAGCGTGCGCCTTGGGGCGTTTCCGCACACAGGGGCTTCACGCACAGAGGCGTTTGCGCTGCCTCGGCTAGCGCCTCACTACCAGCACGACCCCGGCCACGAGCAGCACGAAGCCAAGAACACGAGGGGCACCGATCGGCTGCTTGGCGATTCCCAGCAGGCCAAAACGATCGATCAGGATCGCTGCCGCGAGCTGACCGGAGATGACGATCGCCGTGAGGCTGGAGACGCCCAGGGTGCGTACGGCGACGAGCGCGACGGTCACGTAGACGGCGCCCAGCAAGCCTCCGACGAATGCCCACCACGGGGCCTTGCCGACGTTGCCGAGGCTGCCGATGCCTTCGCTAGTGAGCGAAGTAATCAGCAACAGCACGACCGTGCCGACCAGGAAGGACACCGCGGCAGCCGGCACCGAACCGACCGCCTGGCCCAGGCGGGCGTTGACGGCCGGCTGCATCCCCACGAGCACACCGGCGATGGCTACCAGCACGATCGCCAGCGGCCGACTCACGAGGACCGCCCAGCCGCCGGGGCATCCGCCAGATGCGTCGACCTGCGCGTGCGACCGATCACGAGCGCGCGTCCAATGTCGGCGCGGCTCACTTCGCCTCCAGCCAGTTCTGGCCCACGCCGATATCCACCGCCATCGGCGGGGAGTGCTCCCACACGCCGCACATCTCCTCCTCGATCAGCAGGCACGCCGCATCGCGCTCATCGGGCGGACCTTCGAACAGCAACTCGTCGTGGATCGTGAGGATCTGCTTGGTGGCGAGACCCGTATCCCGCAGCGCGTTATGACAGCGCACCATCGCCAGCTTGATGATGTCGGCCGCGGTTCCCTGAATGACCGTGTTGACTGCCAAGCGCTCGCCAAGCGAGCGCACCTGGTAGTTGCGCGCTTGCAGCTCTGGGATCTGGCGGCGCCGGCCCCACAGCGTCTTTACGTGACCCTCCTGCTTCGCCCGCTCGATCGTCTCCTCGATGAACTGCGCGACACGCGAGAAGCGCGCTAGATATGCATCGATGAAAGCCTTGGCCTCCTCGCGCGGGATGTTCAGCCGATCCGCCAGGCCGAAATCCGAGAGGCCGTAGACGATCCCGTAGTTGATCATCTTGGCCTTCGAACGCATCCCCGGGTCGATTTTTTCGTGGTCCACCCCCCCAACACCGAACACCTCGGAGGCGGTGGCCGTGTGAACATCTTCGCCGCGCTCGAAGATCTCCACGAGCACCGGCTCTTCAGCCGCATGCGCAAGCACGCGCAGCTCGATCTGGGAGTAGTCAGCTGAGATCAGCACGCGGCCGTCCTCCGCCTCGAAGCAGCCGCGGATCTCGCGCCCCAATGGAGTGCGAATCGGGACGTTCTGCATGTTCGGGTTGGTGGATGCGAGGCGTCCCGTCTGCGCTCCGGCCTGCAAGAAGGTTGTGTGGATGCGCGAGCGCTCGTCCACCATCTGGGGGAGCACATCCAGGTAGGTCTTGATCAGGGTTGAAAGCTCGCGCCAGCGCTCAATACATGGGACGATCTCGTGCTCCTCGCGGATTGCCTGCAACACGCGCGCGTCGGTGGAGAAGCCCGTCTTGCCGCGACGCTTGCGCGAAAGACCGAGCTTGACGAACAGGATCTCGCCCAGCTGCTGGGGCGAGCCGATCGTGAACTCCTCCTCGGCGAGCGCGAAGATGCGTGCTTCGAGCGACGCGATCTCCTCGTAGACGCGTTCTGTGATCTCTCGCAAGCGCTCCACGTT
Organism: uncultured Solirubrobacterales bacterium; assembly: GCA_963743555.1. GTDB lineage: Bacteria > Actinomycetota > Thermoleophilia > Solirubrobacterales > Solirubrobacteraceae > Palsa-744. The sequence goes on from CAVUQG010000013.1 coordinate 88,444, forward strand.
CAAGCGCACACCGAGCAGCTCCATCTCGCGCAGCACCGACACCAGTGGCAACTCGATGTCTCCCATCACTGCCTGCAGCTCGCGCTGAGCGATCTGCTCGCGCTGCCACGTGGCCAGAGCTCCGAGCAACAGCGCCTGAGCGGCAACAGGATCCTCGACATCTGTAACCAACCCCCGCTCTTCGCACAGCTCGTCGAATGGGTAGCCGCGACGAGCCGGCTCGAGCAGGTAGGCGCCGAGCAGTGTGTCATGTGCGAGGCCGGGCGGGACCAAGCCGAGCGCCTTCGCGTCGTGCGCGACGACGGGACGATCGGCGCAAGCCGCGACCACCTCCTCGGGTCCGGCGCAGTCGCCGACGAGCACGCTCCCGCGCCGAGCCCCAACGGCAGACGCCTGCTTTACGGCAGGCGTCTCCTCCGGCGAGGACTCAGCCGCCGGCACCAGTTGGGCATAGACAGCAAAGCGCCACGGAGCGCATTCGGCGAACAGCTCACCCTCGGGCGCCTCGCTCTGGTGCACCACCACACACAACTCCTGCGCCGCATCGCCCGCCAACACGAGCTTGGCGATGTCGGCCACGGCGCCGTGTCGCACATGTGCTGTGAGCTTGACCTCATCTGAGGAGGTCGTCTTGGCCAACTCGACCTCGCCTAGCGCCTCCTCCAGGCGACGCAGTGGGTCGCGCAGCTCGTAGCGGCGGAAGACCTCACGCAAGCGCGAGCGATCTGGCTCGTGCGCCGCCTCGCCACTCAGGTCGAAATCGAGCGCCAGATCGCGCTGCACGGTGGCGAGGCTCATCGACATGCGCGCATTCTCGGCGTGCTCGATCAGGTTCTGTTTGCGCTTGGGGCCGCTGACCTCGTCAACGTGCGCCAAGATCTGCTCCAGGCCGCCGAAGCGCTGGATCAGCTCACTCGCGGTCTTCTCACCGATGCCGGGGATGCCAGGGATGTTGTCGGAGGTGTCGCCCTTCAGGCCGTAGAAGTCAGGGATCAGCTCGGGCGGCAGGCCATAGCGGTCGATCACCGCCTGACGGTCGTACAGCTTCGTCTCGGTGATGCCACGCGCCGTGGCCATCACCTGCACGAGACCCTGCTCGTCGATCAACTGGAAGACGTCTCTGTCACTCGTCAGGATCGTTACGGGCACGCCCGCGCCGCGCGCCTGCTCGGCAAGCGTCGCGATCACGTCGTCTGCCTCATAGCCCTCCAGCTTGATGTTGCGATAGCCGAACGCATCGACCAGGGGTTCCATCGCCGGCCATTGCGCCTTGAGCAGATCCGGGCGCGAGCGCCGCCCCGCCTTGTAGTCGGCGAACAGCTCCGTGCGCCCAGAGCTGCCCGCGTCCCACGCGACGACCGTCGGCTGCACGCCATAGTCGGTGATGATCTTCACGAGCATCGAGGCGAACCCGAAGATCGCGTTGGTGGGCTCGCCCGTGGAGGTCGCGATCGACTCCGGCAACGCGTAGAAGGCCCGGTAGACGAGGCTGGGACCGTCGATCAGGAATACGCGGCGCTCCACGCCGAGCACTCTATTAGGCGCTCTCGTTCGCAACGTGCCGCCTTACGACCAAGTCTGCCGGCGAGAGATGGGCACATCCAAAAGCACGATGCCCCCCGCGCGCGCGGGGGGCATCGTCAAAATGGACATCATCGGCAGCTCGGTTCGGGGTGGAGCGCTCCGAGCAAATAACATGCCGGACCGCCCGGTTACCGCGCCGGCCATTTTCGAGGAGGAGTCCCGTCCCAGTGAGCGTCACCCCCAGCGCCCAGTACCGCCTGACCATTCGCGTCAAGATCGACGAGCGCCAGGGCATGCTCGGCCAGGTCACCGACATGATCGGCGAGCAGGGCGGAATGGTCGTCGCCGTCGACCTGGTCGAGGCCGATGCCGGGCACAGCCTGCGCGACATCCTCGTCGACGCCGGCAGTCGCGAGCACTGGAACCGCATCCTCTCGGCGCTCGCCTCGCTCGCCGGCGCCGAGGTGATCGACACGACCGACCGCACCTTCCTGTTGCACGTCGGCGGCAAGATCGAACAGCACAACAAGCATCCCTTGAAGACGCGCGACGACCTGTCGATGGCCTACACGCCCGGCGTGGCGAGAGTGTGCACGGCGATCAAGGACGACCCCGACAAGGCCTTCCAGTACACGATCAAGCGCAACACGGTGGCCGTCGTCTCCGACGGCACGGCGGTACTCGGTCTCGGCGACATCGGGCCCGCCGCGGCGATGCCGGTAATGGAGGGCAAGGCCTGCTTGTTCAAGGAGTTCGCCGGCGTCGACGCCTTCCCGATCTGCCTCGACACGAAGGACACGGATGAGATCGTGCGCGCCGTCACGCTGATCGCGCCCGCCTTCGGCGGGATCAACCTCGAGGACATCTCGGCGCCGCGCTGCTTCGAGGTCGAGGAGCGGCTCAAGAACGACCTGGACATTCCCGTTTTCCACGACGACCAGCACGGCACGGCCGTGGTCGTGCTGGCGGCGCTGCTGAACGCGGTCAAGTTGACCGGCCGCAGCCTTGCGGAGCTGAAAGTGCTCGTGATCGGGCTCGGAGCAGCCGGCGTCGCCGTCACCAAGATCCTCTTGGAGGCCGGCGTGCGCGAGATCATCGGCGCCGACTCGCGCGGCGCCCTTTCGACTTTGCGCGAGGACTACCTCGACGGGAGCATGAGCTCCATCAAGCGCTGGTATGCCGAGTCGACCAACAGCGAGCAGCGCACGGGCAGCCCAGCCGACGTGATCGAGGGCGCCGACCTGCTCGTCGGCCTTTCCGGAGCCAGGGCTCTGCCGGTCGAGGCGCTGGCCAAGATGAACAAGGACGCGATGGTCTTCGCGATGGCCAATCCCAACCCCGAGGTGATTCCCGAGGAGGCCGCTCCCTATGTGCGCATCATGGCCACCGGACGCTCGGACTACCCCAACCAGATCAACAACGTGCTCTGTTTCCCCGGCATCTTCCGCGGCGCCCTGGACGTGCGCGCACGCTCGATCACCGAGCAGATGAAGATGGTCGCCGCGACGGCTATAGCCGCGATCGTCGACGACAGCGAACTGCGCGACGACTACATTATTCCCTCCGTCTTCAATCGCGACGTGGCCCCCGCAGTGGCAGCCGCTGTGGCCGAGCAGGCGCGCGCCAGCGGCGACGCGCTCGCCGGGCAAGAGGTTGGCTACGCGCAGGGCGATACCCTGACCGGCATCCCCCATGACGGGGGACAAGTGGGCGAGCAGCGCGTTCACAGCAACGGCTGAGGCACAGAGGCGACCGGCCACACCGCGCCGGCCATGCGACAACCGGACGGAGCAAGAAGGCCATGCGGATAGCGATCACTGGAGCGACGGGCCTGATCGGACGACGCGTGGTGGCAGCGCTGAGGGAGCGCGGCGACGACGTTACGGTCCTCTCACGCGATCCCGGCCAGGCACATAAGCAGCTGGAGAATTCGAAGCAATCAGCCGACACGCACGACAAGACAACTGGCGAGCCTCGTGACACCACAGGCACGGACGGCGAGACGACAGGCGCACTCGACGCGCAAGGTTGGGACCCGACGCGCGAGCCGGCGCCCGCCCAGGCCCTCGCGGGTCGCGACGCGATCGTGCACCTGGCCGGCGAGAACATCGCGCAGCGCTGGAGCGCCGCCGCCAAGCAGGCCATCCGTGAGAGTCGAGTGACGGGTACGCGCCAGCTTGTAGAGGGAATCGGGGAGCTGACCGAGGCCGAGCGGCCCAAGGTGCTCGTGAGCGGCTCGGCGATCGGCTACTACGGCGCCCACGGCGACGAGCCGATCGACGAGGATGTCCCGGCGGGTAGCGACTTCCTCGCGCAGACATGCCAGGCGTGGGAGGCTGAGGCCGATGCTGGCGAGGGCTATGGGTTGCGCGTGGCGAAGGTGCGCACGGGCGTGGTGCTCGACCGCGACGGCGGTGCGCTTGCCAAGATGCTGCCTGCCTTCAAGCTGGGCGTGGGTGGACCGGTCGCCGGTGGGCGCCAGTACATCTCCTGGATCCACCCGGACGACCTGGTGGGAATCGTGCTCGCGTCGATCGACGAGCAGCAGTGGCAAGGGGCGATCAACGCGACCGCACCGGAGCCGCAGCGCAACGGCGACTTCTCCAAAGCCCTCGGACGCGCGCTGAAGCGCCCCTCGTTTCTTCCAGTGCCTGGGGCCGCGCTTGGGCTTCTCTACGGAGAGATGGCCGAGATCGTCACGACCGGTGCGCGCGTGCTGCCCGCCAAGGCGCTGGTGCTCGGCTACCAGTTCCGCTACCCGAAGCTCGACGAGGCGCTACGTGCCGCGCTCGGCAACGATTGATCAGCCAGACGTATTGAAGACGCGCCAGAAGACGGGTGCCCCGTTCACCATGCGGTCGATGGCGTAAGTGGAAAGGGTCGTTTCGCCGTTCGGCTGTATCGAGTACACACCGAGCACCGACTGGCGTTCGTGTGTCGCGAAGAACTTGTCGATCACCGCCTGGCGATCGTCGCCGTCTGCGCCGGCAGCGCGGATCGAGGCGAGCACGACGCTCATCGTCTCGTAGCCGTACAGCGCATACGCTTCGCCCGCCGTCGCGAAGTGGCGACGGTATTCGCTCAGCACATGCCGCGCCGCGAGCGGATAGAGATCGATGGGCAGCACCGGCGAGCCGATGAACGTCGCGCTTTCGGCGGCCCGAAGGTGCGAAGTGAACACGCTGTTGTTCATCGTCGCCGAGGCAAGCAGCGAGAGGTGCGGCGCCGCGGTATGCAGCTCGCGCCAGAGTTCTGCTGCTTCCTCAGTGGCGGTCGCGCTGACGAACACGGCCTGCGTACCACTTTCGGAGACCTTCTTCACCTCGCCGGTGAAGCTCGCGCCCGGAGCGATCGTGACCGTGTCGTCGCCCAACACCTTGATCCCGGCGTGTTCGGCATCGCCTTGGACGATCGCCGCCAGCGGCGTGTCGAAGGGGTCCTGGTCTGCGACCAAATACAGCTTGTGTATCCCAAGTCGGCGCAGCAACGCCACCTGCGCGGCCGCCTGAACCGTGTCGCCGGGCGCGATCCGTCCGAATGTGCGCTTGCCCGTGAGGTAGAAGCGTTCAGGCTCGCCTTGGTTGGCGTCAAACGAGGTCGTCAAGCCTACGTATGGACTTGCCGGGCTGACCTGCAGGATGCCGGCGGCATTGGTCAGCGGCAGCGACACGGCGCTCGCGCCGGAGTTGAAGTCGCCGAGATAGGCAATCGTCGTGGGATCCTGCGCCGCCGCCTTCGCGTTGGAGGCGGTGACCCCCGGATCCCACTCGCCGGTCGTGGCGTTGGAATCGTCAAGCGACACGTAGTTGACCGTGAAGCGGCCGACATGCCCCTGCGCGTCGGACAGCGCGAGCTTCTCGCCACCGACGATCTGTTGCGAGATCGACCCCTCAGGGCCCTGCAGCGGCAGGCTCGAGTAGATCGTCAGCTGACTGCCGATGTTCTCCGCGGCGGTCGAGCTGCTTACGCCGCCACAACCGGCCAGCGCCGGCAGAAGGGCGAGAGCGGCAAGGACCCCGGTGCCCGCCCAGCGCGCGCGCACGCGATAGCTAGTGCCCGGGGTTGCGACGGCCCGGAAGGTAGCCGGAGAGGATCTTCAGCGAAGCGCCGACAATCGTAACCAGCGTCGCGAGCATGAAGGAGTCGAAGCCCTTCGCGCCCAGCGCCCACAGCACGATCCAAATGACCAGCCCGGCGGTTACGGTGAGTACCAGTCCCATTGCGGGCGAATCCTATAACAGCCTGCGCGAGTAGGACGCCGCATAGGCCGCAGCGCCCGCATACCGACTCAAGCGCAGACCGCTCAGGCGGCCACGCGGATGTGAGCGCTCGAGCCCCCGACGTCGAGGTCGCTACAAGCTCACCGGTAGGCCAGCCATCCGCGGACGCCTCCGGAAGCTACGCCGCCAAGGCCGCGGCGAGCTCGCCGACGACTTCGCCGACGGCCCCGGCGGGATCCTCGGACTCGGCCGCGGCGCGCACCAGGCGTGTGCCGACGATCACGCCGTCCGCCCCGGCCTGCGCCGCTTGCAAGGCATGCTCGGGAGTCGAGATCCCGAAGCCAAGCGCTACAGGCGCGGCTGTGTTTGCCTTTGCGCGGCTCACAACCTCGGCGAAGCGATCCGACAGCGCGGCCCGCTCGCCGGTCGTGCCGACGACCGACACGGTGTAGAGAAAGCCGCGCGCTCGCTCTCCGATCCTTGAAAGGCGCTCGGGTGGCGTGGTGGGCGCGACCAACGGCACCAGCGCAAGGCCGTGGGCATCGCAAGCGCCAAGCACCTGTGGCGCCTCCTCCAACGGCAGGTCCGGAACGATCAGCCCGCTCGCACCGCTCTGGGCAAGACGCTCGACAAACGCCTCTGCCCCAGGCGCAAAGACCATGTTGGCGTAACACATGAGTACCACCGGCACGCTCGGCGCGAGCGTCCGCGCGACCTCAAGCACGCCTGTGAGGCTCGCGCCCGCGGCGAGCGCACGCGTACCGGCCTCGTGAATCACAGGACCGTCAGCAAGCGGATCGGAGTAGGGCACGCCCAGCTCCAGCAGATCGGCACCAGCGGCAACGCAAGCCTGGCCGATCTTCGCCGACTCCTCAAGCGTTGGAAAGCCTCCCATCAGGTACGGCATCAGCGCGGCCCGCTTGCCGCTGCTCGCGAAGGCAGCAGCGATCCTGTCGATGCCGGCCTGTCCCCCGCCATGGGGGGTGGCCTGTCCCCCGTCATGGGGGGTCGCGGTAGCGCTCACAGCCGCGATCCAAAGACAAAAAGAGCCGGCTGGCCCGCGCGGCACAGCGCGACCGGCCACACGGGAAACCTCAAGGGATACAGCGAATCTTGTCTCCCAAAAAAAACCTCAGCCGGCATCGAGCACCTCAACCAAATCCTTGTCGCCGCGCCCTGACAGACACACGAGGTCCAGCTCGCCCTCGGTTTGCGCAAGCGTCCAGGCGAGCGCATGCGCGGTCTCAAGCGCCGGAATGATCCCCTCCAGGCGCGCAACCTCACGGAACGCGGCCAGCGCCTGACGGTCGGTGATGGCCTCGTAGCGGGCCCTGCCGCTGTCGCGCAGGTACGCGTGCTGGGGTCCCGTTCCGGGATAGTCCAGGCCGGCCGAGATCGAGTGCGCCTCGATGATCTGGCCCTCCTCGTCCTGCATAACCGCCGAGAGCGCCCCGTGCAACACGCCGGCACGGCCGGCCACCGTCAGCGGCGCGCCGTGGCGCTCGGTGTCGATCCCGTCGCCGCCGGCCTCCACGCCGATCAGCTCGACGCCCTCGTCGTCGAGGAATGCCGTGAAGATGCCAAGCGCATTGGAGCCCCCGCCGACGCAAGCGATCACGCGCGCAGGCAGACGCCCCGCCCGCTCCAGCAGCTGCGCACGCGCCTCGTCGCCGATCACGCGCTGCAGATCACGCACCAGGGCAGGGTATGGCGCCGGACCGACGACCGAGCCGATTATGTAATGGGTATCGCCGACGTTAGTCACCCAGTCGCGGATTGCCGCGGAGGTAGCCTCCTTGAGCGTGCGCGCACCGGCATCGACCGCATGCACGCGCGCCCCGAGCAGTTCCATGCGCTGCACATTCGGCGCCTGGCGGCGAGTGTCCTCGGTGCCCATGTAGATCACGCACTCAAGGTCGAGCAGCGCACAAACGGTAGCGGTGGCGACGCCGTGCTGGCCAGCTCCGGTCTCGGCGATGATCCGGTGCTTGCCCATGCGCTTGGCCAACAGCGCCTGCCCAAGCGCGTTGTTGAGCTTGTGTGAACCGGTGTGGTTGAGATCCTCGCGCTTTAGATAGACGGGCCGGCCGAGCCGCTCGGAGATGCGCTCGGCGAGGTACAGGGGAGTGGGACGCCCGGCGAAGTCGCGCAGCAGGCGGTCGAGCTCGGCGCGTGTACGCGGGATCCTCGCGCGCAACATGCCAGGCTTGCTCCAACTCCGCCAGCGCCGGCATCAGCGTCTCGGGAACATACTGGCCCCCATAGGGCCCAAAGCGATGCTCGACTGCGCTCACGTGGGCGAGCCTACCGACGGCGTCGCCTCCTGCGACGGCTCGCCGAGCGAGACCGTCTCGGTGAGCTCAGGATCGTGGGAAACGGCCGGATCCTCGGGCACCGGGGCTGAGGCAGGCGAAGCGAAGGCGGCACGATCCACCGCAGCGAAGAAATCGCGCAGCAACGCCGGATCCTTGATCCCAGGCGCGCTCTCGGTGGCGCTGGCGGTGTCGACAGCGAACGGACGCACACGCTCGATCGCCTCGCCCACGTTGCCGGGATTCAGGCCACCGCTGAAGATCAGCGGCACTTTCGAGCGCCGCCCGGCCAGCAGCGCCCAGTCGAAGGTCTCCCCCGTGCCGCCGCGCAACTGCTCGTGTCCAGGCTCTGTCGAGCGTGCGTCGAGCAAATGAAAGTCGGTGTGGAAGCGGGCTGCGTCCTGGATGTCGGCCAGGCCGGACACCTGTAGCGCCTTGACTATGCGTGCGCCGGTGCGTCGAGCGGCCTCCGCGCAGAAGGAGGGCCCCTCGTCGCCGTGCAGCTGCAGCAGCGTCAAGCCGAGCTGCTCGCTGACGCCAACGATCTCCTCCATCTGCGCGTTTACGAACACCCCGCACAACTCCACCTTGCGGCGCAGGCTCGTCGCGATGCGCTGTCCCTCGGCAAGCGAGCAAGCGCGGGGGGAGGCGTCGAAGAACACCATGCCCACCGCCCAGCTTCCGAGCTCGACGGCCAGCTCGGCGTCCTGCAGGCGGGTGATCCCGCAGATCTTCACTTGCGTGTTCCCGTCGGAGGACATGCCCCAACGGTAGCGGCCCCTTAGCCTTCGGGCGTGTTGGGGTTCTTGATCGAGTTCGGACGCGCCGTGAGCGTCACTTTGATCGTCTTCTTTTCATAGGTGCCCTTGCCGGTCGCACGCATCACTTCGACCGAGATCGTGTCGCCAGGCTTCTTGGACCCGATCAAGGACGAAAGATCTTCAGCGCTGCTGATCGCTTTGCCGTCGACCCCGACGATGATGTCGCCGCCGACGGCCACCTTGCCGCCGCCCAACTGCGCTTCGAGGTTGCCGCCGCGCAGTCCTGCCTTCGCCGCCGGCGTGCCAGCTTCCACGGTCTCGACCATGGCCCCGCTCTTCACCGGCAAGTTCAGGGCGGAGAGCGAGCCGTCGACGCTGATCGTGCTGACGCCGAGATAGGCACCGCTGACAGTCCCGCCTTTCTCAAGCTGAGGAAGCTCAGACTTGGCGGTGTTGATCGGGATCGAGAAGCCGATCCCCACGCTGCCGTCGCCGCTGCCGCCGGTCTCGATCTGGGAGTTGATGCCGATCACTTCGCCCTTCTCGTTGAGGAGCGGCCCACCAGAGTTGCCGGGATTGATCGGCGCATCGGTCTGCAGAACATTGTCGATCGAGAAGCCGTTGGGTGAGGTGATCTGACGCTGTAGCGCTGAGACGACGCCAGTGGTGAGCGTGCGGTCGTAACCGAAGGGGTTGCCGATCGCGAGCACCGGATCGCCGACCTGCGCCTTGCTGGAGTTCCCGAGCGTCAACACGTGCATCGTGAGACCTTCGGTCGGGATCCGCAACACGGCAAGATCGTTGGAGGGATCCTTGCCGATCACTTTCGCTTCGACGGTCTTGCCGTGTTCGAAGCTGACCTCGACCTTGACGGCGTTCTCGACCACGTGGTAGTTGGTCAGGATCGTACCGTTGCTGTTGATGACAAAGCCAGAGCCGGTGGCCGTCCCCTGCTCGCTTTCGCCGCCAAGGCTGAAGGGCGATTCGGTCTGCTTGACGATCGTGGAGGTCACGAGCGCGACCCCGGGCGCATCCCGTTCGTATATCTGGTGCGGAGTCAGGCCGCCACCTTGCTGCGATGCGTTCGACGGAGCCACTGGAGTCGAAGCCTGTTGCACGATCGTGACTGTCTTCGAGGAGGAGCCGAGATCGCCAGCGGCCGCGACCACAGCGACGACAACCCCGCCACCGATCAGGGCCGAGAGGAGAGGAATGAGGAACGTACGCTTCATTGGTAGTCAGGATGAGGGATGGCGATCAACGAGAACTAAAGAGGACCATGCGACTTTATAAAAAATCAGAACGTAGGCGCCGATGAGCCTGCCAGTAGAGCGGCAAGTGCCTGCTCAGGCTCAGGCGCCCGCATCAACGACTCGCCGACAAGCACCGCCGCCACCCCAGCACGCTCCAGCTGCTCCAGCTGTTGCGGCCCGGAGATCCCAGACTCGGACACCACGGTCGTCCCCGCAGGCATCTCGCCCAGTAGCCGTTCGGTGCGTCCGATATCGACGCTGAAGTCCCGCAGGTCGCGGTTATTCACGCCGATCAGCCGCGCCTCGACCTGCTCTGCGCGCGCAAGCTCGTCGCGGTCGTGCACCTCCACGAGCACGTCCAAGCCAAGCCTGAGTGCGCGATCGTACAGCGAGGCAAGCTCCTCTTGCTCGAGCGCTGCCACGATCAGCAGCACGGCATCGGCGCCAGCAACCACAGCCTCATACAGCTGATATGGATCGACAACAAAGTCCTTGCGCAAGATCGGCAACCCACACGCGCCCCGCGCCGTATCGATGTCGGCTAGCGATCCATCGAAGTTCGGCCCCTCGGTCAGCACCGACAAAGCACTCGCCCCACCGCGCTCATAGGCGCTGACGATCTCTGCGACGTCAGGCTCCGGCTCGCGCAGCTTGCCCGCCGAGGGAGAGCGGCGCTTGAACTCGGCGATCACAGAAATACCCGGGGCAGCGAGCGCCTGGCGAAACCGGCTCGGTCGGCGCGAGCTTATGTCTGTCCCGATAGGTCTTTGTTGCTTGCGACGCTCAACCTCTTGACGAGTTTCGGCCAAGATGCGGTGCCAACACAGTCATCCAGCCACCTGCTCAGGTGCGTGGCGGCGGCTGGCCTGCACATAACGTTCGAGCGCCGCGGAAGCGCCCCCAGACGCGATCGCCGCACGTGCAGCCTCGACGCCGCTTGCGATCGAATCGGCAGCACCCGCGGCATAGATCGCGGCGCCCGCATTGATCAACACCAGATCGGCGCGCACGCTCTGCTCCCCGTCGAACACCGCACGCGTGACCGCGGCGTTCTCGGCCGGCGAGCCACCGCCAAGCAGCGGGTCGGAAGGATCCGCAAGTCCGATGCCAACATCTTGGGGCGTGAGCACATAGCGCTTCAGCTCATCGCCGTTGACCTCGACCACCTGAGTGGCCGCCGAGGTGGAGACCTCGTCGAGCCCATCCTCGCCGGCGACGACAAGCGCGCGCTGCACGCCGAGGCGTGCCAGCGCACCCGCGATCGTCTCCAGGAAGCTCGAATCGGCGACGCCGACAAGCTGCTGGTTGGCGCCCGCCGGATTGGTTAGCGGCCCGAGGAAGTCGAAGATTGTGCGCACCGCCAGCTCGCTTCTGACCGGCACCACGAAACGAGTGGCCTGGTGGTGGGCAGGCGCGAACATGAAGCCGAAGCCGGCCTCCTCGATGCACTGCGCGACGGCATCAGGACCGAGGTCGATGCGTGCGCCGAGCGCCTCCAAGAGGTCGGCCGAGCCAGACGAACTGGTCGCCGAGCGGTTACCATGCTTGGCCACAGCGCAGCCCGCGCCGGCCGCCACCAGGGCGGCCGTGGTGGAGACATTGAAGGTACGCCGGCCACCGCCGGTACCGGCCGTGTCGAGCAGGTCGTGGCGCTTGGTCGGCACATGTGCCGCCAGCTCGCGCATCGTGCCGGCCAGCCCGGCCAGCTCGTCAACCGTCTCCCCCTTCGTGCGCAGCGCGATCAGAAAGGCGGCGATCTGGGTCTCCGAGACATCGCCGTGCATGATCTCGGCGAGCACCTCAGCGGCCTCCTGCCGGCTCAGGTCGCGACGCGAGGCGACCGCATCGATCGCCCGTGTGAGGGTGGGATTGGGCACCTACCGGACCCCTGCCCAGACGAGCATTCGGTGGGTGGGGTGTATTATTATTTTTTGAAAACTACAATAGTAGCTACATATTGTAGTCTCAATGGTATTTGTCATATTTTGGATGTACCCACCTGTACGCCGCCGTTGGACACGACGCCTGCCGCGAGAAAGTTTGCCAGGAGCTTCTTGCCTTCATCCGTGAGCACCGACTCGGGATGAAACTGGACGCCCTCAGCTGGCAGCTCGCGATGGCGCAACGCCATCAACACGCCGCCACCGTGCGCGGTCGCTTCCAGACAATCGGGCAGCGCCTCGTCGACGACAAGCGAGTGATAGCGCCCGACCTTCAGCGGCGAAGTGAGCCCAGCAAAGATCGTGCGCCCGTCGTGCTCGATCGTGGTCGCCTTGCCGTGCACTGGCTCATGCAGCTTGACGACACCGCCGAACGCCTGGGCCATCGACTGGTGGCCGAGGCAGACACCGAGCGTGGGAATGGCGGCTTCCGGCATCCGCCGCGCCACCTCCAGCGAGATGCCGGCCTCGTTGGGAGTGCAAGGGCCCGGTGAGATCACACAGCGCTCGTAGGAGTCTTCGAGCAACTGCTCGACGGTGGCAGCGTCGTTACGCACCGCGCAGACTTCGGCCCCCAGCTCGCCCAGGTACTGGACGAGGTTGTAGGCGAACGAGTCGTAGTTGTCGATGACAAGCACGCGCATCCGCTAGACCCTCCTTGCCGGACGCACCTGAGGACGCACGCGCTTCGTTTCACCGCACCCGTCGTTGAAGCCGCGCATGTTCAAGCCCAATCCGGCTGTTCGCAGGCAAGCTCGACGGCGCGCAGCACCGCCTTACTCTTGTTCACCGACTCCTCGTACTCGTACTCGGGCTTAGCGTCGGCCACTGTGCCGCCGCCGGCCTGCACGTGCGCGACACCCTCCTTGACGACGACGGTGCGGATATGGATCGCCGTGTCGAGGTCGCCCGTGTAGCTGAGATAGCCGATCGCGCCACCGTAGCCGCCGCGCTTGGTGGACTCCAGCTCGTCGATTATCTGCATCGCGCGCACCTTCGGAGCGCCCGAGAGCGTGCCAGGCGGCAGCACCGAGCGCAGTGCGTCCATCGCGCCCACGTCCTCGCGCAAGATGCCAGACACAGAGGAGACGATGTGCATCACGTGGCTATAGGTCTCGATCTCCATCAGCTCGTCGACCGTCACGCTGCCGTACTCACACACACGTCCGAGGTCGTTACGTCCCAGATCGACGAGCATCACGTGCTCGGCGCGCTCCTTCTCGTCTTCGAGCAGCTCGTCGGCGATGCGCCGATCCTCCTCCGGCCTGGCCCCGCGCGGGCGCGTGCCGGCGATCGGGCGCGTGGACACGTGGCGTGCAGAGACAGTGAGCAGCGGCTCGGGACTCGCGCCGGCGATCTGGAAATCGCCGAAGTCCAAGAAGTACATATAGGGACTTGGGTTGACGGTGCGCAAGCCTCTGTATATGGAGAAACCCTCGACGGGCACCTTGGCCGAGAAGCGCTGCGAGGGCACGACCTGGAAAGCGTCGCCCGCGTAGATGTACTCGACGATCCGCGCCACCATCGCTTCAAAGTGCTCGCGCGTCATGTTCGACTCGAAACGCGGCGCCGCGTGCGCCCTCGGGAGGGCGGCGCCACCCGCATTGCCTGCGGCATCGATCTCCGAATCGCCTGTGTCGGCAACAACCCCCCTTTCAGCAACACCACCTTCAGTAACAACACCCCTTCTCGGAACCGGCCCCGATAGACACGCGCGCACCTCGGCGATCGTCGTGGCGGCCGCCGCGCGCGCCCGCTGCTCGTCAGGCTCGGCCTCGAGGTCGGCATTCGCGAGGATCGTGATCGTATGCTCGAGGTGGTCGAAGACGACAAGCGCATCGGTCAGCATCAGCGCCATGTCCGGCAGACCGAGCGCGTCCGAATTCGGCTCGGCGAGCGGCTCCACAGTGCGCACTAGGTCATAGCCAAAGTAGCCCACGGCACCCCCCATGAATGGGAACCCACCGACCCCGTCGGGCAGCGGCGCCTGGCGACAGTCGGCTACCGCGGCGGCCGCCAACGCATATGGGTCACCCGGATCGCCAAGCGACCAGCGCAACACCCTGTGCGGGCGGAAGCCGATGAACGAGTAGCGGCCCATGCGCTGACCTTGCTCGGCCGACTCCAGCAGGAAGGCGGGTTCGTCCGGCGCCAGCTCGCGCAGCTTCAAAAACGCCGACACCGGTGTCTCGCAGTCGGCGATGAATGTCTCATGCAGCGGGATCAGGTTATAGGCATCCGCTGCCTGCGACGGGGGGGCACTACCGGCGGCGCTCATCGCGCGTACCCCAGCAGACGCGTGCCCCCGCAAATGCCGACCGCTCCGTGGCGGACGCTAACGACGACGTCCATCGAGCACTCGCTCCGCATCGGACAAGACACGCCCGCGGCTGTGCAACAGCACAAGCAGGTGATAGAGCAGGTCGGCGGCCTCTTCGTCCACGCGCTCATCGGTCTCTTCGCGTGCGGCACGGGAGACCTCCTCGGCCTCCTCCATCACCTTCTCGCCGATGCGCTTGGGATCGTCGAGCAACTCCACGGTGTAGGAGCCCGCTGGACGCTCGCTTGCGCGCTCGCGCAACGTGCGCTCGAGCGCGGGCAGCGTCTCGTGTGGAGCTGCATACTCCAGCTCACCGCGATAGAAACAGCTGCGCTCGCCCGTATGGCAGGCCGGTCCGGCAGGCTCGACGAGCGCGAGCAGAGCATCGCCGTCGCAGTCGACACGCAGCGCTCGCACCGCCTGTGTGTTGCCGCTCGTGGCGCCCTTGTGCCACAGCTCTTGGCGCGAGCGACTCCAAAGGTGCAGCTCGCCCGTAGCGCGCGTACGCTCCAGCGCAAGCTCATTCATGTAGGCAAGCGTTAGCACCTCGCCGCTACTCCAGTCCTGTACCACGCAAGGCACCAGACCGCGCTCGTCGTAGACGAGGAGTTGCTCCACTTCTTCGGCTGCCGCTGCGCTCATCTGCGGAATTGTAGGTTGCAAGAGACAATGGCCTCTTTGCTGAAGAGAAAGCTGATCGTCGTGACCGGCAAGGGCGGGGTCGGCAAGAGCACGGTTGCGAGTGCCCTAGGGCTCGCCGCGGCTCAGCAAGGATTGCGCACGATCGTCGTCGAGTTGGGCTCCCAACATCATCTGTCCGACCTCTTCGTCACCGATGAGACGGGCCCGAATGGGCCCAATCGGGCGGTGCGTGCCGACGGCGACGAGCACAGCCATCGTGGACACCGGCCCGACCACAAAGATGGCGAGGAGACCGAGCTGCAGGAGGGTCTCTGGACCATGTCGATCGACCCAGACCGCGCGCTTGGGGAGTGGCTGCAGACCCTCACCGGCCGCATCTCGGCGCGCCTGCTCGCGTCGAGCAGCACCTTTCAGTACTTCGCGGCCGCGGCTCCGGGCGTTAAGGAGCTGGTGAGCATGGTCAAGCTGCGCGAGCTGTGCGAAGGGCTGGGTGCAGCCAAGAGCGGATCGAGCGATTCAAGTCGTGAGAGACGGGGCAGAATGGCCTATGACCTCGTCGTGCTCGACGCGCCCGCCAGCGGCCACGCGCTTTCGATGCTGCGCTCGCCGCAGACATTCTCCGCGATCGTGCGCGTCGGGCCGCTGGCCGAACAGGCACAGGCGCTGCGCGAACTGCTCGATGACGCGCGGCGATCGGCGTACGTCGCGGTGACCCACGCGAGCGAGATGGCCGTCACCGAGACGCTTGAGCTGGAGGAAGGCTTGCGTCGTGAACTGGACCGAGACCTCGACACGGTGATCGTCAATGGCACCCTGCCAAGACGCTTCAGCCGGCAGGATTTGGAGCGAATCGCGCTGGCAACCAGGGAAGGCGGCGACGGCGCGGACGCCAATGTCGCAAGCAACGCCGTGCAAATGGCACGAACCGTCAACGACCGCGCCCGCGTCCAGCTGGCGCAAATAGCCCGCCTGCGCCGTCAGCGGTTTGCCGGCGGCTCACCGCCGGCTGTGTTGACGGTGCCTTTCGCGTTCGTCCCGGTCTTCGATCTCGACGCGGTGTGCCGAGTCAGCGACCGGCTCAAGGGCAAGATCTGAGAGCTAGGCCCGCTACGCCTCCCCGTCCGGTGCCTGAGAAGGTCTTTCCCGATCCCTGAGAAGGTCTTTCAAAATGACCTGCACCTCGCAACACCCCTTTGTATGGAGCTGAGATATTTATTTTGGTACCCAACCTTTAGCTAAGCCTTCGCAAAAGGGGGTGGTAGGCAGATCATTCAAAAAGATGAGCCATACACCCAGCTTTCGTAACCTCCATGAACGCCCGGCGCAGAGCTCATTCTGAAGACGTACTAAGTAATCCCCAGCCGATCGAGCAAGCCCTCATCCCCGCGCCAATCACGTCGCACGCGCACCGACAGGTCCAGGTGCACATGGCAATCCAGCTCGCGCTCGATCTCCTTGCGTGCGGCGGAGCCGATCGCCTTGATCATGCGCCCGCCCGCGCCGACGACGATCCCCTTCTGGGACTCGGTCTCGACCCACAGCAGTGCCCGTACCCGGACCAAGCCGTCGCGCGGGTGTTCGATCTCTTCAACGATTGCCTCCACGGCGTGGGGCAGCTCCTGGAAGGTGCGTCTGATCGCCGCCTCACGTACTAGCTCGGCCAGCAACACCGACAGCGGCTGATCTGAGATCGCCTGTGGGGAGAACATGAACGGACCTTGCGGCATCAGCTCGGCGAGGTGCTCTACAAGCTCGCCTACACCATTACCGGTACGGGCGGAGATCGGGAATATCTCGCCGCCGAGGTCAAGCTCAGCGGCAGCCGCCAGAACTGCGACGGTCGTTGCACGGTCGAGCCGATCGACCTTGTTGATCGCGATCGTCACCGACACATCCACCTCGGCGAGCGCCTGCGCTATGTAGCGGTCGCCGGCGCCGACCCCCTGCTCCCCGTTGAGCACCAGTAGCGCCGCATCGGAGCCCTCCAGTTCCAGTCGCACCCGGACGGCCATGCGCTCGGTCAGCGTGTCACGGGGACGCTGAACGCCGGGCAGGTCGACAAGCACCATCTGCCAATGCTGCTCGGTACGCACGCCGCGAATCGCCCGGCGCGTGGTCTGCGGGCGATCGGAGACGATCGCGACCTTGCCACCGACGATCGCGTTGACAAGCGTCGACTTGCCGACGTTGGGGCGGCCGGCCAGCGCGACAAAGCCGCTGCGCGTCGCTGCTGCATACGATTCCGTGGCTGCATCGCTCATAGGGCAACCTGTGGTTGCTGGGTGATGGGGTTGTTCTCGTTTCTCACGAGTTGCCCCAGCGCATGATCTCGGCTTGCAGCGCCAACATCTCGCCATCGTCTGTCTCGTGGTCCATGCCGACGAGATGGAGCGTCCCGTGCACGATCGCCTCACCCACATCGCTCGTGAAGGCGGGACAGATCACGACATCGCCAAGCTCACGTGGAACGCCGGCTCCAGGAGCATCGGGATCGGCTCCATCGACGGGAAAGGACAGCACGTCTGTGGGGCCGTCTTTGCGGCGGTGCTCGCCGTTCAGCTCGGCCATGCGCTCAGCACCGACGAACTCGACGGCGAGATGTCCCTCCTCGACACCGGCCGATGCGAGCGCAAGCGCGCACAGCCGCTGTACCCGCCACTGAGGTAGTGGCCCTGCGAGCAGTTGTGCGCCGAAAACCTCGACCTCGAGCATCGATGCGAGCGGCTCAGGCTCGACGCTCGGCCAAACGCTGAACCACGACCTGCCCCTCGGCATCGTCAGTCTCGCTCACGATGTCCGACCCGGATCGCGCGGAAGCAGCAGGCCGCCCGGGAGCACCACGTCGCCCACCTACGTCGTCGGTCGTGCGCCTGCCGTGCTCGTCATATGCCTCCACGATCCGCTGCACGAGCTTGTGGCGCACCACGTCCTCGCCGCCGAAGCGCACGAACTCGATGCCCTCGATCGCGTCGAGCACCTCACCTACCACGACGAGCCCCGAGCGCTGCTCGCGCGGCAGGTCGACTTGGGTTATGTCGCCGGTCACGACCATCCTGGAACCAAAGCCAAGACGGGTGAGGAACATCTTCATCTGCTCGGGCGTCGTGTTCTGAGCCTCGTCAAGGATCACGAACGAATCGTTGAGCGTACGACCGCGCATGAAAGCGAGCGGCGCAATCTCGATCACGCCACGCTCCAGATGTTGGGAGACCTTCTCCGGATCGAGCATGTCGTGCAGCGCATCGAAAAGCGGGCGCAGATAGGGATCCACCTTCGCCATCAAGTCGCCGGGCAGGAAGCCCAACCGCTCACCGGCCTCGACAGCCGGGCGCGTGAGGATGATGCGATTGACCTCATGGCGCGAGAGCGCAGCGGCGGCCATTGCCACTGCCAGGAACGTCTTGCCGGTGCCGGCCGGCCCAACGCCGAACGTCACGGTGCTGGAGCGGATTGAGTCGACGTAGCGCTTTTGATTGACCGTCTTAGGAGCGACGCTCAGGCTGCGATGCCTCCAAACGATGTCCTCCAAGACACGCGCCGGCGATTCATGCGCATCCAGGGCGCCCGTCACCGCAGCGATCGTGCCGGGCGCAACCTGATGGCCGCGGCCGATCAGCTCGGAGAGCTCGTGTATGACCCGCTCGCCCATGCGCGCATCCTCCTCGGAGCCCTCGAGCGTGAGCAAGTTGCCGCGCAGGAATACCTTGCAACGCAGATGCCCCTCCAGCGCACGCAGTACCGCATCCTGGGTGCCTGCCAGCTCGGCGGCGACCTCGACCGGCAGCTCGATCCGCGTCCTCATCCTCCGAGCGCCGCCCTGACCAGGCCCGAGACCCGCTTACCATCGGCGCGCCCATCGACAGCCGCCATAACGCTCTTCATCGCCTGACCCATGTCCTTGGGCGACTGCGCGCCGCTTTCAGCCAGGGCGCGCTCGACGATCGCCTGCAGCTCGTCGTCGGATAGCTCGGCCGGCAGGTAGGAGCCGATCAGCTCACCCTCGGCCTCCTCGCCACTTGCAAGATCCTCGCGTCCCCCGTCGCGAAACGCCTTGGCGGCCTCCAGGCGACGCTTGCGCTCACGCCGCAGCACAGCCAGCTCGTCCCCGGAACCATCCTTTTCCGCCTTCTGCAACTCGGAGAGGATCATGCGCAGCGCGCCGACGCGCTGCTTCTCGCCAGCACGCATCGCGCTTGTCAGGTCTCCCTTTACGTCATCGAGAATCGTCATCCTCGACTCAGGATACGCCGAGCAGGCGAGACTTTTGTGTCGATTCATTGCTTTTGCCCGGTTGGCCTCGCCGTTGGATCGACATGCCGCGCGTCGCCGCAACCGCGCGATCGGCAGAATGAGTGGCGATGAGCGCATCCATCTATCGCGACGCACTCGCTCCGTTCCTGGCGGACGGCGAGCGTCTGCGACCTGGCGGAACGGAAGTCTTCGACGCCCACACCCACCTCGGACTGGACGAGGACGGCCGCTCGCTTGACCTGAAGACGCTGCTCTCCCAGCTCGATGCCGCCGACGCACGCAGGGCCTGCGTGTTCCCTCTACACGACCCAGAGCGCATGCCTTCCTACAGCCTGCCCAACGACCGCGTGCTGCGGTGGGCCGGCGAAAGTAAGGGACGCCTGATCCCGTTCTGCCGGCTCGATCCCGCCGAAGCCCCCGTCGCCGAGGGAGAGCGTTGCATCGCCAAAGGGGCCCGCGGCATCAAGCTGCACCCGCGTGCGCAAGCCTTCGCCTTCGACAGCCCGGAGATGGAGGCCATCTTCAGGTTGGCCAGCGAAGCGAGCGTACCGATCCTGATCCACGCGGGACGCGGCATGCCCCCGATCGCCGACGGGCTGGCCGACCTCGCCTTGCGCTACCCCGACGCAGTGCTGATTCTCGCCCACGGCGCGATCTGTGACCAGGGCATCCTCACCTCGCGCCTGGCGGACCATCCGGGCGTCCTCTACGACACGTCGTGCTTCTTTCCGATGGACCTGATCGAGCTGTTTGCCCGTGTGCCGGCCGAGCGCATCGTGTTTGCCTCCGATCCGCCATACGGCCTCACCTCCAGCGGCCTGTATCTGGCGCTGCGCGTCGCCGCCCACGCGGGACTCGACGAGCAGGCGATCGGCGCTGTGATCGGTGGGACGATGGCCGGGCTCGTCGACGGTCGTGGTCTGCCGCCGGCCTCTGCTCCGCGCGGCAAGCACCAGATCACGATGCAAGGTCGGCTTGCGCGCGCCTACGGGTACGCGAGCCTTGCCGGGCCGGCGATGTTCGCGGGAGCCGTCGAGCAGGCGCAGGGCATGCTCGACCTGGCGATCGCGGTGTGCCGCGACCCCGACCCGGGTGGAGTCGGCGAGGCGCTCGATGAGATCGGCGCCGGCCTGATCGCGGCACGAACTCTGCTCGAGAGCGAGGAAAACCTGCGGCCGGCGCTTGACCTACTGTTCAGGGCGGTGGCCCGTGCCGCTACCGAATCGCTCGCTAACGCGCCAGCCACAGTGCCGACCACTCCCCCTGCTCAAGACGGGCTCGCTCGCTCAGGCCAAGGCGTTTAGCGAACACTTCGGCCACCTCGTCGGCCTGCTCGCGCAGCAGCCCGCTTGCGATCAGATCGAGGCGCTCGGGCGGGACGGGAACGCCTGGCTCGGCCATCTTCTCTACCAAGTCGATCAGCAGTGGCCTCAGAAGATTTGCGAGCACTACCTGCCTATTTGCAGGTCCGCCGCGATCGGCTTTGGGCGCGGCGCTGAGCACTACCGGCACGCCCTTCAAATCCCCATCCCCAACAAACCAAGGCAACGACTCACGTCGGAGGTCAAAGCAGCGAGCCTCCAACTCGACCTCATTGACAGCCGCGTTGGCGAGAATCGCGCGCACGCTCTCGCGATCGTTGTCTAGTGCCAGCACTTTGTTGTATCCAAGCTTCAGCGCCGCGATCGCCAGCACGCCCGAGCCGGAGCCGACATCGAGCACAGGATCGCGAGCGCCCTCGGTAGCCGCAAGCTCCAGCAACAACTCCAGGCACATGCGAGTGGTCGCGTGCGCGCCGGTGCCAAAGGCCTGCGCGGGATCGATCACGATCTCAAGCGCATTGGCGCGATCGCTCGGCTCCTCCCACGGGGGTCTTACGAAGAGACAATGCTCCCCGCTTGCCCGCCCCCCGGCAAGGGGGGTGCCCCGCCATGGGGTGCGCGCGGGGGGGGCTTCCTCCGCGGAAACATCCTCCCCACCCCGTCTACCATCCTCTCCACCTCGTCCACCCTGCACATGCGGGTCTGCTGTCGCAGAACCATCCCCATCCGCGCTCCACCCGCACGCGCGACTGGCGTCTGCCGCACGGACTTCGATGAGCACCGGCTGATGAAATTGCTTCCAGCGCTCAGACCAATCATCGGCGACCTCGCTGGTCGAGATCTCGACCAGCACGCCCCCCGCGGCGGCCTGCACATCCGGCAACAGCGGCAACTCGCCCGGAGCGCCATAGACGGCGTATTCGACCATCCCCTCTTCCCCGTCGTCTGCCTGCAGCTCGATCTCCTCGACGCCGCCGGGCGCAAGCTCAAGCAGATCGGCAAGCACGAGCTCGGCGTCGCTGCGCCGAACGCGTAGCGCCAGCCGGATCACACGCCCGGCCCACAATGCACCAAGCCGCTCACGCCGCCTGGTGGCGCAAAACGCGGCGTAGCTTCCCGAGCATCGACTCCTCAGAGCGCAGGTTCTCCTCGGTGAGTGTCTCGCTCAACTGCCCGAGCAGCTCGCGCTGAGTCTCGCTGAGACGACGTGGGATGAGGACATTGACGACAACGCGCAGGTTGCCGCGACGCCCACCGCGCAACGAGGGCATCCCTCCTCCGCGCACCGTGAGGATCTCGCCGGGTTGGGTGCCGGCGGCCACCTCGATCGGAACCACACCGTCGAGTATGGGCACCTCCAGCGTCGCCCCGAGCGCCGCCAGCGGAGCAGCGACGTCAAGCGCCGTAATCAGGTCGTCGCCTTCGCGTACGAAGCGGTCGTCGGCACGAACGCGAACGAGCACGTAGAGGTCGCCGGCGGGAGCCCCGCGCTCACCGGCATGCCCGCGCCCGCTCACGCGGATCCGCTGGCCATCATCGATCCCCGCGGGGACCGTGACCTGCTCGCTGCGCTTGACAGCCAGCTGTCCACGACCGTGGCAAGTACCACAAGGCTTCTTCGGCACGCGTCCGTCGCCATGACAGACATCGCAGAGGCTGGTGCGCATCATCTGACCGAATGGAGTGCGCATGACGCTCTGCACCTGGCCGACCCCCTCGCAGCGCGAGCATCGCTCGATCGGGGTACCGGGCTCGGCGCCGTTGCCGTGACAGTGATCGCAGCGGTCTATCGCCTCGTAGGAGACATCGAGCTTGGCACCCATCGACGCTTCGAGCAGCGTCATCTCCACGGCCACGGCGATGTCACCACCCAGCGCCGGCCCAGTGCTCCCGGCGCCACCGCCGAAGAAGGCGTTGAACAGGTCGCTGATGGAGCCGAAAGACTCGAAATTGGGAGCGTATCCACGAGAGCGCAGGCCCTCGTGTCCATAGCGATCGTAAGTGGCACGGCGCTCGGGGTCGGAGAGGATCTCGTTTGCCTCCGCTGCCTCGCGGAACTTCTCCTCAGCCTGGGGATCGTGGGCATTGACGTCCGGGTGCAGTTCACGGGCGAGCTTGCGAAATGCCTTCTTGACCTCTTGCTCGCCGGCATCACGAGCTACGCCAAGCACCTCGTAGGGATCGCGGGGAGTGGTTGCGCTCATCGACTGGCCATAGCTTTCCTCAGCGCTCTGCGTAGGCGTCTTCGACGAAGCGCGAGAGCTCATGGGCAGCCTCGCGTACAGTGGCGATCGCGCCGGCGTAGTCCATGTGCACCGGCCCGATCACCGACACGGCGCCGAGCTTGCGGCGCGCGACGCCATAGCTGGCCGCGACGAGCGCCAGCGAGCGCATCGCAGGAATCTCGTTCTCGCGGCCAATACGGACGTAGACGTCGGACTCGCCAAGCGCGGCACGCAGCACGCGCAGCAGGGCCGCACGCCGCTCGAGCATGCTCATCAGCTCGTTCACCTCCGTGAGATCGCCGATTGCCCGACTGGAGAGCAGGTGCGCGGTGCCGTCGACATAGAGGGTGTCCTCGGTCTCGGATTTGATGCTGCCAAAGGCGGGCGCAAGCCGATCGACGAACGCACGCTCGCTGATGCCAAGACTTGGGTCATCCAGGCGCTTGGAGAGCATCCGTGCACCAAGCCCAAAGCCGACAAGTCTCTCGTTGAGATATTCGCCGGCCCAGCTCACAAGTCCCTGATCCACGGGACCGTCGAAGCTGATGAGCAGCTTGGAGACGCCGCCGGTGGAGGTGATTACGACGACCATCACCACCTGGGGTTGCAAAGCCAGCACCTCTATGTGGCGAATCGTGGCGGTGTCAAGCGCCGGCGCCGAGACGACGGCCAGCAGGCTCGTCACCTGCGAGATCGCGACGCTTGTCAGACGCATCGCCTCCTCGACCTCGCTGCGGGTCAACGACAACGCCAGTGGGCGCACCGGTGCAAGGCTTTGACCGGTGCCCAGCATCCTGTCCACCACATAGCGATGCCCTGCGTCCGTGGGCACACGCCCAGCGGAGGTATGCGGATGTGCAAGCAGATCGTGCTCCTCCAGCAGGGCCAGCTCGTTGCGCACGGTGGAGGGCCCGCAATCGAGGCTGGGGTCAGCGGCGATCGTCTTGGAGGCCACGGGTTGGCCGCTGTGCAGGTAGTCCTCCACAACCTTGCACAGGATCAACTCCTGTCGAGGGGTGAGCATGACGGAGATTCTAGTCTGCGCTTCAGCCCACTCCTCGTGCGGCTCGTGAGCCTGCGACCACCCTGAGAACGGTGCAACCGATGCGCCGGCAGGTAGATACCGCTCGTCTGCAGGCATGTTGGGTGGCTTATGCCGCCCGCGTCACCAGCGGCGCACGCTTAGCGG
Organism: uncultured Solirubrobacterales bacterium; assembly: GCA_963743555.1. Lineage (GTDB taxonomy): Bacteria > Actinomycetota > Thermoleophilia > Solirubrobacterales > Solirubrobacteraceae > Palsa-744. The sequence continues at coordinate 112,403 of CAVUQG010000013.1, forward strand.
GACCATGGCGCCGCCCCGGTGACCCAGGGCGGCGCCAACGATCTCAGACCTGTAGCTCAGCCTCGGCGTTGCGGATGATTTGGTTGCCTGCCTGCTCGGCGACCGTGTCCACGATCACGTGCCCATCTGAGGCCTCACGCACGGTGCCGGTGACGAGGACCTCCTGCTCAGGCACGCCCATGCCACGAAACTGGACCGACAGCCGCTTGAGCGTCGCGGGACCGCCCGCCGCCTCGGTTTGAGCGCGAGCGACCTGTGCCATCGACCACAGGCCGTGCAGGATGCGCCCAGGCAGCCCGACGGCTTTGGCGAACTCCTCGTCGATGTGAATCGGGTTGAAATCACCTGAGGCCCCGGCATAGCGGTTGGTCAGGTACTTGTCGGGGGTGATGCGTACCTCGGGGATCTGCGCTCCCGCTGAAAGATCGGCCATCACTCAAACTCCTCGGACGATGTTGGTCCAGGTTCCACGGCAGACCTGCTCGCCGCGCTGGTTGACAGAGACGGACTCAAACACGTAGTAGCCGCGGCCGTCGCGTTCTGAGATGTCCTTGACGGAGGCTGTGGTGGTGATCTCATCGCCCGCGACGACAAGCGGCCCCCACTCAAACTCCTGCCCGCCGTGGACCATCATCGCGAAGTTCATTTCCACCTCGGGGTCGAACAGTGACGGTGCAACCGAGGGGGAGCTGTAGACGACCGCGAACATCGGCGGGGCTACGACGTCAGCGTAGCCGGCATCGCGCGCGGCTTTCTCATCGAGGTGCAGCGGGTTGGTCTCACCGACCGCGCGCGCATACTCCTTGATCTTCTCGCGGCCCACGGCGTAGGTGGTGGGCTCGTATTTCTTTCCGATCGCTTTGGCGTTGACTGGCACCGGGGAGGGCTCCTTGTCGGCTTTGTAGGTGTTGGCGCATACTAAGGCTCCTTAAATGCAAAAGGCGCCCAGGGGCGCCTTTTGCCGAATGCTCGGCGAGTCGGACTAGAAAACGAGGTCGTCTTCGATACCGGAGCCGACACCGACGAGCTCGCGCTTCTCCGCGTTCGAGTCGCCGTCGATGGAGTCCTCCAGCGAGCCCTCATCATCGGAGGACCCGCTGGAGCCATCCTGGTCGCCGCGACCGTCGAGAAACTGAACGCTCTCGGCGACGATCTTGACCGCCTGTCGCTTGGTTCCCTCGGCGGTCTCCCACTCGTGCCAGTCCAGGCGCCCGTCGATGGCGACGCGACGACCGCGACTCATATAGCGGTGGACCGACTCGCCTGCGAGACCGAAGACGCTGACGTTGAAGAAGTTGGGCTTCTCCGCGTAGTCACCTTCGGCGGTCTTACGGGTTGTGTTGCAGGCGATGCGCAACTCACAGACATTGCTCCCAGAGGGGAGCGCCCGCAACTCGGGGTCGCTGGTGAGACGGCCGACAAGCACGACGCGATTGATGTTCGAGTAGGACATGGTGTTCTCCTTTGCTGTTGGCTCGCCCTGTTGATGAAGGTAGGCCGCGCTTGGGACGGTTCTTTGCGCAGCAAGCCAAAAATCGCGTTTCAGCCTGATTTGACGGGCTTAATTCATCTCGCGACGTCGCCGATTGGACGGCCTTTTTCTCGGCAATTGACGACCCAGCTGAGCTTCGGCTAGCGGGGTGGCTGCGCGTCTTTGTCCAACAGCGAGTCGAGCGGCACGATCGCCACCTGCTCGAAGGCGCGCACCTTCACCACGGCTCGCATGAGCGCTCGCTGGACATCCTCGGGCGCGAAATAGATCACCCCGGCAATCGTGCGACAACGTGCCCAGGCTCGGCATATCTCGACGAGTCGTTCTGGAGACTTGATCGTCAGCTCGACCTCGACGGCAAGCGGCAGACCCCCATCGGGGTCCTGCGGGTAGAGAACGAGATCTGGGCGATGGAGACGCCCCTGCACCCCGTGCGATGTGGCGAGCTTTGCGCTGGCGAGTGGGTGTCCCCGCTCGTGCTCGTCACGACGCAACTCACGCTCGCCTATGAGGCGATGGTGCGGGTAGCGGCGCTCCAGCACCGCGGCCGTCGCGGCGCACATGATCAGATGATTTGCGTTAGACGAGCTCACCGTGCACACATCAATGTCGCGTGTCTGGCAAGCCTGCAGACCGGCCCTCGTGGTCGTGAACAACATTGGCCGTCCAGAGAGAGGGCGCGCGCTCGCCAGCAACTTACGCCGCCGCGCGGCGACCAGCTTCGCGCGTGCCGAGGCGACGCTCACGCCAGTTCGCTGGGCGAGAGCCTCGGCGGTGACAGCTCCGAGCGAGGCCGTCCAACGCGCGATCTCGATTTGCTCGGGAGTTGGTGGTCGATCTTGTTGTCTCATGCGGTTTCTCCTGCGTTGTGTCTGGGGGATGGACGAACCGTCCGGGAGCGTTGAGGCGTTCAACGCTCCCGGCGGTTCACTTGGCGATGAATGGGTTGTCTTAGGGATGGGACGATCTATCTGACGAGCAGACGCCGGGTGGGTCGCTCGACCGAGGAGAAGACCTCGACAAAGCGTGCTGAGGGGTGGCCGCCGAGCTCGATCACCGCGGCCCAACCCGGTGACAGGCCGCGGATGTCCTCGGCTTCCAGTAGTGGCTTAGTCGAACGCGTACGCGTCCAGCGTCCCTCGCTTGTGTGCGTGGCACGCCACACGCCACGACTGCCGCCGAGCCGACCGATCAACTCGGCTGACTCAGGCACGACCTGGCGGTGGGCGACGATTGCCGAGAGGTTGCCCAGGACCTGCTCCAACAACTGCTTGCGTCCCTCTAGACGCAGGTCAGAGAGCTCCTGGGTTCCCAGCAACAGGTTCATACCGGCCGATCTGGCCCTGCCGAACAGATGCACGACCTGCTCGGCCGCGATCGCGGCGAACTCGTCGATCACCACCACCGTGGGGATCGGTGATGCCTGCAGTGCGGCCATCGTGGTTTGCAGGTCTTGCACGATCGCCACGCCAAGCATGCTTGCCACCAGTGGCAGCGAGTCTGCCTTCAGGTTGAAATACACGACCGCTCGCTCGTTGACGGCACCGAGCAGATCGAATGTCTGGGCGTCGATCGTTTCTGGGTCGAGCCAGGGTGCGACGTCTGACTCGGCCATGATCGCCAGCCTGTCGCGCACGCCACCGAGATCGGTTCGTTGGCGCGCGGTCAGCGACTCCAGGTAATCGAGGGTGGAATCTGCCTGCGCTTCGGGGAGCGTCCTTGCCAGCACTTCCAACTGTGCCGGGTCGAACTGCTTGACGAGCGCCGACAGGCTCACTGTGGTGCCGGCGCCACGCAGGGCACGCACGGCGTAGCCGAGATAGCGCTGCGCTTGGCGTTGGTAGTGAGGCTCGGTGAAGCGCTCGCCCGCCAGCGCCTTGTCGGCGATCTCACTGGCGCCGCCGTGGCCGAACGGGTTGTAGACCGATGGGCCGTCAGGCGTCCATTCGATGAATTTGCGCTTGGCGAAGTGGGCCGCCTCGAGGAGATGCGCGCGCATGCGGGCATCTCCCTTGGGATCGATCACGACCGCACCGAGCCCTGCCTCGATTGCCCGAGTCGCAAGCCATGTCTCGGTAACCGTCTTACCCGAGCCGGTGGCGCCCACGATCAGGGTATGCTTGCCGCCGCTGTTGCTGCCGAGCGGGATCGCGAGCGTCTCACCATCCTCGGCACGTCCAACCGGGACGCGCTCATCGCGCAGGGAAGTCCAAGCGGAGAGGTGTACGATCCGCTCGAACAGCCGCCGTGCGAGCGCATATAGCGCGTGGCTCGGACCGCGGCGCTTACAAGCGATCTCGGCCAGATCGCCGCCCGCCATAAGGTCTTGCGCGTGCCAGTGGCGACCGCGTGCGCTGGCGCAGACGGCGGCGGTCCCGAGCGTGCTTGCCCAGCCGGCCAATATCGAGTGGGCCAGTAGAGCGACGGGAAGCGCACAGGCCGCCCACGTCCAACGCAGGTGACGCCGGCGCATGACACGTACGGCCAGCAGGCCCAGCGCTATGCCGATCGCGATATGGACCGTTGTCGAGCAAAGCCATCCGACCAGTTCGCTCAGAGGTTGCAACGGATCGACTGGGGCTTCGTTGATGTACTGAGACGCGGGCATAAGCCGCTCCTTTCTTGGACCGGCTCTCGCCGGCCGTTGGTCAACGAGAAGCGGCGAACCGATGGCCCGCCGCGGTGCTGCATTTGCATGTGGGGCTCTAAGAGCCCCGCCAAGGTGGATTCAGAACGTCTGTGAGGGCGTCTAGATAAGGCGGTAGCCGACGCCCCATACGTTCACGACAAGGCCATCGGCACCGACCGCGTCGAGCTTGCGACGCAAGCGGCTGGCGTGGCTGTCGAGCGTGCGCGCACCCTGGTCGGTACGGCGGTTCCAGATCACGTGCAACAGCTCGTGCTTGGAGCAGACGGTCGTCGGCTTACGAGCGAGATGCACAAGCAGCTCGTACTCGAGGCGGCACAATTCGACTTCGACTCCGCCGAAACTGACGGTGTGCGCCGCGGTGTCGATCGCGAGCGAGCCGACTGACAGGATCGGAGCGTCGACAGCGTCCTCGGCGCGTCGTAGCAGCGCCCGCAGACGGGCACGGAGCTCCAAGTAGGAAACAGGTGCGGCAATGAAGTCATCGGCACCGGCATCAAAGGCGCGCAACAGCTCAAGCTGGCCGGCCCCTGAACCGATTGCGACCACCGGCAAGCGTGTATCCCAATGCCCTCGGGTGCCACCTGTCTCATCCGCGCCACGGATCTCCTCCAGTAGGTCAAGCGCGCCGCGCGGCACATCCAGCTCGCCAATGACAACCACACGAACACGATGCATCCGCGCAAGCGTGCGCGCGTGCTCTGCGCCGCTGGCGAGTACCGCTTGGAAGCGGTCGGCGCGCAACTGCTCGACCAGCTCACGAGCGGGCGACGAATTGGTTTGGACAAACAGGATTGCGGCCTCCCGCATACCGTCGTCGACCTCGACAGAAGGGACCGATCGATCATGCTTGGCCTTCACTGGAGTTCGACCTCGCGTGGGCTGATGCGCAGGCCCTTGCGCGCGATCGAGCCGAGCACTTCGCTGTGGATCCATGGCGTTATCGTCTTCTCGCCGCCTTCGGGCATGATCCCGATCCGCCGCGCGAGCCAGCTCGTCTCTCCGCTGACTTTGCCGCGGCGATCGTGCTTGACCACGCCACAACGCAATGCGATCTCGCTCATGCTGGTGCCACCGCGATCGACCACGTCAAGGACGACTTCGCGCAAGCGACGATTGAGCACGACTGGGCTGCCGTCCATACGCTCCAGTTCAGAGCGCATACGAGTAACCGAGACGCTGTGATCGTTGTCGTGCACCACGATCGCCTGTTCGGTGAGCGTGCGCATCGGCTCGTAGCTTTCGACGGCGCCAACAACCTCGCGCAGACTGGTCTGCTGCCAACAGCGATCGTCGCTCTCGGTAGCACCTCGGCACCAGCGCATCTGCCGGATGCAACGCTCTCCTTGCACCGGCGAAAGACGGTAAAGGTTGCCGTCGCGCCCTGCTACGAGCGCATCTTCGCTATTCAGATCGTGCCGAGTGCCATCCACCTCATAGGCCAGCGGAGAGATCCGCAGATCCTCTGGGCGCATGCGCCGGCACCAACGTCCCTTCGCGTCTTGGAGGTAGTGGTTGCAGACGAGCTCTGCATTGCCTTGCGGCTCGTCGGCGGCCAAGTGAGCGACGAGCCTACGGTCGCAGAGCGTTATGGCATCGCGATCCAGTACGAGCACGCTGCCGCCGTGGCCCGGGAGTGCGAGCAGGTCCCGCGCGCGGCCCTGCCCGTCGCGGTAGCCGGCAAGCCGAGCGCCTCTCGGGATCTGCTCATCGTGGAGCTGGGTGGCGCGAGGGCAACGGACGCGACCGGGCGTGGGGATTGCGACGCGAGAAAGAAACGCGTCTGGTGGGCGGCGCGGATGAGATGGCAGACGACATAAGGGGCTCCTGACGGTCTGGGCGGCGCCGTGTTGGGGCGGTCCCGGTTGCGTTGATGCATGCGCTTGTAGGCGTGCTTCAGCGCGTCGTCAAGTGCTGGGGGAGCGCTAATGGCGCCACGGAGAAGAAGTCCGAGGCCCCCTTAAAGGGGGTCCTCGGAGCGGGCTCTCACCGTCGCGAGTCGGTCATGAAAGTTGGCCGAGAATCGCTCAGCCGTCGATCCAGCCGAGAGTGATAAACATGCGGCCACCAACTCCCGAGGGAAGCGGGTTGTCTCTGACTCTCGTCAAGAACGAAATCGAAATCGGCGACACACGCCGGAATGCTCATGGATACAGGGAAAGAAAGAACATGCAACTTAGCGCCTGCGGGGCAACGCCCACAACAACGATGAGCACCGGCCGGACTATTTTCGCCGGCGAAGGCGACTGCGCGGCGCCAACCCCAGCAGGCTCGACCAATATCTGCAAGGGTGGTGCAGTTGCCTATGCGCTCGGCGTCTTGGCGACTGCGCAAGTCCCACTCACCCGCGTGAGGCGACTGCAGCCGAGCGGATCGAGACTGCAGCGGAGGCATGGCGGATCCGTGAGCGTTCAGACGCCACGCTCGACCGACTTTGTTCCTGGCGAGATGACAAGAGCTAGACGCAACAGTGAGCAGTTCGCATGAATCGGCCCGGATAGTCACAATGTCGGTTAGTGGACAAGAGTGAGGCGGACAAGAGCGAGGGACGCAAAGCGAATTCTCCGTCGGCTGGCCGAGCCCCAGCCCGCAGGGCTAGAAAGGGCAAGCGAACCGTGGCTGACCCTCGCGCCCGGATGATCGAGGCGATGCTCATGAGCATCGGCGAGCAAGGTTACGCCGCGACCGTCGTCGCCGACGTGATCGCCAAGGCCGTGGCTTCTCGCAAGACCTTCTACGAGCATTTCAAGGACAAGCACGCCTGTTTCTTTGCGATGAGCGAAGAGATCATCGACGAGTGGGTCGCGCGCGTGGAGCGCCCCGAGAGCACTTCAGAAGATGGGCCCGAAGCGATCGATGCGCTGGTCGACGAGCTCTTCACCTTGGCGCTCGAGAATCCAGCTTCGCTGAGAGTCATTGCGGTCGAGTTGACGGCGGCTGGGCCTGCAGGTATAGAGCGCCGCGAGCGAGCGCTCTATAGGCTCGCACAGCCGCTACGCCACGCGCTCGGCGAGGAGGCGGGCGACATCGATTTGTTGGCGAGGACGATTGTTGGTGCGATTCTGCGCATCCTCTACGCTCGCGCCCGACGTGGAGCACGCGTGCGTCGCCCGCGTCGAGGTGCCTTGCTGGCACTCGTGCCGGAAGTCTCGACTTGGGCCAACTCATACATCTCGCGAACCGGCGTCGCTCTTACGCCGAGCCACACCGGCGATAACGGCCCTACAGCCCCGGTAGGCGGGCGAGCTCCGGGTACGTTGTCGCTCGGGTCGCGCGCGATCGAGCGCCGTGGGCTACCGCGAGGCGAGGGCAATGTGTCGCGCAGTTTCGTTGTGCACAACCAGCGCGAGCGGATTCTGGACGCACTCGCGAACCTGGCGGCGGCGAAGGGGTTCGGAGCGACCACGATTCCCGAGATAGTCCAAGAGGCCGCCGTGTCAGTACAGGCGTTCTACGAGCATTTCTCTGGCAAGGAGGATGCTTTCTTGGTGGCCTATGAGCTCGGTCACCGCAAGGCCCTTGCAATTGTTGAGCGGGCCTATGAGACCCAAGAGGACTGGCCCACGGCGGTGAGTGTGGGGGCCGCGACGTTGCTCGAGTTCCTTGCAGCCGAGCCGGCGTACGCGCATCTTGCCCTGATCGATGCTTTGACGGCCAGCCCGAAGGCAGCGGCCGTGGCACACGACGGAATGAATGCGTATGCCTGGATGCTCGAGCCCGGACTGGAACCAAATCTCAACGGCAATCCCCCAACGGCCGTCGCAGTCGAGGCGACAGCGGGGGCACTGCTCGAGCTCTGCTTCGTCTACGTTGCTGCCGAGCGAACGCGAGAGCTACCCAGCTTGAGCGAGTTTGCCGCAGAGATCGCTCTACGCCCGTTTGCGGGCGTGAATGTGCGCTGAGACACATCGCTTCAGCCGATCAAATCGTCAAATGTAGTGTTTGTTCAGTGGCTCTTTTGTAATCACGTGTGAATGATGCGGGATATGGTTGAAGCTGAGCAGACCAAGATTGATGAGCAGATCGTGGCATTTGGGGAGAACCTGCGCCGTGCCCGCAAGCGTGCCGGGCTCACACAGGTAGAGCTCTCAAGGGCTGCGCGACTCGATCGGGCCGCGATCAGTCGCCTGGAGTGTGGGGAGCGGGCTCCTGATTTGCCTACCCTGTTGCGAGTTTGCACGGCGCTTGGGGTCAAGCCGAGAGATCTGTTGCGCGGCATCGGTCCGAAGGTCTCCCCCCGTGGTGTGCCCAAGGGCACACATGCACAGGCGAGCACGAACGGGCATGGCGGGAGATTTGGAGCGAACCTCAAGTGGGCTCGAGCCCGTGCTGGTATTTCGCAGGAGCGACTCGCGCTCGACGCCAAGGTCGATCGCGCGGCGATCAGCGTTTATGAGAACGGCGGGCGCGAACCGAATCTGCGCACGGTCCTGAAGCTTGCTTTCAAGCTCGAGGTGCGCCCCGCATTGCTGCTCGACGGAATCACGCCCTAAACATCAAACTTTAGGGGTCTCGCGCGACGCCATGGCTCAGGTCAGGCCATATTCGTCACGCGAGACCAGTTCTCGGGCGCGAGGAGAGGAACGCCGCGCCAGAGTTCGTTCAGGAGCCACGGCGGGGGTTACCATGGTCATCCGAACCCTCTTCCCTTGTCCGCCCATTCGGTTCCCGGGAAGTCTTGTGTATCTCCTCCACCCTCGATGAGATCAATTCCTCCGCGCTGCTACTACGGCCCGATTTCACGGCAACAAACCGTGCCAGCGGATCAGATGTCGTTCCGAATCTCCGACCAAACGTGATAGTCGCACAATGCTCGATTGGTGTCAAGATGCTCACGGTGGAAAATTTTGCTCCTCCTTCACGAGGGCCGGCCGGGTCTGCAACTGCGGCCGGGAGGCCTCCTCCGACTCTCGCAGTCGCGCCCCAAACCGGCCCTCTGTGGAGGTTGGTCGGCCGCTGGGACGCTAGTCCGCAAGACGTCCCCGGTAGACCACGCCGTCGCGCGCTGACGACGGCCCCAAGGATGCTTAATCGGGTGCTCTTTGTCAAATCTCTAGAGTTAGTTCTATCCAGCTGTTTCCTACTGGCGAGGAGACGTCGTATGCGGCCATGCCTTTCCAATTTGCGCCACTGACATGCCCCGAGTACGGCAGTTTGGATAGATGCAAGGAGGACCGACTGGGGGCGAACCGTTCCGGGGGCTTCTCCGGTGGTACGACCACGCCAGCCGGCCCTCCAGGGGTGGTTGGCCCAGTGCCGGGACGCCCCGTTCTCAGGTCAGAGATATTCCCGACTCCGTGTCGTTCAGACCCGTCGGACGGGTCCGGACGGCATTGTTGGGCACCTGGGTGAGGGTGTCAAGAGAAGTATCGAAGTCCTCACAAATTGTTTCCGATGAGGATAAGTTTAGTCCCGACAGATAGTGAAATCTCGATGATTCTGATTTAGTCGAATCCTGATTGTAGGGATAACTGGCCTAATCGAACTTAGTCCTGGGTCCGGCCGTAAAAATGACATGGCTCAATCAACGGCTCTCGCCTACGCGGATCGCCACCCATCGTGATCCGCACCCCTGGCGGCAGAGCTGGAACATGCCAGCCTTGCAGCAGGGCCTCATGAGCGTCACGCTCAGCAGCAAACAAGATGTTGGTGCGTCCTTGATATTCCCAATCCTGGGGATACTCGCCCGCGTAGGCGCGGCATGCCGTCAGTACCTTGTCAGCTCGCCTGACGCACTCGCGGGCGCGGGCGCGATCTCGGCATACGAACACCACAATCGGCAACTGGCTGCCCGTACGGGCATAGCGCCCGAGATTGGCCGACCAGCCCGTGAGGAAGTGGTCATAGCGCTCGACCTTCGCCGCGGCGACGCCCTCTGGCAGACGATCGTCGAACTCGACGAACAGCTCCTGGCTCCTCTTGCGAAGTAGCGTCGCATCGGGCCTGATGCTCTGGAAGCGCTCGACCTCGAACCTGCTGCCATCCTCGGCGGTGCGCATGAAGTCGTGGGGAGTGCGGCCCCCAGGAAGGCAGAGGTCACTGAGGGCCAACATCGGGCCGTCGCCTGACTTCGAGCGCTTCTGTGGGGAGATCACAGACTCCTCGGAGCCTCTCAGCTCCAGCAGACGCTCAGACAGCGCTCGCTCGACAGCGAGCGTCCAGCCTGCGACGCGAACGTCGTGGCGTGCCTGTCGCAGCAGTTGGTCATCTGTCTGGTGTTTGGGTGAGGGGATGGTTGGGTCGTTCCTGTCGGAGACCCCTCCGGGGAGAAACCGACTGGCGGTCGAGTGGCCGCGCACATTCAGCAGCTCGCGTCCCGTCGGCGTGATCGAATAGCACATGGGCATTCCTCCACCGTCGCGACGATGGAATTGGAAGCGGGCCACAAGCCCAGCGTCGGAGAGTCGCTTCAAGCGGCGCTGGGTCGTCGTAGCGGCGCGCCCCTCGTTGAAGCGTCGGTGTATCTGGCTGCTGAGCACGTGTCTCAGTGAGGCCAGTAGCACGAGTATCTCTATGTCCAGCGGCTCGGGATCGAGCCCAACTATGACAGCAGGCGGCTTTGCCCAGTGCACGCTGTGGGCGGCGCCAATGTCCACCAGCTCGCCATAGCTGTCTGCCGGCTTCGACGCCGCCTCACTGGAGCCGATACCACCGGCAAGCACAGAGGGCGAAGCGAGAGGCGAAGCGAGAGGCGAAGCGAGAGGCGAAGCCGCGGCCGAAGTCGATACCGGATCTGGAGACGGGTCTGAAGCCGGCGAGGAGACCGAGGTTGGAGCCGAATCTAAAGCCAGAGCGGGACCCAGAGCACCGGTGGGCGCGACCGTGACCGCGGAGGCGCCTGCCGCGGGACGATCCTGTGAGACCTTTTGCTTGACCTGCTCGGGCCTGGTGCGCTCCCAGTGTGGCTGGCTGAGGTCCTGCAGATAGTGGCCTCCTCGGTCTGCCTGTCTTGCCGCGTGAAACGCCAAGCGCTGCTCGTTCACACGCAGCGGGAGCGTTTGCGCAACGAACGGAGCCTGGCGACCCTCCGCCGTGACCCAGCTTGCGATCGCGGAGTGTCGGGGCAGATGCAGGCGCACATCGGGGCGCCCCAGCGTCGAGAGGTTGCGAATCCCTGGACGAACGGTGTCTGAGAACTCGGCCATCATCAGGCTTGCAGCGTGGCGTGCGTCCTCGACCGACGCGGTGGCGAAGTAGACGCGGTGGGCGAACAACGCGTCCAACTGGTTGCGCATGTCGCGATCGATCCATTGTGCATCTGTCTGCCAGCAAGCCACCGTCTCCAGGCCCGCCGAGCGCTTCAGCGCCATCGTCTCGGCAAAGCCTCTGTTGAGCACAAGCGGCGCCTCGTCCACCTTCAGGGCCACAGCAGTACGCTGCTCGGCCGCGAAGCCATCTTGGCGGCGCGCGAGTGCGGCGTCGAGCATCCCCGTGAGCAGTTGCATGAGCACGCTGGTATTGCCGGCGCCCATGACGCCGAGTGCGCCCTTTACGACCAGCACCTCTTCGTTCGCGATCACCTCGTCGAAGCTGACCCGCAGCGAGTCATTGAGCAGGACACGCTTGATCGAGGGCGAGTTGAGCAGTCGCGCCAGCTTGTTCACCGGCGCATCCAACTTGGCTGTGGTGGTACCACGTGCGTCGGCGAGCTGCGCTGAGAGCTCCCCGGTGAAAAACTCGGAAATCTCCTTGAACTCTGGTTGGGTGCGCAATGCGCCGGCAACGCGCGAGCGGTATGCGTAGCCCTCCTCCCCCACCGACAGGAGCCGCGCCGCATCCCATAGCGTGCTGTGGCGGTCATAGGCCAGCACGGCGATGATCGCGTTACGCAGATAGCGGTCGGACGAGGCTCTGATGTCCCCGTCACTGAAGAGGTTCTTCAGCGCCGAGACAACATAGTCGGCGATCGTGTCGGCCGGCGCATCCACCGCCAACGGATTGAAACCGCAAGTCGGGTGAGAAAAGTCAAGCAGTGTGCACGTGCGGTCGGTCGGCACAACGCTGACGGCGGCCTCGGCGGCGTCGCCCTTGGGGTCGAGCACTATCACCGCGCAACGCTCGCGCCGAAGGTCCTCCGCGACCGTGGCCACCAGATAGCTCGACTTGCCCTGCTCAACCGTGCCTGGCACCGCCGTGTTTTGGCGGCGCAGCGGCGGGTGGATCGAGACCGGGCCACTGGCATCGCATAGCGTGCCCGTCCCCTCCAGCGGGCGAAAGATCGTCGGCGGAGCCGGCGCAAATGGCAGTGGGCTGCGTGCGAAGGGAACAGTGGAGTAGTCCACCGAAGGCATCTGCCAGACGTTCGCGAGCTCTGTTGAGGCGAACACGCCCTTGCGGATCGAAGGCAGCGGATTGCCCTCGCCGCGCGAGACGCGTCTGGTGTACATGCCAAACCAGCCGTGGCGGACCGACGTGCCGCGCTCCACCAAGCGGTTCTCAGCGCTTTCGGCCCGCAGCTCCGAGGCTATCCGCTCGCAGACGGCGCGGTTCGGCCCGACCAGGCGCAGATCTACGAAGAACAAAGGTTGGTGCTGGACGTCCAGGCCTCCCTTCAGCTCCTCGTCCTCCACCATCGAGCGATCGAGCGGCGGCAGCCTTAGCTTGCGCTGACGCGAAAGGTGGTGCTCATGGCGCTTGTAGCTGCGCTTGGAGTGGCCCTCGAACAATGCCGGAGTAGGCGTCAGCGCGATCTGCACAAAAGCTGGGGCTCGGCATGCAGCCATCGTCGTGATCAGTCGATTGACCGTCGGCACGCGGTCGCGGTCGAAAGGGTCGATCAGCTTCGCGCGCTTGATGAACGGACTGTGCTTCTTCAAGCGAAGCACGTAGGGTGGCGAACCTGGCGTCGTCGGCTCGTCCTGTAGGCGACAGTTTGGATAGGCGCTGCGCAGTGCCGCCTCCATCACAGGCTGCATTCCCACAGGGCAGGTGAGCGACAGCCACGCCTCGCGATGGCAGTGAATCTCAAGAGCAACGGATGGCTGGCCACTGAACAGTCTCCGCCACCAACGGCGCAACAGCCGCTTGTGCAGGGCATCGAAGACATTCACGACCGCCTCCGTGGACGGATCGTCGCCGCGATAGGGCACGACCCTGAGGCGCACGTAGCGCCTCAGTCGGCGAGCGCGCAGACGAGCAACGACCAGCGCCATCAAGCATGCGACCAGCGTCAGTCCTACACCGAGGATGGCCACGGTCGCGGTGTGGGAGGGCTTCGGCAGTATCGCGCAGAGCAGCAACTCCTTCTCTGATCCGACGAACAGCACGCATCGGGACGGCGCAGTGGGCGGCGCTCAGGTAGGCCGTCAGCCGCTTGTCCTCAACGCATGCGAACGCGCCGGCGCTAATCAACTGTCGACTCGCGCCGCGACAATCGCAACATCGTCGCGCAAGCGGCCCGCTCCGCTTGCAAGCGCAAGTTGCTCGAGTCGCTGGACGATCGCGGTTGGCCCAATTCCAGCTTGTCCGGCGAGCATGCTGCATAGCTGCCGCGAGGTCAGGCCCCGCAGCGGTGCGCCTGCGTCGAGTAGACCGTCGGTATAGAGCACAAGAGTCATTGTCAAAGTTCAGCAATACGTAACGTCGAGCAGATGCAGA
>CAVUQG010000014.1:0-372078 GCA_963743555.1 uncultured Solirubrobacterales bacterium
CCAAGACAGAGACGGTCGCCGGCGTTATGTCGCTTATCAACCGACGCATGGGACGCTCTTGCGAATCATCCAGCATCATAAAATACGCGACGATCAGGAATATCGCTGGACAACCGCCGCGTCGATGGCACGACGGTAATCCCATATTGCACGACTACAAGCACAGTATCCGTAGACAATAAGTGCGCGGTTCCATAGGCGAGCAAGGCGCGCGCGCGGCCAGTCGCCATGAACACAGTTCCGACCGCATTGATGACAAGCGTCGAGGCGCCGCCCAATGCGAGAATCTGAGCACAGGCCCGATCGCGGGCGCCCAGCGAGAGCCAAACAGAAAAGGCACAAGGACGGGAGCGGTGATCGTCAGCAACACGAGCAAGGGGAAGAGCACGATCGTCAGTGTGCGCACCATTTGGCGGTAGAACTGGTTGAGTTCGGCCGAGCTACTTGTGCGCGCCAGCCGGGGAAGCCGACCTGGCTATCACAACGCTGATCTTGCTCTGGTATTCGACGGCAAGTGTGTAGGCGCGAAAGTAGAAGCCGGTTTGAAGACGCCCCCAGACGCGCGCCGATGATCGCGTAGTCGACGTTGCTGAAGCCGATCCAGCTGATCGAGGCGAGCGATACTGGCAGCCCATGCCGAGCAGCTCACGTGCCGCCTCACGATGTAGGCGCGGTGGTGGCGGCGGAGCGCTGATCCAGGCGATGGCGCCCGCAACCAACGAACCCGCCAACACGCCGAGGACCAGCGCCTCACCGCTCAGACCCGCGAGCGCAAGGCTGATGCACACGACGACACGCGCAACGGTGCTGAGCACTTCCATCTCGCTCAGTCGCCGGAACGCCATCCGTCGACGTAGCGTGGCGGTGGGCACGGTGCTGAGCGCTGAGACGAGACACAGCGGCGCCATCAGGCGAACGAGGAACGCTGTCCGCGCACCGAAGATCGGGGCCACGATCAAACTGGCTGCCACCAGCGTGATCACCCCCAGCGCAAGCCCTACGAGGATTCCCAGCGCCATCCCGGTCTGCTGGTGCTCGCGGTCAACCGTCTTGCGTTGGACGAGTGCGCTGCTGAGACCTCCGGCGACCATCAGGTAGGCCACTCTTGGGCGATGAGCGCGATCGCGTAACGACCGAATTCTTCTGGCGCGATCAGCCGTGCGAGGATCACGATCGAGCCGAGCTGAATTATCTCGATGGTCGGACGAGATCGCCGACCAGCGTCTCCGTGCGCGGCGGCCTCGCGAAGTTCCTCGGCGCCGGCCGGCTCGCCGTTCGTGACCGACTCGTCGGCCTGCCCTCCTCCCTCCGCCACCGCCGCGGATACACCCTTCAATTCGTCAACCATTGGGGTGCGGTGGATCGTCAGCTCTGCCAACCGTCCGATCGCAACCTAGCCCCCTCCTCGCTACGGGGACCTGCAGCGGCCTCATCGCGACACTGGCGAGATCAAGCCACGCTTGAGCGAGACCAAGCCGTCGGCGAGCGGTCGACGATATCGGCCGGGGACAGACAGAACCGTCACCCCGACCAACACACGCAGCGTTGGCCAGCGGCGCAGCGAGGAAACGAACACCCTCGCGCCTCATCCGCTCGGCCCTCATCGCTGAGCACGCGAGCAACGTTCGAGAGATCTCCGCCGTCACCTTCCGCACAAGCCGCGAGTCACCGACCACTTCAGAGACAAATCATGCACCAGATACTCAGCCTCATGCATGCTCAGCAAATTGCTGGACACCTGTTTGAATGAGTGCGATAGGCGACGAGAACGGCCGGGTCATAAAAGCAGACAGCACCGGCCATAACGATGCGTAGCCAGTAGTCGTAGTCCTCGCACAGCGCCACCTTATCCGTGAACTGACCGACCCTGGCACAGAACTCACGACGGATCAAGGTTGAGGAGGTACAGACGTAGTTCTGACGGTACAAGCGCCGCGCGAAGTCCGCTCGCTCCAAAGAAGGCCAGCACCTGGGTAGGGCGCGCGCGGACCCTCGCACGAGCCGAAGAACCGAGCTCCGGTAAAAGCAAAGTCGATCTGAGGATGGCTGGAGTAGCGCATCGCATTGTCGCTGAGTTGTCGGGCTCCCAGATGTCGTCGGCGTCGCAGTTGGCAATGTAATCACACCGGGCCTCGCTGACGCTGCGATTGAATGATCCGACATAGCCGGAGTTTGCCTGCCTTACGATGCGAATTTCACCACGGAACTGCTCCAGCTCGTCCGCGGTTCCATCGGTCGAACCATCATCGACGAGACGACCTCATCCGGTGGGCGCGTTTGGGAAAGGATTGCTGCGATTGTCTGCGCCACGTGCTGTTCGCCGTTGTAGACACGTACTGCCGCACTAATGCTCGGCGGCTTCATGACAGCCCCCGTAGCCAGGTATTGCGTAGGCCGTAAATCACTTGGCGTAGATCGGGGAACGCCCGCATCACCCTCTCGTTCGCGCTGCGGGAAGACTGAGGATCACCAGCCACACAAGCGCCCGTGCATATGTGTAGACGGTATTTCCGCGCGTGTAGCGCAGTGACTCGCGTATAGCCTTGCGCCCTCGGACCGGATTCCCCTCATCGACGTGCGCGCGACCAATCGTAAACAGATCCCGTGCCATCGTTCTGGCCAACAGTGACCGGTCCTGGACAAGGTCCGCATTCCACGAGCGTACGAGGTGCCAAGCTTCGTGCATCTCGGCGATGTTCTTGGTGATGTTGTGCTCGTGGCGACGGTAGCGTACGAGTGTACGTGGCTCGTAGTAGAAGGGGACATCAGCCCGTAGACAGTGGAAGAAGAACTCGAAGTCATCGGCCACGAACCCATCGGTAAACCAGCCGAGACGATCGAGCAGGTCACGCCTGAGTACGGCTGAGGGCATATTGATTGGGTTGCGCTCCAAGAGGTCCTCCAAAAGCGCCTGTCCATCGAGTAGCTCAGTACCGGTCGGTCGCACGTGGTCACCCTCGACGGACCCGAAGAAGACAGCATGACCGAACAGGACGCCTACCTCAGGATGAGCCTCCAGTGCTTGTGCCTGCCACTCCAGCTTGCGCAGTTCCCACAGGTCGTCGGCCCCGCACGGTGCAACGAAGTCACCGCGAGACTCCTGAATGGCTCGATTCATGGCCACCGGATATCCGCGATTCTCCTGACTTATAACGCGGATGCGATCTCCATAGCCGGCGAGGATCGTAGCGGTGGCGTCAGTCGAGCCGTCATCGACGACGACGACCTCATCCGGCGGGCGCGTCTGAGCCAGGATCGAGTCGATTGCTTCGGCTATGAAGTCCTCAGCCTGGTAAGTCGCCATCACGGCTGAAATCGAGGGCTTGCGTGTCTCGGCCATGTGTACCACCAACGAACGACGCTCGCGATTCTCGCATCGTCGCGAAGCTGAAGGGCTGACCGCCAGCCAAAGGGCGGGGGACAGAAGCGGCGCACACGGGAACGCGTTATTGAGCAGTGGGAACCATCGTCCAACAGAGCCGGGTAGGCGGCGTCCCCAACCGCACACCCCTCTTCGAGATCGGCCAAAAGAGTTCGACGCCGCTTGGACCTGACCATCCAGCACGTCCGGATCGCGAAGTACCGGGCACTGTCCACCAACCGGCGTCTCGGCGGGGCTCCGATCCTCGTGCAACCGGTGCTGTTCCTAGGCCCCGGCGAGATCACGCTGGGGCGAGATGTCGAATTCGGATGGCCGACCTCGAGCAACTTCTACACCGGCTACTGCCACGTCGAGGCCTCCACGGCGGACTCGAAGATCGAGATCGGCGACGGCGCGCAGATCAATAACAATGCTTTCATAAGAGCGAGGGTCCCGGGATCAAGATCGGACCGCGCGCGCTCTTGGGCTCACACGTCACCATCTACGACAGCGACTTCCACGACCTACGAGTCGGGCGTAGACGGGGCGGGCAACCGGGGATGGGAGCGGTCGAGCTGGCCGAAGAGGTGTTCATCGGGGACCGGGTCATCATCTTGAAGGGCGTGCGGATCGGAGCCCACTCGGTTATCGGCGCGGGGAGCGTGGTCACTTCCTCGATTCCAGAGCGCGTAATCGCCGCCGGTAATCCCGCGCGGATCATCGGGGCGGTTCCTGACAGCGGCACGGAAATTTCCGACCCCCAAGAGCGTTAGACTGACCGTGAACACTTCCCGAACACACAACGAACGAGTACTAATCACAGGCGGAGCCGGCGCTGTCGGATCCGACATCGTCGACCAACTGGTGAGCGGGTGTCCGCGAGATCGTGGTGCTGGATAACTTCGTACGCGGCAGGCGGGAGAACCTCGCGTGGGCGATCGAGAACGGCCCGGTACGTGTCATCGAGGGAGACATCTGCGATCGCGAGCTGGTAGCCAAGCTGACGAAGGGCATCGATGTCGTCTACCACCAGGCGGCGCTGCGGATAACGCAGTGCGCAGCAGAACCCCGCCTTGCGCTGGAGGTGATGGTCGATGGCACCTACAACGTGATCGAGGCAGCGCTAAAAGAACGTCCGCAAGATCGTCGCCGCGTCCTCCGCGTCCGTCTACGGCTTGGCCGAGCAGTTCCCAACCGACGAGTCCCACCATCCCTACGCCAACGACACCCTCTACGGTGCCGCAAAGACCTTCAATGAGGGCCTCATGCGCAGCTTCCACGCAATGGAGGACCTCGACTACGTAGCGTTGCGCTACTTCAACGTTTACGGCCCGCGGATGGACATCCACGGTGTGTACACCGAGGTGCTCGTGCGCTGATGGACAAGATCGCGGCCGGCAGCGCGCCGCTGATCTTGGGCGATGGCTTGCAGACGATGGACTTCGTCTATATCGGCGATGTCGCCCGCGCCAACCTCCTGGCGGCTCAGTCCGACGCAAGCGACGAGGTCTTCAACGTCGCCAGCGGAACCGAGACAAGCCTCCTTGAGCTTGCCAAGCTGTTGCTTGAGGTGATGGGCTCCGATCTTCCCGTCGAACACGGACCGGAGCGTTCGGTCAACAAGGTGCCGCGACGACTCTCCGACACCACGCTCGCACGGGAGCGTCTCGGCTTCCGGGCTGAGGTCGATCTCGGGAGGGCCTAGGCGACTCGTGGACTGGTGGCAGATGGAGCGCTCCGGCGAGGTCGCCCCTTCGATGGTGGCACCATGATGGAGATCCCGATTACGCGCCCGTATCTGAGCGGCCGCGAGGGGGATGCTGTCGCAGAGGCGGTCGCCTCAGGCTGGATCTCCCAAGGCCCACGTGTGCGAGCCTTCGAGCAGGCCTTTGCGGCGCGCGTCGGCGCGGCGGATGCGGTCGCCACAACCAGCTGTACGACAGCGCTGCAGCTCGCTCTCTATGTGTCCGGGGTGGGACCTGGAGACGAGGTGATCGTACCCTCGCTCTCGTTCATCGCGACGGCCAACGCGGTGTGGCGTTGCGGGGCGCGTCCGGTCTTTGCCGACATCGACCCACTCACCTACAACCTGGACCCGGCTTGCGCTGAGCGAGCAATCACACCGAGAACCAAGGCGATAATGCCCGTGCATCAGGTTGGTCTGCCAGCCGACATGGACAGGTTCTTCGAGATCGCCGAGCGCCATGATCTGGCGGTCGTTGAGGATGCGGCATGTGCGATCGGCGCGAGCTACAAGGACCGAGCAATCGGCTCGCTCGGTTCGCTTCGTGCTTCTCGCTACATCCGCGCAAGGTAATCACCACGGCGAGGGCGGCATGATCACCGTCGAGGACCCCGCGGTCGCGGAAAGGTTGCGTCGCCTAAGAGCACACGGGATGGACATGTCCGACTTGGCTCGTCACTCGGCGAACGATGTCGTCTTCGAGGCATACCCCGAGCGTGGCTGGAACAGCCGTATGACCGACATGCAAGCGTCCCTAGGCCTGTGCCAGCTGGAGCTACTGGATGAGATCCTCGAGCGACGCCGACTGGTAGCCGAGCGATATGCCAAGGCGCTTGCGCAGATCCCCTATCTCGACGCTCCTTACGATCCGCCGTACGCGAAGCGGACGTGGCAGTCCTATTGCGTACGACTTACACCCGGGAGCCCGATCGGACGCACCGAGCTGATGAGGGGACTGCTGCATGACGGCATTTCCACGCGTCGAGGGGTGATGGCGATCCATGAAGAGGGCGCATACGACGGGCAACCTGCCGTTGGCGGTCGTCTCGGACTGGAGCACACCGAGGCCGCGACACGCGAAACCTTGATGTTGCCGATTTTTCCGGATCTGTCCGAACAGAGCAGGACTATGTTGTCGAGCGGCTCGCGGCTTACGTGCTCGAGCGAGCTGCATGACAGGGGGCAGGATGCCCGATGTCGCAATCGCGAGGCTTCTGAGGAAGAACCGCAAGTTGGGGTCGGGAAGGAGCGTTCGTTGTTTGTGAGCGCTCAGGCGATCGATCGACAGGCATCGTGGCTCGATGCCGGCGCCTCCAAGCCCGTGACAGGCTCCATCCAGCGGGTCGACTCGACGTCGACCAGCGAGTCCCAGTCCACGGCTGGAGGCCTCGGCGCGAAGCTCGTCGACGCGAGCTGCCGGACACTCGACGTGATTGGGTCGTTGATCCTGCTCACCCTCCTCTCGCCGCTGCTGCTCGTCCTCGCGATCGCCGTCAAGCTCGACTCGCCGGGTCCCGTGCTGTTTCGCCAGCGGCGGCTGGGGCGCGACCTTGAGCCTTTCACGGTCAATAAGTTTCGTACCATGCACCACGGTGCCGCCCACGACCGTCATCGTGAGTTCGTGCTCGGCCTGATCAAGGGAGAGGTCCCGCAACCCGAGACCGCCGGCTCTCTTTACAAGATCGTGGGCGATCGGCGTGTCACGCGTATCGGGCGTCTACTTCGACGCTCGAGCCTCGCCGAGTTGCCGCAGTTGTGGAACGTGTTGCGTGGCGACATGTCGCTCGTCGGCCCCCGCCCCCCGATCCCATATGAGGTTGAGCACTATCCGCATCATTGGTTCGCTCGTTTCGCGGTCAAGCCGGGAATAACCGGGCTGTGGCAGGTCAACGGCCGCTCCGAAGTGCCGCTTGAGGAGATGGTGCGTCTCGATGTCGAATACACCCAACGGAGGTCCTTGTGGTTCAACCTTTCGCTGCTTGCACGGACTTTGCCCGCCGTGCTCAGCGGCCGAGGCGCGTCGTGAGCTGGAACGGTCTCACGACAACACGACAGTGGGCCATCAGGCTGCTTGTACTTGCGGCATACCTAACCGTCGCCGCGACTGTGTTGCTGTTGCCTTTGCCCGCGGCGCACGCCGAAGGAGAATGCGCCTCGGCGCCCAATCCAATCGTCTGCGAGAACGCCCTGCCGGGCGATCCCGCCCAGCGACTGGCAGATCAAAGGTATTGGAGCCGCCTCCATCCAGGGCTTTGCGACGTCGATGAGCGTCAACGTCGGCCAAACGGAGTCCTTCAAGATCGACACGCCGGCGAGCTCCTACCACATCGACATCCTGCGGCTCGGCTACTACGGAGGCGATGGCGCGCGTATGATCGCTACGGACATCAAACCGACGGCGACGCTGCCGCAGACTCAGCCAGCATGTCTGCCCGAAGCATCGACCGGGCTGATCGACTGCGGCAACTGGGGCGTGTCGGCGTCATGGACGGTGCCCAGCAATGCGGTCTCCGGGCGTATACATCGCGCATCTGGTGCGCGACGACGACACCGGCGGCGACAGCCAGATCCCGTTCGTCGTGCGCAACGACTCCAGCCACTCGGACATCGTGCTGCAGACCTCCGACGCGACCTGGGAGGCCTACAACAACTACGGCGGCAACAGCCTGTACACGTGCACCGTCGCGTGCCCGCCGGGTAACCCGCGGCCTACAAGGCCGCCTACACGGTCTCCTACAACCGCCCGTTCGACGGCGCTTCACGACCGACGGCGGCGCTCGTATCTGTACTACGCCGAGTACCCGATGATCGGTTCCTCGAAGCGAACGGCTACAACGTCAGCTACATCAGCGAGGCCGCACGTCGACCAGAGCGGCGCCCTGCTGAAGAACCACAAGATCTTCATGTCCAGCGGCCACGACGAGTACTGGTCCGGCGGCCAGCGAGCAAATGTCGCAGGCGGCGCGCGCCGCCGGCGTCAACCTCGCCTTCTTCAGCGGCAACGAGATCTTCTGGAAGACGCGCTGGGAGACCAGCATCGACGGCACCAACACCCCCTACCGGACGCTGGTCACCTACAAGGA
The DNA here is from genome assembly GCA_963743555.1 of uncultured Solirubrobacterales bacterium. Taxonomy (GTDB): domain Bacteria; phylum Actinomycetota; class Thermoleophilia; order Solirubrobacterales; family Solirubrobacteraceae; genus Palsa-744. Next base: position 8,189 of record CAVUQG010000014.1, read on the forward strand.
GACGCACTTCAACGGCCGGTCGATCCCGACGACCCCCCACCTGGACGGGCGCGTGGCGCGATCCGCGCTTCAGCCCGCCCGCCGACGGCGGGGTGCCCGAAAACGCGCTCACCGGGCCAGCAGTTCCTGGTCAACGCCGGGACGGCCGACATCACCGTGCCCGTCGCAGTACAGCAAGCTGCGATTGTGGCGCAACACCGCCGTCGCGAGCCTGGCAGCGGGCGCAGACGCTGACGCTCGGCCCCGGCACGGCACGCTCGGCTACGAGTGGGACGTGGATGTCGACAACGGCTTCCGGCCGGCCGGCGAGTTCGACCTCTCGTCGACCACCGTCAGCGGCGCTGCAGCCGTTCACCGACTACGGCAGCACCACGCAGCGACACGGCACCGCCACGCACAACCTGACGCTGTACCGGGCCCGAGCGGCGCGCTGGTGTTCGGCGCCGGCACGGTGCAGTGGTCCTGGGGCCTTGACGACAACAACGCGTGGAACCCGGAGACCACCGACCGCGCAACACCAGCCGACCCCAACATGCAGCAGGCGACGGTCAACCTGTTCGCCGACATGGGCGCGCAGCCGCGGATCGCTGATCGCCGGACTGGTGCCCGGCGACCGCGTCGACCGACACCACCGCCGCCGACGTCGACGATCACCTCGCCGACGGCCGGGCAGCAACCTGCCGGACGGCAGCAAGGTCACGATCTCGGGCACCGCGACCGACACCGGCGGCGGCGTGGTCGCCGGCGTCGAGGTCTCCACCGACGGCGGCTCGACCTGGCACCCGGCGACTATGACCAGCGGCGGCCAGACGTCAACTGGACCTACGCGTGGGTCGCCCACGGCAATCCCGACCACGACGATCAAGTCGCGCGCCGTCGACGACAGCGGCAACCTCGAGACACCCTCCGCCGGCATCACACGTCAACGTCGCCTGCCCGTGCTCGATCTGGGGCACAGGCGTCACTCCGCCCACGCCGACGCCGGCGACCCCAGCTCGACCGAGGTCGGCGTGAAGTTCACGTCGAAACATTCGGCACGGTCACGGGTATCCGCTTCTACAAGGCGGGCGGCCAACACCGGCACTCACACGGCAGCCTCTGGACTGCCAGCGGCCAGCTGCTCGCCACCGCGACCTTCACCAGCGAGACCGCCTCCGGCTGGCAGCAGGTCAACTTCTCGAGCCCGTCTACGATCATCCCGAACACCACCTACGTGGCCTCCTACTTCGCCCCGTCCGGCCATTACTCTGCGACTGCCGACTACTTCTACACCCACCCGCAACCGGGGGCAGCGCTCTGAACAGCCCCCCGCTGCACGCCGTACCCGGCAAGCTCTACCTCCCCCAACGGCGTGTACGCCTACAGCTCCCGAGCACGTTCCCCGAGCAAGCTTCAACGGCAGCAACTACTGGGTGGACGCGCTTGTTTAGCCGGCCGCGCCCGGGCGGTGACCAACGTAAGCGCCACCGCCGGGCCTGGATCGGCGACGTGACCTGGAATGCGCCCACCAGCGGCGGACCCGGTCACGACCTACACGATCACCCCATACATCGGCTCAGCGCACACACCAACGACCGTCACCGGCACCCCACCCGCCACCAACATCACGATCACTGGCCTGACCTCCGGCACGACCTACACGTTCACGGTGCAGGCATCAACCCGAACGGCGCAGGGTCTAGCTTCAGCGCAATCCAATGCCGTCACACCAACCTGCAAACCGCGCCATCCGCGCCGAGCAACGTGTCCGCAAACCCAGCGACAAGTCAGGCATTGGTTAGCTGGAGTGCCCCGGTGAGCAACGGCGGTGGCTGCTCACCGCGTATACAGTGACGCCGTATATCGGCTCAAGCGCCCAGACCCCGGTCGGAGGTCTACCCCCAGTGCGACTTCGACGACGTCACCGGCTCACTAACGGCACCAGCTACACCTTCAGCGTAAGTGCGACCAACGCTCTTGGCGTAGGGCCAGCCCTCGGCCCCCTCCAACGCGGTCACACCACAGGACACGATCTTCGACTTCGCCACACCCGCCACGATCGACTCCGCAGACGCCACATCCACCGAGCTCGGCGTGAAGTTCACCTCTGAACTGGCCGGCACGGTCACCGGTATCCGCTTCTACAAGGCCGCCGCCAACACCGGCACCCACATCGGCAGCCTGTGGACCTCGACCGGCACGCTACTCGCATCGGCAACATTCACCAACGAAACCGCCTCCGGCTGGCAACAGGTCAACTTCTCAACCCCCGTCGCAATCACCGCCGGCACCACCTACGTCGCGGGCTACTTCGCCCCCAAAGGACACTACTCCGCTACATCGTCGCCTTTTGCTTCCACAGGCCGAGCAATCCGCCACTTCACGCGCTTGCCAACACCACGAGCGCAATGGCCTCTACGCGTACAGTTCGGCGAGCAACTTTCCCACCAGCACCTTCAACGCCACCAACTACTGGGTAGACGTCATGTTCCCGAGCCACCTCCGGGACAGGTAACGAACGTCACCGCGCCATCCGGTCCCGGCTCGGCAACCGTGAGTTGGACTGCACCGGCCAGCGGCGGCCCAGCCACGATCTACACGTAACCCCTTACATTGGCACTGACGGCCCAGACAGCTATGACGGTAAGCGGATCGCCGCCGGCAACGAGTGCGGTCGTCCCCGGCTGACAAACGGCGTCAAATACAAGTTCACCGTCCAGGCATCGAATTCAAACGGCACCGGGCGGTGTCGCCGGAATCGAATGAAGTCACGCCGACGGTCCCCACTGCACCCACGGAACCCAGCGGTGTGGCGGCCAGCGCGGCGACCAGCCAAGCACTCGTCAGTTGGAGCGTCCCAACCAACGAAGGTGGAAGCCTGATCACCAGCTATACGGTCACGCCATATATCGGGTCCACCCCGCAAACGCCCGTGAAGTACCGGAGAGCACAACCTCGACCATCACGGGACTCACAAACGGCACCAGCTACACATTCACAGTCACAGCCACCAATGCGATCGGCACAAGTCCAGTATCGAGCGCGTCCAACCCGATTACGCCGCAAGAACACGATCTTCGACTTCGCGACACCCACGACAATCGACTCGGGCGACCCGGGCTCGAGCTGAGCTCGGAGTCAAGTTCACTCTGACGTGAACGGGACGGTTACCGGGCTCCGCTTCTACAAGGCGGCTACCAACACGGGCACGCACATCGGCAGCCTCTGGAACTCCAGCGGAACACTGCTCGCCCAGCAACCTTCACCAACGAAACAGCCTCCGGCTGGCAACAGGTCAGCTTCTCGAGCCCCATTTCGATCACTGCCGGCACACACCTACGTCGCCGCATATCTCGCGCCCAACGGGACATTATTCCGCCGCAGCTTCCGCATTCAGCTCGGCCGCGACGAATAATCCGCCACTGCATGCGCTCGCCAACACCACCGAGTCCGACGGCGTTATTACCTACAGCTCGACCAGCACATTCCCCTCGAGTAATTCAACGCGACCAACTACTAGGTCGACGTACTTTCTCAGCCACGCTACACCCGGCCAGGTGACGGGCGTAAGCGCGACCGCGGGAGCCGGCTCAGCGACGGTGTCGTGGTACGGCGCCAAGCAATGGCGGCCGGTGAGCACCTACACGATCACCCCACGCATCGGTTCGACGGCACGAACCCGTCACAGTGTCAGGGATCTCCGCCTGCCACGGAGCACCCAATCGAGGGTCTCACCGGTGGCACCAGCTACACATTCACCGTGCAGGCATCAACTCGAACGGCTCGGGACCGGCATCCTCGCCGTCGAACGCGGTGACGCCCACTGGAGCGTACCGTCCCGCTGGCGCCGACGGGCGTGTCGGCCGCTGCCGCGACTAGCCAGGCGTCGGTGAGTTGGACAGTGCCCAGCGATCGACGGCGGAAACCGATCACCGGCTACACCGTGACGCCGTATATCGGCTCGACCGCGCAGACACCGGTGCAGGCGAGCGGATCGCGACCGCTGCCACGGTGACCGGCTTGTCGAACGGCACGAACTACACGTTCACGGTCGCGGCCACCAACGCACTCGGCGAACCAGCCAAGCGTCGAGTGCATCCAACGCTGTCACGCCACAGAACACGATCTTCGACTTCGCCACACCCGACGACGATCGATTCGGGGGACACCTCCTCGATAGAGCTTGGCGTGAAGTTCACATCTGGAAACCTCAACGGCGCGGTCACCGGGATTCGCTTCTACAAGGCGCAGCGCCAACACCGGAACACACATCGGCAGCCTGTGGACGAGCCTGGCAAGCTGCTCGCCCAGCAACCTTCACCAGCGAAACCGCCTCCGGCTGGCAACAAGTCAACTTCTCCACCCCGGTCGAAATCACCGCCGGCACAACCTACGTCGCCGCATACCTCGCGCCCAACGGACACTACTCGATCACCTCCTCGGCCTTTGCGAGCAGCGAAGTGAGCAATCCGCCGCTGCATGCGCTGGCGGCCACCGCCAGCCCCAACGGCGTATACACCTATACCGGCATAGGGGCGATTCCCGAACAGCACCTTCAATGCGAGTAATTATCGGTCAAACACGATATCCTGCCCCCGTATTCAGCCCCAGGCCAAGTTACGAATGTAAGCGCAAATGCCGGTCTGAGTTCGGCCAACGTCACATGGAACGCGCCGTAAAGCGGAGGCCGTCAACTACATACACGATCACACCTTATGTCGGCTCCGAAGCGCAAACAGCAACCACTCTAACCGGCACCCCGCCGACAACCGGCACGACGATCACGGGACTCACGCCCGGCACGAGCTACACCTTTACTGTGCAGGCATCCAACCCGGCGGGTGCCGGACCATCCTCGGAATCGAGTGCAATCGTTCCGCAAGAGTCGATCTTTGGCACCAGCACACCGACCACCCTCGACTCCGGAGAGAATTCGCACTCGACCAAGCTGGCGTAAAGTTCAGCTCGGAAGTGGCCGGCAGCGTCAGCGGAATCCGTTTCTATAAGGCCTCCGCGAACACCGGCACACACGTCGGCAGCCTCTGGAGCTCGACCGGCACCCTGCTCGCCTCCGCGACATTCACCAACAAGCCGCCTCCGGCTGGCAACAGGTCAACTTCTCAAGCCCAGTAGCGATCATCGCAGCCAAAACCACCTTATCGCCGCCTACCTCGCACCCAAAGGCCACTACTCCGACACCGCGGCCGGGTTTGGTTCGGCGGCGTGGGCGGCCCGCCATTCAACGCGCTCGCCAACTCGCTGAGTGCCAACGGCCTGTACAGCTACAGCTCGTACGAGCATCTTCCCGACCAGCACATTCAATGCGACCAACTACTGGGTCGACGTCGCTTTCGCTCCCAGTCACTGATGCTCAACCAGCGCCGGCCTAGAAAATATGGCGATCTATTTGGCCCTTGTTGCCTTTGCCGTGCTATCGCTGAGAGCGCCTGCGGCGGTGGATCCTCAACATCTCCACCGCTCGCTCCAGCCGTCAAGAATGCCGTCCATCACGACCCGGTCAGCGGCGGAACTGTCGCACAGCAGCCGATGCGCGGCACTGGGGGCGCTGAAATAAATGACGATAACCCCGGCGCGGCGGACAGCGGCAGGGACAGGCCAGCCGACACATCGATCCTTGCACGCTCGTCTCCAGGGCGCACGCACAGGCAATGATAGGTAAGCCGATCGCCCACCCACAGGAAGCGCCACTCGGTCCGACCTGCATTTATCAAGCACTACACTCCCAGGACTCCGTTACGCTCGTCGTCGAATCCGTCGATTTCGCAAGGCTAAGGTCCCAGATCCATCAAAAGGCCAAGATCACGGTCGCGGGCCACACTGCCTATTGCGGCGTCTACGGGCGTCCGACGACGTTCGTGCTCCTCAGCGGCGGACGAGTCCTGAAGTCAGGGCGCCCTGTGACATCGGGCTTAGGTTTGCCACCGAAGCCGTGGCCCACTGACGGCTGAGAAGCTCTAGTCTCGCGGCACGCCCCTAAGTACCAGACGTGCTCTCCGGCATCCGGCGTTACGAGGCACCGCCATCGAGAGCTTTGGCAACGCGGCAGCACAGCACCATTGAGATGACCAGTCCGGCCAGCACCGTGCCCTAGATATATCCAGCTAGGGTCCTCCGCCTCCCCGATAGCCAGCATCGAGCGACAGACCCGACGGGACTATAGAAATCGACGGGAGCAGACTGCGTCAGCGGCCTCCATACGGTCGTCTTCCACCTCGGGGACCAATCGGTCACGTAATGAGCGGCACCGAAGCCATTGGCGCTCAAGTCCTGGGAGACGTTCTGATCGAAAATGCACGTACCGGTGCATGCGCTGAAGTGGAAATCGGCTCCCGTCCCCCCATCTTCCACGTCAATGTTGTGTGTCATCGTGTAATTGCTGCCGGGACCGCAGTTGGTTTGGAGGAGCCCGGTGCCCCACTCCGAACCGACGACCGTGTTGTGCCTGATCGTCGCACCTTCGGTCGTGTATATCTGTCAACTCGTAGCTACTTGCTGCGTTTATGAAAAGGTTGTTTTCGATCACACTATTCCTCATCTTAAACCCGCATTGCAGCGAGCCAGCTCGTTCTCAAAGATGACGCCATCGGTGGCCGCCTCTTCCGATAGCCCGTTTCTAACACCCGAGCCTTGACCGATTGCAATGTTGTCCTTGAATGTGTCGTTCACCCCCCGGCCCAAATCTGCCAGAGATGAGGTGCGAACACGCCAGCAGAACATGGCCCTCGAACAGGTTGTGTTCGACGTCAACGCCTTCCGGCCCTGAGCTGCCGCCCTCGATATAGTGCCAAGCGGCTTCGTCAAAAGTGTTGCGCGCGACGACTACTCCTTCAGCCCGGTCTACCGTCACATCCTGGCCCTGTGCGTAGCCAGCACTGCACTTGCCTCCTATTTCTTCCGGCCCTTCCAGATGCACACGATGCATATAGTTGCCTTCGATCAGGACTTTTCTGATCGGCCCTGAGCCGCCATACAGCACGACCCCGTAGAGCGGTTCCTCGAAGGCGTTGTCGAGGAACTGATAATCGTGGCTGGCTTCGCTACTACCATCGCGCATATTGAAGCCGGCGGTCATGTGGAGACCCTCAAAGCGTAGGAACGAGCTGCCACTTACTTCCATCCCTGCGATACGCACGGTAGCTCCCGGGGCGGGGCGAACGGTTACGTAAGCCGCGTGGCGACGCATTTTGGACGCGAGTGAATGGGTAGTGACCGCCGGCCAAACAGACTGTGCTGCCGTCGGCCGCCGAGACAATCGCGTTTGCCAACGAGCCTGCTGGCATTTCTGACGTGATAGTCACACCGCACGTGTGCGCCTCTCCGTGCGGCTCCACTTGCATGGCCGCCAGCGGTGGACCCCCTCGTATTGCCGCTCTTGGTCTCGTTACCCGCAACCAGCAACCCCGCGCCTGCGACCAATACAGCAGCGGCAGCTACCCATAGCACTATCCGACGCGACACGCTCACTTATGCACGGCCGAACGACTCCGCCCAGATCGACTACGCCGGTGCCGGCGCTGGCACGCGTCCGCTGACAAGCTTACGTACCAGCTCGCGAGACGACACGACGTTGCCCTCCGGACCGGCTGAGGCAATCGTCGTAAGTGCCGCAACCGTGAAGAACATGTATGGCGCCTGCGGAAAGGAAAACGCATCGAACAGCGCGCAAACCACGAGGAAGGCTATGCAGCCACCCGACGTGGCCAGCGCAAGCGATGCCACGGTGGGCCCGCGTGTGCGAATCGCCGCGCTCGCACTGAACACAGGAGCCAGGATCATCCACAGGAAGGCGACCAAGCCAAAGGCTCCCACCTCCCACAACTCGTCGATGTACTCGTTGTCGTTGATCCGGAACTGCGACGGTTGATCGGGATTGAGCGTGCCAAATCCACGGCCCAGCAGCGGACGAGCCAACACATCCGGTGCGATGTCGGTGAAATCCCCAACGCGATGGGCAGTCGAATTGCTGTTCACCGCTTTGTTCAAACTGAGTACCGAACCGAGCGCACCGGGCGAGGCAAAGTGCACTACGGCTAGGAGCGTCACAAGTCCAATTGGCACGAGCCGAAGTATCTGGCGAGGACGGTAGCAGGCGATGTAGACCACCACCGCCAAGGGAACCAGCAGCGCTGTCTTACGATCCGTCGCCATCGCGCCGGCCAGCATCAGCGCAAACGCAGCGGCGTTCAGCCACCACGACTTGCGCGAGGCGGCGTCAAGCACGCGTACCAGCGCAAAGGGCATAACAACGACCAGCATCGTTGTTGCGGCGAGGCCGTGCTGCGTCGGACCTACCACGACCAGTCGACCTTCGGTGCCAAATGCTGGGTGAATTTCCGTCGGTGCTGGACCCACGTTGGCGACCGGCGATAGTACGGCTTTACTAAAGCTATAAAAAATGTTGTATCCGGTGCGGCGCTCGATGAGCATGCCGACCGACATGATCGTCGCAAGACTAATCAGGTAGGTGGCAAAACCCCGCACATCCTCGAAACGCAGCGCGGTGAGCGTAAACCACGAAAGAATCAGGAACGACCCCAGCAGAGCAAAGCGCTTGACAGCAAGTTGCAGGTCTCCGAGGTTTGTGATCCTGCCCACGTCAAAGAGGAGACTTGCGACGGCGAGCGCGAGGAACACACAGGCCGCCGTTACGTATAGCTTGGAGCGTCGCGTGCGCAAAAACGCTCTCTGGTCCCCCCCAAACCAGACCCACGCCAGCACAAGTACGATGACCGCAAAGCGGTCGATGCGCGAATCGACCGGTAGATGGACCTTCAGTTCCGTCGAAGCGATCGGTATAAAGAACACCATCGCCAGGAAGGCAGCGAGTATCCATGGGAGCGGACGCTTGGTATGCGGAAACGCGTCCATGTGCTGTGATGCCTGTCCATCAGCCGGCCGCGACGAGGCGATCGGTAGCGGCACGGGCGCACGAGCAACGGCGACCGAGGCTACTCCCGCCATGATCTAGTGTCCCGGCCAGATGGGTGACGCGCTCACCGCAGACTCCGCGTGGGGACCTGGGGACGGTCGTCCGCATGGGTGGGAAATGCGTCAAAGCCAGGTAGCTCCGGCTCATCGGCGCGACGGAGCATCGTCTGTACGTCTTCCTCCGCGCCATCCCCCGAGGGGATGTCCATCGCCCCGACGCCGCCGCCAGACGTGTCATCGTTGCCAGCGTCGCCTGCGCCCTGAAGCACTCCGCTCGCACGCCAATTGTCGCGAAACCGTACTGCGACGAGCACGAGTATGCACCACACCAGGAAGACCGCGAGAAAGACTATTACCGCCAAACTCTTGCTGATCCCGCCATTTACTACGGCTCCGTTAGCGGTACCCAATTGACGAATCGTGACCCGTGATTTAGCCGGGATCTTGCCTGCATTCTCCAAGTTCGCGACATACTTCTGCAAACCGACGGCAGCTGCGTTGGCAAGCGCGACGGCCTGCGCGGTCGCAGGCGCCTGGGAATATATGTTGATCGTCGGCAGATTCGCCTGACTTTCGAAGCTCAGCCGATAAGGATCGGTCTCGCCGGTGATCTCGACATTACGCTTGAGCGCCGTCGGCTCCTGCACCACTCGCGGCTGCTGCGCGCTGACCGGCCCGGCCGCATAGATCTGTCCGCCAGACAGGCCCACCTGCTGGCCGATGAGATCGAGGACCGCGGGGCTTGCCATGAAGTTTGCGTACACAACGGCACGAGCGCTCAGCTGTTCGAAGGACTGCGAGACGTTGCCGAGCACCGACGAGGGCGTGTCGACAAGCACCTGGGTGCTGGCGCTCGAATACTGCAACGAGCGAGCCTGAAGTTTCGTACCGTCGAGTCGATATACGCTGAACGTGGCCACAATCGCCGCGACCAAGACCCCGACCACCAGCAGTAGCCAACGTTTCGACAGTTCTCGTAGTATGAGCGCGAACTCCATCTTAACCTGACCCTTCTTGGCTGTCTTTGTCGACGTGCCCGTGAGTCTGGCGGGCGCGCCTTAGTTTGCGGTCGCTGCGTCCCTGCCGTACAAACCCGACGGGCGCAGTCCTGCTTCCGCAGTCCTTCTTCATTTCAAGCAACGGACCACGCAATTGTTTCTTGCGGTCGCGTATGGCGGGAAGGATCGTACGGGATCGATTTGTATGGATTGTGGCCCAATTATCGGCTACCGGTGCCCAGCAAGCGCCGATACCCGGCGAGGAGCGCCTCCGCCGATCGCTCCCATGTCAGCTGCGGTAGCCGTCGCTCAGCCTGCTCGGCCATCTCGCTCCTGAGCCGCGGACTTGCGACGATCTCGGCGATACGTGCCGCGAAGCCGTCGACATCGCCACAGGGTGCGTACAGAGCGGCGTCGCCTGCGGTTCTTTTGGTCTCATGCAGGTCGAATGCCACAATCGGCTTACCGGCCGCCATGTACTCAGCAATCTTGATCATTGTGGAGCGGTGGTTGAGTTCATTGCATGGCGCGGTATCGACGCAAACGTCGGCGCCCTCGAGCAGTTGTGGCACCTGCCCGTGGGGTACGCGTCCGGTGAAGAGCACGCGGTCAGTCAAGCCCAATCGCAGGCAGCTCTCTTCAAGCGGCGCTCTTGAGGAGCCGGCTCCGACGACCGTGAGATGCGCGTCCAAACGATGGCGCTCGACAAGGGCGTGTAGCACCTGCGCCAGCGTAACCACACCATCCTGGGGCTCAAGCGCACCAAGAAAGAGGAGCTCAACGCCCGATCGACGGCGTTGTTCTTGCGGCGGCGACGAATTCGTCGCCGCCGACGTTGCAACCCCGCGCGGACCGTTGCGGACAACAACCACCGATTCGGGGTCGCGAGTCACCGCCTCAAGCACGATCTCACGCTGCGACTCGTTGGTTGTGAGCACAAGGTCCGCGACTCGAAAGGCGATGTGCTGGAAAGTGCGCAGCAGGCGCGTGAGGATCGGGCTGTCATAGCGAACGGCGAAAAGATCGGGAAACAGATCGTGGTTGTCGAACACGGTCTTGCACCCCAGCAGACGCGCCAGGGCCAGCAACAAGGCGAGTGTGTCCGGGGGGTTGTTGGCATGCAGAACGTCGGCGCCACCGAGAACGCGCACAAGCGACAACCACGCAAGTTGCAGATGCGCAACCGCGTACTCGAGGATGAATCCAGTTGCATTCTGGGAGGTGCTGGGCAGGCGGAAGCGCACGACCTCGACGCCGTCGACCGTTTCTCTGCGAGACTCGTCTCGATCCGCGCGCGGAGCCAAGACCGTCACTCGGTAGCCGGCCAGCACGAGCGTCTCGGCCTCATTGCGCACCCTGACATCCGCCGGATAAGGTTCGTTCTTGAGCAACATCACCACCCAGGGTCGCGAGGTCCCGGACGAGTTGGTTGATCGATGGGATCGCGGACGAAGGCGCACGAAGCCGTAGCTTCTATCACGTGCCGCCGCAGAAGAACCTATGCGGAAGCTTCGTTGCATCTATGAATGCTCTTGGGGATGAGAGCCCGAGACCGAGAAACCCAGTAACTGCCCGGCGGACAGTGCATGAGAATATTCCCAACCAGCGGTGCGAACCTCTTCTACGTCGACTCGCAATGCGAGCTGATCGCTCCCTTGCGAGCTAGCTGACGGGTATCACCCATGCATCCGCTGCACGACGGCCCCTCAGAGACGGCCGACCTGGCCATCGTTATCGTCTCAGCCAATTCGGCCCGCTGGCTGGATCGTTGCCTATCGAGCGTGTTTGCTCACGCGGGAAGCGCCAAGCTCGATGTGATCGTGGTGGACAACTCCTCGACCGACGGCACTCGCGAGCTCGTGGAGTCGCACTTTCCTCTGGTGCGTGTGGTGAGCTCCCCAAACAGAGGTTTCGCCTACGGCAACAACCGTGGACTGGAGCAGACCAATGCGCGGTTCGAGTTGCTGCTGAACCCAGACACGGAGATTGTCGATGGCAGCTTTGGCGAACTCGTGGAGCTGCTCGACGAACGTCCGCAAGTGGGCTTGGCGGGTGTCCGCCAGATCGCCTCGGACGGCACGCTGTGGCCTTCGATGCGACGCTTTCCCAGTGTCAGCCGGGCGTTGGGAGAGGCACTGTATTCCGAGCATTGGCCGGTGCAACCGGCATGGGCCGGAGAGCGCGTCCTCGACCAAAGCGCCTACCGACGCGAGGGCGAGTGCGACTGGACCTCCGGCTCGTTCATGTTCACGCGCCGTGAGGCACTGCTGAGCGCCGGAGTACTCGACGAGCGCTTCTTCCTCTATTGCGAGGAGCCGGACCTCTGCTTGCGCATCAAGCGGGCTGGGTGGCAGATCCGCCACATGCCTCAGATGACAATCATCCATCATGCGGGCAAGGATGGAGTCCAGCCTCGGATGGTTGCCCAGGATGCCTACGCGCGCAAGCAGTATGCGCACAAGCACTTCGGCCCTGTAAACCGCTCGCTTTACGTGGCTGCTTGCGGGCTGCGCCACCTGATACGTGTCGCCAATACAAGATCCAATACTGCAGAGGCGGCCGCCCAACGCGAGGGCTCGCGGAAGGCACTTCGCTCGCTCACAGGCAACGAAGAGCCACCATTTGGCACGCCGCCGCCGACCGCGGTTGAGCCACTGGCGTTCGCGCAATGGCTCCGAGCTGCGAAGCCGAGGGCGAGCACCCCCACAACGGCGAGCATGTCTGCCACCTCCTCAGAACCCGTGGCGGGCAGCGAGATGTCTCTGTCGGGTAGGGACGCATGAGCCGGCCGACCGCCAGCGAGCGCGTCTCACAGGCGCGTAGCTTGCTGCGCAGCGAAGGCTACGCAGGGGTTAGCAGCCGCCTCTTGAATCGCGCCTCACGTTGGCTCTCGCCAGCCGGAGGCGAGAGGCTAAAGGTTGCTCGCAGCGACCTGATCCGAGCGGGTGAGATCGCCTCTGCCGGCTGGAGACTTCCTGCGCCGCTGCCGCTAGCAGGCGGCGAGCAGCTGGATGTAGCCTGGGTATGCGTGCCACCTGGCGCGGGCGCCGGAGGTTTCACGACGCTGTACCGCTTGGCATCCTCACTGGAGCGCGCCGGCAATCGTTGCGTCGTCTACCTCGATGATCGTCACGGCTGGTCGCTGGAGCGGCATCGCAAGACAATCAGGGAATGGTGGCCATCGCTACAAGCCGAGATTCGTAGCACGGCAGACGGTATAGAGGATGCCCACGCGATCTTTGCGACCTCCTGGGAAACCGCCTACCCCGTCCTTACCTCCCCCGCCAAGGGCACACGTTTCTACCTAGTACAGGACTTCGAGCCGTTGTTCTATGCGGCGGGAAGCGAGTCTCTGCTCGCGGCGGCCACCTATCGCTTCGGCTTTCACGGTGTGACCGCCGGTCGATGGCTCCAGCAAGAGTTGCAACGCAGATACGGCATGGCCGCCGATCACTTCGACTTCGGCTGCGACCTGAGCCGCTATAGGCTCCAGAACAGCGCCGAGCGCAGTGGGGTCTGCCTCTACTCGCGCCCCTCCACTCCGCGCCGGGCTTTCGAGCTTGCCATATCCGCACTCGACCTGTTCGCAGAGCGCCATCCAGATGTACCCATCCACCTATACGGTGAGTCAGTCGGCAACCTGCCCTTCGCGGCGATAGACCACGGGATGCTTACTCCAGATGAGCTCAACGGTCTGTACAACCGTTGTGTTGCCGGTCTCGTCTTGTCTGCGACCAATATTTCGCTGGTCCCGCACGAGATGCTTGCCGCGGGCTGCATTCCAGTGGTCAACGACGCCGAGCAGAACAAGATGGTGCTGGACAACCCGGAGGTTCTCTACGCGCAGGCGACACCATTCGAGCTGGCCAATGCACTGGATGCGCTTGTCGAGCGCTCGCCGACGGAGCAAAGCAGCGCAGCGCGTGCCGCTGCCGCGAGCGTCCAGGGAGCTTCCTGGGATGACGCTGGGACTACCGTCGAGCGCATCGTGCGCGAGACGATCGATGCCGCCAATCGGGCATACGCCGCAGGTGACGCGCCAACTCGGAGCTCGCGGCAGACCTCGGAGACATTCGCGCCAATCTCCGTGCCATGACTCAGCGCCTGCTTCTCATATCTCCAGTCCGCAACGAGGAGGCCTACCTGGAGCGGATCGCCGACGCACTGGAGCGCCAAACACGACCACCCGATCTTTGGCTTGTGGTCAACGATGGATCCACCGACCGCACCCCGGAGATCCTCGAGCAGCTGGCCGAGCGTCTCGACTTCCTACAAGTGCTCGATACGGCCAAGCTCCCCAAGATCGGCCCTGTAAAGGACCGCTTGGCGACTGCGGCGGAGGCGAGAGCCTTCAACCTGGGCCTCGACAGCGTCGCGTGGCGGTCATTTACACACATAGCCAAGCTTGACGGCGATACTGAGCTGCCGCCGCGTTACTTCGAGCTGCTGCTAAGCCGCTTTGAGCAGGATGCGACGTTGGGCTTGGCGGGCGGTGTGTACGCGGACCCGGACCCCAATTCAGCGGGCGATGGCTGGAGGGTCATAAGCATCCCGTCCGAGCACCATGTGCCCGGCACGCTGAAGTGCTATTCGCTGGCCTGCTTCGAAGCGATAGGCGGAATGCAGGAGCGGCTCGGTTGGGACACGATCGATGAGACCTACGCGCGCATGCGTGGCTATCGCACACGCTCATACCCCGACCTCGTCGCGCGGCATCACCGACCGTGGGGAAGCGCCGACGGCACCCTCAGAGGTCGTGCGCGCCACGGCGAGTGCGCGTACATTGCCCACTTCTCGCTGCCCTGGGTCACTTTGCGCTCGGTAAAGCTCGCGCGTTCAAGGCCACGCGTAATCTCGGGCTTGGCCTTTCTCTACGGCTACCTGCGCTCAGGCGCCCGCCGTGTCCAACAGGTCGACGACCCTGAGTTTCGACGCTTTGTCAGGCGCGAGCAACGCACACGGATAATGGAGATCCTGACTGGCGCGAAGCGCGGGAAAGCGGCGCCGGGCACCCCCGAAACCGCCCCTTCGAGGTAGGCCATGAACCCGCGAGAGCCGATTTATTCGGACGCAAGAAAATTCTCGTGCGAGCAGAAGCCAACTCGAACCGTTTGGTAGATGTGCTCAACAAGGGCATCATTGTGGTCACTCCCGCAGCTAGGGCCAACGGGCCTTGGCTCTATGCCACGCGCGCAACCTCGCTACAGGAGGTCGCCAACCACCGATCATCTGTCACGTGCTCGACGCTCTGGCCGCCGCCGGAGTCATCGAGGTTGCAATCATCTCGCCGCCTGACCTCCGCGAGGAGATCAGGACCTGCCTGGCCAGCGAGAGGCCCTCTCAACTCGATGTGAGCGAACTGACCTACGATCGTCGTGACCAAACGGCCGACATCGTGCAAGCCGCGGCGGAGTTCGCGGGCGACGCACCCGGTTATCCTCCACGGGGCCGACGGACTCTTGGGACGCCCCCTCCGTCCGCTGCTTGAAGTTCGTGAGCAGGACCGGTCAGGACATGGTTCTGCTCATGGCCCAAGGATCGCGCAACACCGAACCGCTCGGACCAGCCACACGCGAGTTGCTCAGCGTCGTTGATCTAAACCCCTCCAATGCGACACACGGCCTGGCCAGCGTATGCCTACTCGGGCCGGGAGTGTGGAGCGTCTGGACCAAGAGGCAGGTACCAACAAGAATGTCGATCTGGCAGATATGGTCGAGCGACTCGTTGCGCACGATTGCAGCCGGGTGCATGTGCGGGTGGTCAGGGAGTGGCGCCGCTTTACTGGCGACGCGCTTGACCTTCTCGACATCAATCGCGCTGTCCTCGACGCTCTCGATGATCAAGTGCCCCTCCTGCAGGACAGCGGAAATCGCTTCGAAGGCCATGTCATGATCGACGCTACAGCGTCGGTGAACTCCAGTGTCATCTGTGGACCTGTGATAGTCGGTCCCGGCGCCTACATAGCAGACTCCTATGTAGGCCCCCATACGGCAATCGGTGCGGGCGTTCACATCGAGGGCGCTGAGATCGAGCGCTCGATCATCCTTGCGGGCGCCAGTATTCTCCACGTGGGCGGTCGTCTTGTGGCGAGCGTCGTCGGACGCGACGCCCGCATCTTCAGGGATTTCTCGATGCCACGAGCGATGCGCCTACAGGTCGGCGACGGCGACGAGGTCGCTCTCTGCTGAGCACCACCTTCATCAAGCCGCTTATATGGCGATACGCTACTTGAGACGGTGGGCTTGCTGCTCGACCGAGCAACGCCCGGCCATCGCCAGCCGCGAGACCACCCTTGGACCCTAGGGTCCAGCGCCGCCCTGATATCCCGCTTCAGTTGAGAGACCGCTCGGAATATAGAAGCCGGCGGAGGGGTTCGGTTCACTGGCTGGAGCCCAGTGCGTAGTGAGCCATTCTGGAGACCAGTTGGTCAGGTAGTGGGTAGAGCCCGCCTGGCTAGCGCTCGTGTCTTCTGAGACGTTGTAGTCGAATAGGCACGTTCCGCGGCAGGCACCGAAGCTCATATCGGTCCGCTGCCCTGGTCTTCGACGTCGATGTTGTGGGTCATCGTGTAGTTGCTACCAGCGCCACAGTGTTCTGTAAGAAGCGCGCTACCCCACTCCGACCCAACAACTGTGTTGTTCTTGATCGTCGCGCCTTCAGTCGTATATATCTGCAACTCATAACTAGTAGCAGCATTGACGAACAGATTATTTTCGATCACGGTGTTCTTCATCGTAGTTCCACATTCGACAGAACCAGCGCCATTCTCAAAGATCACGCCATCAGTAGCGGCCTCTTCGGAAAGCCCATTCCTTTCCCCTCTCCCCTGGCCGATGGCGACATTGCTCTTGAACGTATCGTTTTCGCCACCTGCCCAAATCTGCCATAGATTCAGGTGCGAGCACGCCAAAAGAATATGACCCTCGAAGAGGTTGTGTTCAACATCGACGCCTTCCGGTCCAGCGCCTCCTCCTTGAATGTAGTGCCATGCGGCTTCGTTGAATGTGTTGTGCGAGATCGTCACGCCCTCCGCGTTGTCGATCGTCACATCCTGGCCCTGGGCGTATCCAGCTTCGCATTTACCGTTTACTTCGGGATTGTCCAGATGCACATAGTGCATGTAGTTGCCTTCGATCAACACTTTTTTGATCGGCCCGGAACCACCGAACAGCACGATCCCATACAGCGGCGATTCGAACGTGTTTTCTATGAACTGGTAGTCATGGCCGGCACCGGTACTGCTATCGCGCATTAAAGCCTTCGGTCATACGCAAACCTTCAAAACGCAAGAACGAGCTATTCGCCACTTCCATCCCTTCGACCGTCGCCGTGGCGCCAGCGACCGGACGCACAGTCACGTAAGCCTTGTGGACAGCACCCACAACATGAATAAACGGATAGCTACCACCAGCCAAACACACAGTCCCGCCATCATTCGCCGAAACAATCGCACCCGCAATCGCCGAAGCGCTCATCGCAGGCGTGACCGTAGTCGTGCATTCAGCTGGAGCCGTTTCAGCTGGAGCCGCCACGACAACCGAGGTGTGCGTCGAGGCCAGCGAAGTACTGCCGGCGCCGTTTGCGACAGTTACAAGAATACGCATCGTATGGCCGACGTCGCCTTCAGCGACCGAGTAGGTCGCCGAAGTTGCTCCCTTGACATCAGTGCACGATTCGCCCGAGGCATTGCAGTCCTGCCACTGGTAGGAGTAGTTCAGGGGCGTGCTGCCGCTCCAAGAGCCGCTACTCGCCGTAAGTCTCTGTCCTACCTGTGCAGCACCGCTCACGCTCGGAGCGACGGCGTTCTTTGGCGACATCGGCGGTGGCGGGGACGCACTCGTGACGACTACCACGTTGTGCTCGACGGTAGCCGTTTGGCCGCTCGCGTCGGTGACCACTAGGCGCACATACTTCGTATTGGCAGTGGAGAATGTGTACTGCAAGAGTTCTCCACCGCCCAGAGGCCAAACCGCCGGGAGCGGACGCGTTAGGCCGCCGTCATCGGACCATTCATAAGTACACGGAACGTCGGCACAGGTCGAACTCGAACCGTCGAAGACCACGCGTTGGCCGGTGGAGGGAGATGTCGGTTCAACGGTAAAGCTCGCCTTGGGGAGCGGCGCTGTCACGACCGCCGTCATCACCGACGCAGTGGATGCCGCGCCGCCTTCGTTGGCAGCCGTCACCACGACGCGCAGCGCGTGACCCACATCGTCGGCGTTTGGCGTATAGCTGGTATTCGTCGCACCTTGCAGGTCAGCGCAGATTTCACTCGACGGATTACAAGCCTGCCACTGGTAACCAAAGCTGTTCGGTGCCCCCGTCCACGATCCGGTAGATGCAGCAAGACTCTGTCCCGTAGCCGGCTTTCCAGCGATCGTGGGCAATGCCTGAGACACAGGGATCGCAGGCGCGGCTATCGACTGCAACAAGGGAGCGTTCGGAGAGGATAGTCCACCGACCGGCGCATCGCTCGCGGGCACCCGCGGGACGAGCACCGCCCCCGGGGCAAGCACTGGCTTATGCAACCCTTTTGGAGCGCGACGCTGGACAATGCAGCGCGGATTTTTGGCCGCGGATTTCCGCGAGGATTTGGGTCGCGCCGGGTTCTTGTGCGCACTGTGGTGACCCTTCGCCTTGGTACAGAGCTTAAGTTTGTGCGAAAGCTTACGACCTTTGGTCCGGCGAGTAACGTGCTTATCAGCCGAACTCTTGGACGCCGAGACGCCGCTCGCCTCGGCCGTCCCAAACGCATGGGCCATTGCGGCGAACACAAGAATCGCCATCCACAAAGATCTGCTGGCTCGACAACTTGACAGCATGATTGGTCCTCGGATTGAGGGATGGACCCCACCAAATCCCCTACACGAGGGAAGGTCCGTGATTCTGGCTACTACCCCGCGCCGCGGGATGGTAACCGATCCTACATCGACGCTCGGCTGTCCTTCGACAACTTACGCAAAAGTCCCTGCAAAGGCGGTTTTCACAGCGTCCATACAAACGGCTCGTGCATCGCCCTTCAAACGCGGTGCACGAGCACTTCCCTGGCCACCTTGGCGGCGCGACGCCCCGATCAAGCTCTTCTTTAAGGTCCTACCGTACCCTTGTATCCAGCTTCGGTGGAGAGTCCGGTAGGAACGTAGAAACCCGCAGGCATCGTTGCTTCGATCGCCGGGTTCCATGCTGTGGTGGTCCACTTCGGCGACCACTTCGTCGTGTAGTGCGTGGAGCCCGCTTGGTTCGCGCTCGTGTCTTCTGAGGCGTTGTAGTCGAATAGGCATGTTCCGCTGCAGGCACCGAAGCTCATATCTCCGCCGCTGCCCTGGTCTTCGACGTCGATGTTGTGGGTCATCGTGTAGTTGCTACCAGCGCCACAGTGTTCTGTAAGAAGCGCGCTACCCCACTCCGACCCAACAACGGTGTTGTTCTTGATCGTCGCGCCTTCAGTCGTATATATCTGCAACTCATAACTAGTAGCAGCATTGACGAACAGATTATTTTCGATCACGCTGTTCTTCATCGTAGTTCCACATTCGACAGAACCAGCACCATTCTCAAAGATCACGCCATCAGTAGCGGCCTCTTCGGAAAGCCCATTCTTCATACCGCGACCTTGACCCATGGCGACGTTGCTCTTGAACGTATCGTTTTCGCCACCTGCCCAAATCTGCCACAGATTCAAGTGTGAACACGCCATTAGGATTTTACCCTCGAACAGATTATGTTCGACATCAACACCTTCGGGCCCGTCGCCTCCTCCTTGAATGTAGTGCCATGCGGCTTCGTTGAATGTGTTGTGCGAGATCGTCACGCCCTCCGCGTTGTCGATCGTCACATCCTGGCCCTGGGCATATCCGGCGCTACATTTACCGTTTACTTCGGGATTGTCCAGATGCACATAGTGCATGTAGTTGCCTTCGATCAACACTTTTTTGATCGGCCCGGAACCACCGAACAGCACGATCCCATACAGCGGCGATTCGAACGTGTTTTCTATGAACTGGTAGTCATGGCCGGCACCGGTACTGCTATCGCGCATATTAAAGCCTTCGGTCATACGCAAACCTTCAAAACGCAAGAACGAGCTATTCGCCACTTCCATCCCTTCGACCGTCGCCGTGGCGCCAGCGACCGGACGCACAGTCGCATAGGCCTTGTGGGCAGCACCCACGACATGAATAAACGGATAGCTACCGCCGGCCAAGCACACAATTCCGCCATCAGCCACAGACACGATCGAATTGGCAATCGTGCTTGCCGACATACTCGCCGTATCTGTCACGGTGCACTTCGAGCTGCCAGCGGCCACTGTGGCCGTCGCAATCGAAGAGCTCGTCGTGCTCCCGGCGCCGTTCGTGGCCGTAACGAGTACGCGGAGCGTCCGCGCGATGTCGCTTTCGGCAACGGCATGGGCCGCCGATGTGGCACCCGCGATATTCGAGCAAGCTTCCCCGGACGTATTGCAGTCCTGCCACTGATAACCAAAAGTCATCGGCGTACTACCACTCCACGAACCATTGCTCGCCGTAAGCGTCTGCCCCACCTGCGCAGTACCACTCACACCAGGAGCCACCGTATTGCTCGGCGGAGCCGGCGACACCGGTGGGGCTTCGACGGTCGCCGTAGCCACCGACGACGCCGACGCTTCGCCGCTCGTATTATCCGCGGTAACCACAGTGCTCAGCGTATGTCCAACGTCCGTTTCCGCTGCCGTGTAACTCGCCGATGTGGCACCCGCGATATTCGAGCAAGCTTCCCCGGACGTATTGCAGTCCTGCCACTGATAACCAAAAGTCATCGGCGTACTACCACTCCACGAACCATTGCTCGCCGTAAGCATCTGCCCCACCTGCGCAGTACCACTCACACCAGGAGCCACCGTATTGCTCGGCGGAGCCGGCGACACCGGTACGGCTTCGACGACGACGTTATGCTCAACCGTGGCGGTCTGCCCGGTCGCATCTGTAACTATCAAGCGCATGTACTTCGTACCCACAGCGGAGAATGTATAAGCGAGCGTCTGACCACTTCCCAACGGCCACAGTGCAGGTACAGGCTGGATGGGGGAGCCGTCATCTGACCAGGCATAGGTACAGGGACCCTCTGGACAAACCGAGCTTGAGCCGTTAAGCGTAACTGTCTGCCCCGTCACCGGCGAGGACGGGGTAAAAGTAAAGCTAGCGCTAGGAGGGTTAGCGCTAGGAGACAGGGCCTCTATCGGACCAACACCTGTGCTCGTAGCCGCTGTGGCGCCGGTCGCGTTTGACGCGGTTATAAGGGCCCGCGTCGTGCGACCGACATCGCTTGAGAGGAGCTTGTAGGTCGAACTTGTGGCTCCGCTCACGTTGGAGCAGTTGCTCGTCGAAGTTTCGCAGTCCTGCCACTGGTAGGCGTAGGAAGTCGGGCTTCCGCTCCAAGCGCCTGCCGTGACCGACAGAACCTGACCTTCAGTGGGATTCCCGGCGACCGTGGGTAGAGTGAGGTTGGTCGGCGCGGGCAGCAACGTTTCGATGGGCTTTGTTTCGACAGGTTTCGTTCCTACGCGTTTAGTTCCGACAGGTTTTTCGGTGGGCTTCGTTTCGAGAGGAACTGGTTGCACCGGAGTCGGGGGATCGAAGACGGGCGCGACCGCGGTCACGTACGCGGAGACGGGACAGGTCGGATACACCTGGCCGGTCTTCCAAGATGCCGACAGAGCGCCGAGGTTCGTCTGCGCGCTGGTCTCACTTGGACAAGGCCCTTTTTCGCGGTCGCGGTAGCGCAGCGTGCCCTGCTCGCCGAGCACCGCCAGCCAGTAGGTGTCACCACTCACGAGCGGGACGGGAGTCAGCGCCACCGAGTCCCAGGCCGCGGACTGGACCGCCGAAATTGAGCCGCTGCTTAGCAATGTGCCTGGATGACCGGAGACATCGCTGTAGAGCCCCACTGTCAGCGTGCGTGCCGCATTGCGTGAATCAATGTACACGTGTGCGATGCCCGTGAGGGCGGACGAGCTTGCCTGCACACGAAAAGCTTCGGCTTGTCCCGCGATCACATAGTCGACGTGGGACTGACGGTCCCCTCTCCCACAAGTGTCGAGGAGACCACAGCGGCGGTCGGGGTGCTTACGAGACGACCCGGTCGTCTCTTATGAAGCCTGTTGTGGCGTGCCCTGTTGCGGTGTGCCCTGTCGCGGTGTGCCCTGTCGCGGCGCTGGTTCGTGCGATGATTCTCTGCATGAGATGTTGCACTATGTGAGCCCTCAGATCCCAGCGCCGATGGAGCAGCGAAGGCGAGAAGTAGGGCAGCAGCAGTGATGAGATTGCGCGTCAGGTACTTGAGCATTGAGGCCTCTCACGAAGTGTTTGGGGCGTGTGCTCACTTGTGTCGGCCCTCCCCGAGCAGCTCTTGACTCTTTTGGGCTACGCTGGACACACTCACCTTGAGTGATGAGGGCGTCTAGTTAGATCGACCCAAGGACACCTCGGAGGACACCTACAAGGGATCCCCCAGTCGCACGCAGGCCGACCACACCAGATGCCGGATTCGACGATGTTCGGCATGTGAGTTACTCAAGCGATGCTCTACGAGTCGTCCTCGCCGACGACCACCACTTCTTTCGCGAGGGTCTGCGAGACATGCTGGAGACCGCGGGTGTCCGAGTTGTGGGCGAGGCAGAGACGGGATCGAGGCTGTTGCGCTCGCGGGTAAGCTTGAGCCGGACCTGGTCGTCATCGACCTCGATATGACCAACACGGTGGGCGCCGAAGCGCTGCAGCGTCTCGCCGACGCGAGCCCGCAAACGAAAACAGTGGTTTTGACCACATCGGCCGGGGGTGTCGACGTGATCGAGGCCCTCCAGGCGGGTGCCTGTGGCTACATCCTCAAGGACACGCAACCGGCGGAGCTCATTGACGGCATCCGTCAGACAGCCGGCAGCCAGGTGGTGCTCTCGCGCGAAGTGGTTCGTGTGCTCGTAAAGCACACGAACGCGAACGACCACCCTCTTGCACAAGCACGGTCCGTCAGCGACCGTCCGGCCCTGACACCACGCGAGCAGGACGTCCTTCGACTCATCGTCGAGGGAGCCGACAACGCCGCCATTGGCTTGGAGCTGTCCATCAGCCGGCACACCGTGAAGCAGCACGTGACAAACATCTTCGAGAAGCTCAGTGTCCGAACTCGCGTCGAGGCTGCCGTACACGCGGTGCGAAGCGGGCTCTGCTGAGCCGCTCGGATGGTCGCACCCAACAGGTGCGAAGGGACCTGGTATGCACAGCCGTCATAGTTAGCGCCCGGGCGCCTACGGATGACCCTGGTTACCCAAGTCCTATCCGGTGGCAGCGAGGGGCTCTATTGCACGGATCGCGGCATCACGGTCGGCGACACCGAGCTTTGCGACTCCTGCGGAGATGTGACGACGAATAGTGACTGGCGAGAGCGAGAGCATGTCGGCGACTTCAATCGTGCTCATCCCTGAGCCAAGCATCTTCAAGATCTCCGACTCCCGTGCAGTCAGCTGCACGTCGCCAACACGTACCGGTCCGGCACCCGCGGTCACGGTGAAGGCGCGAAACTCCTGTAGGACGCGCCCGACGAGCGTACGCGGCAGCGCCGCCTCGCCCTTGAGCACACCGCTGAGCGCCGCTGGAAGTCGGTCGGGGCTGGTGTCCTTGGGCAGGTAGCCGACAGCTCCCGCTCTCAGCGCTGCGAGCAGATCCTCGGTATTCGTGGAGACAGTCAGCATTACCACGGAGGTCGCCGGCGCCGCCTCAGCAACACGGCGTGCCGTCTCGATGCCGCCGCCGGGGATGGATACGTCGAGTAGGCATACATCTGGACGCTCACGTATGACGGCGTTGACGGCGCCGTCGCACTCGGCCGCTTCGCCGACAACCTGGAAGCCTCCCCGCATTAGCGCCATGCGCACCCCGAGACGACTCACCTGCTGGTGGTCGGCGATCACGATCGTTGGTTCCACTCCGCTCATGACGGGCGCTCCGCACAAAGAGCGCCGTCCACGGCGCGAAAAGCCATCCATCTGATAGCCCACAGGGCGGGCTTTCCTACCTTTCCTACAGTGCGTGCGGCGCCCCGGCCAAACTCAGCCCACACTGGTACGACATGAACTCGTCCTTGGTTCCCGCTTGCGGCGATCATTCCGTGTAGTCCTTTTCCTTGGGCTCCGTCCCGATATGAGCGGCTCTAAATAGTGTCGGCCATAAGCGGCCCATCCATTAGGCCCGAACTCCTAAGGCCAGCCAATTCCATGTGTTCGAATAGGCTCTCCCGAATCGTCCGGAGTGAGCCAAATAATACAGATTTTTGTTTGAACGCGCATTTTGCGGGTAGTTTTTCGCAAAAATTACGTAGTTTTCCGCGAACATTCGGCTTATACGAACCCACTCAATGCGCGGCCGTGCCCGCAGCGGGCACTCCCAGGATGATAGATGGTGTACGGGCCGTATCCGGAAAATCTGTCCGATCGGCTCGCTAGGGCGTCGCAGACAAGCACTCGGGGAGCTCAAGCCTGTGTGGGCGTCTTCACGCAGCAGCCGTCGATGATTCCGGTGCCGCTACCGCTGTAATAGCCGTTTGGCTGGACCTGCACGCGGTAATGAGCGCTAGTGCCGGAGCGATACTCGATCGTGCAGGACCAAGGATTACGCAGTGGCCCCGGGCCTCCTGGCTTGCACCTCACTCGAGTCGGGGGGCGTGCGCCTGTCCCCTACCACCGGCTCGGGGGCCTGCGCCACAACGGCCTCAACGCGGGCCGCGCTCAACACCGTTGCGGTCCTCGCGCCAAGCGAGCGAGCTTGTTCGACACGGAATAGATCCTCACCGCCACGATTGCGGAGGACGACGGCTGTCGCGGCGATCCCCACGAGGATCGCCAGCCACACGACAGCCGCCGTCGTCCGCTTGCCCATCAGGCCGGCCTAACGATGACCGCGACTGCCTTTGTCGCCGTGGCCGCGGTCTTTACCACCTTGGTAACCGCCGCCTTGGCCGCCTTTGTCGCCGCCCTGGCCACCTTTACCGCCACCTGGGAAGCCACCACCTTTGCCGCCCTGGCCACCGCCTTGGAAGCCGCCGCCTTGGCCGCCTTTGCCGCCGCCCTGGTCACCTTTACCGCCACCGCCTGGAACCCACCACCTTGGCCACCTTTACCGCCTTGGCCACCTTTACCTTTGTCGCCTTTACCGCCCTGGCCACCGCCGCCCTGGCCACTTATCGGATGACAGCTGCCTTCTTCGAACAGGAAGCCATGCGGACAACGGGGGACCGGGATCGGAATGCAGTTGCGGCCCTTAAGTTCATAGCCGGCCGGGCACGTCGGAGGTGGCGTGGGAACGCACTTACCCGCACTCACTTCATAGCCCTTGGGGCAACGGGGGGGCGGGATCGGGATGCAATGGCGGCCTTGCAGCACGTAGCCGCTCGGGCATTCGGGACGGTACTGGCTGAAGCTGGCGCTGCCACCGCCGTCTTTGCCGTTGCCGCCACCGGCCAGCGCCATCGTGCCGCCAGTTCCGAGCACGAGAAATCCAACCGTAAAAAGTGTCGTCAAGTGTCGCTTCATGAAAGATCCCTTGTGTCGTGAGGATGTGGATCGCCGGACCGCGCTCATTGCCCTGAGCTTCACTCGATCCAGTGCAAGCGGGTCGAGCGTGGGGCGCTCATTACGGAGCGTGTCTGCGATGTGTCGGAGGTCGTCGGGGAGATGTTCGTCTTCGTGTGAGTGGCTCATGCGACCTCATACGAACGAGCGTCCGGTTTCCTGGCTGAAGCTTGCTCGCCTGGACACAAGGACGATAGGAGAGCTGGTGCGAGGCATACGCGACGATGGATTCGAGCGGCTCTACGAGGAGCACGCTCAGGGCCTGTTCGCCTTCCTCAGATATCGGACGGGCGATACCGTGCTGGCGGAGGAACTGCTCGGCGACACGTGCGAGCGTGCGCTACGCGCCCGCAGGCGCTTCGATCCCCGCAAGGGGAGCACCAAGACTTGGCTATATGCGATCGCGCTCAACTGCCTCTCAGACCACGTCCGCAGAAAGGCCGGGGAGGGCAGAGCGCTTGAGCTCCTCGCCACCGGCCCTGGCTTCATTTCCAGTGAGGAACTGGAGATCGACGAGTTGGTCGATGACGAGCTCGACGGCCTTGCCGATCGCGAGCGACTTGAGCGCGGTCTTGCGAGACTGAGCGGCGTGGAGCGCGAGGCGATCTCGCTGCGCTTCGGCGCCGAGCTCACTGTGCCTGAGATCGCAAAGCTCACCGGCGAGCAGCTCACCACCGTAGAGAGCCGCGTCTACCGCGCGCTCCAGAAGTTGCGCGACACGATGAGCTAATAGGACGACGGGACGATCGAAAGATCGTTGCTCTTCAGCGCTGCTGCTCGCACAACACCAGCATGCTTCACCCATCCCGTCGGACTGGAGCCATCGAGCTGCTTGGCTGCCTCGCGGGTGAGCGGCTCCCGCGGATTCATGCGTAGAGCCTGCATAACGTTCGCGCGCGGGTCGATACCGGCCGACGCTTGCGCGATCGCAAGCGCATAGTAGGCCTCCCAACTTCCAGGATCGTGACTGCGGGCCTCGCGCATCGCTGTGATGGCCTGCCGAGGCCGGCCACGTTGAATGTCGCAGAAGCCGACGATCTCATACGGTTCCGGGCGCACGTCGAGCCAGCCGATAGAGGACAGCGCGGCCGGTGTCGCCGCAGCACAATCTGACGCGTATAGCGCGTGCTCGGCCTGGCCGAGCCGCGTCTGCGAGCCGATGATCGACACCGGCAGGGCGACCGTGGCAAGGCAAAACAGAGCGAGCACCAGGCGCGTGTTATGGCTTGGTACCCAGCCACTGCCCGCCTGCCCGCTCGAACTCAACGCAAGGCCGGCGATGGCAAAAAAGCCGATCGTCACCACCGGCATCTCCCAGTCCCAGTCGACGCCGGCGTGCAGTGCCCATACAACCGCGGCCGCCAGCAAGGCTCCGTAGAGCGTGCGCTGCCGTCCACGCGCTCGCAATCCCAGGCCAAGGATCGTCGCACCAACGAGCACCAGTAGCAGCAAGAGGCCCGGGACTCCAAGCTCGGCCATCGCCTGCAGGTAGAGGCTGTGCGCGTTTATCACATAGGCGAATTGGGAGCGCTCTCGATCCCAAAGCGTCTGGTACATGCCGGCGCCGGCGCCGTGAAGCGGCGAGGCGCTGAAGCCGCGCAGAGCAACCCGCCAAAGCGGCGTGCGCCCGTCGTTGGAGGGATCTGTCAAGCGCCGGCGCAGATCGCCGCCCTTAGCGGTGGTGGATGCGCCGCCGATAAAGCGATCCCAGTCGTGAGCGAGAGCGTGGGGCGCACCAAGCGCGAAGAATGCGACCACGGCCACCGCGACCGCGACCGCAGCAAGCATTGCGCCACGTTTGAGTGACGCGTCGAGCCTTGGCCTGCGCGTCGAGCGCCTCAATCGTCGGTCGAGCACTGAAGCGAGCAGCAACCGTGCAGCCATGCTCACAAGCACGCACACACCTGCCGCCAGTGCCAGATGGTGGCCCTGAGCGACGGCTCGGCGGGTCGTCGGATCGAGCGTGTCCAGCAGGTTTGCCCGATAAGCGAGGAGGATCAACACCGCCGTCGTTGGAACGACCGCAATCACTGCGCTGGGCAGGCCTCGGGGGCGCGCCACGAGCAGATACGACACCATGCCTATCCCACAGGCAAGCATCGCTCCTCGCGAGAACGTGAAGAACAGGGTGAGCGCTAGTAGCGGTAGCACGCCGGCGGCAAGCACGCGTACGACGCGGCGCTCGCTGAGGCTGCAACTGAGGTGGAAGGCGAGCACGATCCCAAGTGACGCCAGCAAACCCAACGTATTCCAGTAGGTCACCGGGTAGCTCAGGCGCTCGTTGGAAACACCCGGAGCGGTGTGCCACACGTTGGGGAGCAATCGGGTCACCAACCCCGAGACGCACACGATCGATACCCCGAGCACCAGGCCCCGCACCAGCCAGCGCATGTTCTCCGTGCTTGCTTGCACCGTCCCGAACAGGACGAGCACCAGCAGGTACAGCCAGGCGCGATCGAACTCGATCAGGGCTCGACTCACCGAGTGCGACCAGATCCCCGAGACCAGCGTCAATGCCGCATAGCAGGCGAGCGCGCCTATCGCCACAAGCGTCATCGGCGCTAGACCTTCGAACGGATGGCGTGCCTGCACGATTCGTACGAGCAAGATCTGCGTCAACACGAGCGCCGCTACCGCAGGGGTACCGGGAAAGTACCCGCCGGCATTGAACCCCAGGAAGACGATCAACGCACCGGGCAACAGCATCAGGCCGATGAGTCCGAGTTCGCTGAAGGAAACGGCGGACGCATCCTGCGCACCGCGCGCGTCAGTTCCAATTGCTACGCCATTTGCCACCGGCGCATCGTAGTCGCGACTCCTGGGCTGCTGGACGGGTGTTCGAGCGGTCGACTGGTCGTACAGCACCTCAACATGCATAGCGAATCATCCATCGATCGAAGATCGTCAAGCGCCCTCGGGAGGGGTCGTTTGGTGGCTTTCGCGACCCGTGCCGGTGGCCGAACAAGCTTGCCCTTCTAGCAAGCAGAGTCATTCCGACCAACGAAAGATTGGAAATGTCGCCTCAGATGGATCTGATGCTGTAGCCTTTGTTGGGGTTGAATGCGGGGGTCCAGGGGCTCCGCATCCTGCTAAAGCGAGTCTTGAATGGGCATCCTCGCGAATCGCAAAGCTATGGGCCAAACCGGTCCATTTTGCGACTACGCGAGCTCTCATGAGGAGGAGGGTTTATGAGACGTAGCACTGGGGTGATTCCGGCTGTAATGACGATCTCGATTTGCGCTCTGGCGCTTCTCGCGAGCATCGCCGGGCTTACGACGCGCGCCTCGGGCGCCGTCAGGGACCCCGTGGGCGTGCAGGCAAAGACGGTGGATCTCGTTGAGAACGCCAACCTCAAGCTCATCAGCGAAGAAGGAGCTGCCCTTGTCGAGCACGGCCGGGCCACCGGCACATATAACGCACCCGTAGGCGCCACTTTTACGATCCACCCTAAAGCAGTGACGGCGACCGTTACAGTCTACCCTCAGGGGGGCTCGATCACCGGCGTTGCTCAGACTAACTATGTCGTGCAGAACAGCACCGGCTACTTCGGCGGAACACTCACGATCACACGCGGCACGGGCAGCTTCAAGGGTGCTTCCGGCAAATCCGTCGGAATCAGCGGAACAATCAACCGCTACAGCTTCGCCATAACCGTAAAAGCCCATGGCGAGGTCCACCTGTAGATCGGGTACGTGCAATGAGATTCATTCGAGCACTCGCGCTTATGCTCGCCGGCTGCACATGCCTCGCGAGCTCTGCCGGCGCCGTCCAAACCGCCAAGTTGAAGGTCTCGCTCGACCCCGATGTGGCAGGCCGGCGCACCACGATCGAGATCTCGCTGCGCATAAAAGGCCCGGGCGGCTCCCCTCCTGCCCCGATGAGCAGCTTCGACCTTCGCCTGCCGGCCGACATGGGGATCGCGACCACGACGCTTGGACAAGCCAACTGCCAGCCCACACGTCTGCTTGACGCAGGACTGGACGGCTGCTCGGCCAATGCTCGCATCGGCTTTGGTAACGCAACCGCCGTGGTGCCGGTCGGCTCCCGAAGTATCCATGAGAGGGCATCTCTTAGTGCACTCATGGGGCCGGCGGTCGAAGACCATCTTGAAGTGTTGTTCTACGTCGAAGCACTGGAACCCGTCTCGGCGCGCCTGGTGCTTCCCGGGGCAGTGGAGGAAGACGTGCGTCCATACGGGGAACAACTCGACACCTCCGTCCCCCTGATTCAGACCTGGCCCGAAGGTCCCGACCTCGCTCTGGAAACATTTTCTTCGACGATCGGGCCCCTGCATCTCACCTATGTCCGCGAGCTCGGCGGCAAGGCTGTCCCTTACCACCCGCGCGGCATCAGGATCCCGCATGTATGTCCACCGGGGGGCTACCCGTTTGCGGCTCTACTCAACTTCCAAGACGGTACCCATACAAGCGTCTCCTATCGTGTCCCCTGCACTTCAGCCCCGTAAGACAGAGGACGCTGATCGCGCCATAAGGGTCCGACTCGATGCTGTGGCTTCAGCCGATCCGTATGGGTGCGCTATAGGCAGAGACGTGCGAGCCGTCGAATACCTGAACGAGCGCTTGATAGACACCGCGATGGCGGATGCGCACGACGGTGCTGAAGCTTGAGACTGTCGGCGTACCGGACTTAACAATAGTCCCGCCCTGATTTATCGAGGGAGCCCCGCGGCGCAGTAGCTGGAAGCCGACATGGGCCCCCAACTCGGCCGGCGTGATCGTTCCGTAGAAGCGGACGAACTTACCACGACGTGGACGGTGCACCCGACGCACATGCAAGGTGACCTGTACTGCCACACCCTCGACCACGACAGGGCTGGTGACGTAAGGGGCGCTGGTCGTCACGATGCGCAACTGCGTGTTAGTAAGCAAGCCCACGACCGGGAAGGAGAAGCTTCCGGTCGAGCTCGTGACCTCGAAATTACCGAGTGTTTTAAAGCCCGCGATATATGGGAACGGGTTGGCTTGCAAGGCCACGACACGGCCCGCGTTGCCTGTCCCCGTAAGCATCCCCTGAACGGCGAATGGATCACCGAAAGGCACCGGATTGGGGGCCCCGGCGATCTGTAGTGATAGCGGGACCTTGGGCGTTTTGAAGGTGCGATCGACGCCCGGAGTTGAGCCCCTCGCGTTGGTCGCGAGAATCCGGTAGTGGTAGGTGGTGTTTGCTTGCAGACCGCCGATCGCCTGACTGACCTGGATCGTGGACGGCGCCTCGCCTCCAGGGGCCAGCGGGGTTTGCCCACCGTAGAACTTGGTCGTTCCGTATTGGAAGACGTAGTTGGTTGGCTGAGCCTTTGCGTCGAGGAACCCGTGTAGAACGGCAGTGGAGGGGGTCACGCTGGAAACGCCTCCTGTAGTGGCGGCGGGCAACGGTGGAGCGGCAGCGAGAGTCGAGGCAGCAAAGGCGCTCGACGCGAACCCCGCCAGCAGCAAAGCTGCCACGTGGCGGCCCGCACCGCACCTCGGATTCGCTTTCAGGCTCGTTTGCATGCCAGCTGAGTTACCCCTCATGCCCATTGGTAACCCCCGACCTGAGCCAGAGTCGCGCCGAGCGCTCTTATGTTGATGCGCGTACGTGCGCTTATGTTCTCACCTCCCAGCCGTCAGCATTAGCCCTTTGCGGTTGGCACCGGCGCCTCAGGCGAGACACCGTTTGGCGATAGGCGCATGCCAGACGGTTGCTCAGGCTTGGCGGGAGCGTAGTTATAGCTGTAGCCGTAGCCATAGGAGCCAAGCCGACCGGCCTTGAAGCCGTTTGCCACGACCCCAAGCAGGGGCGCTCCGGCAGCGACCAGAGTCTCGCGCAGACGCACGGCCACGTCGCGCCGGTTGCGCCCGACGCGGCCGACGACGATCACGCCATCGACCTCACCCAGCAGCGGAAACGCGTCAGACACGACTGTCAACGGCGGCGTGTCGACTACGACCAGGTCATACGTAGATCGCGCTCCGTCCAGAAGATTTTCCATCGCTCGACTCTCGATCAGCTCCGCGGGATTCGGCGGCAACACGGGCCCCGCGAGCAGGACGTCGAGTGTGCGTGCTCTGGAAACATCGTTGCCCGGCCGGTCCAGAGAGATCGATTGGATCGCCTCATTCATGGCAACCGCACCGATCAACACATCCGAGAGACCTGCCCCTGGATGGATTTCAAACTGCTGTGCCATCGTCGGACGGCGCAGGTCGGCCTCGACGAGCAACGTGCGCGCACCCATTCTCGCCGCGGCGCTGGCCAGATGCCGGGCGACGGTGGTCTTGCCGTCTCCCGGGGCGGCGGAGGCCACCAACAGCGTCCGCAACTCCTTGTCGACATTGAAGTAGCGCAGGTGCGCGCGAATCAGATGGAACGCCTCCTCCTCGTTCGCCGCCATCGAGGCTCCGCTCGACGCTGTGCTTCGCGCCGAGCGCGAAAGGGCACCGCTCTCGGGCACCACCCCAAGCAATGGCAAGCCGTAGACCGTCTCCAGATCCTTGGGCTCGCGAATCCGCCGGTCGAAACGCTCGAGCAAGAAGGCGATGCCCAGCCCAAGCAATAGGCCAAGTACTGCGCCCAGGGCCGTGTTTCTAACTGTCTTGGGCGAGGACGGAGACGTCGGGACCGATGCCGCCTGTGCGATCTGCACATTGCCGTTGCGCAGTTCGGCGAGAACCCCGAGCGATTGTGCGCGGCTCTCGAGCGCCAGACCTGAGGTTCCGGCTCTTTCCGCAGGCGTTAGGGCCCCGAGACTGCTTGCTCACGAGCGCAAGCGCAGAGGCGTAGTACGTGTGATTGCTTTCCTGTTGCTCAAAGACGAACCGCTTCGCGTAGGTGTTGGCAATGGCGGCCGCAAGCGTTGGTGACGCAGCGGTAGCCGCCACGTTCACGACGTTGGATTCACCTAGAGCGCTGATGCTCAGCGCTTCTCGGATCTTTTCCTTGGTCTGTCCTTGGCCGAGGCGGCTCGCCGTCTTTTCGGCCATGTCGCCGAGCTGTACCAGCTTGAGGTTTGTGTTCTCTTGGGCCTGTTGATTGTTGACGCTCACCGCCTGCAGACCGGCCGCCTGCTGGTTGGCCTGACTGTCGTTGAAGACCAGCGAAGCGGTGGCCGTGTACTTCTTCTGCTCACGCTTGGAAAATCCGTAGGCCGCGCCCGTGACAAGCACTAGGCAAAGCAAGATCCACGGTGCCCTCCGACGCAGGCCGCCCAGAACTAGCTCCAGGCTTTGATTTGTCTGCTCAGCGTCCATCACAGCTCCTTTACAGTAGATCCTGCCCAATCGTCGCCCCTACGGGCCATCTCGCGAGCATCTTCGAGAGCCACCAAGTAGGCCCTCGATACCTCAGCCCAGGCGTACCGCCTACCTACAACCTCACGACCGTGCTGGGCAAAACGGTTTTGAACTGTGAGATCACTCAAAGTAGTTACAAGTTTCGCGGCGAGTGTGCTCGCCTCAGGTGGGAATAGCTGCTCCCCACGCTCAACAACCTCTTGGTTGAATTCTGTGTCTAGGGCGAGAGTGGGTGCCCCTGCCCCAAGCGCTTGCAGCAACGCGGGGTTGGTTCCCCCCAACCGAGTGCCCGTGCACGTACACACCGCAGTTGGCCCATAGCTGCGTGAGCAAGTCCTGATCGTGCACGTGTCCGAGCCACTTAAGCTGCCCGCGATCGTCCAACTCGCGCAAACGAGCCTCGAGCGGCGAGGGATAGTTGGCCGAGCCGACGATCACTGCCTGTGGTCTGGTCCCATCCAGAAGCTCCAAAGCGTCCAGGGTCAGCTCCACATTGTTCTCTGGAATCAGTCGCGCGACGACCAGTGCATATGTGCGCGGCGTGAGCCCGAGCGAGCGGATCCGATCGTCTCCCGCTCCGTCGAGCACGTGCGCACCGTATGGAATGAATCTCGCCGACACGTCGAACAGTCGCTGCCAGATTCGCGCGATCGCCTGCGAGTCCGCGACCAGTACATCCGCATAGCGCGCCGTCAGCGCAGCGCCGCGATAGAACACTTTCTGCGCCGTTTTGCTCCACTTGCCTCGCTCCCACTCGATCCCGTCGGTGTTCACCACCGTCGGGATGCCTCGTGCCTTCATTAGCGGGAGGTAGAAGCCATTTGCAACATTCAACACCAGGGCAGCGTCGTACCCACGCAGGGCCGCATCGACGTTGGAGCTTGCCCCGAAGCTCAAAGTTGACCAGCTCTTCGAGTCAAGCCCAGGCGTCCAAATGCAGCGCACGCCTTCGACAGAGGTCGATCGACCGCGCTCGACACGCTGGCGACAGTAAACAGTCACCTCGTGGCCTTGACTGACCCACTCCGGCGCGATGTGCCGTACCAGCGTCTCATATCCACCGTAGGTACTCGGGTATCCGCGACTTCCGATGATTGCGAGCTTCATCGCCTGACCCCCTCGCCCAACTCGCGCTGCGCGGGATCGCTTGTCATGCCAAGTCGATCGAGCAGAAACTCCGCCTTGGCTTGCCACGAGGTCTCCGCGGGCAATGCGACCGGCTCGCGCGGGATCTCTCCAGCCTGGCGTCCACCGATGAGCTCCGTGAGAGCCTGCGCAACCTCGTCCCTGGGCACGGCACGAACGCCCTCCAGGGCACGCTCCCACCCGATCACGCGCGTGGAGACCGTCGGCAGGCCGGCCGCGCGGTACTCGTACAGCTTGATCAGGTCCCCGCCGACCTCGAACTCTCCAAGCCGGTGTGGCGCCCAGGCCACATCCCACTTGCGCATGATGTCTGGGTAGCGGTCGTAACGTACGTCCCCCAGCAGCACGACGTTGGGAATTCGGCGCAGAGCCCGAGCCTGCTCCTTTGAGAGCACGGGGCCGGCGAACTCGAAGCGCACATGCGGAAGCGCCTCGGCCACCGAGCCGACCAGCTCGACGTCGACACGGAAGCCAAGCTTGCCGCCGTAGCCAACCGTCACCTGCTCGTGCGCGCACGGCGACAGCGCGAAGCGCTCGGGATCGACGCCATTGCGCAGCAGGAATGCGTCGTCTCGTCCAAACCGGTGAGCGAGCGCCAGAGTGGCCTCGCTGTTGGCGGTCACGACAGATACGCGATCGAACAGCGACTTGTATGTCTGTTCGACCTGCTCTGCAATACGAGCAAAGGCAGGGTGGACCAGCCAATCGTCAAGCAGATCGAAGACTACGGGGACATCTTGCAGCCTCTGCTCCAACATTGCCGCGCCCGCGATCGGGTTCCAAATCACAGCCGGCAACTCACTCGACCAGCTGGGCATAAAGCGCATGCTTCCAATCCACCAGTCGCGCCGATGGCGGACATTGGGGATCGTCTTTGGCTGAGGCGAGATGAAGGACAGCTGCTCGGGCATCGACGCGCCCCCGACGCGCGCGAGCGTGACTCGCGGCCACGGCTCGGGCCTGCTGTACACAGCGACGCGCGAAGTCGGGCGTAGCAGGGTGAACCATTCCAGCAAGTGCCCGTCGCGAGTCCGCAGGCCCTCCGCGCGCAGCTTGACCTCGCCGTGCATTGGCGCTGCCGCGATGTCCGCCGTGGCCGCAATGCT
Source organism: uncultured Solirubrobacterales bacterium (assembly GCA_963743555.1). GTDB lineage: Bacteria > Actinomycetota > Thermoleophilia > Solirubrobacterales > Solirubrobacteraceae > Palsa-744. The sequence goes on from CAVUQG010000014.1 coordinate 43,257, forward strand.
CGCCGTGGCCGCGATGTTCGCCGTGTCTTTGGCCGTGCTAGTCGCCATAGGCCATCGGGGTCGCATGCGCTTGATATGCAAGTGCCTCACGGACTGGCAGGCGACGTGCGCTGTGCTCCACGAACATCACGCCGCCAAGCCAGATCAGGTAGCCCAAAAGCGTCAGCACGGCCGCTGAGGAGGTCCCGTAGTAGGGAGCCAGGGCCAGGTTTCCGGCGATGTTGACGGTTGCGGCCGCCAGGGAGACGATCGCCACAGCCCTGCTACGTCCCCGGGCGATCAGCGACACATATGCTGGGACCGCGGCGAGCATCGCCATCATCGCAAACGCCAGCACGGCAGACATCGCAAGACTCGGGTGGTAGTGACCGCCGGAAATTATCGATATCGCTGTCGGCCCGGCCACCGAGCAGGCCATTCCGAGCGCCACCAGAAACAGCCAAGCGCGCGCGGTAAAGAGGTCGGGCGACGCTCCTTTCTGCGCATGGCTGATGAACGCTCGTGGCAGTCGCTGTTGTATCTCGGCATTTGCAACCGTGCGAAATATCCGTTCGAGCAACCCATATAGAGCCGCATAGGTGGCAAGCGCCGCAAGCGCGTAATGCGCAAGGATCAGTCGATCGCCTGAAGCCAAGACCCATAGCGCAAAGTTGGCTATCCCCACACCGGAGATTGGCGCGCGCGGACCTTGCCGCTGCGCACCGGCCGTGAACACCACGCCGCGTACAGCAACTAGATAGACAACATATGGAAGAGCGCCTACAGCCGCGGCCGCCAAGCAGACCGCCAACCGCTCGGAGCTGGGCAGTAGCGTCGCGGCGACAACGACTGTCCCAACCCACAGCATCATCTGCGCCAGGGTCAATTGCGCGTAGGTCCAGTAACTGCGCAGCCCCAGCGGATAGGCTCCGCCCAACTCGGCGACGAGGATCCCCAGCATGCCGCTGGCAGCCGCCAGAGCGACCACTGGATCTACTTTCACAATCAAGGTCGTGGCCGCCGCCACAAACAGGCACCCCACCACCGGCGGCAAGTCTCTGCGTAGATCGAAGGCGATATGTCGCTGTCCTCCGGCGCTGAGCCCCTGGATCGCGCGCGTGCCGATCGTGGTGCCCACCAGCGCATTGGCAAACGCGTATGCCGCCAGGACGGCCGCATAGGTGGCAAAAGCGTCGACCTGCAGCGATCGCGTGAGCACCGACACCAACAGCAATGAAGACAGTGCGTTGACAGCTTGTGCAATCCACGTGGGCCGCGAGAGCAGGAGCCGGACCAATCTCGCTGGATGCGCGCCATCGGCAATGAGCGCTCGTCCCGTCAAGCTGGGCTCGCTTGCGCATGCCGTGACTCGCGTGCCATCTGCTGTGAGGTGCGAGGGGACTCGATAGTACGGACGAACTCGCGTAGACCTTCAACCTGGGCCTCGCATGCCAGTTGCCGATCGAAACGTCGCAGCGCGGCGTGACCAAGAGTCGATCCGCCGGCATGGGCCTGTGAGACCTTGGAGCGCACCTCATCCAGCGAGCCCCAATCGCCGACATAGAGGACGGTATCGGCGGCAGCCTCGAGGATCGCCGCCGTCGGGCTCGCGAGGATCGGCTTGCCGCAGCGCATCGCATCGAGCAGCTTCGCCGGCAGCTGTGCCTGCGCGCCGGGCGAGCGATCTTGCGGCAAGACGACGACGTCGATCTCGCCGTATAGATCCTCCATCGGCGCGTCGACCTCGTGTTCGACCAAGCGCGCGCTCATGCGTTCTCTGGCTGGGCCCGGCAATGCTCCACGGAATACGTGCAACACATAGCGAGAGTCCTCCAATATGAGGGCTTCGATGTAGCCCAGGCCCTTGTGCCGGCGAACGGTTCCGAGGAAGCCGAGATGAATCTGCTCAGACGGCGTACGCGGGGAGGTCGACCTCGAAGTGGCTTGGCGGCGTGGGTGCGGGACACACAGCGTAGGCCCGTCGAAGTCGATCCCGAGTGCACTCCTGAGGGCCTCGCTCGCGTAAGTAACCGCATCGACTTCGCCAAGCGCGCACGCGAGCGTGTTGCGGATTTTGCGCGGGTTCAATGGGTTCCAGGGATGCAATCGAAGATGATTGGTGAGAGATGCGGCCCTGAATTGCCTAGAGAGCACCTCGTCGGCGTCATCGAGATCCAAGACCGTGAGGCTCATCGGCAGCGCACGCCTGATCGCGTGAGCCGCGCTCCACGAGCTGGACAAGGGCTTGACCGCCCAAACAAAAAGAGACCCGTCGTCACACTCCAATTGGGCTCGATCGTCGATCCCAAAATGCGCTTGACCCTCGCGCTTCAACTCGGCTACAAGCTCAGACGGTGAGCCAAAGCGCCGCACCGGCTGGGCCGCGCGCTTGGCTCCCGACCAGAGTTGACCGTCCTCCGGTGCATACAGATGCACCGAATCGAATACCTCCGAGGCAAGGTCAGCAAGGCACATCGCTCGCCCGAGCGCATTCGTCTTGCCGCTGGGGGATAGCACCACAGCACGCTTCTCGGTCGTGTATGAGACCTGACCCGGGGTCATTCACGCCCGAGCCTTGCCGGGACTCTCAGCCCGAGCAGAACACACAAGAACAGGCTTATCGGCAACGTCTCGAACACGTTTCCGGTGAAGGCAAACCCGAACAATGCCAAGGCCGCCGCACACGAGGGGTTGGAGATATCCAGCAGCCCCCTGGAGTATCGCCCCAACGCCCATAGCGCCAGCAACACCACGATCACACCGATCACACCGCCCTCGACGAGGACGGCCAAATACTCGTTGTCGGAGGTGACGTGCTTGTCGAGGTGGTATTCGCTTCCTCCGAGCGCGGCTCCGGCAGAGCCGGGACCAAGCCCGAGGACTGGCGATTCGCGAAAATAGCTGACGGCGGTGCTCCAGCTCACAAGCCGCGTGTCGGCGCGCTGTTCTTCGCTGATGCCCGAGCTCGAGGAAAGCTCAGAGAGCGAGCTGAGCGCGGCATTCTGGCCGAGAGTGCCGCTGGCGGCCAACAGCAGCACGACACCCCCGGCCGCGAGCGTCTTCCAAAAATTGCCCGGCCCGCGGGATTCGCTTCGGAGGACGAAGCACCAGTGTCAGCGCTACGCCGAGTGCGATTGTGACAAACGCGGTGCGAACGTCTGCCTCTACGACGACTATACCCCCGAGCGCCATCAGACAGAAGGCTTGCCATCTGGGTCGTCGTATCAGCAACAGGTGCCAGCCGCGTAGACAGAGAAAGCTGCCCAGCACGGCGATGTGAAACGGCCCAGCGTAGATCCCCTGCAGGCGCAGTTTGCCCTGGAAGAGGCTCGTATAGACGTTGGCACCGCGAGGCAGACTGTTTTCGTAGCTTGGATCGCCGAAGTGGACGAGCAGGCACAGGACAGCGGCGCCAATCAGCAGGCCCACGATCAGCTGCTCGGCGTCGCGCCATGTATCGGCCGGCCACAACGCACCAACACCGATACCGATGAACACCAGCGTCGTCTTGCGCGTGCCAAGCAGCGCTGTATGGAAATCTTGGATATTTGGGTTTGCCCCCAGTAGCAGCCAGGTCGCCATCACGATCAGACAGCAGCCGCCGACGATCGCCCTGGGATCCCTGACGGTGGCTGTACGCCAAGCCACGAAAAGGACGAGGGCAACCGCCGCCACGATGCCTGCCGATGTCGGTAGGACGAGACCCGCGATCAGCAGCAAAAGTCCGAGTGCAATCAGCGGGGAGGAGCGTTGTGCGATGAGAACAAACGTGGCGAGCCCTACGGCAACGCCCACAGGAAGCACCGCTGCCGCGGGCGAGCTCGCGGCCAGTGCGCCCAACAGCACGGCCGCCACGATCGTGAGCGTTCCGACAATCACTCCAAAGCGGTCGAGACGCAAGATCATCTTCGCGAACTCTACTGCGTGTTTTTGTGCTCCTCACTTGACGATTTTGTTTAAGTGAGAGGTTCTGTGAGTAATTGGAAGGTTTTCACGCGCTGTCACCGACAAAATGGACATGCGTTGTAGAGAGATTGGACATTTGTCGGTATCCCCCGCCTACGGTCACATACGCAGCGCAAATGTCCGACTTAAAGGGCAATTGCATGTAGGGAGAAAAGGGCAGTACCATGTCGTGCTTAAAGGGCAATTCCAAGGAATCGCCACCGAGCGCGCGAATAGGACTCGAAAGCTCATGATCCTCATCATCCTCATAGCCATCTGGTTTGCCACGCTGGCAGCGCTTGCGCTGCGCATCGCGATCGTTCGCCGCGAGCGCACTGGATCATCAGAGGCCTGGGAGAGGTCTGCTCACCTGCTCGACGCTGGGCGCGACTCCTTGCAGCAGGCGGCTGGCGAAGGGGTGGAGGCGACGCCGGTGGTGTCGAGCTCAGAGCCCGCGGCGACAGAGCACGTGCGGGACGGTGCGCAAGAGGATCTTTACGTCGGTCCATAGCGACCAGTTGGCAACGTAGAGGTAGTCGATCGCGACCATTTCCCGCAACGACACCCTGGCCGGCCCGAGGATCTGCCAGTGGCCGGTAATGCCGGGATGCAGTGCGAGACGACGGCGCGACCAGCCTTCTATGCGCCGATCCTCATCGTCGATCAAGGGGCGCGGACCGACCAGGCTCATCTCGCCGCGAAGCACGTTGAACAGCTGCGGCAGCTCATCAAGGGAAGTCCTGCGCAGAAAGCTCCCCACCCGCGTCACACGCGGGTCCTGGGCGATCTTGAACAGACCCTCCTGAGCCTCGTTGCGATCGACAAGCGTGTGCTTGAGCTGCTCGGCGTCGGGCACCATCGTGCGAAACTTGAACAAGCCGAAGCGCTCTTCGTCGCGGCCGACACGCAGTTGACGGAAGAACACGGGTCCCTTGCTGTCGAGCTTGATGGCGATCGCGATGGCGATCATCAACGGAGAGACCGCCAGCAGACCAAGCGAGGCGCCCACGAGGTCGAAGGCGCGCTTGACCATCTCCGAGGAGCGCGTCAGGTCGAAGCGACGCACCCCCATCAGCGTCACCCCATGCAGGTCGTCGAACTCGACCGAGGAGCCGATCACCTGCAGAAGCATCGGCACGACGCTCACGCGGATGCCGACGGCTTTCAAGGTCCTGACGAGATCAAGCATCTCGCCGGCTTCTCCGCTTGAGGGCGCGACGATCGCGCGGTGCACGTCGAGCCCTCTGGCCAGGTCACGTATCTGCTCGAGCTTGTCGTCAGTGAAAGCGTCCGTCGACCATGGCGCAATCTCGTGCAGATCTACATGAGCCACGACCTTGGCCCTGACGCCGCCGTGAGCCGCCATCCTCGAGCGGATCGTCTTTTCCGAGGCAGCGCTGCCTATAAACAGGCATCGCTCTACCGGCGCTACGCGCAGGGCGAGCGCACGTGCGCCACAGCGAGCTACCACCAAGAGAACTACGAGTGCCATCCACAGGAAGAGAACGTCCTCGCGCGTAAACACCCCATAGCCGAGCCGCCCGCCGGCCAGCCAGGCCCCGAGCGCACACAGCGTTGCCAACTGAAAGAGCTTGGGGGCCTCGTCAAGCGTGGTCTTGCGGATGACCGCATCGTCGCGGTCGTACAGACCGAATAGCTTCGCGCCAAGCACGATCAGTGGCAAACCGGCGAGGCACACCCCAATCAGGTGAAGTCGTCCCCCGGAAAGCTCGATCGCAAGCGCGAACGCAGCGAGGATCGCGAGCACATCTCCGGCAAATAGCAGCCTGCGAAAGAGCGAGTCGCGCCGCGTGCTTGCGGCGGGCCCGCGTGTCTCGAGAACCGGCAGTCCGCCGATGCGACGCCCTAGTCCCCAGGGACCGGTGGAGAGCGAACCCTCGAATTCCACCTGGGCGGCGGGCGCATGCTCCACCTGACTACTGACCGACTCCAACGTTGTCTCCCTTGACGCGTGTTGAAAATATGAGCCGACACGATGACCGGATCCTTCCAGTCATAAGCAATTCGTGCCGGCGCCTCCACCTTCACAGGGTGCTCGTCGCAGTTTTCCGCAGTTTCCGACTTTATCTACGCTGCCGGGCGCACGCTAGCCGTGTCCGGCACGAATGTCAAGCAACTTTCACCATTTTGATGAGGAGGTTTGTACTCAGATGAGCGGAGTTAAAAGATGCTCACCGAGTCGCCGGTAATCCTATCTGGGTGCGGCCTGTTCGGATGAGAAAAATTGTATCCGAATGAGCGGGTTTGAAAAACGCTCGGAGCTTCAGGCAGTACGCGCCTTGAAGGGCTCCTCTTCGCTGATCGTGCCAACGCCTGAGAGCTCGAACGCACTGTGCAAAGCCTGCACGGCCTGCTCGACGTGCTCGCGAGCGATCACGCAAGAGATCTTGATCGGTGAGGTCGAGATCATCTCGATGTTGATGCCCTCGTCGTTGAGCACTCTGAAGACCTTGGCAGCGACGCCGGGGTGCGAGCGCATGCCGGCACCGACGATCGAGACCTTGCCCATCTCGCGGCGGGTTGACATGCTCGCGAAGACGTCGCCCGTCATCGGCTCGAGCGCCCCGGTGGCTACCCTGAGATCCTCGTGAGGGACGGTGAAGGAGATCTCGGCGTTGCCGCCGGCTGAGGTGGGCACGTTCTGGTCGATCATGTCCACGTTCACATTGGCCTCGGCCAAGGCCTCGAAGATACGGGCGGCCACGCCCGGCTCATGACGTACGCCGATCAAGGTGACCATCGAATCCGAGGTCGAATGGGTGACTGCGGTGATGAGGGCCTTCTCCATGTTCTCTCCTTCTGAGACCACGACGGTACCGGGGCTGTCTTGGAATGATGAGCGGCAGTGGATGCGCACCCCATAGTTGCGCGCGTACTCGACCGAGCGCAGCTGCAAGACCCCTGCTCCCGAGGCGGCCATCTCGAGCATCTCCTCGAAGGAGACGCTCGCCAGCTTGCGCGCATCGGGAACTATTCGCGGGTCGGCGCTGAAGACCCCCGGGACGTCTGTGTAGATTTCGCATACCTCGGCGCCGACGGCGGCCGCGAGCGCCACCGCGGTCGTGTCAGAGCCGCCGCGGCCGAGCGTGGTGACATCGCTCGAGGTGGTCGAGACGCCCTGGAAGCCTGCGACCAGCACGATCCGGTCCTCGGCCAGAGCGGAGAGGATGCGATCGGCGCGCACGTCGATGATGCGCGCCTTGGTGTGCGACGAGTCGGTGACGATTCCCGCTTGTGAGCCTGTCAACGAGATCGCGCGGTGGCCTAGATCATCGATCGCCATCGCGCACAACGCACAGGAGATGCGCTCGCCGGTGGAGAGCAGCATGTCCATCTCACGCGGGTCGGGGGCAGCGGACACCTCCTCGGCCATCGAGATCAGCTCGTCGGTGGTCTTGCCGCGCGCTGATAGCACCACTACGACGGAGTAGCCGGCCTCGCGCTTATCGACAATCCGCTTGGCGGCGCGCTTTATCCTCTCAGCATCGGCGACTGAGGTGCCGCCGAACTTCATCACCACGATCTCGGGCATACCGGCAAGGCTACCGTTGCTCCACCGCATCGTGCGGCCGCGACGCGGTGCCGGTGCAGGCGCTGGCCGCGTACGGGCGATCAGAGCGAGCGGCGTCCGGAAAGGGCCTTGCCGAGCGTGACCTCGTCGGCGTACTCCAAGTCCGAGCCGACGGGCAGTCCGGAGGCAAGCCGCGTGATCGTGAGATGAGATTCGCCGCCCACCCCTTTGTCGCAGCTCCTCGGCGATGTGCAGCGCCGTGGCCTCACCCGTGGTTGTCGGGTTGGTCGCGAGCACGACCTCGCGCACGGCGGGCTCGCCGCCGTCCAGGACGCGCGCGTAGAGCTCATCGATCTTCAGGTCCTCCGGCTCGACACCATCAATCGGAGACAAAGCGCCGCCGAGCACGTGGTAGAGACCTTGGAATTCGTGCGTGCGCTCCATCGGGATCACGTCGCTTGGCTCCTCGACCACGCAGATGACGCTTGCGTCGCGACGCGTGTCCTGACAGATGCGACAGCGGGGTTCGTCGGCGAGGTTGAAGCAGACCTCGCACAGGCCCACCTTTTCCTTGACTTCCTTGATTGCCTCCGCCAAGCCAAGCGCATCCTGCTCGGAGGCGCGCAAAATATGGAAGGCCAGCCGCTGGGCGGTGCGGTTGCCGATCCCGGGTAGCTTGGAAAGCTCTGTGACGAGCCTCTGGATGGGGGGAGCGAACGAGCTCAACGTGAGGAGTAGAGGTTATAAATTTTGTGAGATTCACTAATATAGCTACACATTGTAGTCACCATAGTGAATTCCCCATTTTGTATATATACACCTCTCCTCCCGGACCTCCCCAGCCACCTTCTCCATCGCACCCGTCAACCATCGTAAGAGCCCAGGTAAACCCAGGTTAGAGGCCAGGTAGACCGAGGCCGCCGAGCGCACCAGGGTCCAAGCCGCCGGTAACAGCGCCCATCTTGCTTGCTGCCAGCTCCTGAGCTGAGCGCAAGGCCTCGTTTGTCGCGGCGAGCACGAGGTCGCAGAGCATGTCCACGTCCTCGGGATCCACAGCCGCGGGATCGATCTTCACCGAACGCAGTTCGAGCTCGCCGGAGACGACAACCGTCACCATGCCGCCGCCGGCGGAAGCCTCGACCGTCTCGTTGGCCAGCTCCTGCTGGGCCAGCTCCATGTCTTGCTGCATTTTCTGGACCTGCTTGAGCATCTGCTGCATGTTTGGACGTTGCTGCTTTGGGGGCACTAGTCGCCGCCTTTCTGCTGTTGAAGCCAATCTGCCGGAAGCTCCTCGGCGTCGAGCTCTGCCATCAAGCGCGACATGACCTCCTCCTCACTGGGCGGGGCACCATTACCACCCGCGTCCGCCGGAAGGTCCTCGCGTAGCTCGAATTCGAGACGGTAGTGACGACCGGTCAGCCGGCGTAGCGTCTCGATCAGGACAGAGCGGTTGGCCGAGTCCTCGGCCTTGCGCTTGTGAAAGGCCGCGGTCGGCGGGAAGGCAAGCGTGAGCTCCTGCTCGGTCAGGATCACAGGCGTCGCCTCGCTAAGGACAGCGCCGAGCAGCCCGTGCTCAGCGCGAACCGACTCGTGCGCGGCGGCCCACAGCGAATCGAGATCGCTTGGCGGGAGCGTGGCAACCGCTGCGGGCTCCGCGACAGGCCCCCCTCCGTTAGGCGCCTGCTCAGAGGGCACGGATACGGAAGGCACGGCTGGCAAAGCGGGGAGTGAGGTTGGGACCGGGGCCTGCTCGGACATAGAGGCGGGCGCCGGCTGGATTGCAGCCGCAGCCACACTCGACGGCGTGGGCGCCTGCCCAGGCGCAGCCGACGGGGCAACCACATTCGACGGCACAGGCACTGCCTGTGCGGAGAGCGCAGCCACAGTCAACGGCACGGACGCCGCCTGCTCAGGTGCAGCCGACGAAGTAGCCACACTCGACGGCGCCGGCGCGTCTCGCGCGGGGGTGACCGCCGGCGCGCTCGACGGTGCTGGCTCTGCCGGCCCAACCGACGGCGCGGATACAGGCGTCGATGCAGGCGCCGCCGGCGTGTTCGGCACCTGGCCGACTGCTGTCCCCGCCAAAGTCCGTTCGAGCCGCTCGATGCGCGCCAGCAGCGCGTGCGTTGAGCCGTCCACCTGTGGGGCGGCCGCCTTGACCAGCGCGAGCTCCAGCTGCGTGCGCGGGTCGGCACCGGCGCGTGTGGCCTCTAGTGCGGCACCTAGGAGGTCGAGCATCCGCACTACCTCGGCCGGCCCGACGCGCTGAGCTTGGTCGTGTAGTCGCTCGTCGATCTCAGGAGTAAGCGACAGCTCCGCCGGCACCTCGCCCAGCGTTTGTACGACCAGCAGATCGCGAGCGCGGGCCTCGAGGTCGCGCGTGAACGAACCCGCGTCGCGGCCGCCCTCGGCGCAGCGCGCCACCGCTTGCAGCGACGCGCGCGCGTCGCCGGACTGGACCGCGTCGAACGCGTCTGAGAGTAGCTGCTCGTCGGCGACGCCGAGCACCGCCAGCACGTCGGTGAGCTCGATTTTGCTGCCGCTGTAAGTGACCAGTTGCTCGAGCGTGCCGAGCGCATCGCGGAAGCTACCGGTCGCCGAGCGCCCGATCGCGGCTACCGCCTCTGGGGGAATCTCGATCGACTCGGAAGCGGCGGCACGCGAGAGCACACTTGCGATCTGCTCGACTGTCGGGCGATGGAAGTCGAAGCGGTGGCAGCGATCGACGACGGTGGCCGGGACCTTGGCGGCCTCGGTCGTGGCGAGCACGAAGACCGTGTGCGGCGGCGGCTCCTCCAGCGTCTTCAGGAACGCGTTCCAAGCAGCCTGGGAGAGCATGTGCGCCTCGTCGAGGATGTAGACCTTGTGACGACCGGAGACCGGCGCGAACACGACCGACTCGCGCAGTTCGCGGATGTCGTCGACCGAGTTGTTGGAGGCGGCGTCCATCTCGATCACGTCGAGGGAGGTGGCCGAGGCGATCGAGCGGCACGAGTCGCACTGGCCGCACGGGTCGATTGTCGGCCCCTGCTCGCAGTTCAGGCAAGAGGCGAGGATCTTCGCCATCGAGGTCTTGCCGGTGCCGCGCGAGCCGACGAACAGGTAGGCGTGATGGACGTTGCCGCGTTCGACGGCGTGGCGCAAGGTGCGCACCACCGGCTCCTGGCCGACGACATCGGCAAACGAGCGTGGGCGGTGTTTGCGATACAGGGATTGAGCTGCGGCGACCACGAGGCCAGTCTACCCTCGCGTGCGGCCCGCTCAGGTAGCGTGAGCCACTGTGACCAGCACCGTCAAAACGACCTGCTCCCCCGAGCGAGGGTGGCTTCGCAAATTTGGATACCTCCCTCGCCGGACTGTGTCGAGTTCGCACCCCATGACGGGGCACAAGCGATCGCGGCGGGGAACGGAGTCGCGAAACGGGCGATGCCCCCGCGCGCGCAGGGGGCATCGCGCTCTGGCAAACCTCCAGAGAGGACTCCCCCGCTGGGCTCCGGCGACGCTGGCGATCGTCCTCGGAGCGCTGGCGTTGTGGCTGATAGCGGGCGTCGGCTTCGTCAACTACGACACGCTGTACGGGCTCGTCTGGGGCCAGCAGCTCACGCGCGGGGAAACGCCCGAAGACGGCCTGCCGATCGCCCCGACTCCGCACCCGCTGGTGGAGCTGCTCGGCATACCGCTGGCGCCGCTCGGCGCAAGCGCCGCCACCGCTATCACGGTGGCGCTCGCCTTTCTCGCGTTGGCGACATGCGGCTGGATCATCTACCGGCTTGGCAGCGAGTGGTTTGGACGCGGCGCCGGAATCGTGGCGGCGTTGATCCTGCTGACGCGCCCGGAAGTCCTCTCCTATGGGGTCCGCGCTTACGTGGACGTCCCATACATGCTGCTTGTCTCTCAGCCCTACTCGTGGAGACACGCAGGCCTCGCGCGGGAGCACCCGTGCTCGTGCTGCTGGGGCTGGCAGGCTTGCTGCGCCCAGAGGCATGGGCTTTTTCTGGGATTTATTGGGTCGTGCTGGTCGTCTACTCGGCCCGGTCCACGCCCGAGCGCACGCGCCGGCAACTCGCCCAGCTAGCGCTGCTTGCCGCGGCCGCACCCTTGATCTGGGTATTGAGCGACCTGCTCGTGACGGGTAACGCGATGTGGTCCCTGACAAACACCAAACACACCGCGGAGATCCTCGGGCGCGAGACCGGTATAGCCAAGGTGCCCGAGTACATCCCAAGGCGCATTGGCGAGATCCTACGTCCCGTTCCGCTGCTCGGTGCCGCGCTCGGCGCGGTGCTATCGCTCGCCTGGCTTGGCAAGCGCGCCCGACTGGCCGCCGCGGCCGGGCTGCTCGCCGTCCTCGTGTTTGCCGCGATGGCAACCGTCGGCCTCCCGATCGACACGCGCTATGCGTTCCTGGCCTCGGCAATCCTGTGCCTGTTCTGCGGCGCCGGCGTGTTCGGCTGGAGCGCCTTGCCCAAGGGCGACAAGCGCCGGCTACCGTGGATGGCGGCCGGCTGGCTCGTGCTCTTGGCACTGCTCGCGACACTTCCAGGCCAGGTGAGCTCGGCCCACCACCAACTGCGCAACCTGGCCCATCAAGAAAGCATCCAAGACGAACTGCTGGCGATGGTGCACAACAAAGCAATCGCTTTGAAGTGCGGCCCGGTGGGAGTCCCCAACCACGCTCCCATCCCCTTGCTTGCGCTCTACCTGAAAGCGCGCCCCGGCTTGATCGTCAGCGCCGAAGCGACTCGCGCCGAAGCCAAACAGCAGGAATACGGAAGTTACGCCGACCCGGCGAGCCTCGAAGTCGAAAAGGACTACATCCTCGATCCGAAGGATCCGCACCTGCCCGTGTCGATCCCTCCCGGCTTCCTGGAGACCAAGGCAAACAGCTCGTGGCTGGTATTCGCGCACTGTCACTGAGCGGCACGCCCCACCTTGCTCGGGGCCGGTGCAAACCGTTTCGTGGTCGGTCATACGCGCCCTATCACCAGCGGGCACGCCCGACCCTTGCTCGGGACTCGCGCAAACCGCTCGTGGTTGGTTTTCGTCCGCTGTCACCAGCGGGCACGCCAAATCCAAATCCAAAAAATGGACCGTGCACCCCTCGTCGAGGCTCCCGCCTCCGATCGCCTGCCGCCGCCCGGGACTCCGGATCGGGTGCTCCCGCTGCGCCTGCCGGGGTTCGCTTAAGGCTGCTTCCTTCCGGACCTGACCTGGTTCACGAGCTGACACCGCGCGGGACCCGAGCCATCGACGCTCCAAAGCGGCGGAGCGACCGGAGCGAAACCCCTCGAAGGGGAGTTCAGCCCCGCTAGAGCGGATTGCGGATTCAGGGCGCCGCTACATCCCCGCCTAGCACGGTCCACGGCGATCCTAGCGCGAAGCGGGCCGTCGAGATACGGCCGCGCAGCGTTGCATGCAGCGCAAACGGCGCAGATGCGTTACGCTGCCGAACCGTTATGAACTTCAACTACTTCCACTCCCCCAAGCTTCCCGGGCGCGCGCGCCTTGGCCTCACACTGGCAACGCTCGGCACAGCTGCGTTGATCGCCGGCTGCGGCTCCTCGAGCGGGTCGAGCTCGATCACCGTCGGCAACGAGTCCGACGTCAACTCCGTTCCGCATGTGGCCGGCGAAAAAACGGCCAGCACCAGTACGACGCCCACGACTCCGACGTCGACCGCCAAGACGCCCACCAGCGGGCCGCTTGCGAGCAAGCCGGCGGTGACGGTGCCAAGCGGCGCCGCACCGACGAAGCTCGTGACCAAGGAAATCATCGTCGGCACCGGGCCAGAAGCAAAGGCCGGTGACTCGGTGACGGTCAACTACGTCGGCGTGCTCTACAAGGGCGGCAAAGAATTCGACTCCTCTTGGAAGCGAAACGAACCGTTCACTTTCACGCTCGGCAAGGGTCAGGTCATCCCGGGTTGGGATCAGGGAGTTGCGGGCATGAAGGTCGGCGGACGGCGCGAGCTGATCATCCCCGCCGAACTTGCCTACGGCAAGACCGGCTCGCCACCAACGATTCCGCCGAATTCGCCACTCGTGTTCGTGGTCGACCTGCTCGGCGTCTAGCGCTTTCGCAAACCCCCATAGCGCCAAGCAAAAGCCTTTTGCGTAGCAACCCTCCTCGCGCCGCCGGCCCACGCGGCGCGAGAGCGCGATTCATGCTTAGGGGCATACTCGCATGGCACCCCGGTGTCGCGCGTTTTTCCGCCTGGAGCCTTGGCATCGCGCTGCTGATCGGCGCGACCATGCCCATCGCCGGCTGCGGCTCTGGCTCTGGCTCTGGCTCGTCATTTCACGCGCAGAGCAACCGTGAACTGGCACTCGAGCGTGCACAGTTCGAGCAGGTGTCAAGTCAGTTGAGCGGCCTCGAGCCGGCGGTGAAGCGCGAGGTCGCTGCTTCGCGCGTGGCATGGCCATCGATCGCGGGCGGTTTGCCCCAAGCGCTGGGAAGCGGATTGCGCACAGCGGTGAGCGCTGCGAACGCGCGCGCCAGGGCGCTCCCAGAACCGCCGTTCTTGGCCAACGCGCGCAAGCTCACAGGGCCTGCTTCTGGCATAGCCGGCATCTATGAGAATTACGAACAGCTCGCCCAGCGCGGCTGGAACCTGACCGAAGCGGCGGTCCAGACGGTCGCGAGCGCCAGCTCCGTCGCGACGAACGCCACAGCCGCGAGCGCAAGCGCCGCCGCGCAGGCAAGCTTCGAGCGAGCAAACTCGCCGCTCTATATCGACGCAATCTACGACGCCCACTTCGACCTGTCCGTGCTCGGCAAGAGCCTGGCGAGCGGCTACGAAAAGCTCGGCGGTCCCGAAGCGTTCGGGGCAGCCCTGACGCAGGCCCAGGTCAACGCGCTGGCCGGGGTCTATTCGATCCCGACGGTGCGACTCGAACCGCATCCGGGTGGGAGCGCCAAGAACGGTTAGCCCTCGGTCGGGCGCGCAGGCGATCGCGGCCCATCGACGCACCAACCGCACCGCCGGTTTTGAGACATGTTCAAAGGCGGCCAGCGCCGACTTGCTCGATCAGATCGTCGCGATCGACACCATGCGCCCGGAGCACGCGATCGAACTCGGCGCCGTATACGCACATCACGGCTATCAGCACGTCCGTCGTCCCGATCTCCGCGGAGTCGCGTTCGCGAGCAATCCGAGCGGCTTGCTCGGTGACCTGCTCCACGGCGTCGTGGGTCGCAGCGCCGCTCGCACTCGTGTACGCGCGATCGCCGCCCTCCCCGGGCTCCTGGAATGGCCTCCCCTCACTGACGCCGAGCGCTTGCAGCGCGGCGCCGACGTCGCCGCTCAGTCGCAGGACCCGCAGCCAGCGCTCCGCCTCATCCTCGGGAGTACGCACGAACGGCATCGCTGTCGAGGCGATGCCGAGAACGATCGCCGCATCGGAGGCAGGCACCATCGTGGCCCTCATCGCGATGCCCTTCGACTCGCTCGCCGCCAGGCGTCGGACGCGTGGAGAAACGCGACGTTGTCGCGGCGCAAGATGACCTCCGGCGGCCCTTCGCTGAAACGCAATTCCATCAGCACGGTGCCGGCGCTGCCGGCGATGGACCGCGCCGAGCGCATCAATTCGCCGACACGATCACGCTCCACGCCGCACGCGAGCAGGAACTCTTCGGTCTGCTCGCTCGCCGCCTCCTTGCAGTCGAACTCGGCCTCCTCGAGCACCACCACCGGCGCACGCGTGTCTCCCTCAACGCACAGCAGACATGCCGCCATGTCGTCGGGACGGGAGGTGGTCTGCTTGCTCACGCGCTCCAGCAGGGCCGGCGCCGTGGGATTAGGTCCAAGCTCGGCCAGCGCGTGAGCGAGCCGCTCGACGCCGTATAGCTCCGAGCCGACCCTGGCCTCGGTGAGACCGTCCGTGTGCATGCAGACCTGTGAAGATCCGGGCAGCGAGACCACCGTCTGGCGAGTACCGGTCCGCAAGCCGACCCCGATCGGGGGAGCACAGCGAACGATGAGCGGGACGATCGACTTCGACCCCTGAACGATTGGCGGCGGATGCCCGGCAGATGCATAGACCAACAGGCGATCGCGCGGGTGATAAGTGGCCACAATGATCGTCGCGAACGACCCACCGAGCTGGCGATCCAGCACAGCTCCGGTCGTTTGCAATGCCTCGCGCGGAGAAAGGCCGGCCTCCAGATAGGCACGCAACGTAAAGCGAATCAGCGCGGTGTGAGGCAACGCCTGGCGTCCATGTCCTGAGACGTCGCCCAAGATGACGGCCAGCGTTCCGTCCTCGAGCGCGAACAGATCGTAGAAGTCCCCTCCCGCCGCGGGACCGTCGGCAGGCCGGTACGCGCTCGACGTCGCAACGGGGCCCAGCCTCGCCGGCGTGAGCGGAAGCAGCGCAGCCTGGAGCAGCCCGACGTCTTTGGCCAATTCCTCGCGCTGGCGCTCGAGCCGGCGGGCGCGCAGCCCGACAATGCGCGAGCGCAGCGTCATCGCCCCGGCAAGCGCAAGCAGCACACCAAGGAGGATCCACAGACCGGTCGGTACTACCCCGACGATCTTGGTGATCGTCGTCACGATCGCCGACGGCCGAGCAGGTGCCCGCGCGCCATCTGTTGCTCTCCGTGTCCGTGGCTGTGCCGTTGGCCGAGTCGCCGCCGAAGTCGCAGCTGCCGTGTTCACGACGGGCGCGGCCGCCGAAGGCGCGCGACCGTGGGCATCCCTGACGCGCGCCGCGCGCACAGAAGCGCGCCGGCCATGCCGACTGGGCTGAGACGTCGCACGGATGACTACAGGCCGCGACGCGGCAGGGGGTGTCGGTGTGACTGCCGGTGCCGGTGTGACTGTTGGCGCCGACTCGAGCGGCGGCGATGCAGCGGTCGCGGGCACGGCGACAGACGCAACGGGAACCGGCTGCAGGCTCGCTGGATCCGAGACCGGCTGAGATGCACCGACGGTCGCCGGCAACCTCGCCGCCGGTGACTTTGCCGTTTGGGGAGAGGCGACGGCGCTCGATCGTTCGCCGCCCGAACCTCCTCCCTGTTCGCGGTGCCCTCGCGCGTGTCGCTTATGGTCGGCCGCCTCGCGCCCTTTGTGATTGCCGGAATCTTCGCGTTCACTGTTCCCGCCCGTGGCATGCGCCCCAGCAATGGCATGCGCCCCGGCTACGGCATGCGCCCCGGCTACGGCAGGCTTCCCCTCATTGGCAGGCGCTCTGCTTTCGGCGGGCGGGCCTTGACCTCCAGAGCGATCCGACCGTTCATGTTTTTTGGCGTGGCGTTCCTCGACAGCGGAGGCCTGCGACCCACTGCCCGCAGGAGCCTGAGGTTCGTGGTCGCCAGAATGTTGTTCGGTGCCCTTGTGCTGCTCGCTTCCGGGCCCCTGCTGTTCTTGGTTCCCGGAAACCGTCGATTCGTGGCTCCCCGCCCGCTCCTCTTCCCGGCTCCCGGAGCCCTGTCGGTGGCCGTCCACGAGTGTTCCGGCGCGAGCGCCGACCTGGCTCTGTTCGGTCGATTCTCCGCCTGGTGTTTGGCCGGCTCCTCCGTGGTCGGCCGCACCGGTCGGCCTCGCGTGGGCCGGCCAAGCCGAGATCGCCGCCGCGCACGAGAAAGCGACCGTGCAGCCTACGAGCACGGCTACCGCCACCGATCTGCGTCTCGCAGCGGTTGGCGGAGGCTTGCTCGGGTAGTTCGCCATCAGCTAACTCTGCGATCGCGGAGCTGTTTCGTGTCCCTGCGCATATGCGAGCGCGTCATCAAGCGTGGGAAAGATCGCGAACACGCCATCGAGTCCAGCCAATTCGAAGATCTTCAGCACGTTGGGCGTCGTGCAGACGATTGCCAGACGGGCCCTGACCCCAAGCGTCCGCTCCACGCCCAGGAGCACTCCGAGCGCCGTCGAGTCCATGAATGAGGCGAGCGAGAGGTCGACTACGAGCCTGTCTCGGCCGGCCGTGAGCGAATCGAGGAGCATCCACTTCAAGCGCGGCGCCGTCAAGAGATCGAGCTCGCCTTCGATCGAGATCACGCTCACGCGCTCATCGAGCTCGGTCTGCGAGATTCCAAACGCGACCGGGCCCAGCAGTGGACGATTAGATATCTTGATTCGGCCCAGCATCAAACCTCCGCGTTTTGCGGGGCGCACCGGCGTAGCGCCAGGCCACTTGACTCGACCACACGTGGCCCGAACGCGACGCCTTCGCGTGCGCGCGCGTACAAGATGGTATCTCGTCCGGCATCGATCGAGCCTTGACCAACGCGACCGACTATCGAACGTGCGTCTACTCTGCTCCGTACTGAAACCGTCTGACTTCAACTCCGAGAGCCAACAGTCGCCGCACACCAGCCCTAGACTGACCAGTGCTCATCTCGCCACCCGCCCACGTTCTCAGGAGCCCAATGTCCACCTCGCCGCAAGACTTCAACGCCAAGATCATCGAGGAATTCCACGCCAACGAAGGACGCGTCGGCGGCATGTTCGAGGGCGTGCCGCTGCTGCTCCTACACCACACCGGCGTCAAGTCCGGCCAGAGTCGCATCAACCCGCTCGCCTATCAGGCCGACAACGGGCACTACGTCATATTCGCCTCAAAGGCCGGGGCGCCAACCAACCCGGACTGGTACCACAACCTCAAGGCCAACCCGAACGTCAAGATCGAGGTCGGCGCTGACACGCTCGACGCTGTCGCGAGCGAGGCGACTGGGGCTGAGCGCGACCGGCTCTTTGACACACAGAAGGCGCGCGTGCCGCAGTTCGCCGAGTACGAGGAAAAGGCCGGGCGAATTATTCCGGTGATGGTGCTCACGCCTGTCGCGGCTGGTTGAGCTTCCCCGTTTTGACTACGACGTAGCACCTAGTCATCCCGGACTTTGTCTACTCAATCGTCGCACCTATATGAGCGGCGTCGAGCTCTAGAAACTCAGCGCTCAGCGCCAAGCACGCGCCTGCCAGGGCTCCTGTGTCCCGGCAGGCGAACGAACAAGCCATATAAGGTGCGGAAATGAGCCAGGATATGGCGGCAGACTTCGTCGAGCGCTTCGCGGAGTTCTGGCGCGCACCGGTGCCCGAGCGCCTCGATACGTTGCTGGCGCCCGACGCCCGTCTCTCCGCGCCGATGATTCCGACTACAAATGGATTTGAGGCAGGCAAGCGCGCTTTCGCGGATCTCTTCGAGTTGATCCCCGACATGACCGCCGAAGTCCATCGCTGGGGCGCCACCTCAGACGGCGTCCTGATCGAGTTCACCGTGCGGGGCACCGCGGGCGGGTCTCCAGTCTCCTGGGAGTCCATCGACCGCTTCGTGCTCAACGATCAGGGGCTTGCTAGCGAAAGGTTTACCTACTTCGACTCCTTGCCGTTGGTGCTGAGCTTGATGCGACGGCCTAGGACGTGGCCAGGATTCGTGCGCAGCCGGATCAGGCAGAGGCACGTCTAGGCAAGATCCTCCATGCGGCAAGTAGCCAGCAAGCCCAATAGACTCAGGGGCCTAGGGCGCGTAGCTCAGTGGGAGAGCGCTCGCTTCACACGCGAGAGGTCGCAGGTTCGAAACCCGCCGCGCCCATTTCCTTGTTTCCCCTGCAAATCGGCTGGTTCTTGCCCGTGACGAGTGTCAGCAGAGTTGGCTCAGATTTGCAGGCGGTGGGCTAAACGGTGGGCTAAAGTCCCGCCTGAGTAGCGGTCAAGTCTGCTCTTTCGAATAAGTACAGGGATGTCGGGACTCATGATGAGGTCGGCAACGCCAGCTACAGACCACTACCGGAAGGCTAAAATTTGGCTTCAGCACTGGGCTTTGATGACTCACGGCAGTGCGTAGCCCGGATTGACCCGTCAGATTTCGAATGGACGAGTCCTCGCCCTGACACGGCAGGTCGCTGACTCGAGTCGGGGCTTCCGGTACAGACCTCGATCAGATCCCTTGGACACTCGCTGGATTTCGCACGGAGCGGGGAGTCAACCTCACGTTGATCGCCGATCCGGAGCACCTGGCCGGCAGGAGGCCCGCACCGATGTGAATAGACGAATACTGGCTCCGCCCAGAGTCATGCTGGACCTGTACCTCGAGCCCAGAGGAGAGGCGCGGTCGGAGTTTTCCTCGATCTGTGGGATCGAAGGACATCGCGTGGGCGACGAGATCAGGCACCCACCGAACGTGTTGATAGGCGAGGCGGCGAGCCTCTCCATCTCGTCGGAGGCATGGCCGCCAAGCATCTGGTCATCGTCGGCCAGATCGTTCCTCAGCGGGAACCGTGTGCCACAGATGAGCAACTACTCCACCACGCCGCCTGCCGCCAGTCAAGGTCCGAGTCATCGCAAGCGCCTGGACGCCATCCGCCCACGCGCGGTGGGAACATCTGGGCATGCGTATCGCCATCATTGGCGCCCACGGCGTCGGCAAGAGTACCCTGGCGGACGAGCTAAGCGCGGTGCTGAGTCTCCCCGTCCTGGCAACACCGGGCAGGACGCTTGCGAAACGCGGGCTGCCGGTGAACGAGGACGCGACCATCGCCAGCCAGACGGTAGCTTGGCTCTTGCAGTACCACTTCGAGCGCGAGCAGAGCAGTCGGCATGGGTCGCGCCGCGCTCTCTAATCGATGTATGGGCATACACGGTGCAGGCCGCGGGGCATCGGGTAACAACGCCGGTAGAGGCCACGCTGCTTCAGGAGGTCGAACGGAGCACGCCTATCGCCATCACCGAGCGCTACGACCACCTCATTTATGTCCAGCCACGCATTAAGCTGCAGGCCGACGACGTTCGGCCGTCCGGGGAGGCATTCCAGCGCTCAACGGACGAGGCGATCATCTCAGCACTTGCTCGGTGGCGGATTCCACATACCACGCTGGACGTGCGCGACCGAAGCGCCGTCCGAGCGCTGATAGATCGCCTTGCAGCGGACGCCAGCATCTCCTGAAGACTCGACAGGCTCGTGCACCGCTGGAACAAGGTGTCTCTCGAGGCGGGTGACAACACGCGTTCGATCGGTACGTGGCGCCGCTCGTAGCCTCCGTCGAACACAGTTCGAGGCGCCGCCGGTGCATGTATACTTGTCGTGTGGTGCGGGCTTCAGCGAGCGACCCGGCGGTCTGTCCACAGATCGGCGGCCGCACTGAGTTCGATGTCGGCGAGGTCGAGCCGGACAGCAGTGCTTGTCTCGTGATCGTTGTTGCTGGGCGAACTCTCAAGCCAACAGTGGTTTTTGACACTTATTGGCGTTTCGCGGCAGCTCGGCAGTCCATCTACCTCGCAAGACTGCGTGGGGTCAGCGAACCTTGGAGCGACGACCCTATCCTGCGTGACTACCGGTTCACCAATGTTTACCGTGCCGCAGACCGCGCCTCGCAATTCCTGATTCAGAACGTCATTTATGACAGCGACGCACCGGATACCCCGGAGAATATCGTTTTCCGCGTGCTGCTGTTCAAGTTGTTCAACCGTATTTCGACATGGCGCAGGCTGGAGAGTGAGTTGGACACGATTGAATGGAAAACATTTAACTTTGCGCGCTACTGTCAGGCGCTCGATAAAGCCGCCGAGGACGGTCCAATCTACTCGGCGGCGTACCTGATGCCACCTCCTAAACTTGGTGAGCGATACAAGCACCACAATCACTTGCGGCTGCTCGAGCAGATGATGCGCGACGGGCTTCCAGAACTCGTGGCGTCTGCCAAGACGCTGACCTCAGTCTATGAACGGATGGTCAAATACCCATCGGTGGGTCGGTTCCTGGGGTTCCAGTACACGGTTGACCTCAACTACACACCGCTGATGGACGCCAGCGAGAACCAGTTCGTAGTCGCCGGCCCTGGAGCGTGCGACGGGATACGAAAGTGCTTCGGCCCAGACGCAACTGGGATAGAGCCGGAGATCATTCGCTATATGGTCGAGCATCAGGGTTTACACTTCGCTCGCCTCGGGTTGGAGTTCGACGGCCTGTTCGGACGTCCGTTGCATCTGATCGACTGCCAGAACCTGTTCTGTGAGGTTGACAAGTACGCGCGCGTCGCGCACCCCGAGACTGCCGGCATCTCGGGCCGCAAACGAATCAAGCAGAAGTTCCAACCGAGCCGTGAACAGCTTGCCGCGGTGTTTCCTCCGCAGTGGGAACTTCCAAGTGCTCAGGCAGTGCCTGCGCCTGTTGGTCAGATGCCGCTCTGGGCCTAATCCGCCATCTCGATCACGCCAGCGTCCATGTCGATGCTGACCACGCCCCCCTCGGAGTCTCGTAGGGTACGCCAGATCGCGAAGCCAGCGAGAATCGCGGTCTCCCACTCGGCCGCGGTGCGGTGCCCGACCTCGAGCCTCGAGGTGATCGCGCGTACCGTGTCTAGGATCATGTCGTCGATACGTTCGGCGCCCGCGAAGTAGTCGTAGGGCTTGGACAGCTCGAAGATCATCGCGGCGATCGCCTCCTCGGTTGCGCAAGCTCTCGCGCCGTCCTCGGCCCGGTCTGTGTCAGGGTCGTCCTTGCGCTTGCGCTTTAGCAGCACCCGCAGGATAGGCGACCAGCCAAGGATCGCAAGGTATGCGAGGTGGAACGCGTCGTGGAAGCGGTAGTCGTCCGCGGTGCGGGCGTTGTCATCGATCGCGGCGCCGATGTCTTTATCGTCGATTTGCAGCAGCACCTTGCTCGCACCGCTCTCATCCGTAATGACGGAGAAGTGCGCGGTGAACTTCCGCGGTAGCTGTTGAGACTCGGGGAACCCCTCGTCCAACGGGATCTGTCGAGCCGGGTCGGGTGGCAGCCAGCGGGCACATGTCTTTTCCAGGTTGAGTGTGGCGACATCGTTGAGGTTTATGTTCACCCGTCGTGCGAGCGCGGCGAGATACCAGAGGATGTCGCCGAGCTCCGTCTTGACGACCTCCTCAAAGCCGGTGTATGTGACGCCATCGGGACGGCGCTTCTTCTTGTACTCGGCGATCAAGGCGCCCACCTCTCCGGCCATCCCTAGCAGCAGCGTCAGTAGATCATCGTTGGTTCCCTCGACGTCCGTGGTGGCGGACTCGCGCTGATAATCGTCCAGTGTGAGCCCGCTGTTTGCTATAGAACGTGGACCCTCCTCTGACTGCGCGGGCATACCTACGTCCCCGCGATTGAGTTCAACCGGCCGAGTCCGAGCGCAACTAGCGATGCGACTTCGCTCGGACGGTGCGAAGCGGCGAGGCGAACATTCTCCTCGGCGTCCAGGCCGTTCTGCTCCGCTCGCCACCCAACGTCGTCTGCCGCGGTGCCAATCAGCGAGAGGCCTTCCTGAAGACCCTCCGCGTCCTCTTCGCCTGAGCGGATCTGGCCAAAGCGGGTCTCCGGGTCGAGATCCAACACTCGCGCGATGTTCAGGGTCACCCCGCCAAACCCTCCGGCAAGGAACAGCGGCCGAGCCGCCCTGATCGACAGCAGCGCCTCCTCGAGGACACCCGGGTAGCGGCCTTGATAGCCACTGTGTCGTCCTCCCAACAGCAGGCGGGCGTGCGTGTGCTCAATCATGTAATTGCGTAGCGACGTCAGCGATGCCGTGCGGACAGTGGGATCCTCGACAGATTGGGCCAGCTCGTTGCGGTCGAAATCGGGTGCGACCGGGTCACCCTCGGGGCTGAGGTAGATGATCTCGCCGTATAGACCGAGAGCCTCCTCGGCTGCGGTCAGATCCACGAGCGGCACGCGTCTGTGTTCTTGCCAGGCAAGGCACACGGTCAGCGGCCGGTCGCGGCGACTGTACTTCTCCATCTCCGCCCGTAGAAACGACGTGTAGCCGGACGGATCGAGATGGCCGCCGTAAACGATCCTGGCGCCGGATATGAGCATCGAGCGCGCAACCTCGGCCAAAGCCAGGCGCAGATGCGTCTCGAGCAGCCCGAGCCGGCCGAGGTCCGCGCTCTGTGACACCGAGACGCCCAGCCGCAGCCCGTGAAGGCTGTCCTGCGGCAGGATCTCTGTCTGCTCGACCATGCGCCCTAGCCGCCTCGCGCGGCGAGTCCCCGCGGGGTCATCACGTCAAGCCGGTCCCCGAGCCCGGACAGCGCCGCGATTTGATCCAGGGCGTCACGCTCAACAGGGCCGAGCGGCGGGTCGGGGTGCAGCACGCGAACATCCCCTTGGTCGGGCAGGGTCTCCAGGCTCGAGGTGAGCCACTCGGCGAGTGTGAGCGGCTCCGGAGCGTGCGGAGCCCACCACGCAACCTTCCACTGGGCGCCACCGCTGGTGACCTCGCGTTGGCACATCCACAGCTCTCGCTTCAGCGATTCGTCGACGAGCTTGGTCGAGCGCGCTCACGATCGCAGTGTCCCTGAGGTCTTCGATGCCAGAGCCGTTCGGCACGCGTGCAACATGGTCCATCAGAAACGACCCGCGTTCCTCGCCGGTGGTCAGAGCGTCGAGAATCACGACCGGCATACCCGCGCGCTTTGCCGTTGCGATCTCGCGTTGGCACCACTCGCGGCTTGCGTATAGGTCAGTCCTGACCGCGAGGAGTGCGCTCGTTCGCGCGTTCCTCTCGAGGTCTCCCGGCCAGTCGATGCCGGGCTGCAGGTCACTCGCGTCGAAGTACTCAGCAAGGCTGGTGTTCGCTATCACGCAACGGATGCGCTTGATCAGAGCGTCCAGCAACTCGCCCTCGTCTTCGGCTGCTCGCTTGGTGTGGCTCACGAACACTTTGAGCCGCTGCTGATCGTTGGCGAGCTGAGCGATCCCTTGTGCGAGATCGCGGCAGCGGATGCCGGCGGTCTCTTCGGAGATGTTCCCGGCCGACGCGCCGATCGTCTGCACCGAACCAAATATCTCACCGAGCCTCGTACCGGCCGTCGCGCCCTCGGATAGCCGGACCGGGAAGACGCCGACGCTGTCGGGCGAGTCGTGCCGGAGCGCCATGATGCCGCGCACGTAGTCATGCCAGGGGCCAGCGCCTCCCTGCACGGCGCTCGCCATGCCTATGCCGAGGACCGGCACGATCGCCGTGATCGCCGCGTTGGCGATCCCGTACGGCGAAGCGTCACGTGGCGGCAACGGGCGAGGCGCATCTTGCGAATCGTTCCAACCGGCCGAGCGCACGTAGATCTCGACCGCGCCCCCGATCAGCCCCGAGAAGGCGGTACCGTGGAAATGGGCGACAAACTGGTCTGCGATGCGCCGGCCGTCCGGGTCGCCGGGGTGCCAGACGACGAATATCTCGAGGATCGGCGGGATCACATTCTGTCCGTGCTGGGCGATGCTGTAGCAACAGCGGATGAGGATACGATGAGTGCATTCTACACCTCGACCAGAGGGCAACCGATGTCTGACACAAGGAACATCTTCATTAGCCATATCCACGAGGACGATGAGCACATTGAGGGCATGAAGGCCCTGTTGACAGAAAAGGGATTTAGTGTAAGAGATTCGTCAATTGATAGCTCGAATCCGAACAGCGCGCAGGATCACGACTACATCAAGCGCGAGATCCTCGCGCCAGCGATCGTGTGGGCGAGTGCCGTAGTCGTGCTGATCTCCCCCGGCACGAAGAACAGCTGGTGGGTCGACTGGGAGATCGAAGAGGCCAATCGAACCGGCAAGCGAATCGTCGGGGTGTGGACCCATGGCGCAGGCGAGTGCGACGTTCCTGAGGCACTTGACCAGTACGCCGACGCCGTAGTCGGCTGGCAGGCGGAGCGAATCTACGACGCCATCAGCGGCGACTTGAACAACTGGCAGACGAGCGACGGGAAGTCACGGGAACGCGTGATCGCTCGTCACGGTTGCTGAGGCAGAAGCTGCGGCTCTTCTCCTACATCGTCGCGCGCGACTACGGGTTCGCCCCGAACCCGTTCTATGGGTTCTGCACGCTCGCGACGTGCAAGCCGAGAATTCGAGCCACAGCAAACGTCGGCGACTGGGTGATTGGCACCGGTTCGACCAAGTACGGCCTGAACGGGCACATCGTGTTTGTGATGCAGGTCGCGGAGTCCTGACGTTTGACGAGTACTGGACCGACGAGCGATTTGCGCAGAAGCGACCCTCAATGACAGGGAGCCTCAAGCAGGCGTTCGGTGACAACATCTACCACCACGATATGGCTGGCGTGGCCTGGCTACAGCTGAACTCTCATCACAGCCTCAAGGACGGAACATCGAACATCGAAAACGTCGAAGATGACACTAAAGTCGATCGCGTCCTCATCGCTACCGATTTCATCTACTGGGGAGGTGACGGGCCAGCGATACCTGACGAGGTGCGCAGATCGGGACCCGAAGATATCTGCATCGCTCGACAGGGGCACAAGTGCCGCTTTGACGCGGATCTGGTAGCCGGATTTCTCGCATGGCTGGCCTCTCGTTCTGAGCGAGGGTGCCTAGGCAAGCCCCACCGGTGGAGTTGAGCCCGATGGATAGGGTCGGCAGCCACCAGGAGGGAGCCCCTCATCTACGACACACGCAGACACAGCCGAGGCGCTACGGGACGTAGCGCAGTTGCCGGATAGGGCGCTATGTTGCCGCCGCGGGTGTTGCCGCGGCAATCGCGCCAGCAATCCCCTCGGCGACCTCTGCTGGCTTCATGTCGTATGCGTCGATCCCATGAAAACCTCGAACTACCGGAGGTGCCGACTCACGGGCCTGTGAGCTCAGGAATACGGGCAAAACTGTCTTTGCTTCTCCGAGAGCTGCTCCTATCTCGAAGTTCAACCATGGCGAATCTCTGAGTGTTCCCCAGGAATGCCACAAGGACGGATGAAGATCGCAGCGCGTCCTGAAGCTGGTCCGATACGTCATGTGCTGCGGTAAGCCCCTCGATGTCCAACTGAGCATCGATCCCTCGCCTGACGAGCTCCGCCGCGACCGATCGCACGAAGGGGATCTCATCGTGGGTGTAGGACAAGAAGATGCGGCGACTACTCATTTCGTAAGCCTCTGCTTGATCTCTTCAGTGTAGCGGGCGAAGTCATCGTTGAGATCGCGGAGGAGTATGCCGGTCATGAAGGCTGGTGTCCCATCGCGAGCTGCAAGTTGGGCTGTCGTCGTGCCGTACAGGATGCCGGCTATGCGCTTGCCAGCGCCCCAAGCCGCGCCGATCTCAATCCAGACATATGGTCGTTCCAAAGCGGCGGGGGTGAGCAGAACCAAGAGCTCGTCGGTAGTGCGTAGTGCCTCTCGTAGCTGCTCATCAACTTGATCACCTGTTTCAAGTGCATGAGAGTCCAGGAAGCATCGGGCGCCTAGAAGACGTAGCTCCTGTGCAATCTGACCCGCGACCCAGCGATCAACTGAGGCATGAGAGATGAAGACTGTGTACGCCACGACAGCGGTACCCTACCCGTCTCTCGGTCCGGGCAGATCCCCGGGCTGTCCACGTCCAATCAGCTGACGTAGCGCTCAGCCTTGACGACTAGGGTGGTCTAGGGCAGTCTTTGCTGCTTGGCTACTGGTCGAACAATTGTCGTCAGCGGGCACATGGTCGATGCGCCCGGGCGCAACCCGCCGCGGTTCCCCGCCGAGGAGATCCCCAGGGTCACATCCGCGATCCGGGACGCGATGGACGGATGGCAGGTGGGCGAGGGCACGACCCTCATCGCCGGCGGGGCGCGAGGCGCGGATCTGATCGCCGCCGAGCAGGCACTCGTGCTCGGCGCAAAGATACGGATCGTGCTCGCCCTGCCCGTGGAGGAGTTCGAGTGCCGCTCGGTGGCGTTGCCCGGCACCGACTGGGTCGCACGCTTTCGCCACGTGCTCGAGCGAGCGGAGAGCGAGGTCATCGACGCTGCATCAGACACGAACGCCTTCGCGCAGGCCAACGCCAGGATCATCGAAGCAGCGCACGAACTCGATGAGCGTCCAAAGGCGATCATCGTCTGGAACGGGCAGGAGGGCGACGGGCCAAGCGGTACCCGTGACTTCATCGGCCGGCTCGGGTTCAGTGGCCCCAATGAGCGCGCATGCGTGATCGACCCGACCCCCCGAGCGTACGAACGACGCGAGACGCCGGGGCCAGCGAAGAAGCTACTCGCGCTGGACGGAGGCGGCATCCGTGGCGCGCTGAGCCTCGAGATACTCGCGGCGCTGGAGTCGCGACTGCGAGCCCGCTACGGAAGCCAGCTGGTGCTCGCCGACTACTTCGACTACATCGGCGGCACCAGCACCGGCGCAATCATCGCCGCAGCGCTGGCTTTGGGAAAGCCCGTCGACGAGGTCAGGGCCAGCTACGAAACGCTCGGACCGCGCGTGTTCAAGCGACGCGCTCTGCCGATGCGAGCGCGCTCGCTCTACCGGGACGGTCCGCTGACCGAGGAGCTCACGAGCTTCTTCGGAGGCGAGTGCACGCTCGGGGACCCGAGGCTGCGCACACTGCTGCTGGCGGTTCTCCACAACACGGTCACCGACTCGGTCTGGCCGCTGAACAACTTCACCGGCGCAAAGTACAACCGTGCAGATCGATATCTCAAGGACCCCCCGGACCGTAACCTCGACCTGTCGCTGACGACGGTCATCCGCGGCAGCACGGCCGCGCCGATGTATTTCGCGCCGCAGGAACTCGCGGTCGGCGATCACGAGTTCGTCTTCCAGGACGGAGGCGTCACCCCGTTTAACAACCCGGCGATGCTCATGTTCCTGACCGCCACGCTCCCAGAGTACGGGCTCGGTTGGCCGGCTGGCGAGGACGCCATGCTGGTGGTGTCCGTCGGCACGGGCTCATCAGCCGCGGTGCATCCGGGGCTCAGCCCGCGCAAGGTCAAGCTCAGCTTCCACGTCAAGAACCTGCCGTCGGTGTTCATGAACGGCGCGTCCGTCGGGCAGGATCTGCTGTGCCGTTCGGTCGGACGGACACGCTTCGGAGCGGCGATCGACCGCGAGCTCGGTGACCGCGTCGGCGCTGCAGGCATCGGCGCCAGCAGCCTGTTTACATACCTTCGCTACAACGCCGACCTATCGGCAGAGGCGCTGTCGGAGATTGGGATCACCGATCCCAGAAAGCAACAAGCACTGCGCAAGCTCGACGCCGTCGACCGCATGCCTGAACTACAGGCACTCGGCGCCCGCGTGGGGCAGGATATCGACTTGGAGCGGCACTTCGAGGGATTCCTGTGATGCGACTGAGGACTCACTGGCGTGATAGCGACCAGCCAGCGGGCGAGACGAAAACCAAGAACCTAAATCGTCGACAACAAGATAGGAGGCAAGGAAATGGCCACACGCACGCAAAGGGAACTACAGGCATGGATTGACTCGCACGAGCTTCGTCTCTCCGAGTCGCTCACGAAGGCAGAGCAGGCCGTTCGGCACAAGTGCTTCGTCTCCTATCACCACGACGACACCATAGAGGCCAAGGCCTTTATCGAAGCATTTGAGAAGGCCTTTATTCCACGTGTTCTTGGGGTTTCGGATGAGGACGACTTTATCGACAGCACTGACACCGACTACGTAATGGATCAGATAAGAGAGAAATACCTGACAGACTCAACCGTTACCATCGTTCTAGTCGGCAAGTGCACCTGGGCACGCCGCTATGTTGATTGGGAGGTGTTCTCGACACTCCGAAACGACAAGAACAACAGACGGAGCGGACTGATGGCCATTACGCTTCCTTCGGTAGCGACCTATGAGGCGCGAAAGCTTCCACCAAGAATCGATGACAATGTGGCCGACCAACAGGGATACGCGCATTGGTGGAAGTACCCGTCGACCACCTCGGGGCTTCAGAAATTCATTGACGAGGCATTCGACGCCCGCGCGACTAAGGCACACCTCATCGACAACACACGAGAGCGGAAGATCAATAACTCCCGATGTACGGGATAGTTTCGCTTGGACTACTGACGTAGTCGGGATCGCGCAGTTACAGTCCTGGCCATTGCTACGGTCAGGACATGCTCACTCCCACTCAGGCTGCCCGCGCACCGTTGAGCTACGCACCGGAGGCCGCGCCGATCACGTGGCGGCAGGCTCGCCGGTGCTATCGGGGCACCGTCGCCGTCGGCCGCCCGAGCCCGCGGCCGACGCATGTGCTTGGGCGAACGGGGTTGGGCGCTCGCATCGCATGAGTACGTGCGCATGCGACAGCACCCTGAGTGGCCCGAGCCGCTGCCGCTGGTGAGGGCCTCCCTCGAAGAGCTCCTCGTTGGACGCCGTGCGCCAAAGACCGATGCAGCGTCGGGGCCACTCTCGATCCGCCAGGCCCAGCCGGGCGAGCGCTACCGGACGTGGAACTATGGCACGACGCGCCGCTGCCCCAGCGATGAGCGGCGGCGGGAGACGACCAGGACGCTCTCTCGACGCATGAGCCGGTGCTGGTGCTGGTGGCCCACGAAGGTCGTCGGCTGGTTGGCTCGACCGTTATCTACTTTGTCGACACACGCAGCGAGGAGGACACCGATATCCAGGAGATCGTGGGTCCGGGCTCGGTGGGGCCGATGTTCACGAAGGCTTCCTATGACTGGGATAGTCACGCAATCGTGATGGACTCCTTTTGGGTTGCGCCCGATCGCCGCCGTGCGGGCGTCGCGACAGCGATGATCGAGCAGGTCGCCGCAATCGGCCTGCCGGCGTGGGGCGAGTTTCGCGACCCCTGGTTCGGGGCGTTCTGCTTGCACCGCTGGCCACCAACGAGCCCCATCCGCCACGGCCGATACTGGCCACTGTACAAGGCCTATACGGATGCGACGGACTGGATCGACGACGAAATACCAGAGCGCGTCGAGCTCGACGTGACGCTGTGGCTCAGCGAGCACGAGCTCACCGAGATGAGCGAAATGATTGAAACCAGCGAAGGCGCGGTCGAGTTCCTGGGCAACGCGATGGATCCACACCACGATGTCCGTGGCGAAACTGGAGGATGGAGGCTGGGAACTGGATGTCCAGAACGCCACAATCGCAGCGGCGAACGGCGGTCGGCGCCTCTGCGGCCGTGCGAGCGTTACCTACCTGACCAAGCCGCTGTTCGCGCGAGCGGGACTGGAGGCCTACCTGCTTTCCCCCTTCGGCGCCCGGCCGAAGATCGACACGCTCGAGCAGACACTCGACGCGACCGTCATCGGAGCTGTCCGACCCAAGCTGGCCCGTGGCCGTGGACACGTTGAGAGCTGGCGACTCTTGACATCCTCGGTACATACCTGAGATATCGCCATCTGCCGCTCGCCTCTGGGTAGACTTGGTGACGCAAAAGCCACCCAATGTTGTCGACATCACCAGCGGGACTGCCCCTACATCAGCGCCGCTCGACTTTAGCCCACCGGAGCCGTTTGGTGGGCTAAATCCACCGGGAACTCCAGGATATCTACAGGGAGCAACGAATCAGGGGCGTTCTACATCTGACTTGTTAGAGCCGTTTCTTGCGCTTCCTCAGGCCTTTCCCGGGCCACTTCACACGCGAGAGGTCGGTGGTTCGACACCACCCGCGCCCATCACGAAACAGCCTGAAAACAGGGCTTTTTACTCATCCTCAGCAAGACCGTTCGACTCGCCCAATCGACTGAAACTGCCCGCTGGCCCATTCACTGGCCTAAACCCACTCCCTCACGCGGCGGTTGCGGGTCTGCTGGTAGACCATTCGCCTACGCCCGGATCCCACGTCCCGGAGGTCAGTTCGTTCTTGAGGATGGGGTCAAGGAGCGATGCGGCCGTCGCGTGCCCGATGCCGACATCTTCATCGGCCGGGACGTTCACAACAAGCCTGCGCCAACCCGGGCCCCAATCGCCGGGCGGAGGTGGCACAGCGGGAGGCACAGGATGGGTGCCGCGCCGCTGGAAGGTCTCCCTGATCGCGCGTGTGAGTCGGTCGGCGTCGACCGTGGTGGTATGGGCGATCACGACGATGTCGACGAGGTCCTTGACTCGCGAGCTGGGCATGTCTGCGGCATAGGTCCGGGTGTAGGCGTGGAGCTTCTCGGCGACATGCTGCTCGATCGCAACCGTGGGGATGTGGACAGGCGCTATGTCCGCAAAGTCCAACAGGTGCGAGGAGGTGATGGCCTCTGGTTCGAACACGGGCTCTATGGCGAACCCGATGTCGATGGCTACGCGCTCAAATTCGCGCCCAGCGAGCGTCGCGGCGACCGTCCAGCGCTGCCCCTCCCGGCAACTCGTCATCCACCTGCGAGCGTTCGATGGCGAACTCGAAGCGGTCATCGAGCGTCACGGCTGCGGCATCCAGGAGCAATCCGATCGCCTCATCCTCACCGATTGCCCAATCGACGTCGATGTCCTTGGTGGTGCGGGCCTGAGCGCCGAGCCGCAGCTCGAGCGCGAACCCTCCCTTGAGCACCCAGGCACCCGGCGCCACAGCATGCAGGCGCGCGAGCAGACGCTCGAACACCACGCGCTTGCGCAGTCGCGCCAAGCCGACTCCATCGTGCTGCGCCGCCTTGAGCCGAGCCTCGAGCGCTGTGCGGAACGCCGCGGATGTGCGGTACTTCACGTCGCGTCCCGATCGATAGCGCCGTCGAGCCGCGAGCGCCACTTGGCTGGCAGTTCCGCCTCCAACCGCCGGCGTGTCGTGAGGCCGCGCCGGATAGCTTGACGGACGGCGAGGTCGGTCTGCTCCGTCCATCCACCACTACGCAGCAGATCGGCCACGGTGCGCTCGACGCTGGTAACCGGGATACCGAGCACATGGCGTCGAGCTCGGCGGTCGATCAACCGGTCGGTGAAATGGCTGCGCACACCGGGCGGGGTGCGCAGCCCTCGCTTTGCGCGTGGCAGGGTGATGTGGACCTCATCGGCGATCAGGTCAGTGAGATCGAGGAGCTCCAGCGCGCTCTCGTGGGAGACCACACCATCGGCGCGCGCGAGCGCTAGCCATCCAGCGATCACGTGACCGTGCGGTGGTGCTGGAAACCGTCGCATTCGATAGACGCCATGTCCGACGCGCTCCAGCGCGTCGCCCTCGGTGGCGTGGTAGGACAGCGTGGAGCGTGGAATGCCGGCGGCCACAGCCTGGTGCGCGGCGATGAACCCGCCCTGGGCCTCAGCGATCTCATACAGTCGGCTCATTACCGAACTGTCACTAGAATCTACGGTTTCTCTGGACATATTCGTGACAATACCACCGCTCCAGGATGCCGGAATTCGTCGATGCGATGGGCAGCCGAGGGCAGGTGTTTTCAGCCCGCCTCGCAGATCACCGCGCTCGGTCTGTAGGCCCGGTTCCGAGCCGAAGCCTGTCTCCGCCGAGGTCGCGCCACGGCCTCGGCGTGGAGTGACAGTGTGTACGCGGTGACCATTGTGAGGCGCGGTCGCTCGACGGGCTGAGCCCGTTCGATCGATCACCGTACCGACGTTCTCGCTCGTGGGTCCACGATGGCTGCTGCGGGCATAAGCTTCATCAGGGCATGACCGCAAAACGGGGCGTCGCATACAACACGGGTGGCACTCAAGTGACCGTCGTGGTGGCCGGGTTGCCCGTGGATACGGCCGGCGGGGTGTTTTTCAAGCCGGGTCGGCTAGACCCGCGGAGATTTTCAAAGCACAGCCTAGAGATCCCCTACGGCGACCTACCGAAGTTCGAGATCCGTGCAACGACCACGATCACATTGGGTGAGGTGATAGACCGCGCGGCCAAGCATTTCCGCGTCCGCAACCGTCCCCGCCAACTCCGCGCGCGCGGGGCCAATTTGTATTCCGCGATCTTTGCAGCGTTCCCCCTCTCTGATGAGGACGATCCATCCTTCTCGGCCCGTTGGTCTGCGACGTCCATTGCAAAGGTACTTGCTGCGTACATCCGCGTCCTCATACATCGTCGCGGACTACGCCCTGAATCAGGTGTCCGACCGGATTACCTCGGTCTCGTTCTTCCGAGAGGAAGACGAGCAGGACGAGGAAGATGAAAGCGATCGCGTGTCGAGCTACGAAACGTTCCGCACTCGCGATGAGGACGGGGGTCCCTCGTGGCCGGTGCGTTGGTCCGAGGCGACCATTGCTGACGTACTCGCAGCGCGTCGGTCGGGGGAATTGAAGGAGATCCCTACGCCCATACCTGTGTGCAGTGGTGCCGCTGGGGTTTCGGGGACGATATTCCAAGCGCGCTCCTAGCGCTGTGGCTGTCTTGGGTGAACGCGCTGGACGGCTACGAGACCGTGCGACTCGCCGCGACCCTTCGCAAGCGCCTCGTGCGAGGAACATCTGCTGCCGGCACAAATAAACTCGCTGCGAACCGTGCGTTCCGTCGCCCCGGTGCCCTAGTGGCCTTCCTGGATACCGAGCACCGAACAACTCGTGAAGCGTCGAAGTTCATGGGTTTGACGCACGCCGATACCGAAGCGATTCTCTGGGCAATCGGGTATGTCCTTGGTGACGACGCGAGATGGCGTCCGGGTGACGACGGTGCGGCGCAGATTCTGCGTGATGGCTTTTTCGAAATGAAGCGCACGGGCGACGATCTCGAAACTAGTGATGCGCAGCGCTGGGCGCGTTCGCAAGATCGTCGAAGAATCAGAGGCGCCTCCAGAAGATCCCACGCCGCCATGACCGCAGAAGTGCGGCATCAGACTTGAGATTGTCTGAACGATGCCTGCGCGGCCGGGAAGGGATGCTGCGCCAACTAGACGACGGTCGACCTGCTCGTCGCCAAGAGGAGGGGAGGCGCATCGCGCCCGCTCTCGGGGCTGGGCGAGCGTCTGGACTAGTCCTCGCTGACGCTCGCTGAGGACGACTTCCGGGTGCGTCGCTTGACGCTCGGCACACGCCCCGCATGCCCCGAGCGAAGCGGAAGCGCTCGACTCGCCGGACCTCAGGCCCGGTGGTCGTCCCGAGCGGGCGCGAAACCGGAGGCAACGCGCGGTACCGGTTGAGGTGGCAATGTAGGCGCGAACGGTGCTCTTTCCGCGCAATCGAGGATTACCCACTCGTGCGCGAGCAGGTACGTCCGAACGTCGAAGGAGGTCTCGACGACCGGCGATCGCAAGCGTGCCGATCCGATCGCCTGGCGGCTCGATCGGGGGACGACCGAGGCGTCGCCAAAGCAGTGGCGAGGGGTCTGCCCGAGTGGGAGGAACCGAACGCTTGAGAGGGCCTCGCCCCGCCGCTACGCGAAGCTGGGAGGCTGCTAGCGATGTCGGTCTAGAACTTGCGGACGAACGTTTGGCTTCAGCCCGTAGCAAGCGTGCCGACGCTCCGGCCCGGGCTCTCCCGCTCTGGACGACCCCGGGCGTCGCCCAGCCACCGGATTTCCCCAGGTCAGGTTCGTGGACTGTCCTGTGTTCGGCGACCTATCGCCAGCGCAATGCCGCTCAGTGCGGCAGATAGACAACATCTTGGGGACCGCAGGCGCCCCCGGCCGAGCACGCGTTGTAGTCGGACTCTTCTGTGAAGGGCCCCTTCCAAGTGGTTCCGCCGCCGGTACCTGAGACGTAGGCCGGGCGGTAGGGATAGCCGCAGAAGTAGAACCCCATACGACCGCCGCACACCCACCAGCGGCCGTCAATGAGTACCGGCCCGGCGTCGCCGGTGGCGGCCCCGTCCGCGGTCAGGTTGATGTGCTTGGCGTGTGGGTTGATGGCGCCGGCAAGAATTGTCCGGGCCCGCGCGCATGACATGTGCCACGGATAGATCGCGTCCTTGCCGTAGAAGCCTTTGGCCGCGTAGCCGCAGCGCTTGACCGTGACCGTCGTCATTGCGGACGCTGCGCCGACGCCGATCATCAGTGACGCGAAAGCGATCAAGATGCACCGCCATCCCCTGAACATGCGCGCGAGCCTAACACGAAATCGCTGTCGTTCGACAGCGGCTTCGGCGCGCAACCGCATCGGCGACAGTCTCGATGGTGCCGATCACCGGCACCACATGAGCGCCCCACCGCGTTTGCACTCGCCCTGCGCGCCCGAAGGTCGACTGCCGCGATACTCGCGGAAACACCGAAGCAGGACCCATCCGGGTCGGCACACGCAGCCTTGAGTTTCGCCCTACTCAGGCGTCTCGCTCACTCCCCCGGAGGCGCCCCGTTTCCGCGCGTCGCGAGACTGGTCGCTCCGCTCCTAGATGCCTGCGCCGCTATCGATGCGGGACGGCCGTTGGTCACGCGCTGTCGTTCCACCCTGATGCGCGAGTGCCGTCATTGGTGACGGTCAGATGAATGGAAAGCAGCAGTCCTTCGCCAGGTGGCCAACTTGCTGCGTCCGCGTGGACCAACGCCACCAGCGTCTGGTCGAATTTCCGAAGAGTCGTCCTAATGGACTTGCATTTATTGTCCGCGGCAGCGAGGATTGCAGTCGTGTTCCGGACTGCGATCGTGTTTGCTGAGGAGCCTGCCGCGAGATTCGACCGCACCGTCGGCAAGCACTTCGAAGGGGTGCTGGCCGGCGATCTCCTCGCGGGGCAGCTACGGGCTGCGCGCACCGACAGGAAATACCAAAGACTCATCGCGAGCGGCCGGTGAGCGCCACCAGCGTCGTTGCACTTGCGGTAGGCGTGTTTCTCGTCGTCGTCGGGGTCGTACTCACCGCCTTGCAGCTTGTCCGCAAGGGGTCGTCCAAGAGAGCCCCAACAAGACGAATGACAGCGGGGGTTGGACCCTTGAAGTTCGCACTCGAGACGACTTTCCCAGGCCTCGTCATCATTGGATTCGGCGTGCTCCTTATCGTCTTGGGAGTGGTGACCTGACGAGACTAGACTCAACGCTGCATGCTGCTGCTTACCACCGAAGGCGAGCGTCCGATGAAGGCGCCCGACGCGATCCCAATGGACGAACTCCGAACGTATCGTCCGGCACTCGCAGGCCGCCTGCTTCCGCACGGCAAAGCAGCAACGTGCCTGCCGAATACACGAGGCTTCTGCGTCCGAAGAATGCGAGTGCTCCGGCGTCTTCCCACATGGCGAGAGGTCG
Organism: uncultured Solirubrobacterales bacterium; assembly: GCA_963743555.1. Lineage (GTDB taxonomy): Bacteria > Actinomycetota > Thermoleophilia > Solirubrobacterales > Solirubrobacteraceae > Palsa-744. The sequence goes on from CAVUQG010000014.1 coordinate 79,458, forward strand.
CTCACTGAGCTTGCGAGGGTCCGCGGCTCCGCACCGATAGCCTGGGACCGTATGCAGTCTGGGCCTGGTGACGACTCCCATTTGATCCATGACTGCTACCATGACATCATGCGTCAGCTGACATTGCGAGTACCCGAAGAGCTCGCCGAGCAGCTCAAGGGAGCGGCACGTGATCACGAGGAGAGCGTCAACAGCTACGCCGTCAAGGTTCTCTCAGCCGCGGTCGACCCAGACCTCGCGGACGATGAGATCACAGGTTTGAGAGAGCGCCTTGGGCGAGCAGGACTTCTGCTGAACCCCGAGCGCCTCCCGAACCAGCGCCCCTCAGAGCGCGCGCTAAGTCGCGCCCGCGCCGCCGCCGGACGTGGCAGGCCGCTATCGGACTTCGTCGCGGAAGGTCGTCGCTGAGTACCTTTGCCGATTCGTCGGCACTCGTGAAGCTCTATGCCGACGAGACCGGGTACCGGGCGATCCGTGCGCTCGATACGCTCGTCGTCTCAGCGCTCGCACGTGTGGAGGTGCCCTCCGCGCTGTGGCGCAAGACACGAACGGGCGAACTGGAGGACGCAGCCGCCAATGCTTTGGTCAGTGCGTTCGAGCTTGACTTCCACGGCGACCTCAACTCGGGCTCGCACTTTACGATCGTCTCCCCAACCGAGCCAGTGCTCGTCGCGAGCGCACAAGAGGCAGCGCGCCACGCACTGCGAGCATATGACGCGGTACAGCTCGCGAGCGCGCTCGCAGTCCGCGAACTCGACCCGCGCTGTAGCCACTTCGCCTGCTTCGACACCGAGCTGCGCCGCGCCGCCAGCCGCGCCGGCTTCGTGCTGGTGCCAGAAGCGCAATGACCGGAGAGCACGCATCGCTGGACCATTCTCGACCACGAAGCACTCTCTCTACTCGCCTGGCCTCAAACGTCCAATTTCTCGGCCCTTGAAGCGACGGCTGTCCGGCCCGTGACAGACTCCCGGCTCTACCTCGCCGCAGCCTCGGCGAGGGCTCAGCCGCATACACGTAGTGTCAGCGCGGTCTTGAGCATTCGGTGAGGCGTTCGACGTCTTGCTCGATCGCCCGCGATCGCGAGCGTCAGACCGATCCTCAGCGACGTCGGCGATCCCACTTCCGCACTCTCCTCCAAGAAGCAAGCGTGACCTGACCGGCAGCACTAGCGGCTCCTCGTCGTCCTGAGCAGGACAGCTCTAGCCCGTGTCGGCGCGCGCCTCCTTCTGGGGCCAAGGAGGAGTGAAGGCTCGTTCGAGCTGGATGACGCAGGTCAGGCCGATCGTTTTGGTCGCCTTACTGGCTCGCAACAGTCTGCGCTTGAGCCAAGCGCGAGAGTCGCGTGATCTACCGGCGATTGCTGTGCCAGATGAAGCGGACGCAAGTAGCAAGCTTCCTGCAGCGTGGTATCCACGAAGGTGGTCATGATTTCCCTGGAGCAGACGGTTAGCAGAGCAATCCGGTTGGCGTCCTCGTCGGCGTACCGTGCCGCTGATCGTGCCACAACCCGAGTGCGGCTGACGCTGGCGGCGGCCGACACGCTAGTGATTTACAGGGGACCAGAGACTATGCCGAGAACGCGGCGAGGAGGGGTTCTGGCCTTTCGGCTCGTCAGCGGAAACCTCCGGCATGTACGCCAATGCGCGCTTGCCTGCCTGGTTTCCGTGCTGCTAGCTGGGCTCGCTGCACAAGCGCCGACGGCGGCGGCAGCGACCCGCGCGCCCCAAGGGGCGCTGGCGATCAACCCATTCGCTGGCTCGATCAACCTGGCCGCACCCGCTGATATCAGCTCGCCTTACTCCCAAGCGGTGCTGGCCGATCATCCGACTGTCTACTACCGCCTCGATGAGACCGAATTCACCACCGCTGAGGACTCGTCCGGCAATGGGCTCAACGGGATGTATGTCGATTCTGGTGCGCGGCCTTACGAATCGCGCAGTGGCGCTCTGGTGGGCGATGCGGATACTGCGGTGCAGAGGTATCAGAACTCGGGTTTCTGCGGCCCCTGTGTAGAGATGCTGGCGCAGAGCGGGAACACACTTCCGGCTGGCAACAGGCCGCGGACCTTGGAGGCATGGATCAACGAGGAAGGCCAGCCGCGCTATTGGAGCTACAACTTGTTCGAATACGGCGACGTGGCTGCCGGGCACGGTTTCACGGTCAACGTGGGCGGCGAACCACGAAGCACGATCACTGTCTCCGGGGCCACGCAGTTGGTCCATGCCGTCGTGCCTGGCGGTCTCGAAAATAGTGTGTGGCACCTAATCGACATAACGTATGAAGGCGGTGTCGTTGGGATCTATGCCGATGGCGCGTTGATAGGCGGGGGCAGTATCGGCAACGCGGAAACCGTGACTCCCGGCCAGGGACTGAAGGTAAACGGTGGCAGCGGCACGTTCGGACTCGACGAAGTCGCGATCTACCCGTCGTCACTCAGCGCGACAGTGATTAGCGCACACTGGAATGCCGCATCGGAACCCCCTGCCGGAAGCTCCATCATCGCCGGCGAAGCGGTTGTCGCCGGCCAGGGCGCCGCGCCAGGAGCTCGCATACAGGCGTGTCCATCGTCGGGCGGTGCTTGCCAGGTCGATCCTTGGCCCCTTGAAAACTCGGGCCACTTTCACATGCTGGTGGCTAACGGCACGTACACAGTCACGATCTTTACCCCAGCCGGCTCTCCCGATGGACCAAAAACATTCGGGCCGCTGACCCTCCCTCCCTCGGCGCTCAATCTGAGCGTTACCTTCTCCCAACCTGGAGGGCTCCCAGAAGGAGTGAGCCTGTCATCGCCAGGCAGAGGTACACAGGAAAAGGTCGTACCGGGACTGAACTGGGGTGAACCCAGCTCTCTGTCAGTCTCAGGCTGCAAGCACGGATTCGGCGCAGCGTACTTTGAAGGCACCAACGCCAACACGGGCGCGAGTGAAACACGGGCGGCCGCACTGCAGGAAGAACCCGCCGTGTCGGGCCAGTACGTGGCTCACATTGCGCCACCGGCGCCGATCCACGGGCTCACCAATATTCGGCACGGGTTGGTATGCCCCGACAATCCGGACGTACTTCCAGATGGTGGACCAGCAGTCGGCGGCACAACCACGCTCATAACGGGCTCCGGATTCACGGAAGCGCGTGCCGTTCTGTTCGGGACCACGCCAGCCGTCTCGTTTCATGTGTTGCGCGACAATGTAATCGAAGCGGTAAGCCCGTCCGGTGCAGGAACCGTCTCAATCACAGTCAGGAAGGCGGACGGGTCCGAATCGAACGTCGGCAGCTACTCGTACTTCGGGATCACGAACATAAGCACCGAATCGGGGCCCTCCGAAGGCGGCACGCCGGTCGTGATACACGGCTATGGCTTCACCGACGTCAAGAACGTTGCCTTCGGACTTCTGCCTGCCACATCGTTCAAAGTCGTGAACTCCGGCGAAATCGAAGCGGTAGCGCCGCCGGGGGTCGGCATTGTGGACGTGCAGGTGGCCAACGATGCGGCCCTCTCGGATCTGGTGACCGGCGATTTCTTCAGATACACCGGCACTCCCCCAGCGTACGGCGGGCTCTCCGAGGGCACGGCGCCGGACGCGATCAGCACCTTCGCCGTGCAACTCTCGGACACAATCAACGGACCCGACAGCTCGGGCGGCCTCCCGGGCGATCTTGGACCGCGCCTGAAGATCGGGATCAACTGCGAGGTCGGTATTCCCTTCAGTGCGCTTGGCGCGCTCGGAGCGGTGGTCGGCCTGATCAACCCGGCGGTGGGTGCCGTGATCGCGATTGGAGGTGTTTTGTGGTGTCTGAGCGATCTGAACGATGGCGATGATGGTCACGCGTACATCGACCCCAGCGGCGCGGTGCTTGACGGATACGGCTCGCCGATCGCAGGAGCCACCGCAACCTTGCTCGACTCGTCGTCTCTGTCGGACCCGTTCATCGTCGTCGAACCGTTGAGCGGCGCCATTGAACCGGCTGAAAACCCGGAGCTGACGGGCTCATCGGGCCAGTTTGATTGGAACGCCCTCGCCGGTGCCTATGAGGTGGAGGCTTCGGCTCCGGGGTGTCACGCACCTGGAGAAGGTAGTCAGCCAGATGTGTTCACCTCTCCATTTGTGCTGCCGCCGCCCGTCGTTGGGCTGATGCTGACGCTCGAATGCGAAGGCGAGACGGCCCCTACACCGAGAGTGACCGGCCTGTCGGTGTCGGGCGGCGCGACCTCCGGAGGGAATGTGGTCGATATTCTCGGTGAAGGCTTGGCGGGCGTGACCTCCGTGCAGTTCGGTGGCAACGCGTCAGTCCATGTGCAGCCGCTGTCGCCGTACGCGGTGGCGGCGGTCGCCCCGGCGGGCGCCGGCGGAACAGTGGACGTCACCGTGTCTGGCCCCGGCGACAACAGCGCGACGGCGGAAGGTAACCACTACACGTACTCGACGCCGGTGGTGACCGAAAACAGCCCAGTGGTCGAATCGGTGGCGCCGAGCAGCGGACCGCTGTCGGGAGACACGGTCGTGACGATCAAGGGAAGCCATCTCGCCGGTGCGTTCTCGGTCGAATTTGACGGCACTCCATCGACGCAGGTAACTCCAGTATCTGGAAGCGAAGTACAGGCCGTCGCCCCAGCCGCCGCGTTCCCCGCACGGGTGGATATCACCGTGACGACGTCCGCGGGCGGCTCCGCGCCCACGCTTGCCGACAGCTTCGTCTACGGGTCGCCACCCCCACCCGTCGCGACGAGCGTGACCCTCACGCCATCGCCCAACCCCGTGACGGCCGGACAGCCGGTCGGCCTGACAGCTTTCGTAGCGCCCACCGATGGCGGCGGCACCGTCGCGTTCTACGCGGATGGGTCATCCACACCGATCGACGGTTGTGGACCACAAACACTCAGCCAGGCGGGCGCGAGCTACCAGGCAACATGCTCAACGAGCAGCCTTGCGGTCGGAAACCACACGCTCAGCGCCGCCTACTCCGGCGATGTGAGCTACGCCGGAAGCTCCGGATCGGCGAACCTGTTGGTTAGCACGCCGGAATCCGCTGAATCCACGGGTGGCGGATCGACCAGGGAAGGCAGCGGTGGCAACTCGACCCCAACAGTGGCGCCTGGCGGCGTGCTTGGTACAAAAGCAGCGTCTGGCCGCGTCTTGTTCGACGGGTCAACGATCAACGTTCCAAGCGACGGCCAGGCGGCGGTCAAGCTCACCTGCGCGAGCACAGCGACGTGCAGCGGCAAGCTGACTCTGATTGCCAAGACAAAGGGTAAGAGCAAGAAGAAGGCCAAGACGCAGACCATCGGGACCGCCAGCTTCTCGATCCCGGCAGGCAGGACCGTGACCATCAAGCTCAAGCTCAACGGGACCGGGCGCACACTTCTGAGTGCCGCTCACGGGCATCTGAACGCCTCCCTGACGATACTCAGGTCCTCGTTCGCAACGCAAACCAACAGTGTCCATCTCGTGCAGCAAAAAGCCACCAAAGCGAAGAAGAGCAAGAATTAGCCGGCTGACTCCATATTCTTATTTGGCCTCGGTCACGGTGCGCGACTGGCTGCCTTCTCCTCTCTGTCCGGTGCCGCGACGCGGACAAAACAGTTGCTTCCGCTCTTCGACGTGATTGCGGAAGTCTCAGCCGAGGTCCGAGTTCACTGCCGCATCGGACGGTGGGTGTCGCGTAAAGTTGCCGTGGGCGATGGGTGAATGCCAGTTGCGGTGACGGTGGGTTTGTAGGGGTCGGGGTTCCGCGGGCTTGGTCGGGTGTCGCGGTGCTGCCCTGGTGTCGTTTTAGGCGGCCTAGACGGCCAGGTGGTGCTTGTGGAGCTTCATCAGGTTGTGTGTGGCGGTAATTAGGCGCCATTCGGAGCGTGCGGCGGATCTGCCTCGCCTGTGGAATTGGTTGATGCGCCGGTTGTGCTTGGTTTGAGCGAACACGGGCTCGACCATCGCCTTGCGTTTTCGGTAAAGACCGCCGCCGTAGTCACCGGCGAGCACGGTGCGCATGAAGGCGTAGCGGCCGCCATCCCAGCCGCAGCGCGGTGTGTCGCGCTTGCCCGCATCGGGTGGGATCAGCACCTGGATGCCGCCGCTCACGACATTATCGATCTGCTCCTCGTTCCAATAGCCGCTGTCAGCCACCGCGACCCCGGGCGTCTCGGTGACACCCACCTTCTCCAGCTCCCCTCTGGTGGCTTCGACCATCGGTTGTAGGTGACCGAAGTCCGGCGAGATGGCAGTCACCTCCGCGGCGAACACGACCTGATGCTCATTCACCACAGCTTGGGTGTTGTAACCCTGGGTGTAGCTGCGCGGGGTCTTCACGTTCCGTGAATCAAGATCGGTCGTGTTGGTCTTCCCCGCTGGCGTCTCGGGCGGCTCGTATGGCTTTGGCGGGCAACTGAGCCGTCGGCCTTGCGTGTCCCGAGGTAGCCCAGCATGTGATCCATCGAACGATTCTCCAGCATCAGGACCACGATGCTCTCGATTTGACGACAGTCCGGCCATGTCCCGTCCTTTTTGACTACCGCGCACTCACATCGCACGGATACCTATTCGCCCCAGCTCATGGACGACGGCCTACCCGCTAAAGCAGTGAATAGAAAATGTGAACCCGACGTAAGCCAAGGCTCGAACCGAAGCGACACGCGACCGGGCGACTATACGGCGTAAGTAGGGCAGAGGTCGGCCAGCAGGATTGTTCTGGTATGTTGACATACGTTGGTCTCGATTTCCGGGCCGCATAACGGCCGAGCAGCATTGATGTAGCGCCTACACCTCCAGAAAGGAGCGCCGCGATGAGCGAGGGACACGTCGAACTCCCTGGAAGCAAGCGGCCACGCAAGCAGAGCGCCGAGCGGGTCCGCGACCTCGATGCGGATGTGCGCTTCGAGGTGACGGTCATGCTGCGAGGTCAGAGGCTTCCGCCGCTGGACACGAACAGGCCGGCCATGACCAGCGATGAGCTGGAAAGTGGCTATGGAGCGAGTCCCGAGGACATCGCACAGGTCCAGACGACGCTAGAGCGCTTCGGCCTGACGGTCAGCGCAGTCTCGCGCGTCGGACGCAGCATGCGGGTCACCGGCACCGCTGCGCAGATGCAGAACGCGTTCCAAGCCGGTCTGGGGGTCTACCGCGACGACGATCAGGGCGAGTTCCGCGGTCGCGAGAACCCGGTACAGATCCCTACCGAGCTCAAGAGCATCTTGACGGGGGTATTCGGCCTCGATCAGCGCAGGGTCGCGCGCAGGGTCAGCGGTGCTCCGGTCGCCGCGCAAGCCGCGCCCGGGCAAGCGACGGGCCTCGGACCCAGTGACCTTGAACAGCACTACAACTTCCCCCCGGGGCGCGCCGAAGGGCAGAAGATCGCCATCGCCGAGTTCGGCGGCACTTACTTCCGGAAGACCTCAGCATGTTTTGCGCCCAGCACGGCCTGCGGACGCCGCAGGTAGCCACAGTGGACGCCGGCGTAACGCCGCTCACCCCTGAAGCAGTCAGGCAACTCCCGCGGGCACAGCAGCAAGAAGTGCTCGAAGCCTCGGGCGAGGTGATGATGGACATCGAGATCGTCTCCGGTCTGTGCCCGGGCGCCGAGATCTTCGTCTACTTCTCTAGCTTCGATGAGAAGGGCTGGATCGATCTGCTCAACCAGGTCATCGGCGGGCAGCCGGCAACACCATCGGTGCTGTCAGTGAGCTGGGGTCTTGCCGAGGACAGCCCGGAATGGTCTGAAGCGGCGCTCGAAGAAATCAACAAGCTCCTGGAAGCCGCGGCGCACCTGGGGATCACGGTCTGCGCCGCCTCCGGCGACGACGGGTCCGGTGACCAGATCGAAGACGGAGGTTTTCATGTGAACTTCCCCGCGAGTAGCCCGTTTGTCCTGAGCGTGGGCGGCACCATGCTCGAAGAGGACGGTGGAGAGGAAGACGACGAGGTCGTCTGGCGCCAGCCCCCCGGACGACGCAACGGTGGGGGAGGCGCAACCGGAGGCGGCGTCAGCGTCCACTTCGACCGGCCGGCCTGGCAACAGACGGTCTCGGTGATTTCGCTGAACCAAAGCAGCATTCAGGGCCGTGTGGTTCCGGACATAGCCGCGCTCGCCGGTCCTCCCGGGTACGACCTCGTGACCGACGGCAAACGGGAACCAAGCGGCGGGACCAGCGCCACCACCCCACTGTGGGCCTCGCTGATCGCGCGGATGCTGGCATTGGGGAAGCCCACCCAGGGCCAGACCTTCCTCGCACCGCTGCTGTACGGCGATTCGACCGGCGGGCAGGCTGTGGGTGAGGCCGGCTGCACCGACATCACCAAAGGCAACAACGCCTCCGAACCAGACCCAGGTAAAGGATATGAAGCAACTAAAAACTTCGACGCCGTCAGCGGTTGGGGAGTACCCGACGGCCGGAAACTGCTCGCCTCGCTCCCTTAATCACCGATGAGCGAGACCGACGCAGAGCAGCCTACTGGCTCATCGGCCAAGGCCAAAGGGGGCTTCTTGAGTCGAGGCTGGAAGTTTGTTTTCGCGGTGTCGGCCGTTCTTACGGCTTTGGCGGCGATCGTGACGAGTTCAAATACGCTCAGATCCTTTTTGTTTCCACACAAAGCCGCCGGCGGAGCACACATAGTGGCCGAAATGGAATCGGACATCACTCTTCAGGAGTACGACAAAGACCTGCGGCAGCGCCCGACATCGACTGCCGCGGTCACCGGCGGTGCGTCTTCCCGGCTGTACCCCAGGAACAGCTTCGCCGTCTACGCTGCGCGCGCCACCCCGCGGCCGGTCGCCGGAAGGTTCGTCACAGTCTCGTTCGAAGGAGAAGCCAAAACCGCAGAAACCAAAAGCACAGAAGCGAAGATCAAGGAAGAAGGCGAAAAAATCAAGGAAGAAGCCAAGCGCGACGAAGAAGATGCCGCTCGAGAAAAGGCCAGAGCGGCCACGGAACAGAAGAGCGCGGAAGCACGGGAGCAGGAAGAACAGAAGAAGGAGCAGGAAGACAAGAAGCGAGCCGAAGAAACCCAGGCGCAGGATGCGGCGCAAGCCAAAGCCGAGCAAGCAAAGGCAGAAAAGGCAGAGAAGAAAGCCAAAACAGCAGACGAAACGGTGCAAGCAAAGAGACAGGAAGCCGTCCGATCGCCCACGCAAAGACGGATCGAAGGCGGCACGTCGGCTGCCCGGGTCGAAGAAGTTCTCCACGAAGCCGGCGTGCCGGAACGGTGTCGGCCGACATGCGCTCTGAAGCCGATCATCGAAAAGGCGCTCAAGAACACCTCGGGCAACACGACAACGGCGGCGTTAGAGGTCCGTACGGTGGCGATGCGGGGTTCTGGTGCGAGCATCCACTTTGAAGTCACCCTGAAGGGGCTGGAACACAAAGAGGTCGTCTTGACCTACGCGCTCGTACAGAACAACGGCCCACCGCCACCCGAACTGTATCAAGGCAGAGTGACCATCAAGACCTTCGCTCCTAAGAGCGAAGAAGAAGTGGTGGTGGGCAGCCGCTGGGTGGCAGTGCCGTCGAACTCCCAGGAGTACCACCTCGAGCTCACGGTCGTTGACAGCGAAAAGGAAGTGGCCTTCCACGACACGAGCCCCTTCCAGTAACAGTTCGGGCGTCGTGTGTGTCACGTCCGCGACAACGACCGTGCTCGACATGGCACAACGGCGGCGTCTTCAATCGTCGAGACGCTCACAATCCGGTGGACGCGAGCGCTTCAGCGACGCTACTCATGCTGCTGCCTAGGACGATTCGGAGCGTATCGCCCGGCACTCGCAGGCCGCCTGCTCCCGCACGGCAAAGCAGCAACGTGCCTGCCGAATACACGAGGCTTCTGCGTCCGAAGAAAGCGAATGCGCCGGCGGATGCCGCTCGCGCTGCTGCAACGGACGACGGGCCAAATCCGAGGCAAGGCTTGCTTTCCAAGCAAAAGCAATGGCCAATAGGACGCTGGAGCCCCGCCCGACTTTAGCCCACCGGAGCCGTTTGGTGGGCTAAATCTACTGGGAACTCCAGGGTATCTACGGGGAGCATCGGAGCGCGTTCTGTGTCTGGCTTGTTAGAGCGGTTTCTCGCGCTTTCTCGGGTCTTTCCCGGGCCGCTTCACACGCGAGAGGTCGGTGGTTCGAAACCACCCGCGCCCATGGCTGGATCACGGAGGGGCGACGAGCAACGAAGTCAAGGTCGAGTTCCATTTCGAGCATGACGGCCGAGTCCGTCCTTGGCAGCCTCGGTCCAGCCGATGCCTAAGGTATTCCAACATGTGGTAGTTTGTCTGCCGATGCTCTGTGGGCAAAGTGGAGATATGGAGCGCTGAGACAGATGTCGCGCTTGCGCCCCGACGTATGTCGTAAAAGGGTGCCTTTCCTACGCACTGCGCGAGCACCGCGCATACTGGTTGTGCTCGCTACGATCGTCCTCTCGCTGGGCTTCGTACCGAGCGCCCCCGCTGATGGGACAACCCAGATCACCGGGACGGTGACGAGTGCCGTCACGAAGGCGCCGATAGAAGGGGTCGAAGTCTGCGAGTACCCGGATGAAGGAGGCGCCGGGGACAGGTGCGTCCAGACGGGCGCGGGCGGCGAGTACGTTCTCGAAGTGGGGCGGGGCGGGAAATTCGTCGTCTACTTCAACACGACCGTCGCAGGCCTCGTCCCCCACACTTTTTACAGCGGGGTCTTCGTCAACCAAGAAGCGACCCGTGTGCAGGTCGCCGAAGACGAGACGGTGTCCGGGATCGATGAGGCCATCCAGGAAGGCGGCCGTATCACTGGACGCGTGCGAAACGAGTCAACCAAGGTGCCTATTCAGGGCGTAGAAGCCTGTGCGGAACTGCCGGATGTCGACCAATCGGGAGGTGGAACCCCACCGGACGTGCGGCAAGACAAACCCAAGCGGTGAATACGAGATCCAGAGCCTCACTCCCGGCCAGGGAGAGCCGGAAGGCGGCTATGCAGTTGAATTCACCAGCACGCTCGACTATGTCAAGCAGTTCTACGGCGGCGGGCTAGAAAACTACTCGTCCACACTGATCCCGATCGTCCTGGGTGAGACGGTCCCCAACATCGACGCAGAACTGGAAGAAGGCGGCGAGATCACCGGCAGGCTCATCAGCGCGGGCACGAAGGCTCCCATCGAAGGCGCGCGGGTGTGTGCCGGCCGTCCGCAACACAGCGAACTCTGCGCCAGGACGACCGCAAACGGCGAATACGTGATCTTGGGACTGGCAAGCGGTCAATACACGGTCTGGTTCGGCGGCCCAACTGGAATGGAGTCGAATACATCGGGCAGTACTACAAGGAAAAAGAATGGCCTAACGTCGAACCCGTAGACGTAATCGCGCCAAATACCACTGCAGGGATTAACGGGGAACTGAAGGCACGCGGTCAGATAGCAGGAATCGTCACCAGCAAACTCACCAACGAACCGATAGCAGGGGTAAAGGTGTGCACCGAATCGCAGACGCCGGGAGGGTCATACGAAACATGCGAAAATTCCAACTCAAAAGGCGAATACGAGATTCACGGACTGCTAGCAGGTAACTACGCACTGGCCTTCTGGGCCACGCGGATAAACGAAGAAGGATCGAACTACCTGAGTCAACCGCATGGCTACGCGGTCAACCCGCAGGCCAATTCGGTATCGGTCGCGATGGGATCAACCACAACCGTCGATAACGAACTGGTGGTGGGAGGTCGCATCAGCGGCGAAGTAACGAACGTAAGACCAAACGGCCTGCCGGTGGTTGGCCGTGCGTCGAAGATCTCTTCGGGCCCGACCCGCACCTGGCGCAAACATGCGCGCTCTCGATGTCGGAAGGGAAGTACACCATCTCTGCGGCTCGACCCGGCGAATACCGGGTCGTGTTCGCGAACGACTCCTCTCCCGGTGACGAATTCTACAAGCAGTACTGGGATCACGTGAGCTCGGAACCAGAAGCGACGCCGGTCGTAATCGTGGAAGGCAGTCTCGATCACAGGTATCGACGCCGCGCTAGAAGCACGCAAGCCATATGATGGCGAGGGGATAGAAGGACGGGTGCTCGAAACGGGCACCAACGCTAGGGTCAAGGGCATAGAAGTGTGCGCCTACGAAACCGGCGACGGCGCCGTCCTGGAAGGCTTGTACGGCTCGTGCATCGAAACCAACCCGGCTGGTGAATACGCGCTTCTGGGTCTGAGCGCGGGCACTTATGTGGTCGAATTCACCACGCCGTTCGGCAGCCAAGTCAACTATGTGACCAGATACTTCAACGAAGCCACATTGGCCGGCGAAGTCACTCCCATCAAGATTGAAGCGAACACGATTCGCACCGAAATCGGCGCTTTGCTGCATCACGGCGGCCGTGTGGCCGGCAGGGTGACCTCGGCGGCGACGGACACTCCAATCGAGGGAATCGTGCCTGCGCGCAAGGTAGAGACACAGAAAGTGCGGGATGTGCCTCCACCAACCGCAATGGCGAATACTCGGTGTCGGGACTCGCCGGTGGCTCATACACGATCGGCTTCGCCGCGCCGCCCGAAAGTGGACTCAACTACCTGACGCAGTACTACACGAGCAGTCGTCCGCGAGCGGCGCCGATCCAGTGGCAGTGACTGTCGAAGAAACCACCTCCGGGGTCGACGCGGCGCTGCAAGCGGGCAGTGCGAGCCTGCCCGTCGACAAAGAGCCACCTTTCCCCGTCCCGCCTATCCCCGTTCTGCTTCCTCCAGTTCCGGTGAGCCAGGTCGCTGCGCCACCGAGTGACACGGGGACGGAAGCTGAGCGGTCCTCGCCGGCCACCGAAGCATCCAGCACCAACAAGTCGAATGGCTCGGCTACGGGCGGACCGCTCGTAGTGCTGGCCTCCAGAGTCGTCGTGTCGGGAAGCTCGGCGTCTATACATGTGAGATGCCGCGAGCAGGCGTGCCATGGGTCAGCGGAACTAGTCATGCGGATCGTGACGAGGAGCCGCAGAGCGGGGAAGATGGTTTCGCGCACGGCAACCCTCGTGCTCGCCCGAGGGTCGTTCTCCCTGGCGGACGGAAGCACTGACTCCGTCACGCTACGGCTGACCGAGTTGGGCATGAAGCGGCTCGCCCACGCCGGGGTTCACCCAGTTGCCGCCGGGTTGACGCTCGACCTGCAGGGCAAGAAGCCGACCACCAAGCCGGTGCTGGCAAGCTGATGCTTCAACGAGTGTCTGCTATGCGACGGGGCGCCGCCGTCTTCGGCGTCGCGTTGGCACTCGGGCTTGCCGCGGCGTCGCCGGCTGCTGCCAACTTGTGGACGGTCGCGGCCAACGTCTCAGAAGAAGGCCAGAGCGCGTACGGACCCCAGGTCGCGGTGGACGCCGCGGGCGACGCGATCTCCGTCTGGGCACGCTCCAACGGCAGCAACGACGTCGTGCAAGCAGCGGGCAAGCCTGACGGTAAGCCCTGGGTAAATCCGACCACGCTCTCAGAAACAGGCCAAGAAGCATCCGAACCCCAGGTCGCAGTGGACGCCGCAGGCGACGCGACCGTCGTGTGGCGGCGCTTCGACGGCAGCAACTACGTCGTGCAGGCTGCGGCCAAGCCCGCGGGTGAGGCCTGGGGAAAACCGGTCACCGTCTCAGAAGCCGGCCAGGATGCGCACACACCCGAGGTCGCGGTGGATCCAACGGGCGAGGCGATCGCCGTGTGGACGAGCGCTAATGGCAGCAACGAGGTCGTGCAAGCGGCGCTCAAGCCCGCGGGTGAGGCCTGGGCAAATCCGGCTACCCTCTCAGGAGCAGACCAGGAAGCATCCGAACCCCAGGTCGGGGTGGACGCCGCAGGCGACGCGACCGTCGTGTGGACACGCTACACGGGCCTGAGCTCTGGCGGCATGAGCAACTACGTTGTGCAGGCGACAGTCAAGCCGACGGACGAGGCATGGGAAACGCCGAGCGCCGTCTCAGAAGAAAGTCAGGAAGAAGGTCTCGAACCCCAGGTTGCGGTGGACGCCGCGGGCGACGCGACTGCCGTCTGGAAGCGTTTTGGCTACGGCTCTGGCCGCCTTATACAGACGGCGGCCAAGCCGGTGGGCAAGCCATGGGAAACACCGACCACCTTCGAAGACGGCGGTGATCCCCGAGTTGCGGTGGACGCCGCGGGCGACAAGGCCATCGTCTGGACCACATATCAAGGCCCCGGCGACATCGTGCAGACGGCGGTCAAGCCGGTGGGCCAGCCGTGGGTAAAACCCGCCACCATTTCAGAAGATGAAGCATCCGACCCTCAGGTTGCGGTGAACGCCGCGGGCAACGCGACCGCGGTGTGGACACGCTACATCGGCTTTGGCTTCGGCAAGTTCGTCGTGCAGGCGGCGCAGTACTCGCCCTCCACCACGTTCGCGATCGAAACGCTGCAGAAGCTCTCGACCGAACCCACGTACACCAAGACCGAACTGAACGGCGAAGTCGCCGACACCGTGGACTACGAGATCATCGTCAAGAACACCGGCAGCACGAGCCTTAAATTCGGGGCGCTGAAAGACCGTGCATGCGAAAACATCAGTCCTGCCGGGCCCACGGAACTCGAAGCTAGTACCGAAGAGACTTTTATCTGCACGCACAAACTCTCGGCCTTCGTGAAATACAACAGTGAAGCGTCGGTCGAAGGCAACGAAGGAACCGGTACCAAGACGTCCAACAGCGTGACCGTGGCGTTGGCGCCCGTCTTCGAAGCACCCGCGGGAGCAGCTGACTCGAACAGCGGCGCTTGTGCGGAATTGCGGGTTGCCGTGTTTGTCTGCTCGGACCTACGTGCGGCGGTGGCGTATGCGGATGCCGATCCAGGCTCGACAGTGAAGCTCGAACGCGGTGTCTATCAACTTGGTGAAGCGCACGGATATACGTCTGGGCCACATGCGTTTCTCGAAATCACCGCAGGGCTCGCAATCCAGGGAGCAGGTCCAGGAGAGACGACAATCGAACAGACGGACGGTCGCGACCCCGTGATCGTCATCCCCTACAACACTGGTTTCTCAAAGATCGAGATAGACGGCGTGAAGATCACTGGAGGCGTCGCCGCGGGAGAAGACGACGGCGAATTCTTCGGCTGGGAAAAGGGTGGTGGTGCACTGAGGATCCTGGGTAGCGGAACGGCGGCCTCGTCAGTCACGCTCACCAACGACGATCTCACGGGCAACCTCGCGCACGCCGAAGAGGCCATGGGAGGCGCGATCTTCAACAAGCGCACACTCAACGTCATCGACTCCACCATCTCGCATAACATCGCGCACGCCGAAAATCCCGGCAACCAATTTGGCGAAGCGCTCGGCGGGGGGATATTCAACACTGGCCACCTGCTCATCGCAGACTCGACGATCGCCGACAACACCGTTGAAGCAGGCGGCTTCAAAAGTGAGGCTGTGGGTGGTGGTGTGGATAGCGGCGTCGAAGACTTCACCAACGAAGCCACGGCTGCGATCGCGAACACGACGATCACCGGCAACATCGCCAGCGCCGGCACCACCGTGAATCCGCCGCGCGTCTACGGCGGCGGTGTCGCCATAGACGGTGGCGCCCTCAACCATGTGACCCTGTACAACAACACCGCAAGCCCGGTGAACGCCGGGCAGTCGTGGGGTGGCAACCTCTATGAGCCGCAGAACGGAGGCGGCGCCTGGATCAATAACTCGATCGTTGCCGACGGCAGCGCCTCTGAAGGCCATAATTGCTTGTTCACGAGCGGCGGGTCCTATCCGGAAGACAACCGCAATGACCTCGAGGAGGACCCCAGCGGGGAATGCGGGTTCTCGGTCGACTACGGTTCGCTCGTAGGCATTAGCCCGGGACTGACGCCGCTTGCGGATAATGGCGGACCGACGGAAACACTTGCACCGGTGCCCGGCAGTCCCGTGATCGACACCGGAGCGGGATGCGAAGGGTCCATCGGAGAGAGCAGCTCGGGAGGCTGGTCCACCGCAACGGCTCCTCTTGACGTCGACCAGCGTGGCATACCTCGCAACGGCCACTGCGACATCGGCGCATTTCAGACGGAGCCTCCGTTCGCGGTGACGCCGCCGGAAATCAGCGGCACCGCGGAAGTCGGGAAGACGCTCACCTGCGGTCCAGGCTCGTGGACTGGGGAAGGAACGCTGACCTACAGCTACGAATGGCTTCGAGACGGGGTGTCGAGCGGCGATCAGACGATGTCCTACACGGTCCTACCAGCCGACGCCAAAAGCCAGATTGCCTGCCTGGTCACGGTCCTCGGGACATACGGCTCCACGGAAGCGACGAGCGCTTCGCTTAGGGTGCCAAAGCCCCCACAAGGCCCTCCGAGTGGGCCTCCGGAAGGCCACCCGAGCCCGACCAGCTCGAGCAGCGCCGCCAACGGCACGCCAGACAGCGATCCGGAGTCGCCCCCGACCGCCGATAGCGGTGCCGAGGGCACCGCTACAAACGAGCCAACCAACGCGAATTCCGCGCAAGTCGCGACCCTACTAGCCGCGCAGCTCGCACCGTCGCGGAATGCAGCAAAGATCGTTCAGCTAGTCAGGCGCGGTGGACTGACGATCACGTTCATGGCAGCCCTTCCCGGCACCGTCACAATCGACTGGTACCGGATGTCAACGGGTAAGGCGCACGCTACCAAGCCACTACTCGTCGCCACAGGACGTTTCACTTTCGGGGCTCCCGGCGCCGCAAAGATCAGAATCAGGCTGACTGCCTCTGGCAAACTGCTGCTGCGACACTCCAGCCAGCTCAAACTCACAGCCGAGGGAGCGTTCACGTCGATCGGGAAACCAACTATCGGCGCCTCAAGGACGTTCTTACTCACCTGATGGGCGCGGCGGTTTTCGATGATGGCCTGCGACCTCGATAGCGCCGATTTGTAGGACTGAGTGGGGCGAACGCGGACTACCTCTCCGCGGCGCCCGGACCGGACTTCGGCCCCGAGGACTGAACACGGCCGTGTGGGAGATGATGGCCGTTACTCCTTGACCCATGCACCTACGCCCGGATCCCACGTCCCGGAGGTCAGTTCGTTCTCGATGATGGGGTCAAGGAGCGATGCGGCCGTCGCGTATCCGAGCACCAAATAGCCACCATACGAGACTCGCTGGACTTTTGCCCACCTGGGTCATCAGGTGGGCAGAATCCACAGGGAAGCCTAGGTATCTACGGGGATCGGGGCATCAAGCCGAGTCTTTGCGCGTGGCTTGTTTGAGCCGTTTCTTGCGCTCCCTCAAGTTGTTCCGGTTCTGTTTCACACGCGAGAGGTCGCAGGTTCGAAACCCCGCCGCGCCCATTGCTGGATCGGCTGCGGGACTTTCAGCTTTGCCTGAGCCACAGCACGATGCAGGGATGGAGGTCAAGGAGGCGAATCGAGAGGAGCGCATGCCTCTCCTCTCGAAAGCCAATCCTCCCGGCATTGCCGTTCTGGATCCACCCACGTGTCACCGCCAATCCC
The DNA here is from genome assembly GCA_963743555.1 of uncultured Solirubrobacterales bacterium. GTDB lineage: Bacteria > Actinomycetota > Thermoleophilia > Solirubrobacterales > Solirubrobacteraceae > Palsa-744. Next base: position 96,852 of record CAVUQG010000014.1, read on the forward strand.
GAAGGTCACGCCAAACACCTCAACTGGCATCTAGGCCAACGTCAGAGCAGCACCTTGCCGAGTTGGGATGTCCGAAGGTGCGCCTCTCGATGTCCATTGTCGATGCTGAAGCACTCGCCAACTTGTTGTCGTCAAATGCCATCGCCTCCGTCGAGCAGCGCATACTCGACCAACTCTGGCTGCGAACAACGCTCATCGAGCAGTCTCGCCGCACACGCAACGTCGAACGACGTGCCTTTAGGGAACGTGCCGATCGTGTACTGAGCGCACTCGATCCCGAGTCTCTTGAGGCGATCACAGCCTAGACTTTGCTCACCTCACGAATATAGGAATACGCGGCGTCACGCGTCTGGCGTGTGTTGGAGATAACCACGCCGGTCTGATTTCCGTGGCGATCGAATCTAGGAACAAGAATAAGGTTTTCCCACTTTGGGTTGAGCTTACTCATGATCGGTACCCGAATCTTTTCCAGCGCACCGCCTTCTTCCTGCTCCTTCGCAATCTCAACGGTACCGGCAAGACGGGCAATCGCGTCCTTCCACTCGTGCTCATGACGCCACTCCTCGTCATTAGCATCCATGTCCTGCCACAGATCAAAGGCAAGCTTCATCAGCGGATGGAACATGAGGTTCGCGATCGCATATGACTCCTCCCGGAAGGCCCAGCGCTCCTGGTGAGTCTTACCTGGCAGGAATGCCGGGAAATGATGTGCCCACTCTCCGAAGAAAGCCGCCACAAACTCAACCAGATCCTTATACGCATCGGGACGTTCACGTTCGAGCTCGGCCAACTGCTGGCTTTTGACCATATTCCGAGCGGAGGCCTCCAGTGTCGAGATCGTCGTGAGCTTCCTTGACTTGACGCTAATTGTATTCCCGCGAGTCTCGATCTGGTCTGGGCCTAGAAGTACAGCGTGCTTCATGAGATCGTCCACAAACCTTCGCGATGGCGTCTTGCGCGGGTTGAGCGCGATGGCGACAGCTGTCGAGGGCGGCTTCGAATCTGCGTTGAACTCGTCGTAAAGGAAGCCCTCCTTTACCGACTCGAGCGCATAGACGTCGACATGCACATGATCGGCAAAGGGATCGAAGTCCTCGAGGAGAGGCTCGATTCGATCACGAACAAAAACCTCACCGTCAACCTCAACCTGATCGGGGATCTCCTCAGGATGGTACTTCCAGTGCACCAACCAATAATATGCGCGGTGACGATGGGCTGTATCTGGAACCGTTATCGTGCCGTAGATCGACAATGTGTGCTCATCGTCGTTGTACTCAGCCTCAGGAGTCTCGTCGTCAACGCGAGCGTTCCAAACGATATTGCTCGTATAGAGTCGACCGTCAAGATACTTAATGGCCATAGCAAGAGCTCGCTCGTTCTTGATTTGGAGCTTGGTATCTGTGATCGGAAGCAGGGCGTTTAGGGCATCGTCGGTGAAGTCTGCCCACTTGCCAAAACCGCGTTGATAGCGGGGAGAGTAGTGAATATCACCATTACGGATGAACCGGTAGAGATTATCCAAGCTGATGCTAGCCCTATACACAGGACCGATTCCACGACGATCAATCCGTCGAACATCGGTCAACGTGGTTGTACGTACGAGCACGCTAGGCATGACTTAACTCCATTTCTTGTAGTGACGTGACTTTTTCACTTATGCAGCGAGGACCTGGTGTTGCCGACCAATGACGTCCCGGTAGCGGCGTTCCAAGCTCACGTGACTCCAGATCTCAAAGCGCTGACGAGAGTTCTTCACGAGCGCATTCGCGAGTTCGTGAAGAGCCGCGACGCGAGCCTCAACGCCAGTACTGCTCGCTCCCCCTCTGATCATTCGACGACGAATCTCCCCCTCATGGATCAGCAGTACCCCTACGGCAGGGCTTACAGACTCAAGCGTGAGAACAGAACCGCGCAGAACCTTGCGCGACTCCGAAACGACAACCTCGATGGCCATGACCGGTATCCGATCCTCAGGCCTGGGTGTTCTACGAGCGAACCAGACCCCATCCGTGGGAAGGGCCTTGGAGAAGGTTCGCTCGACCCGATAGCCAAAGGCCCGACCCATATCGTCAAAAAGCCTTTGGGCACCACGATGTCCTTGAGTCATTTTGCTGCCCTCCTCCTTACCGGGCGGTCGCACCGACCGATCTAGTAGTCGATAGTACGTAGTCTAGCTCATTTGGTACGTAGCTTAGCATAGCGAAACTAAGTACGCGAAATTTCGCTCACGCTACGTAAAGACCATAAGCCGCCCGCCAAGCCGGCACTAAATCAGGCCCCCTTGGGACTGGTCGCCAACTCTGTAGCCTCAGCGCACAAGCGCTGGCACACTGCCTGCTTACGCGGAAAGCACCGCTGACCGGTCCATCCCGGCGACCACCTGCGCTGCCGCACTGCGGTAGGTGCGCAAGAGCAGGTCCGCGAGCTTGACGATGTCCTTTGGCGTGACCTGCAACTCGTTCCAGGGCCGATGCTCGCGCAGCCCGAAGTCCCACTGCCCTTGTGTCCAAGCGCATATCTCGACGAGGGGCTGCAGGTGTGCGGCGTAGGTCTCCATCGTCGGTACCTCGACCCCGATCGCACAGCAGTCGGTAATCTCGTCCATCACATAGCCCAGCGACACGACCCCAACGCCATGAGTGAGTCGCGACTTGCGCGGCGGGAGCTCCCAGGCCTCTGGCCAGGTTTGGGCAACAGCCTCCCAAAAGTTCCACAGCACCTGGATCATGCGGTCGGTATCACCCTCGCCCGTACGAGGATCGCGATATCGGTAGAGGGCGCCGTCGGTGATCGAGTTCTCGATCATCTTCAGGACGGAGTTGTCGCGGATGCGCCCGTCCGGCATGGTTGGCGTCTTGATCGCGCCGGCCATAGGTGAGTCAGGGATCAGGTTAAGCAGCGAAAGCAGCTTTGACGGATAGCGCTTGCGTAGCAGCGCCAGTGGCAAATGTCCCTCGGTGTCGGGCAGCAACTCGTGGATCAGGCCCTTCGGCAGAGGCTTAGTGTTGTTGACGAGGATGAACTGGGCGCGCTGCTCACGCAGGTCGTCGGTGATAAACCCCACAACCGGCACGGGAAAGTTTGCGAGCTGCGCATCCCTGAGCGCCGCGACCCGCTGCTGACCGTCCACTACCCAACCTGGTGCGTTCGCCGAATCCAGCCCAGACGCCGGGATGACGATGCTGCCGGCGGCGCTGCCGTCGCTCGCCTTGACACCTGGCGCAGGCTCGAAGCGCACACGCGAGTCGAACGCGATCACGATCGCGTTCGGCATGAGCGCACCGGGACTTTCCAGGTAGTCGCGGATCGCCTTGACGTGGCGCTGCACCTCGGGGCGCTGATAGCCACCGATGTGTCCCTCTTCGTCACGATGGACGCGCGAAACAGTACTAATGCTCGCGAGGTCCTTGCCGCCCACCGCGAACTGATAGAGGCGACGTGCGCCTTGACGGAGCTCAAGCGCCGGTAGGCACAGCTCAGACCGGCTCACCGACTGTCTCCTTGTCTATCTTGGTCGCTTTGTGCATTCCAGCCATGTGCCCCTGCATCGTTTGGTTGAAAACCCATAGATTGTGAAAGCCCCGGCGCTTGTTGCGCTCAGTGCCCCGAAAGATCGCCACCTCCACGCCCCAGTCACGACAGATCGCACACGGGCACTTCTGCCAAGGGCGCGCCTCGAGCGTGGCACGATACTCCTCGGTCCGGTCGCGTCCACGAGTGTCGAATATCTGCTCGTAGCGCCTCAGCGCTCCGAGGGCGCTCGTCGGCTCTTCTTCCGAATCCCTGGCGTAAGCGCGCACGGCGGCAAGTGCGCGCTCCTCCGCCTTGCGCACGACACTCTGATCCAATTGCCCGGCGCGGATGCGCCCGCGCAAGCTTGGATTTCCTTCCGATGGAGGAATGCGCAACGCAACGTGGTTGGCTTCGGCGGTGTAATAGTTGTCCTTGTCGTCCTTGAACGCTTGGCGGAACGGTGAGGTCGAGTCGATGCTGCGCACGCCAAGCGCCCGAAAGGTCGCATAGTGCTCAGTCCGGCTGATCCCGAGCAGATGCAGGCTAGTCTCAGGGAGCCGCACCTTCTGGATCGCCTCCAGACAAGCGACGATCTGCGTGACCTTCAGCGGCACCATCCCTCCGAGCGCGATGCGCCGGTAGCCGATCTCCTGAAGACGCTGTACCGACGCGGCGTAGGACTCAGGGCTCCAGCCCTGGGCGGCGCCCATCGGCGTGAAGCGCGAGCCACGGCAGCTGTGCTCAGCGAAGAAATCGGCAGCCAACTCGAGCGTGAGCGCTTGGCGATCGAGCCGAATCCTCCTCCGGTTCGCCAACCGTCGGGTTGGGTTGGTAATCGAGGATCACATGATCGACGGACACGCCCTCGTCGACCCCCACGTCCTCGTAGAAGTCGATGACCTCATCCACCGTGACGGGTGGCACATCCTCGGCTACGTAGCTGAAGCCGCCGCAGTCGCCGATGACTCTCAGCCCCTTGGGAAGCCGGAAGAACTCGTGCGCCCCTAGTCGATGGAGACGGTGGCGCTGGGCGGCAGTGTAGCGACCCGCGGCTGCATAGCCGTCAACCATCGTCTTGGAGATCAGAATGCCACTGTAAGGAGGCGGGTCGTGAATCTCGTGCGCATAGCGATCGTCGCGCTGGCGCACGTGAAACGGAGGATGATCTTCCGCTTCGAAGTCGAACTCGGGGTCGATCTGGTCCTGGCTGTCGGGGAAATAGAAGTCCATCGCTATGCCGCCATCGCCTGTGCGCGGCGAGTGCTTGGGGCACTCTCCAGCCGGCGCAAGATGTCTGTGCGCGGCGAGACGAGGCTCTCAATCGTTTCGGGCTCAAGGGTGAGCCCTGAGAGCATCCGCCCCCCGAGCTCGCCCTTGAGTGCAATCAGTCCGCAGGAGAAGCGACGCGCCTCGGCATTGGCCAAGGGGATAGTACGAAGCCCGGGGATCATCGGCATGCGCCGCGCAACCGCGGGACTGCAGAAACAGAGGAGCGGCCCCCCTAGTTCGACGTCCGCGTCCAGATCGCAAGCGCGCAGGTAGGGATCACCCAACAGCAGGAGGCCAAGATCAAACGGCTTGCGCAGGAGTTTGCGCATGTCACTGGGAACTTTCTTCTCGAGTCCCTGTTTGCGGATGACCGCTGTCGGCAGCCCGGAGAACGAGTGGTCGTAAGACGAGATCGACCTGCGTGCCGGGAGGAGTCCATGGTAGGCAGAGAGGATTTGGAAACGCAGCTCGCCCGCGGGCTCTTCTGCTTCGCGGTATTGCTTGACGCCTCGCATCAGACGCGTGTGCTGCTGCCCGGTATACAGCGACTCGGCCCAATGCGCCTGCCCGCTCGACGTCTGGAGCTTCGTAGCAGTGCATGAGCTGACGACGAGGACGCCACCGCTCACGGGCGCCTCCACTGCAGCCTCGCAAACGCCTGATGGTCGTGGATGCTCTCTTGATTGACGACTTCGAGATCGAACCCCTCGATCCGCTCGTCCGCCTGTAGCGCCAGAGCAACCTCGCGAGCCAGATCCTCGACAAACGCCGGTTGGTCGTAGGCAAGCATCGTGACATGGCGCTCGTCCTGGCGCTTGAGCAGGGGATAGATAGGCGCCGACGCCGCCATGTCACAGACGGCCAGCAACTCCTCCGGCCACAGCCCGGCCGCGCCGGCCGCCCAGCGATTATCCAGCGCCTCGATAGTCACGTGTCCCCGTTGGGAATGTGCGCTGTAGTCGGCGATCTCCTTGGAGCAAGGACACAGGCTCGTGACAGGTAGGCGTGCTCCAACGCGTATCTCCGTGTCCTGCTCCCGGACGCGCGCCGCAAGTACGCAGTCGATACCCAGCAGCGCCTCCTGCCCCGTTACGGGCGCCTTGCGTGGGAGGAACAACGGGAACGCCAGCCTGATCGTCGCTTCGCCGGCGCCAAGCCGAAGGGCCAGATCGCGGGCCATCGCCGGCACCCCGGCCGGGGAGACCGCCTCGTGCTGTTCGTGCAGGGCCTCGACGAAGCGGCTCATGTGGGTGCCACGCGTCTGCGCGTCGAGCGCAACGGCGAGCTGCGCCTCGCAGATCGTCCGCTGCCGGCTGCCGTCGGCACATTCCACGGTCAGCGGATAACGCAAACCAGAGATACCTACGTCGTCGAGCGCGATGCCGCGCTCCTCGGCGCCGATCTGGACGTCAGGCAGCATTCGCTCCGCCAGCAGGCTCATCGCTCGTGCTCACCGCGGTAGCGGACTCCCGACGTGCAAGTCTCCCGCACCTCGATCATGCTCAATTGAGGCAGCTCAGGGCTGAGCCGCTGCCAGATCCAGCGCGCCAGGTTCTCCGATGTCGGGTTCTCAAGGCCCTCGACATCGTTGAGGTAGTAGTGGTCGAGATAGCCGTCGGCGATCGGCTTGAACGCGGCCTTGACGTCGGCGAAGTCCATGACCATCCCGGACTCGCGGTCGACCTCGCCGCTGACATGGACAGTCACTCTGTAGGAATGTCCATGCAGCCGCGCACAGCGATGGTCGGGAGGAACACCCGGCAGGCGGTGGGCGGCCTCGAACGTGAACTCCTTGAAGAGCTCCATCTCAAACCCCCTGCGCGGTTCCCCAGGCGATCACATGCAGCTGCGGCTGGACGCGCGCGTCGCAGAGATCGGGTCGCCGGGCGACCGTCTCGCACAACCAGCGGTAGCGCTCGCGTAGCCGGACCAGCGTCTCGTCCTCCCCGAGGCCGACATCTGTGCCGGCGGACAGAAACAGCGGGAGACGAGGATGATCGTGGTGTCGGGCAGCAGCCCAGTCGAGATCGACTTGATCGAACACCACGATCTTCAGAACCGGCGCAGAGACAGGCGTCACTTTGTTCATAAATGCTTGAAAAGCCCTCATCTCGCCGGCTCCGGCCATAGCCGACGACGGTGGCTTGGGAGAGATGACGAGCCGGTCGACGCCAGCCAACCACTCCCGCCAGCGACTGCCCTGCGTCTCGACGGCCACGCGTCGACCTTCGCGCTTGAGTGCGAGGACGAGTGGGCCGAGGTCGAGCAGGGCCGGATTCCCGCCCGAGAGCACGACAAGATCTGGCCCGGCGGGCAACTCACCGAACCGCTGGACGACCTGCGCTGCCGTCAGGCGCTCCGCGTTCGCTCTGACCTCAGCCGGATCGACGGCGTGCATCGAGTCACACCAGGTGCAGCGGTAATCGCATCCCCCGAAGCGCACAAAGTAGGCGGGCACTCCCGCATCCGGACCCTCGCCCTGAATGGTCGGTCCGAAGATCTCGACCACGGGAAGCCTCACGACTGCCGCCGTGCGCCGGCGGGTCTCGATCGCGGGTGTCGCGAGCATCACGCTAGGCGCCCTGCGCATGGTCCTGGTAAGGCGCGGGATCGGTCAAGTCGTTCTCGGCGAATGCACGCAGCCGCAGCAGGCAGGAGTCACAGTGTCCGCAGGCCTCGCCGGTCGGCGCCGGGTCATAGCAGGAACGCGTGAGCGCATAATCGACGCCCAGAGCAAGGCCGCGACGCACGGTCTCGCCCTTGCTGATGTCGATGAGAGGCGTGTGGATCTGGAGTCGATGTCCTTCGACGCCGCGCTTGGTCGCGAGGTTGGCCATCGTCTCGAACGCGAGAATGTACTCCTGACGGCAGTCGGGGTAGCCGCTGTAATCTAGGGCATTGACTCCTATGAATATATTGTCCGCTTCGAGTACCTCGGCGTAGGCGAGAGCGTAGGACAAGAAGACGGTGTTTCGCGCGGGCACATACGTGACCGGGATGTCCTGGGCGAGTTCCGCAGCGGAATCGTGCTTCGGCACGTCGATGTCTGCTGTTAGCGCGGACCCACCAAAGATCCTCAGGTCGATCTCGGCGATGACGTGGCGCACAACGCCGGCTGCCTCGGCAACGGCGCCAGCCGCCTCTAGCTCGACGGCATGTCGTTGGCCGTAGCGGAAGGAGATGGCGTACGGCTCGTAGCCCTCACTTTGGGCAATCGCAAGCGCGGTAGCCGAGTCAAGGCCTCCTGAGAGCAATATCACGGCGCTCGGACCTACACGCCGTTCATTTTCCTTATTCGAGTTCGGCGCGCTCACGGCCTGGATGATCCTTGCTGCATCGGATGGGACTCTGAAGCTGAGCGCGGACGGTATCTCCAACCCGCGCGAATATGCAACCTATGGTTGCGTCTGATATGGTTCGCAACCATAGGTTGCACACCAACGCAAGGACGAGCGTGGCCGCTGACAGCATCGAACGAGAGATCCTGATCGAGGCGCCCGCAGAGGTTGTCTGGGGCGTGATCACCGAGCCCGACCAGATCAGCCGCTGGTTCAGCGACGAGGCCGAGGTTGAGGCGCACGCCGGCGGAAGAGGAACGCTCACCTGGAAGCCCGGAAGTCGCGGCGGAAACAAAGAAGTGGAGATGATCGCCCCGATTCTGGTCGTAGACGCCGAGCCGTACCGTCGCTTCTCCTTCCGCTGGAGCCACCCGCAGGACACCTCACCGAATGAGGGCAACTCGGCACTAGTCGAGTTCAGCCTCACCGAAGAGACCCACGGCACACGGCTGCGGGTAGTCGAGAGCGGTATCGACGCGGTGACGCATGACGACGAGGGCAAGGCTCGGTACTTCAGGAGCCACGAACAGGGCTGGGGAAAGCATCTCGGCGAACTGCTCGACTACGTCGCATCCAACCCACCGAGTGAAGCGCGTTGATGGCCACCGCCCTCGCCGAGGACGACGCGCTATGGTCGGCGATCGCCGACCCGACGCGCCGTCGCGTGCTCGACGCCCTGCTCGAACGGGGCGAGGCGAGCACCACGACGCTGGCCGAGGGATTGCCGGTCACCCGGCAGGCCGTGGCCAAGCACCTCGTCGTGCTCAACCGCGTCGGCCTGGTCGAAGGGCAGCGGCGCGGCCGGGAGGTGCGCTACGTCGTGCGGCCTGAGCGGCTCGATGCAGCCAGCGAGGCAATGGCTCGCGTGGCAGCACAGTGGGACAGACGTCTGGCTCGGATCAAGCGGCTCGCCGAATCCGTGCAGGCGGAAACCAAACCCGATTTGTAACGACCGAAAAGGAGAAAACGATGACCGACCACAAGACCGGTTCGCGCGAGGAGTGGCTTGCGGCGCGGCTCGAGTTGCTCGAAGCCGAGAAGGAGCTCACGCGGCGTGGCGACGAGCTGGCCAGACTACGGCGGGAGCTGCCCTGGGTTCCAATCGAAAATGAGTACCGCTTCGATACCGACGAGGGCCCAGCCTCTCTTGTGGATCTCTTCCGCGGGCGCTCGCAACTGCTTGTCTACCACTTCATGTTCGGGCCCGACTACACGGCAGGCTGCCCCTCCTGCTCAGCGATCGCGGACGGCTTTGCCGGCTCCGTCGTACACCTCGCCAATCACGACGTAGCGTTCACAGCGGTGTCGCGAGCACCGCTCGAAAAGCTGCAGGCCTACAAGCAAAGAATGGGCTGGAGCTTTCCGTGGGCGTCCTCGTTCGAGAGCGACTTCAACCACGACTTCCACGTATCTCACACCCAGCAGGAATGGCAGTCTGGAGCCGTCGAGTACAACTTCCGCACCTCGGACTTCCGACCCTCCGAGAAGAGCCCGACGCTGATCGAGATAGCATCGGGTACTGGAACGGACCCGGCGACATACAGACGGGAGGGGCCGGGTATGAGTGCGTTTGTACTCGAGGACGGCGTCGTCTTCCACACTTACTCCGCCTACGGACGAGGCGTCGACGGCCTCTGGGGCATGTACTCGTGGCTCGACCGCGCACCGCTGGGCCGCAACGAGACTGGGGTATGGTGGCGCCGTCACGACGAGTACGAGGAGGACTGACTACTCGAACCGCTTACCGACCGGGAGTCTCACCGTTGTCTTGCCGACTAGCACTGGCAACACCCCCGGGTACTCGCTGTAGATAATTTCGATAACAACCCAGCGTCTGCTCACGTGTCGCAGGTGCCGTCGACCTCCGCAAATACCACTAAACAGTTCAAGCGCCGAGAACTGGTGTGTCACGGTTGAGCCGCGCGTTACGTCGCGGCCGAGCGACCAGCCGCTGTAGCCGAAGACCCCGACGTCATGGCCTGGCACTTCTCGGGCGCATGAAATCGCCGGGATCCTCACGGAGTAGTCTTGCTTGGCGTTGCTGACGGTAAACGGTGCCGTAAAGCCCAGCCTGACCTCGCTCACCAGACTGTTACGCACCTGGAGCCACACGTGGACAGGGCGATGTAGATCGCGTGGCGCCACATAGCGCCTGGACGGCCAATGTGGCTCAGGACATGGATCGACAAGATGCTGGACGCCTCGAGGCGGAAGAACCGGCCCGCGCTGACAGAGCTTGCCGCCAAGTCGATAGGTGATCGCGGTAAGCGGCGCGGAGGCAGGCAGGTCGCCTTCACTGCCAAGGCTTTCTCCACCCGATCCCTCTAGCTCTTTACGGGTGGCACTTCGCACGATCAGGTATACGCCAAGCGGCTGCAGCACCGCAAAGGTGCGATCCACCTTGCCAGCCTTGTAGCTAACACTAACCGCGGGGGCCCCGAGCATCCCGTAATAGATATTGCGCAGCTCGCTAAGAGGACGCTTCCCTTCGCCTCCGTCTGCCGCACCCGCACTGCGGTCTACACCTACATGCTCGCCTACGACGACCTGGCCGGCAAGATGGCAGCTGACAGCCTCTGTCGCGTCTTCGTCATTCACCTTCACACCAACTCTGCTGGTTTCCGGCAGCACATCCGCCGGCAGCGGGTGAAAACGTCCGTCGTCGTGAAAGACCCCGTCTATGCCAAGCTCGCCGAGCTGCCCCTTCTCGATACGGCCGATCTGCACGCAGACCTCTCCGCGTGTGGTGTGCACGATCCGCATGCCCCAAGGCAGGCCCCCTTCCGGGTCAAGCACTCGCAAGGCAAGCAGCTGTGATGCACCAGGCGCGGGCACGCCCTCGCCCACACTCGGGTTCAACCGCCCCTCAGGACGAACCGGCGCACCGCTGAGAATCACCCCACTCGCCGCCAAGGCAATCGTCGCACTCGTGAGCAGGCAACCGAGGGCAATCAAAGGCATGCGCAGTCGGCGCAGCCGTGAGCGCGCGGCGAGCCGCATCACCAACGCGTCGATGCCACTCACCGTGCTGTCTGCGTCGAGAGCCGCAGCATTCCTGCGGTTTGCGGCCTCGAGAAGGTCGCGCTCCAGTTGCGCAAGGACGCTCATCGCTCACCAGCCAATCTTGCTCGTAGTGTGCTCAGCCCGCGGCTGACCCGTTGCCGTACGACAGCCTCCGAGCAGCGCAGTTCCCCCGGCGATCTCCGCGTAGTCGCGACCCTCCACCACGCGCGCTTGAATCGCCTGCTGCTGCTCGTCGGGAAGGCAGGCCAGAGCGAGCGCTGCGTGATCCTCGCACTCGCTCAGCCGTGCGATTGTCTCAATCGAATGGTCATCAAGGACCAGACGTGGCAAACCAAGCCGCTCGCGAGCGGCGGACTCGACCCGACCCTGGCGATAACTCGAGCCCAAGACGTTGCGAGCGATCCCGAACAGCCACTGGTCGGGCCGCCCTCTGGCCGGATCGTAGGCCGCCAGCGACTCGAGCACGCGAGCAAAGGTCTCGGCAGTGAGATCCGCCGCCAACTCGGGGCGAGCGGTGGCACGCATGAAGAATCCAAGGACCTGACGCTCAAAGTGCCGATAGAAGGCAGCGAACGCCTCCCCATCCGAACTGGCCGCGGCCAGGAGGGCAGCCTCTCTGTGGGTGTCCCGCTCCATCCTCCACACCTATTAGCCCAAGCACCCGGCTTTGTGACCGTAGACCGCCGCGCACACATGTTCCCGCGCGTCGCGATGTCCCGCCAAGGACCGTATGCTCACGGCCCGACATCGCTTCCTTCCGTAACTGGCGGTGTTTTGGAAGGTTAGCTCGTTAAGTTTCCAAATCACCGAGACCGCTTACCGCCGGCTCAAGACCCCGCCTCCGCACCAACCTCGCCCGCCTGGTAGCGAGCATTGGCCCGCCACAGATACACCAGCGTCCACAGCGCAAGGAGGATCGGCAGGATGTGCGGCCAGTGCGGCAACAGGACCTCCAGGGTGCCCAGCACTCGTGTGACGAGCCCACCGAGACCTGGCCCGATATGCAAGACGGAGGAGTGCAGAGCGGAGGGCGAGCACAGCCAATGCACCCACGTTGGGGTCTGCGAGGTGTGCGCCAGAAGCACAGACCACTCGCCGATTCCAACGACGGCGAGAACCGCTGTGAGGCGGATCAGGCTCTTATGCGCTGGGCTCTGCACCACTCTCAGCTTCTTCAAGCGCCTTGCGGACCGCCTCCACTGCCGCCGTCCCGGCAACTTCCATCGGCTCGGTCGAGCGCAGCGCACGACAGAAGATGAACGCGCCCTCGAGCAACGAGAGCATCGCGAAGGCAAGTTCGCGCGCGCACACACGAGAGACACCGGCATGGGCGAAGTACGCACTCGCACCGTCGATCCACTCTGTAAAGACATCAGCAGTAGCGAGCCGCAGTGTCTCGTTGGTGCTGGCCACCTCCAAAGCCACGGTCGCTATCGGGCATGCGTCGGCATAGTCGGTATCGCGTAGCGTCTCGGCGGCGCCGGCAAAGAAGTCGTGCACGGCGCTCAGCAGGTCGGGAGCCTCGATCGCGATCGTCGCCAACAGCTGCGAATACAAGCGCCCTGAGGTGCGAATCGTCTCGGCACCCAACTCCTCCTTGCCGCCTGGAAAGAAGTGGTAGACCGAGCCGAACGGGGCCGCCGCCTCGGCGGCGATCTGCTTCATCCCCGTGCCGACATATCCCTGGCGGCGAAACAGCTCGGCCGTGGAGTCAAGTATGCGCTCCTTCGTGGTGCTGGGCATATGGTCCGTGGAGTCCTTTGGTTGTGGATCGCTCTCACTTCTGACAATATCCACTCTAGAACGATCTATCAACTAGATGTCGGAGGTGCCCGTGCAAGCAGACGAGCGACAAACGTTGACGCTACTGAAGGCGATTCTGGCGACCAGCATGCTGTCCACCGCCATCCACTACACCGACAACTTCGTCCAGGTCAACCGCTATCCCGGTCCTGGAGGTAGCTTCTACACGGTCGTCCGCGTCGCGATCGTCCTCGGCTGGCCGCTACTCACCGCGATCGGCCTGATCGGCTATCGCCGCTACCGCGAACACCGCTATCAGGAGGCGCGAGTCTGCCTGTGCGTGTACTCGCTCACCGGCCTCGTCACCTTGGGCCACTTCGCTTACGGAAACCCCCAGATCCCGCCTTTCTTCTATGCCACTCTCTTCACCGACACACTGGCAGGACTGGCAGTGCTCGCGTTCGTGCTGTGGTCGGCCAACATTTTCGAGCCCGCGTCAGCGAAAACTTGTTGACGCCGTGTGATCTGTAAGTTCCAATACTGCGGCGAAGTACGCTAGCCCGTATTATGGCGATCTAAACAAAGGGCCGTCCGAGGCGCGCCGAGGCGGCCCCAATAATTGGAGGTTTCGCCATGGCGAGCTCGACTGGCGTCGCTGAATCAAACCCAGCTACCGCCCTTACCGAAGACGACTTCACACAGGCAGCGGCACAGTCTTCGCACTTCATGAATCCCGTCACGTTCGTACAGACCGAGGCGACCAACCAGGGTCTTGGCGCTCCGGTGGCCGCGGCTCCGGTCAAGGGCCCGCCACCGGGCGAACCCCGTAGCGGCGGCGAAGCCACCGACAGCGAACTGGGTGTGCTCGCGGGGCTTCGCGGGTCCTGGATGGGAAAAGGCTTCAACCTGATCGCACGACCAGACAAGCAGGACGGCCTACCGTTCTTTCTGGAGCTCAACGCAACGAAGGAGACGCTCGAATTCACCTCGATCTCCGGGCCGATTCCCAATCGTGGTACCGAGCAGGACGACATCTTCTTCCTGGGCCTCACCTATCTGCAGTGCATCAGCGAAGCAAACGAAAGCGGCGGCCTGCACATCGAGCCGGGAATCTGGATCAATGTGCCCGAAACTGAGGCGCCCCAAGCGCCACCGAGCATCGTGCGCCTGGCCACCATCCCCCACGGCAACGCACTGCTTGCACAAGGCCAGGGCTTTGAAGTGCAGGGAGGACCGAAGATCTCCCCGGCCAGCTCGACTCCAGTGCAAGATAACGGCGAACCGATAAAAGGCCCTGGCTACCTGGATCCGTTCCTGACCGCGCAACCTCCCGCAGGCATCCCCTTAGGCGCCGTCGCCAACCCCAACCTGGTGCTCACCGAAGCCATCAAGGGTCAGTCGATCGTGAAAACAGTCGTGCTGCTCGTGGCAAGCGAACCGGTCGGCGGCATCGAGAACATCCCCTTCCTCACCGCCAACGCAACCGCGGTCAAGATGAGCGCGATCTTCTGGATCGAGACGATTCAGCTTCCGGGCGATCAGACCCGCCTACAGCTTCAGTACTCACAGACCGTTGTGCTGAACTTCGAGAAAATCAACTGGCCGCACGTGTCGGTGGCGACCTTGGTCAAGTTCTAGAGTTCTAGAGATCGTGGCCGGCGTGGTCTTCGACTACGCCGGCTACCTTGAACAGAGCTAACTGACCTCGAGCACGATCTTCCCACGCGTGTGCCCGGCCTCGCTCAGCGCATGTGCCTGGCCGGCCTCGCTGAGCGGGAACGTCTGCGCGATCTCAACGCGCACCGCCCCGTCGGCGACGAGCCCGGCAATCAGTGCGAGCTGCTCAGAGCTTGCACTCATCACGAGCAGCTCGGCACGTGCGCCACGCTCTGCGGCAAGCTGCTCCGGCGGGGCATTGGCGATCGTGACAAGCACGCCACCTTCTCGCAGTGTGGGCACTAGCGACTCGGTCGTCTCGCCGCCCACTGTGTCGAAGGCAACATCCACGTCGCTCGCGGCCTCGCCAACGTCCTGGCTTGAGTAGTCGATGTACTCATCAGCGCCGAGGCCAAGCACGAAATCGCGGTTGCGCAACGAGCCGGTGGCGATCACGCGCGCGCCGGCGTGCTTTGCGAATTGAACGGCGAGATGGCCGACACCGCCGGCTCCGCCGGCGACCAACGCTGTCTGGCCGGCTTGCAGGTCGCCGCTGTCGAACAGTGCCTGCCAAGCGGTCAAACCGGAGACGGGAAGCGCCGCCGCCTGCTCATGGCTCAGGCCTGCTGGCTTCTTTGCGATCAGGGTTGCCGGGACGGTCGCGAACTCGGCGTAGCCACCGCTGGAGGCGACGCCGAGCACCTCGTCTCCCACGGCAAACCCATCCATGCGCGAGAGCTCGACCACCCCAGACACGTCGTTGCCGAGCACCGCGGGCAGCTGCGTCTCGCGCAAGCCGCGCCGGATCTTCCAGTCGATCGGGTTTACCGACGCGGCACGAACTTCAATCAAAACTTCTCCCTCGCCCGGAGTAGGCCGCTCGGCCTCCTCGAAGCGCAAGACATCCGGGCCTCCAGTCTCGTGAATCAGCACGGCACGCATGGAGTCTCCTCTCCGCGGGGAATCGAACAATCCAGTCTAGGTCTCTGGCTTGGCCTGCGGCGAATCCTCGTCCTGGGTCTGCTCATCCGGGGCCGGAGCCTCACCGGAAGGCGGCGCGGCGGCGCCCCTGGCCTCCTCGATCGGGGCCGATGGCAGCGCGTCGGCCTGTGCCTCCGCCGCCGCCCTGTTCTCCTCCTTGACCGCGAGCCATATCTCCTCGCGGAAGATCGATACCCCACGCGGCGCCTCGATCCCGAGGCGCACCGTGCTGGCGCTGACCTCCATCACGGTCACGAGGATGTCCTCGCCGATCACGACGCGCTCTCCCGGACGTCGCGCCAGTATCAGCATGCTTCAGATTATGAAGCTATTCGCGTCGTCTCGTCTGAGAGCACGAACAAAGGGGCCTGCAGCTGGGCCTCTGGGTTGGCGTTGATCACCTGATAGCCGCGCCCTTTGTGGATTACAAGCGGCGCGCGCAGGTTGGCGGTGATGTCGAGTGGGTTGGGGGTGGCGCGCACTGTCACGTACAGCGTAATGTCCTCTGCCTCCGCCTCGATGCCTGTCCGCTCGACGTCCTCGGGCGCCATGTGCAGGGAGAACTCGGAGAAGAACGGCTCGGGGCGCACGACCGGCAGCGCCAGCGCCGGCTCGTCGACCGAGTGCAGCCACAAGAAGCCGGTGCCGGGGTTGCGGTCAAGCAGCGTGTAGCGCGCGCCCCCAAGCCCGATCAAACCGAAGGGAAACTCGATCACGTCCTGCTCGGCGACCTGCACCTCTCCGAAACGGATGCTCTGGAATGTGACAGACACGTTGGCTCTCTTCTCGGCGGACTACTGCAGGAACTGGAGTAGCGATTCTTGGACGATGCTCGCGCCGGCGCGCAAAGCCGCCTCGTAGGCGGCCTGCTCGCTCGAATAGGCGATCGACACCTGGGCGATGTTGGCATCCTCTGTATTGGACAGGCTCGCGGTGATCGAGCCCTGCAGCGATTCGATGCGGCTCGTGGCCGTCTGCAATTGATCGGTGATGCTTCCGGCCGTAGCTTGCAGCTGGCTCAGCGTGTCGATGCTCCCTTCGAGGTTCTTCAGGTCGCTCGAGCCGAGCGCGTTGACGTCTTCGGCGCTACCGCCGCGCAGGTGTTCTGAGATCGTGCGCAGCGTGTCGAGCAGCTTGCCATCGCCCGAGGCCTGGCCGTTTCCGAGCAGCGAGGAGATGTTCGTACTGATGTCTACCGATACGCCCGGGCCAATCGCGCGCGTGATCGTTTCGGCGTTGCCATGGTAGGTGTCTTCGGCTCCCTGGGTATAGGGGATGGTGGTCGTGTCGGTACCCGAGAACACGTACTGCCCCGCGTATTGCGTGTTCGCGTCCTGCTTGACGGCTTCGGTCAACTGATCGACCTCGGCGGCGATGCTTTCGCGGTCGCTCTGATTCTCAGTACCGGTCGAGCTCTGTACCAAGAGCTCGCGCACCGTCTGCAACACGTTTGAGATGTTTGCCATCGCGCCGCCGGCGGTGTTCTCCCATGAGATCCCTTCTTTGGCGTTGGTCGCGTAGGAACTCAGGCCGTCGAGCTGGCTTTGCAGGTCGATCACCTGGCTGGCGCCGTACGGGTTGTCTGAGGGTTCGAGGATCGTCTTGCCGGAGGACAGTTCGTCAGAGGTACGCTCCAGGCTCGCCAGCGACGAATTGATGTTGTTGAGCGTCGTGGCCGTGACCATCGCCGGGGTGATGCGTTCGGTCATGGTCGGGCCTCCACGCATCGAGTGGTGGCGTCGCTGGTATCGGCGCGCGCCACCACGATTCTCTCGCGGCTGTCGTATGCGCCGGCAACCGTGAACCCATCTCTCCCGGCATCCATCGCTAAAGACCCACCACTCCGGTGTGCTCGATTAGCGTTTCGAGCATGCTGTCCATAGCTGTGAGAGTGCGCGCGGAGGCTTGGTAGCCGCGCTGGAAGCTGATCAGGTTGGTCATTTCTTCATCCAAGGACACGCCCGAGACGCTCTGGCGCTGGTTGTCGATCGCGGTGACCGTGGTCTGCAGGTTGGCCTGCTCATCCTTGGCCGTCTGTACGCCCGCGCCAACCTGCTCGACCAGTGCCGCATAGCCCTGTTCGGCCGCACCGCCGCGCAGCGCCGCGATCGCCTGGGCGATGTCGTTGCCCCCCGCGGCTCCGGTCGAAGAGGTCTGCACCTGGGCGGCTGTCACCGCCACCTCGAGCGTGGCGGCAGTTGTACCCGAGAAGAACGGTGTGCTCGTGTGCAAAGCGTTGACGGAGCCGGCCAAGGCGTTTGCAACGTGGTCCAAAGCCGTCTGGTAGTTGCTGAGCGCTCCGGTCGGGGCTGTCAGGCCGAGCAGCGCTCCGAGCTTTCCGCCTGCGGCTTCGGTGAGCGCTTGCGGCCAGTTGACCGTCGTGCCTTCCACCAGCGGCTTGGCCGCGTCGCCGAAGCTGACGGTGTCGGTGCCGTCGGGCTGCTCGCTGACCGTCACCTGCGCCAGGCCGGAGAGCTTGTCGAGCAAGAGGTCGCGCCGGTCGAGCATCTCGTTTGGCTTCTGGCCGGCCTGTTCGGCAAGCTTGATCTGGCCATTGAGCTGCGCGATCTGGTTGGCATCGTTTTGTACTTCTCCTGCTGGCCCCGTGAGCGCCGCATACTGTTCGCCGGCCTGCTTTGAGATCGTTGCGAGCTGGGCGCTGAGTTCATGGAACGTGTTGGCCAGTGATTCGCCCGCGGCCACGACTCCCTGCTTGGCTTCTACGCTCGTCGGGGCGTTGGCGAGTTCGCTCCAAGCGCTCCAGAAGGCCGAAATCCGGCTGGCAAGGCCGGAGCTCGAGGGTTCGTTGAAGGCTGCCTGGGCTTGCGTCAGCTCTTCAGACTGGGTACTCGCTTCGCTCAGCGAGCTGTTCTGCGTGCGGTACTGCGCGTCCAGGTAGACGTTGCGCACGCGCGTGATCGTCGCGACGCTGACGCCTGTACCGAGCTGTGCGCCTTCGCCGGTCAGCGGCGAGATCGCCGGGATGACGATCGGCTCGTTGGTCTGCAGCACCGCGGTCTCGCGCGAATAGCCTTCGGTATCGGAGTTGGTGATGTTGTTGCCCGTGACGTCGAGCGCCGCCTGCTCGGCGATCAGCCCGCTGAGCGCGGTTTGCAGTCCTTGCAGGGTTGGAATCGACACGGCTTAGGCGCGCAGGTCCAGGACGTGCAGGTTGCCATTCGGGCGGGCACGGGTGATCGGCGTGGAGGAGCCGTGCGTGTCGTAACCCGTGACTCCGTCGAGTGCCAGGACACCCATCAGATGGTCCAGAAAGCCCAGTTCGATCTGCATCAGTGCACGGTTGCAGGAGTGCTCGCGCTGCAGCTCGCGCAAAAGCCCTCGCAACTCTGCGCTGAGAGCAGAGGCGCGCTCGGCGAGGGCATCGTCCATCAACGTGCACAGGCGCTCGAGCGTCACCGCCTCGGCAGCGATCCTAAGCCGTTCGCCGCTGCGAGCAAGCAGGCGTGAGCGCTCCTCCTCCAGCAGCTGGCGGCGACCCATCTCCCCACGCAGGATGCCTGCCAGGCGCACGACTGTGTCCACATCGCGCGCACGGATCGCCTTGCCCTGCTCCAGCACGACCGCAAGCAGGCTCCGCGCCGAGCCGATCTGCGCGTCCAGGTGTGCGAGCACTTCCACGGCCAGCGCACGATCTTCGGCGAGCCCGTCGGGTGCGGCCAGCGCGGCCAAGCTCATGCGCTGGTGCCCCCGGTGGCGGTGGGACCACCTGCGGGTACGGTGACAGATGGGCTGCTGTTTGTTTGGATTGGCGTGCTCGCGCCTGTGCTTACGCTTGTACCACCTGTCGTTGCCCCACCTCCACCGGCGCCTTGCGCGGCGACTCCCGCCAGCTGGCGGGTCATCTGAGCGGCGAGGCCGAGGCCGCCCGCGCTCATCACACCGCTGGTCAGCGCCTGCGGCAACATTGAAGACAGCGGCCCGCTTGCGCCGCCGCTACCCGACGAGCCTTCTGAGGATTCGCCTTCCGCGCCGCTTTCGCCACCGAGGCCGCTGCTCGCCGTCAGCGATTGCGAGAGCTCTTCGACCAGCATCTGTTCGAAGGCAAGGGCGGTCTCGTACGCCTTTTGCGTTGCGGCGGAGCCTTTGCGCACCCAGGCAGGCTCGAGTGTCTGGCTAACGGCAGGCAGGCCGCTCGAGGACAGCGGCGAGCCTGAGGACGGGACGCTCACGACGGGCGCAGCTCGTTGGCGATCGACATCATCTGGCTCTCGGTTTGGATCGCCGAGCTGCTCATCTGGTAGGCGCGTTGCGTGCTCACCATCAAGGCCATCTCTTTCGACATGTCCACGTTGGAGCCCTCCAACGCGCCTTGGTGAATTTTCGCGGCGCTCGCCGCCAGCGGCTGGATCGCACCACTGGCCGTGGTCGGCGTCAGCGTGCCACCACCGCCCGCGAGCAGGTGATCCGGCGAGGGGACGCTGACGAGCTTGATCTGGCCCAGCGTGCGCTTGCCGGCTGTCACGCTGCCGTCGGTGCCGATCTTCACTGCGCCCGCCGAGACCCCAGCCGGGAGTTTGATCGGGGGTTCGAGCTGGTTGCCTTCGGCGTCCACGATCGAGCCGCTGGCGTCGACAGCGAAACTGCCGTCGCGGGTCAGCGCCGGCTGGCCGCCAGGGCCCTTGACCTGAAAGTAGCCCTCGCCTTCGATCGCCAGGTCGAGCGGGTCGCCGGTTTCCTGAATCGGCCCCTGGGCATGGCTGCGCCCGATCACCTGGGCACTTGCACCGGCGCCGATGTTCGATTCGGTGCCCGCCTCGTCCACGGCGTTGTAGAGCAGATCGCTGAAGGCGACGCGCTCTGATTGGTAGCCGGTGGTGGAGATGTTGGCGAGATCGTTTGAGACCGCGTCCAGCTGTTCCTGCTGCGCAGACATGCCCGCCGCCGCGGAATAAAGGCCTTCGAGCATCAGGCGCCGCCATTCAGCGAGCCGACCTGCGAGGCAGACTCCTGCAGGGTCTGGCCGATCGACTGGATCGCCTGCTGGCCGGACTGGAAGCTGCGCAGCGAAGTGATCATTTCGACCATGATCTTCGCGGCGTCTACCCCAGAGCCCTCCAATGAGCCTTGGCGCACCGTGCCGGTCGGTTTGCCGGAAGGACTGCCGGTATAGAGGTTTTCGCCTTGCTTAACGGCGCCGGGCACTTCAAAGACGCCGAGCGCGCTCGGCGCGACGGTACCGCTTGCGCCAACCTTCACCGGAGCGCCGCTCTGGTCGAGCACTGGGTCGCCGCTCGCGTCCGTCAGCACGCCCTGCGCGGAGTTCGTGAACTGGCCGTCGCGGGTGTAGCGCACGCCTTGAGCGGTCTTGACCGCGAAGAAACCGCTGCCGGCGATCGCAAAGTCGAGCGGTTCGCCGGTTTCCTGTAGCGATCCCTGTGTCATGTCCGTGTAGGTCTTGCCAAGCGCTACGCCAGCATCCACAGAACCGATCGCCGGCCCGCCCTCGCTGTTGGCGAGCAGCACGTCGCCGAAGCTGTGTTGCGAGGATTCGTCGGGCTTGTAGCCAGGGGTCGAGGCGTTGGCCAGGTCGTTTGAGAGCTGGTCCTGGCGGACCTGCTCGGCAACCATCCCGGAAGCGGCGATATACAGGCCAAGATCCATGTCCCCCCGGGTGTTCGACCGAGAAGGTCAATTCTTTAGGGAAGGCCATGCCGCATGCGGCATGGCCCCGGACGGTGCATGCACCGTCCGGCCAGCCGGCACATGTGCCGGCTGGAACAGCACAACGATCGGCCCTAGGCTTCAGCCGACCGCGCTGAACAGCGACAGCTCGTCGGAGAGTCGGTCGTACAGGCGCCGGCGCAACTGGGTATGGATCTGCGAGACGCGACTCTCAGACACTCCCAGTCGTGAGCCGATATCACGCAGCGTCCAATGCTCCAAATAGAGCAGCACCGCCACTTCGCGCTCGACAGGTGGCAACAGCGCAAACGCGGCGCGAAAGCGTTCCTTGGCTTCACGGCGCTCGGCACACACGATCGGGTCGCTGTCGCTATCGGTGCTCTCCAAGGTGTCGATCCGCTCGATCGTGGCGTTCTCATCCGAGCGCACCGTGCGGTTGAGCGAGCCGACCTCCGCCAGCGCGACCTCGTCGAGCCGGCCCACGAGTTCTCGTGGGTCCATGTCGAGCAGCGACGCCAGCTCCTCGCGGGTCGGCTGGCGGTCGTGATTTGAGAGGAACACCTCGCGTGCATGGTTGATCGCACGCTCGTCGCGGCGCAGCGAGCGGGGCGCCCAGTCGTGGCGGCGCAGCTCGTCGAGCACGGCGCCGTGGATGCGCGTCCAGGCGTACTGCTCGAGCGTTGCCCCCTTCTCCGGGTCATAGCGCTCGATCGAGCGAATCAGCGCCTCCAGTCCACAGGAGAGGAAATCCTCGACGTCGCACTGGGCCGGCACCTCACGTACCTTGCGGTAGACGATGTAGCGCACCATCGGCGTGAAAATGAAGATCAGCTGGTCGCGCAAGCGCAGATCGCCGCTCTGGCGGTACTCGCGCCACGTCCTGAGGGCCTCCGCCGCGGAGATCCTCACGGCCCCTTTTGCGATCGTTTCCATTTTTGCGACTCCGATTTCGAGGGAACTGCGAACAGGTGCCCCCGCGTGCGCCAATCTGCCCGCGGTCCGATGTGCGCTATTTGCGAAGTTTCCGGGCGCGGACCGTATCGGCCGTACCGGTCGTAACCGTCCGAGCTGCTCAATCGGGACCAGTTAGTCGACTCGCTCAGATATCGCCGCGAGCGGTCGATGACCATGCGTGTAGATGGCTGCCCCACGCAACCTGAGCCCTAACGAGAGCGCGGTTCTGGCCGCCGAGCTCTCGGCGCGCGCACAACGGCTGCTCGCCGCCGGCGATCTTGACGGCTACCGCCGGCTGTTCGACGAGCTCGACTCGATCGCCGATCCCCACCGTCGCTACCAGGCCAGCGTCGGCCTGATCGAGCAGGGCTTTGCCGCAAGCGGCGATGCCCCACGCGCCCCCTTCCGGGGACAGGCGCGCGTGGGGGGTTTGTTTTCGGCAATTGCCAGCGGCGCTGTCGAGCTGCTCGACCGACAGCCGAGCGAGCCCAAGCTGCTCAACTACGCCGGCGTCGCCCTTTATGAGCTGTGGAGCCTCGACGCCGCTCGAGCCCTGTTCAAGGCCGCCAAGCGTCTGGATCCGCGCTCCGAGCAGGTGGACGGCAACTTGACCGCGGTCGCGGGACGGCGGCGTCAGCTACGTAGCGCGGGCCACGCGGCGCCACAGCACCCCGAGCTGGTCGAACTGGCGGGCCGAGCGCTCGAGATCGCCAAGCGCGCACGACCTGCCACCGACATGCGCCTGAGCTTGTGCATGATCGTGCGCGACGAGCAGGAGATGCTGCCACGCTGTCTGGCCTCCGTGGCCGACGCGGTCGACGAGATCGTGATCGTCGACACCGGCTCCACCGACGCCACGGTCGAGATCGCGCGCTCGTTTGGCGCACGCGTGCTCTTCCACGAGTGGACCGGCTCTTTCGCTGAGGCGCGCAACGTCTCCTTCGACGCGGCCGAGGGCGACTGGCTGCTCTGCCTGGACGCCGACGAGGTGCTCGTGGAGGAGGACGCGCCGCTGCTGCGCTCGCTCACCGGGCGCACCTGGCGCGAGGCGTTCTACCTCTCAGAGACCAACTACACCGGCGATCTGGAGGATGGCACCGCCGTTACCCACAATGCGCTGCGCGTATTTCGCAACCGGCCCGAGTACCGCTTCGAGGGGCGCCTGCACGAGCAGATCGCCCACTGCCTGCCCGGCTACCTGCCCGAGCGCGTCGAGGCGAGCGGCGTGCGCATCGAGCACTACGGCTATCTCGGCGCCGTGCGCGACAGTCGCGAGAAGTCGCGGCGCAACATCGAGCTATTGCGCTTGCAGCAAAGCGAGAGCCCGCCAACCCCGTTCCTGCACTACAACCTCGGCTCCGAGTACGCCGCCGCGGACGAACCACAGGCCGCGCTTGCCGAGTTCGAGCGCGCCTGGAAGTTGCTGCAAAGCCTGCCCGATCGCGACAGCTACCAGTTCGCGCCGGCCCTGATGAGTCGCATGGTCAAGGCGCTGCGGGCGTGCGGGCGTCCGACGGACGCGATCGCACGCGCCGAGGAGGGGCTGCTGCGCTTCCAAGGCTTCACCGACCTCGTGCTCGAGCAGGCGATCGCCGCGATCGCGCTGGAGCAGAACGAGCGCGCGATCGAGTTGCTCGATCGCTGCATCGAGATGGGCGACGCGCCACGCCGCTACACCGCCACACAGGGCAGCGGCAGCTACTTGCCGAGACTGCAGCTGGCCGAGCTCAGACGGGCAGCAGGAGATTACGAGGAGGCGACTCGACTACTGGAGCATTGCCTGCGCGAATATCCGCGCTTTATCGGCTCGGTACTCCCCTACGCGAACCTGCTGCTGGCAAGCGGTGTCGAGGCGAGCGAGGTTCTGGCGCGGGTCGAGCAGCACATGCCAGACCCGCCGCCCGCGGCTCGCTTCATGCTTGGCACCGCCCTGTACGAGTCGGGTGACACGGCCGCCGGAGAGCTTCAGTTCAGGGCTGTGCTCGCACGCCAGCCGCATTCGAGCCGGGCCCGTGTGGCGCTCGGCGAGGCACTGCTCGCACAGCGACGCTACAGCGAGGCGGCCGAGGCTGCCTGTGAGCTTGCGGACGACGACACGCTTGCGGTGATCGCTCGCCGGACAGAGCTATTCGCACGCATCGCCGGCGGCGACCACAAAGGCGCGGGAAAAGCACTCGACAGAGCGCACGCAGCAGGCATGGCCCAGTACGAGCTCGACCTGTTCGCGACCTGGCGAGAGCTCGCGCGTGCTGTGGTTGACGTTGCCGCGCTCCCCGAACAGTCCACACCCCCCCCTTCAGGACAACCGCTTTCGGAACACCCTGCCCCACAAGCCTGCAAGCCGGCCGCGTCGCCGTTCCCCCGGCAGGCCGTGGCGCCACTGGAAGTGATGCTCGAGGCGCTGCTGCGCGTGCACGACTTCAAAGGCTTTGAAGTGCTGCTCGGCGCACTCGAGCTCACACCGCTACGGCCACGCGAGCGCCACGAGCTGCTCGCCGGCATGTACCTGCGGCGTGGGTTCCTGGCATCCGCGGCTGAGGAGTGGATGGCCGTCTGCGAGCAGGAGCCTGACGTCCCGGCGCTACTGGGCCTCGCCCGCGTTGCCGCAGCGAGAGGCATGGCACACGAGATGAGCGACTTCGCGGCCGCGGCACTCGCGCGCGACCCCGACAACGAGGATGCCGCAAGCCTCCTCTCTCAAGCGCATGCCGCAACCGCGTAGGCGTTCCGGCCCCTGCCAGCGCGGTCCTCGCCCGTCGGCTCCTCACCAAGCGACGCATATCCGCTCGGACAGGCGGGTAGGGCCGAATAGAGCGGGCAGGTGGGCAGGCCCGAATAAAGTTTTCGCGAAAGACGCCGATCACTTGAAGAGATATCAATCGCGAGGCGGCCCAGGGAACGGGTCGTCGCACACGTTTTCAGGGAGAAAACGCCATATGACCTCGTCGATCCTGCCATTCAGTGACCCGTCTTCGCTTGCGGGTTTGTCGTATCCGATGTCGTTCATGAGGGATGGAGACGCCGACGATCCAGCCGCGTTTCAATCCGATCTCAGCGCGGCTGATCGCCTGCTTGCAAGCCAAGACGGCAGCGGTACGCCCCCGCCCGAGGTGCTGGACCAGGTCTCGGCCGCGGGAAGGATAAGCCGTGAAATGCGCGAAAGCGGACATGAGCTGCGCTTCTCCGAGAACCAGGGGGGGCGGGTCACCGTCGAGCTTTCCGATCGCAAGGGCAAAACCGTGAAGAGCATGTTGATTTCAGAGGCGCTTGAGATTGCCGCCGGAAAGCCGGTGCAGGACGTCACCGGGAAGCCCTCGGCCTAGACCTCCATGTCATCGCTTGCAGTCAGCTCGGCGGCCGGCTCGCCGATCTCCATCTCGGGGCTCGCCTCAGGGCTTGACACGAGTTCGATCATCTCGGCGCTGATGGCCGCCGAACGCGAGCCTGTTACTCGACTGACGGATGCCCAGGAAAAGCTGCAGGGCCAACAGAAAGAGCTGACAAGCATCCAGAGCAACCTCCAGCAGCTTGCACTGGCGGCATCCGAATTCAGCATGCCCTCGCTGTTCGAAAGCTCACAGGCCGTGACTTCAAGCGAACCCACGCGTGTGAGCGCCGCCACGAGCGAGGGGGCCGGCATCGGCGGCTACGAGGTCGAAGTCACGCAACTGGCCAACTCTGCCCAGCGCACCTTTACCTTCACGAGCCCGGCCGCTGAAGACACGCTCACGATCGACGGCAACAGCTTCACGGTCAAGGCGGGCGAGAGCGCCAAGGAATTGGCCAACGCGATCAACTCAGACAGCAGCGCGACGGTGTACGCGGCCGTGCTCGAAGGCGGCACGCTGGTGCTGTCCAATCGTGCAACGGGCAACACCGGCACAGAATTCATAGCGGTCACCGACCCGGGCGCGACGCTCGTCGAAAAGGCCGGCACCGCCAAGGAAGGCAAGAACGCCGAATACTCGGTCGACGGCGTCGCGGGGACCTCGACCTCGAATACCGTCACCAATGCGATCGCCGGCGTCACCCTGACCTTGGGCGGTCTGACCACAACGGGCCCCGTCACGATCGACGTGCAGGCTCCAGGAGCCAGCGTCAGCGCCGTGGAAGCGCAGGTCCAATCCTTCGTCAAGCTCTACAACTCGACGGTCGAAGCGATCCAGAAGCAACTCTCCACCAAGCCGATCACAAAGCCCACCAGTGCCGGCGAATTTGGCACCGGCACGTTGTTTGGCGACGTCGAACTGGAGAGCCTGCTGGCCAACATGCGCCAGAGCATGTACGAACCGATCGCCGGGCTTGCCGCCGAAATGTCCAATCCGAGCAACATCGGCATCAGCACTGGCGCAGTGTCCGCCGGTGGCGCCTCCCAAGCTTCGATCGAAGGACTGCTGACGCTCAACTCCAGCAAGCTTTCCGAAGCGGTCAAGACGAATCCGGCCGGCGTACAGCAAATGCTCGAGAAGTGGTCGCAGGGGTTGCAAAGCACGCTCGAAAGCGTGGGGGGACCCGGAGGGACGCTTGAAGCGCGGACTAACGGCGACAGTGCACAGATCACCCAGCTGACCAGTCAGATCACGACGATGAACGAAATGCTTGTCGTGCGTGAAAAGGCGCTGCAGGCAACCTATGCGGAGCTTGAAAGCGCGATATCGCGCAACACCTCGCAGGCCAACTGGCTGACCAGTCAGGAAGCCTCGCTGGCGGCCAACGCACCATGAGCAACCTGACCGCGACGCCGAACGCCTACCGTCAGGGGGCGGTGCTTGCCGCCACCCCTGGGGAGCTTGTCGTGATGCTCTACGACGGCGCGAGGCGCTTCCTGCGCCAAGCAAACGTCGCGATGCGCGAGGGGCAGGTCGAGCGCGCGCACAACACATTGCGTCGAGCCGAGCTGATCATCGCTCACCTCGATGGCATCCTCGACTTCGAACAAGGGGAAGTCGCTGAGCGTTTGCATGCGATTTACCAGTTCTGTCTTGCCCACCTCAACCAAGCCCGCCACAACCAGGATGCCGGCAAGCTGGAAGAGGTCAGCGACATGCTGGGCGAGCTGCGCGAGGCCTGGGCACAGGTAGCCGAGGAGATCGCCCACGGGTGAGCGAGATTTTGTTCGTTCGTGGCCCCGAGATGTCGTTCGTTCTTAGTCCCGCCGATGGCGATGCCCCGCGCGCACGCGGGGGGCATACCCGATGAGAGACAACCCGCCCAGCGGCGACAGCCAAGTCTCCCTGCGCCCCTATCGGGCGATCCACGAGCACGCCGAGATCGAACTGGAGTTGGTGGGACGCGGCGAGATAGAGCGTTTGGGAGCGCTCGGCGAACGTTGGGAGGAGCTGACACGCGACTTGCCCGCTCGCCCACCCGTGGCGGCTGCGTCACTACTAAGCCAAGCCCGGCTGATTCACGAGCGCACGCGTATCGAGCTGATTCGCCTGCGCGAGTCGCTGTTGGCCGAGATCGGCGCCAGCGCACGTGCCCGGCGTGCGGCCGACGGCTACGCGGGACAGCTCGGGCGCCGGCACCGCCTGGATCGCAGCGCCTGACCGGAGGCATACCTCCCGCGTAGCGGTGCCCTGAGTACGCGGCGCCCGACTTCGAAGACAGACACTAAAGACCCAGGCAGAGCGGCCGATCACCAGGGACGGTATATGGCTCCAATCGATTCGACCCAGCAGCTGCTCGAGGCCGCGATGCGCGGGTCCTGGCAGCGCGAGACCGCCCTGACGAGCAACATCGCCAACGCCGATACGCCCGGCTACAAACGCCAGGAAGTCAACTTCGAGTCTGAGCTGCAGAGTGCGATGAACAGCGGCGAACCTCTCGGCCAGGTCGAGTTTCAGACCGAAGTGCAGCCTGAAGAGGACGGACCCAACGGCACCAGCGTCAGCGTCGATCAGGAATCCGCGAAGCTCGCCGAAAACGGGCTCGACTACCAAGCTCTCACGCAAGTACTTGGCGCCCGCAACAGCATCCTGAGCGCGGCGATCGGAGTCACCCAGTGAACACGCCGCTTTATGGATGCCACTGTCGATATCGCTCTCCAAGCACGGCCGACACCTCGCATCGTCGATGCCGCGGTCGTCGTACTCCGCCGAGCACGACCGGCGGAGGATTCTGATGGGGCTCTTCGAAGCGATCGGCATCGCCGGCAGCGGGCTGACCGCCGAGCGTGTGCGCATGGACGTTACCTCCGAGAACCTCGCCAACGCCGACACCACGAAGGCCGCCGGCGGGCAGCCATATCAACGCCAGGAGGTCGAGCTCGCGCAGGCAGGCGTTGGTGGCTTTGGCAGCGCGCTTTCAGGAGCCATCCAGCAGGCAGAAAGCTCGGCCCCGGCCGGCGGCGTCCAAGTGACGGGGATCGTCAGCGACGCCACTCCCGACCAGCAGGTCTATGACCCCGGCAATCCTGAAGCCGACGCCCAGGGCTACGTCAAGATGCCGAACATAAGCACCGTCACCGAAATGACCGACCTGATCTCCGAGTCGCAGTCCTATCAGTCCGATGTGACCGCGATGCAGACAGCCAAGTCAATGTTCAGCGCAACGCTCGGGGTGCTCAAATGATCGTTCCGGCGGTCAGCGGACTGGCGAGCAAACTCTCCGAAGGGCTCTCCAACAGCGCCTCGTCACAGACGGTCGGCGGCCTCACTCAGGGCGGTCAAAGTGCTCAAGCCGCGGGCTCGGGGCCAGGACCGCAAGGCAGCAGCGGGCTCGAAGGGACACGCGGAGTCGAAGGAATCGGCGGGGTCGAAGGAACCGGAGCAGTCAACGGCGCGTCAAGCGGAGGATCGGGCAGCTTCGGCAGCGAACTCTCCGAAGCGATCTCCTCGCTTGAAAGTACCCAGTTGAGCTCCGACAGCGCCGCCCAGTCGCTTGCCACCGGCACTGCCAAGGATCCTGAGAGCGCGGTCGTGACCGTCGAGGACGCGCAGATGGCTATGGACTTGGCCTCGCAGCTTCGCACCAAGGCCACCGAAGCCGCTCAGAACCTCTTCCAGACGCAGGTCTGATCGGTGGCACTTCCACGACTCATTTCGCGGCTCGCCATTCGCGGATCGCGAGCCTAGGCCGTGCCTCTATCCCAGCTCGCATCGCGGCTCACCACTCGCGGATGGCTGATCATCGGCGGTGCCACAGTCGGCGCGATCCTGTTCATCTACCTGTTCTTGCACATGGTCTCCGCGCCGAGCTACACGACACTCGTCAGCGGCGTCGATCCCTCCCAGACCGGCAAGATGACGAGCACACTCAGCGAGCACGGCGTCAACTACGAGCTGCAGAACAACGGCACGGCGCTTGCCGTCCAGTCCAACCAGACCGCCGAGGCGCGTGTGGCCTTGGCCGGCGCCGGCCTGCTCGGCAATACCCAGCCGGACTTCTCGCTGTTTGAAAAACAGAACCTTGGCGAAAGCAATTTCCAGCAAGCGGTCACCTACCAGCGTGCCCTACAGGGACAGCTGGCGGAGACGATCGACTCGGTGCAAGGTGTCTCCGGGGCACAGGTCGAGCTCGTGCTGCCCAACTCCCAGAGCCAGATCTTTGGCGAAAACCAAGGAATCTCCTCGGCTGCCGTGCTGCTCTCAGGGACCACATCGATGCCACAAAGTTCCGTGCAAGGAATCGCGCAGCTGGTCACCTCCAGCGTGCCCGGCCTGCAGTTGAACAAGGTCACGATCACCGACGCCTCGGGTCAGCTTTTGTGGCCGCAGGCCGCCGGCAGTGGTGGCGGCGGCGGCAACGGCGTGCAGGAAGCCGAGCAGCGCTATGACCAGAGCATGGGCGCAAGCCTCGGTGCGATGCTCGCGCAAACTCTCGGTCCGGGCAAGGCACAGGTGTTGGTGTACGCCAACATGAACGTGAACTCGACCACCCAGGAACAGCTCAGCTACGGCAAGGCCGGCGTGCCGCTGCAGCAGAGCAAGGACATCGAGACACTCACCGGTAACGGCTCTGGTGCAGGCGGCGCCACCGGCACCGCGAATCTTCCAGCCGGTACCAGTACAGGCGGCAAGTCCAACTACAAGCACGAAACGACGAGCAGCACGCTTGGCGTGAGCAAGACGGTGTCCCACACCACGGTCGCCCCTGGAACAGTCGAAAGCCAGCACGTCTCGGTGCTGCTTGACCACTCCGTTCCCGCTGCCTCGCTACCGGCGATCCGCGAAGCGATCACCAACGCTGCCGGCATTCAAACCAAGCGCGGAGACACGATCTCAATCGGACAGGTCGCCTTTGCCAGCCCGACTACCAGTGCGGCGAGCTCGACCAGCAGCATGCTCGGTTACGCCAAGTATGCATTGCTTGGCATCGCTTCGCTCCTCTTCCTGTTCTTCACGACACGCTCGTTGCGCCGCCGCGAATCGGACACGATCGACGAGCCGGTCTGGCTGCGTGAGCTAGAGACGCCGATGCGTCTCTCCGAGCTGCAGCGCGAAAGTGCGCCAAGACCGGTACCGGCGATGGCCGGCGTAGCGCCTCCCAATGGGAACGGCAATGGAAATGGCAACGGGAACGGAAACGGACATGCCGGCGGCGACCAGCTGCGCCGCCAGGTCGAGCAGCTCGCCGACAGCGATCCCGACCGCGTCGCCCAGCAGCTCCGTAACTGGATGCAGGAGGACTAGTGGCAGATTCACCCTCAGAGACGGCCCCGAAACCCCCGGGCGCTCTGGCCGAGCGCTCAGCGGCCAATCCGTCCGCGCCCTTGCCGGCAACCCCAAGCGAGCGCTTGCCGGGAGCACGCAGGGCTGCCGTCCTGATGGCGGCGCTCGGACCCGAGCGCGCGGCGAACGTGATGCAGCGCATGGACGAGGATGCGATCGAGAGCCTCTCGATGGAGATGGCGCGGCTCAGCTCTGTCGGCGCCGAGACGACCGAGTCGGTCTTCGGCGAACTGGCCGCCGAGGCCGGCGAGGGTCAGGGGACTGTCGGCGGGCTGGACTTTGCGCGCGGAGTGATCGAGCGTGCGCTCGACCCCGAGCGCGCGACCGATCTGCTCGGGCGCCTGGAGAGCGCCAGCGAAACGCGCCCGTTCGAGTTCCTACGGCGCGTCCCGCCCGAGCGGATCGCCGCGCTGCTGCGCGGCGAGTCGCCCCAGACGGTTGCGCTCGTGCTCGCCAGCCTGCACACGAATCTCGCCGCCGGGGTGCTCGCCCGGCTGCCCGAGTCAGAGCAACCCGACATCGCGCTGCGAATCGCGCGCATGGGCAACGCCGGCACGCGCGTCATCCAGCAAGTCGAGCAGATGATTCGCCACAAGCTAGGGGCTACGGTCGAGCGCAAGTACTCCGCCAGCGGCGGAGCCAAGACGCTTGCCGGCATCCTCAACCATGCCGACCGCACCACCGAGCGCAACGTGCTCGAGCGCCTTGCCGGAGAAGACAAGGCGCTTGCAGAGGAAGTGCGCGGGATGCTGTTCGTGTTCGAGGACATCGTCAAGCTCGACGAGCGCGCGATCCAGCAAGTGCTGCGCGAGGTCGACCAGAAGGATCTTGTGCTCGCTCTGCGTGGGGCGCCGGAGAACGTGATGGAGATCGTCCTCACGAACATGTCAGAGCGCGGCGCGGCGATGCTCAAGGAGGAGATGGAGATCCAGACGCCGCAACGCCAGCGCGACATCGACGAGGCGCAGAGTCGCGTGGTCACGGTCGTGCGCAAGCTGGATGAGGCCGGCACGATCGTGATCGCCGGCGGCGACGAGGAGGAAGGCGAAGCGGTTGTCTGAGCGGACCGCGGTGGCACGCGGCGGTCAGATGGAGATAACGTTGCCTGAGGTTGGCCATAGGGCGCGGCGAGCGGAGGTCGAGAGAGCTTCGTTTGAAGAAGCCGTAGCGTGCGGCTGCCAAAAGGGCAGAGCGGTTGCCTGATAGCGCCGTCAGCTACGCCTTTGAGCAGCTCGAGCCGTCGCAACCCCAGCCGCGCGACGCGCCCGCGCGTGCACTTGCCCAGGCGCAGCTCGAAGCCGAGCAGATCCGCGAGCAAGCCCGCTCCGAAGGCTATGCCGCTGGGTGCGGCGCCGGCCACGAGCAAGGCGCCGGCGAGATCGCCCTCGCCGCGCGGGCGCTCAGCGAGGCCATGGACGGAATCGAGTCGCTGCGCGTCGAGCTGGTGCAGGCGATCGAACACGATGCGATCCAACTGGGGTTGCAGCTGGCAGAGAAGATTCTCAGCGGCACGCGACAGCTTCCCAGCGAGCGCATACTCGAGGCCGTGCAAGGGGCGCTGCGGCGCGTGACCGACCGGCGCAAGATCACTGTGCTCGTCAATCCCGCTGAGTTTGAGGCCGTGAGCTCAGCCATCGGCGAGCTGGCCGGACCGGGAAGCGGTGTCGAGCTGTGTGACGTCCAACCCGATGAGCGTGTCGAGCCCGGTGGCGCGATCGTGCGCACCGCCGAGGGCGAGGTGGACGCGAGCGTGGAGACGCAGTTGGAGCGGGCGCGCGAGGTCGTCGAAGCCTCGCTGGCGGCCGAGCGGGCGGCGTGAGCGAATCCTCCCCCCTACCCGCGGCGCAGGGGGCAAGCGATTTGGCTGCTCCCCCGCGCGCGCGGGTGGCATCGCCGTTTCAGAGCCCACCACCAGGCGCACTGCTGGCAGGCGCCACACAAGCCGTCCGCGAGGCCGACCTTGCACGGCGTCACGGGTTTGTAAGCAACCTGATTGGGCTGATCATCGAGGTGACCGGGCTTCAGGCGGAGATCGGAGAGGTGTGTCTTGTCGGGGGGGTCGTGCATGCACGACCCCAGCCGTTGGCGCATGCGCCAACGGCACCGGGCCGCACATGTGCGGCCCGGCCGGTCGGTGCATGCACCGACCGGAACAGCATCCCCAACGGTGGGATTCCCGCCGAGGTCGTCGGATTCCGCGACGGGCGTACGCTGCTGATGCCTTTGGGCGAGCTGCACGGCATCGGCCCGGGCACGCGCGTGCTCGCGACCGGAGCGCCCTTTCGTGTCTCCGTAGGACCCGACCTGCTCGGACGCGTCGTCGATGGGCTGGGAGTGCCGCTGGACGAGCTTCCAGCACCCGCCGGAGTCGAGCGCTCCACGATCGCTCCACCACCAAGCGCGCTCTCAAGGCCCCGCATCACAGAGCGCGTCGGTCTCGGCGTGCGCGCACTCGATTCGCTCGTGCCCTGCGGACGCGGACAGCGACTTGGCATCTTCGCTGGCTCCGGCGTCGGCAAGTCCTCGCTGATGGGCATGATCGCCCGCTCCACGAGCGCTCAGGTCAACGTGATCGCGCTCGTCGGCGAGCGCGGACGCGAGGTACGCGAGTTCATCGAGCGCGACCTCGGCGACGCGCTGGAGCGCTCGGTCGTCGTCGTAGCCACCTCCGACCAACCCGCGTTGGTGCGCATCAAGGCCGCCTTCACCGCCACGACGATCGCCGAGCACTTCCGCGACCAGGGCCACGACGTGCTCTTGATGATGGATTCGGTCACGCGCTTTGCGATGGCCCAGCGCGAGGTGGGTCTGGCGATCGGCGAGCCGCCCGCCACGCGCGGCTACACACCCAGTGTGTTCGCTTTGCTTCCACGCCTGCTGGAGCGCGCCGGCACGAGTACAAACGGTTCGATCACCGGGCTGTACACGGTGCTGGTCGACGGCGACGACATGAACGAGCCGATCGCCGACGCGACGCGCGCGATCCTCGACGGGCACGTCGTGCTCACGCGTTCGCTGGCACATGCAGGTCACTACCCGGCGATCGACGTGCTGCAAAGCGTCTCGCGACTCCTCGGCGAGATCGTCACGCCCGAGCTTGCCTTGGCCGGTCAGCTCCTGCGCTCCGCGCTGGCGGTGCTGCACGAGAAGGAAGACCTCGTCTCGATCGGCGCCTACCAGGCGGGCAGCGACCCGGCGCTCGACACGGCGCTCGCCCACCGCGCGCGCATCGAGGGTTTCTTGCGCCAGCCCGTCAACGAGTGCACCCTGCCCGAGGACGCCGACGCGCGTTTGCTGGAGTCGCCGCCTCGCTCGCGGGGGAGCCCTCTGGAGCGCTCGCCGATGAGCCAGCACTGTCCGCTATCGACATCCCCGACGCCGAGGTGCTTACCGCCGACGCCCCCTCGTCCGCCCTCGACCCCACGGTCGTGCCGGTCGCCGCCGAGACGCCGGCGATCCCCGCGCTCGGGCTGAGTATTTGAGCCGAAACTGTCCTTTTGCCCAGTTACGGTGGCCTAGTGACGGCCCGTCAGCGTGACCGTGTGAGAAGCCACCTGCCGTTCACCGCTAGATGAAGTGATCGCCGCGGTTACCGTCAATGCCAAATGACGCCTGCGTTTCAGTGCCTGTGTTGCCTCGGCGCCCAGCGGTAGTACGAGCTTCAGCTTACCCACCCCGACTTTGGTGCGTATTGCGCGCGCGAGCACAACCGAGGACAAATGGTTGTCGTTTCGTTTTGCCTTGCCGAGTTGGCGCGTCGGGCGCGGTGGCCTCCACTTCCACACGCGCCGCGATACTGTCGAGTACGAGCACCACTAGCAGCGAGCTATCACCATGTGTCACCTGAAGCGAAAATCCGATGCGAACCGGTGTCAGGATTGGCGCCGGGCCGACCACTATGACAGGCGGAACGAGCGGCGTGGTGGGGAGTGTTGGACCGACGATTTCGGCAGGCGGCGCGGGCGCGATGGTCGTGAACATCATTTCGCTGCCGTACTGCTTGGTTGAGTCATCCACTGCCACGAGCCGGTAGTGGTAGGTGACACCCGGCGACAGTTCGGCGATCGTCTCGCTTGCTTGCACGTCGGCCTCACCCGAGCCCGCGCTCGTCTGGGCCGTGCTCAAGCCGTACTCGGGCGTGGGACCGTATTCAAAATAATATTCCACCTCCGTACCATGTGGGTCGATCGTGCCGTTTAGCGTAGCTCCCGTGGAGCCGATGTTCGCTGGCGCGTCGGTTTGCGCGAGCGGGGCGGTGCCGGTCGAGAATGTCTGGTCGGCGCCGTAGGTGGTCCCGTAGATGGTCGTGGCGACGACGCGGAAATGATAGGTGGTGTTTTCGGCCAGGTAATCGACGGATTGCACAGCTCGCACATCGCTCGTACCCGAGCCGACGGTGACTTCGGCTGTGTGCTCACCGTAGCTCTGGCTGGTTCCATATTCGAAGTAATAGCCCGTCTTCGTGCCGTGTGGATCGATCGTGCCGTTCAGCGTGGCATCGTCGTAGCCAACCGCCTTGGGTGCCGTCGTTTCCGCCAGGGGTTCATCGGGCGTCAAGAACACTTTGTCGGCTCCATAGCTCGTCCCGTAGCTGTTCCTCGCAACGATCCGGTAGTCATACAAGGTGCCGGGCGTAAGGCCACTGACAGCTTCTTTTTCTTCTTCCAATCCAGCTCCCGCGATTTCGTGTTCGGCGGTGCGCTGGCCGTAGGCTTCCGTGGTGCCGTATTCGAAGTAGAACTGGGTGGTCTCGCCTTTTCCGTAGACGCCTCCTTTGAGGGTGGCGCTCGTGTACCCGACGGTATATATCGGTTCCGTGAGCGCTATCGGCTTGCCACCCAGCGTTTCGAATTCTTGGCCTTTGCCCACCGTCGTACCACGACTGTTGACCGCGGCGAGCCTGTAATAGTATTTGGTGCCTACTTCAAGGTCGGTGATGGGGGCACTCACTGCGACAAATTCATCGCCCGATCCAACGCTTGCTTCCGCCGTTTTCGACCCGTACGCCGTTGTGGTGCCGTATTCGAAGTAGTACTTGGTTTCCCCCCCACCGGTCGCACTTCGCCGTTCAGCGTAGCTTCGGTGAGCCCAACATCGCTCGTTTCCTCTTCCTTGACTTCCGCATAATAGGGAATGGTGAACTCGTGGTCCACACCCTGGGCGCTGCCGTTACTGGTCTTGACCAGCACCCGCCAGTGATAGGGGGCGCTGTGTTGCAATCCGGTAATGGTGGCGCTCACTTTGACGGCTCCCCACGCCGCCGGAACGACCGATTCGGCAGTCCTATTGCCGTACGCTTCGGTCGTGCCGTATTCGAAGTAATAGTGAGCTTGCAGATCACAGGGATAAATAGAGGTTTCAAGCTTCTCCGATTCGGTGGTCAGATTCGTCGAGCCTTCCAGGGACGGATCCCTGTTAGACGTTTCTGTATACGGCCCGACCGGCACGGACCCTGGGTCGCTGTCTTCGATCTCACAGGCTTCCTTGGAGTCGTCCCACAACCACGCCACCAGCGCACCGTCCGCCAGTCGTCCCGGTTCCCGTTCATTGCATATGTCCGCAATCTCGTCGTTGCCACCTTCCCCTATATTCCAACCGGATTCGCCATTCGGGTCGGTGACGCTCCTCGGCATACTGATGGGTGAGCGTCTTCGATGCGTCGCACCCGATGCGCACTTCCGTGTCCATGACCACGGCGATCGACGGTCCAGGCTCCCATGCCCCTTGCCCGTTCCCTCCGTACTGCTCGTGGAAGCCACACGTACGGAGTTCCTCTTCAGCGGTGCCGGGGGCGGGCAGAATCGCATAGGTGGTGTTGGTATTCCCTGCTCCGCCGGTGTGTTCAATCACTTCCTGTGCCGCCTGAAGGGCCGCGGTATTATTGATCTTGGTGGTGATCGGCCGTTTGACGTAATATTTTTCGATCACAGGTGAGCCCGCGAGCGGCGAGGATATCGGGCCGTCAAGGCCGCTGTACTGCGTCAATATCTCTTGATATGGCTGATCCGGGCAGGCTTTCCGCCGTCGCTTCAAGTTCGCGGCGCAGCGCAAGCGCGGACCCACTTTCCCATTCCTCTCCGAGGAAGACGAGCATCAGGTGCGGTTCGTTCTGAATCGTGCCACCGTGGTATAGGAGCCGCGGGGGCGAGGACGTTAGCGGACGTGCCTTGCCGTTCGACGCCGCCGCCGCACCTCCCGCCGCCGCACCTCCCGCGGCCGCACCCGCCCTGAGCATCATCGCCCGCAAGGCGGGTGTTCTGCGGTTCGGCCGGGGTCGAAATGCACTTTCTTACCCTTCGCCCACGCCGGCACCGGCACACCCGGCGGCAGACCATCGGCCGCCAGTGCCGCGACGGTCCCATGCGCGGCCGCCACCACGACGAGCGCGAGCAACAGCACAAACACTCTCAAGCAGGCCGGAATACGCGGCGAGGCGCCGCCAACGCTGTTGCGTCCTGATCCGTCTCCGGCATCCCGCCTTTCCACCTCAACCACGGCCGTCCCCCAGAGTCCCGCCACCTTCGCGTTCACTTGCCCATAAGCGTACCCCTGGAGGTCGCCGTTGACAATCCCGACGCTGCACGCCGGGCCGCTCGCACACGGGCAGAGCGTCCATGCACAGGGGGCAGGGTGTCCAAATCGCGATGCCCCCCGCGCGCGGGGGTGGCCACGTCGTTTTCGCGAACCGCCAACGCCCCCCCTCTCAACCGTCCAAGCCGGCCTCAAGAAAGGGCCGCCCCGTCCGATAACCGGTCCGTGAACGGATCCGTTTTTCGCTTTCGGCTTGAGCGCGTGCGCGCGCTGCGCGAGCGCAAAGAGCAGCAGGCCCAGCAGGAGTTGGCGCGGCGATTGCTCGCGCTCCGGCGCAGAGACCGAGCTGCGCAATCCGAGGCCGAGCTCGAGCGAGCACACAGCGAACATCGGGCCCGAGCGAGCGAGCCGCAGGCGCTCGCAGCCGGCGAGCTCGTCGGCCCGCCAGGCATTCCTGGAGCGCATCGAGGCGCGACGCGGCGCACAGTCACAAGAGCTGGAGCAACGCAAGGCTACGGTCGCCGAGCGCGACGCCACGCTTACCGTCGCCGCGACCGAACACGAGACGCTCAAGCGCCTCAGAGAGCGCCAGCACGGCGAGCACCAGCGCGCCGTCGCCGGCCGCGAACAGAGCGAGCTGGACGAGATCGCCGCCGTCCGCTTCGGTCGGAGTGGAGCATGAGCACAGGCGCGATTGCCCCCAACGCCGGCGTGCCAGAAGGCGAGCTGGCGATCAGCCCAACGCGTGCAACAACTGCAGAGACTGATCGAACAGACTCGTCAAGTCGGCTCGGGGGTCGTCCCGACAAACGCAACCTCAGCTGCTTTCTCTGCTGCTTCTGGGCCACGCCCATCCGCGACAGCCCCACAGGCGCCCGCGGAGGACTTCGCCGCCGCGCTGCAGGCCGCGACGACGGCGGACTCCGCCTCCCTAACCGCCGTACAGAGCGAAAGCGCGGCAGGTGCGAGCGCTGATGGCGGCGAATACGACAACGTGATCGAACAGGCAGCCGAGCGCTACGGCGTCGACCCAGCCGTCTTGCACGGCCTGATCCAGCAGGAGTCGGGCTTTGACCCCAACGCTCAGAGCAGCGCCGGCGCGAGCGGCCTGACACAGCTGATGCCGGGGACCGCTTCCTCGATGGGTGTCGCAAACCCACTCAACCCGACCGAATCGATCGAAGGCGGCGCGCGCTACCTGAGCCAGTTGATGAGCCAGTTCGGCGGCAACACCGAAGAGCCCTGGCCGCCTACAACGCCGGGCCCGGAGCCGTTCAGCAATACGGCGGCATACCGCCCTACGCCGAAACCCAGAGCTACGTCTCCAAGGTGCTCGGCTACGCCGAAGCCTACCGTCAGACTCACCCGCCTCGATCTCCGCCGGGGGCCTTGAGTGAACGCCCCGATCGCACTCGGCATGCCACCGGCTTCGCTGCCCTCCGGCTCGCCCTCCAGCGGCGCGAGCCGATCGAGCCCGTCCTCAGGCGCTCCACCCGGAGCCTCGGAGGGGGCCCCGCCGGGGGCTCCACCGGGCGCGCCGTTCCAGAGCGCGCTCGCCACACATTGGGCCCGGACCGCCACTGCGGAAGGCCATCCAAAGAGCAGCCCCAGAGAGGGTCACGGCAAGAATGCCGCACCCCTCGCGCGCGGCGCGCACCAGTGACAACGCAGGCCGGCACAAACGGAGCCAGCGCGAGCCGCTGGCGGGATCGTGACATCCCCTGCTCGGAATCTGGCGCCTCGATGCCAACGCCAGACGCAGCGACCGCAGCCTCGGCAACCACTCCGGCGGGCAAGCCGCGGCAGCCGATAGCCACCGGTACGACCGGCACGGCGACTGCCGCGCCCGAACCGCCACGCTGACATCTACGCCCGAGACCGTCACCGCGGCCGTCCCACCGTCGGGGCTTACCTCGGCCTTGGCAGATGTTCCGGGCTCAACCTCGGCTGCCAGCGTGCTCCCACCCTCCTCGCCTCCCGCCTCCTCGCCTGGTCGGAGCGGCGGCATCGCGCACCCGCCATCGCATCACCCGTCGGCGCGGCGGCATCGGCAGCCGCCACGGCATCACCCACCGGCGCCACTGCCTCGCCTGCCACGACCTCGTTCGCCGGCGGCCGCATGCCCCCCAGCCCTGACGCTTCACTCGCGCGACATCCTCATCCGCGGCGGCACCCTCCGCCGGTCCCGGTGCCTCGCATGCCACGACTTCCTCACCTCGGCGGAATCTCCGCCGACTCCGGTACCTCACCCGCGACGGCATCTCGGTCGGCCCCAGCGCCTCGTCCGCCTCGGCATCAACTCGCACTCCACCAGCAACCCTCGGGGTTGCCGGCGCTGCCGCCGGCGCCGCGAGCCCAACACCAGCGCCTGCGCCCCCGTCGGCCACCACCGCGACGGCTCCCACATCGACGGTTGCGTCCGATCCGGCAAGCAAACCGAACGCATCGGGCCCAGCAGAAGCCGAACAGTCCAGCGGCCGCGACAACCCAAGCCGCTGAGGGCGCAACGACCGCACCGTCCCCCGGCCAGTCGGACTCGACCCAGACGCCGGGGACAGAGCGCGTTCAACGCAGCCACGCAGAACCCAAAGCGCCACCCACAGCACGCTCTCCTCAGTGCGCACCCCCACTGCCGGCTCTGCCTCTTTCCAGAATCGGGCAGCGGCTTCGCCCGCACCAAGCAACAACGACACGCCAAACTCGACAGCGGAGCTCGCCGGCCGGTCCTCGGCAGCCGCCAACCAGGTACAAGCAACAAATGCGCAGTCGGCTGCGCAGACCGCTGCCGAGGCGCCCCCACAGACAGCAGCCTCGACCACAGCCCAGGCAAGCCTCGATGCCGGGATAAGCACCAATCCCGAAGCGAACGGCGGTGTCGGTGCAAGCCCCAACACCGGCGCAAACCCACTGCCCGTTCCCGGTGTGCCGATGCAGGAGATGATCGACTCGATCGGCGCGACGATCGAGCTCGCCGCCCGCCAGGGCATCGCCAAAGCGCGGATCGAACTTCAGCCCGAAGAGCTCGGCCACATCAGCATCCGCTTGAGCCAGACCAGCGAAGGGCTGCGCGCGCGCGTCACCGCCGACACGCCGGCCGGCGCGCAGGCGCTCAGCCAGGGCCGCTCGGAGCTGCGCCAATCGCTCAGCTCGCTCGGATTGTCGCTGCTACAGCTCGATATCGGCTCCTCCGGCCAACCGCAGACCGGCGAACAGGACGGGCGCTTCGCCGCCAACGCCGACGGGGCGAGTGCCGCCGGCGCACCAGGCACAGCGGAAGAAAGCGAAGCGCTCGCCGAGTCGCGGGACAACACACGTCCGGCCGGTACCCCTCTCGGTGAGATTGTCGACGTGCTCGCATGAGAAAAGAGAGCAGCTCCACTCGACGACCTCAGGTTGCCCTGTGAGCGACCCCCACCACCCCATAACCGAAGGTTGTCCTATGAGCGAACGAAAGGACAGAAAACCGTGACATCTCCAGTCGCACAAGCCGCTGCCGCCCTCTCAGGCAACTCCGCATCTGCGGCTAGTCCCGAAAACCCGAACAGCGTGCTCGGGCAAAACGACTTCCTGAAGCTGATGATCGCGCAGTTGCAGGCACAGAATCCCCTGGAACCGGCCAACGGCAACGAATACGTGACCGAGCTGGCGCAGTTCACCCAACTCGAGCAGACCACCAACCTCGCGAGCGCCAGCGAGCTCTCGAGCGCCGTTCAGCTGATCGGCCACACCGTCAGCTACAGCGATCCCTCCACCGGCGCCGCGGCGACGGGGAAGGTCGAAAGCGTCCAGTCCACGACATCCGGCCCCACACTCACGATCGAAGGCGTGCCTGGTGTGAAGATCGCGAGCGTCAGCGAAGTCAAATGAACCCGATCTCAAACCCAGCGCTGATCCCGCCTGGGGGATTGAGCACCCCGCCGATCCCGCGCGGCGCTCCAGCCACCCCCGCGGGCGCGCCAACTCCAGTCGGCGTGCCGACCGCCCCGGGCGCGACCAAGCCAGCGGATGATGTCACGCGTAAGCGCACCGCGAACGGCGCTGCCGAAACAGTTCCCGGACAGTCTTTCGCCGAGGCCCTCGAGCAGGCCGGCGGCTCTCAGCCGCTGCAGTTCTCCCGCCACGCCCTCGCGCGCGTGCAACGTCGTGGGATCGAACTCGACTCCGCCACGCTCGGGCGACTCTCAGATGGAGTGGGGCGCGCGGCAAGCAAGGGCTCACGCGATTCCCTCGTACTTGTCGACGGCACCGCTTTTGTGGTGTCGGTCAGCAACCGCACGGTCATAACGGCCGTGGGATCCGAGCAAATGAAAGACAACGTATTCACCAACATTGACAGCGCCGTCATCGCATAAGCGCGACGGCGAACACTCACGACAACGGCTGGACCTCACAGAGGGGGCCGCGAAAGGAAGGGCAGTCACGATGATGACTGGAATGTATGCCGCGATCAGCGGCCTGGACGCAAACCAGGCGCTGCTGAACGAGACGGCGAACGACCTGGCGAACGTCAACACCGTGGGCTTCAAGGCCTCGAGTGTCACGTTCTCCGAATCGCTGACGCAAGTGATGCGAGGAGCATCTGGACCGACGGCCACCAACGGCGGTTCAAACCCGGTGCAAATCGGGCTCGGCGTGCAGGTCGCCGCGACTCGCAACGAAATGACCGAGGGCTCCTTTCAGACCACCAACAACCCACTGGACGTCGCGATCGAGGGCAGCGGCTTCCTACGCGTAGGAGCCGGCACACCGCCGGCCAAGGAACCGTACACAACTGGCTTGCCCGCCAAAGTCAACTACACGCGAGCCGGCGACCTGACGACCAACTCGCAAGGGTTCCTCACCACCGAAGCCGGTGAATATGTGATCGGCCGCAACGCCGTGGCGACCGAAACCGAAGCCGGCACCACTTACGCGGCGGGCAAGGAAGAAAGCTATATCCATGTTCCGCCGGGATCGAGCAACGTGTCGATCGGCCCTGACGGGTCCGTGGCCTACACCGACGAGAACCCCGAATCCAAGACCTATCAGCAGCGCGTCACAGCCGGTTACATATCGCTTGCCACATTCCCCAATGAAGACGGGCTGGAACGTCTCGGCGGCTCGCTGTGGGGGCAAACCGCTGATTCCGGAGCGCCGATCGTCGGCACCCCAAACACCCCGGGCTTCGGCTCGACGATCGGCGGGGAGCTGGAGATGTCGAACGTCGATCTTGCTACCGAGATGACCAACATGATCACGGCTGAGCGTGGCTATCAGGCCAACTCGCGTGTGATTTCGACGGCGAACGAAATGCTCGGAACGCTGGTCACGATGGTGCAGTAGACCGCCATCTGCTCACCCTGCGCTCTTCGCGGGGATGGCAAGTGGCCTCGCAAATCTTTACAGCGCGACCAAGGAGGTCGAAGTAGAGCGGACAACTCCGAGGAGCATGGGATGGGACGGCGCGCCTGCGTTGTCCCATCCCATCGCTATTTTTTCGACCCCAACCACCAGTCGCTGATGCGTCTTGGCGGGTACACCTGTGTGTTCCAAAACGCGCTGCACGCCCACGCCCCCCTAAAGTGGGCATGTGGCAGATACTTAGGTACCTAAGCTTTAGATACTCGCTCAAAATTTTCTAGGTTTTTCGTGCAAGCGCATTTTCTAAGTAAACGCATCTTCTAGATTTTTCGCGCAAGCAAGAGAGGTAGAGATGATCACGCTCAACCGGCTCGGCCACAGCGACGAGCCCTTCCAACTGAATCCGGACATGGTCGTGACCGTCGAATCGACCCCCGACACGGTCATCACGCTCGCCACGGGCGCGAAGGTGGTAGTGGCCGAGACGCCTGAGGAGGTCGCCGCCGCTCTGCACACCTATCGCGCCGGAGTGCTCAGCGAGGCGCTGCGCAACCGCCGCCCGCCGCGCCAGCCCGGCTCGCCCTCCGGCGCACGCGAGTCCGGCCGGCTCTCCGCGGTGGAGGACGATCCCGCTTAGCGCATCTCAGCTGTCAAGGATTTTTCCGCAGCGCCGATGAGTTGAGCAAATGAAAGCTTCAACGGCCATTGGGATTGGCGCGGCTTTTGGCGCGCTCTTGCTGAGCTCGATGATGGACGGGACGAGTCCCGCCTCCTTCATCAACATTCCAGCGCTGATGATCATTATCGGCGGCACCTTCGGCGTCACGCTGGCCAGCACCGGCATGGACGTCATGAAGCGCGTGCCGAGCCTCTACAAACTCGTGATCTCAGCCGACCCGCCCGACGTGCGTGGGCGACTCGACCAGCTGGTGGGCCTGGCCGACCAAGCTCGCCGCGAAGGCCTGCTCGCGCTCGACGCCCAACTCCCCGAGATCGAGGACCCCTTCACTCGCAACGCCCTGCAGTTGGTGGTCGACGGCACCGACCCCGAGATGGTGCACACGATCCTCGAGGCCGAGGTTGACGGCATGGCGGCCCGCCACGCCGTCGGCGCCTCGCCGTTCGAGAAGGCCGGCGGCTTCGCGCCCACGATGGGGATCATCGGCACCGTCCTCGGCTTGGTGCATGTCCTGCAGAACCTGGCGGCGCCCTCCACGCTCGGACCATCTATCTCCGCGGCCTTCATCGCCACGCTGATGGGCGTCGGCTCGGCCAACGTGATCTTCCTGCCGATCGCCAACCGCCTGAAGGCGATCTCCGCCGAAGAGGTCGAGCTACGCATGATGACCGTCGAGGGAATCCTCTCGATCCAGGCGGGCGACAACCCGCGCCTTGTTTCCGAAAAGCTGATGTCCTACGTACCCCCCGCCGAGCGCTCAGATGACGACGAGCAGCAGTCTGTCGCGCAGTTGAGCGCCGAACCCAAGGCGGCCTGAGCATGGCTCGCGGGCGCGGGCGCCATCGCGGTGGGGCTCATAGCGAGGAGAGCGAGGAGCGCTGGCTTTTGACCTACGCGGACATGATCACGCTGCTGATGGCGCTGTTCATGGTCCTTTTCTCGATCTCCTCGGTCAATATCTCCAAGTACCAGACTCTGCAGCAGTCGCTGAAGGCAGCCTTTTCCGGCAACATCCTCCCCGGCGGCAAGGCGGTCGCCCAGCAGGGCTCGACCGCAAACTCGAGCCAGGTCCCCGCAAGCGTCGAACTGCAGGCGATCGAGCCTGTCACCACCCAGGGCGCCGCCAGTCTGCAGAACAGCAATGCGCACGGCACGCAGGGCGCTACAGCAGCCGCCCAGCAGGAAACGCCCGCCCAGCGCGAGAACAGCGAGTTCGCACAGATCAAGCACGAGCTCGACGCCTATGCCAAGTCGCATGGCTTCAGCTCGA
Organism: uncultured Solirubrobacterales bacterium; assembly: GCA_963743555.1. Taxonomy (GTDB): domain Bacteria; phylum Actinomycetota; class Thermoleophilia; order Solirubrobacterales; family Solirubrobacteraceae; genus Palsa-744. The sequence goes on from CAVUQG010000014.1 coordinate 141,465, forward strand.
GCGTGCAGACCTCGATCGAACAGCGTGGACTGGTCATCAAGGTGCTCACCGACGACCTGCTGTTTCCCTCAGGCCAAGCGACGCTCGACGCAAAGTCCTACGCGCTGCTCGGGGAGATCGGCCAGCTGCTGAACATCGACGAAACCCATCCGATCAGTGTCGAAGGCAACACCGACAGCGTCCCGATCCACAGCGCCCAGTTCTCGAGCAACTGGGAGCTCTCGACCGCCCGCGCCAGCGCCGTCGTGGAATTCCTGGCCGAACACGGGGTCGCCGAGCACAGACTGACGGCGAGCGGCAACGCCGACCAGCAGCCGGTCGATAGCAACGCGACCGAAGGCGGCCGCGCGCGCAACCGGCGCGTGGAGATCGTGATGCGCCGTATCTACGGCGGAGAAGGCGAAAGTCACCCCGGCAGCGAACCATAGGAAACGACCATGCTCAAAAACAAGAAGATCCTGCTCGTCGCGATCGTCCCGATCCTGCTGTTCGGCGGCTACACGATGACCAAGGCCAAGCCGGTCGTCAAGGAGAAGGTCAAGGGCACTATCTACGTGATGCCACAGTCCTTCCTGCTCAACCTCAGCGACGGACGCTACGCCAAGATCAGCGTGGCGCTCCAGCTGGCGCCAGGACAGAGCGACGGTGCCAGCGCAACAGGCGCCTCCTCCGGTTCCGAAAGTGGGCCCGGTACTCTGCCCGAGGAAGCGATCGTGCGCGAAATCATCACGAACGCCGTGACCGGCCAGAGTGGCGAAACACTCATAAGCAGTCACGGCCGAGAGACGATCAAGCGTCAGATCCTCCACGCGATTCAACAGAGGACCGACGTCAAGGTCGAAGAAGTGCTGTTCCCGGACTTCACAGTTCAATAGGAGGCAAAGTGGCTGAGGCAATCGAGTACGAGCAGTTCGATCAGAACCCATCGGGTGGAGCCGTGAGCACCGACCCTGTCGGAGCCTCGCCCTCCGATCCGGACCTGAGCCGTCTCAGCGACATACCGATGGAGTTGAGCGTGGAGATCGGCCGCACGCACATGACTGTCGGCGAGACACTCGACCTGCGCGTCGGCTCAGTGGTGGCGCTCGAGCGCCAAGCCGGCGAGGCGGCCGACCTGCTCGTCAACGGCACGGCGATCGCCCGCGGCGAGGTGATCGTCATGGACGAGCGCTACGGTCTGCGCGTCACCGAGATCCTCGAGAGCAATCAGATCTCAGCCTCCACGGGAACCGGCGAGGCCGCGGCAAGCGAGACCGTAGCCGCCACCAGCTGACTAAGAACACAGAGGAGCACAGTTGAGCCAGAAGAGCCGCGCCGGCGCTTCCAAGGACGAACCACAAAGCTCCAAGAAGCGCGCGAAGAAGCCTGCATCCTCTACCACAGAGGAGCCGGCCGGCCCGGCGACCGAGCGCATACGCACGCTCGACTTCTCCCAGCCGACCAAGTTCACGACCGAGATCAGACGCCGCATCTCGGGCGCGATCGAGCAGTTCTGTGAGGCGCTGTCGGGCCGCCTTACAAACGAGCTTGCGGTGGAAGTCGAGCTCAGTGTCGCCGAGGTCGACCAGCACACTTGGGCGGCCGCCAAGGCACGGCTGGCCGCAGACGCCGTCGCAGTCGCGGTCGAAGCAAAGACGATCGAGCGTCAGATGCTGCTCAGCGTCGAGCAACCGCTCTTGCTGCAAGCGCTCGAATGCCTGCTCGGCGGCCAGGCATCCCAAGCGCCCTCAGAGCGCCATCTGACCGACATCGACTGGGTGCTCGCACGAGGCCTCCTCGAGGGGATCGTCGCCGAGCTCTCAAGCTCCTGGGGCGAGCTCGGCGGCCCGCAGCTGACGCGCGGCGAGGTCGATTTGGAGGCCGACGCCGGTGTCTTTGCGCCCGTCGGCGAGCCCACCTTCGCAGTTACGCTCGCGAGCAGGATCGATGGCCAGTCGGCCACGATGTCCCTGTTGATTCCCTGGGCGGCAGTCGAGCCTGTCGCCGAGAGCATCCGTGGGGGCGCCGGCCCGCCGCTCGCAGGCGACGTGCGCGATCCCGACGCGTTGCGGCGCGGTCTTGCCCGCGCCCAGGTGCTGCTGCGCGCCGAGGTCGGCTCGGCGCAGATGCCGATCGAGCAGATGCTGGGACTCGTCCCGGGCACGCTCGCCGAACTGCAGGGTCGCGCCGATGACGGCGTGTGGCTATTTGCCGAAGGCGTGCTGCTCGGACGCGGACAGCCCGGACGCTCCGGTACGCGACGGGCGATCAAGCTGCACTCCACAAGCGATACGCCGACGCGCGCCGATACCTACGCCAAGCTCGGCCGAGCCGAGCTCGAGCGTGCGCGCGCGCATGTGGATGGCACGCGCGAGAGCGCCGAGGGCCGAGAGATCTTGCGCAGCATCTTCGTGCGCGTTTGGGCCGAGCTGGGACGAACGCACCTCTCGCTCAAGGATGCCGTCGAGCTCGCGCCGGGCGCCCTCGTCGAGCTCGATCAAGCTGCCGAGGCGCCGGTCGAGCTGTTCGTCAACGGGCTGTGCTTTGCCAACGGCACACTTGTGGTCACGCCAGACGGCGGCTGGGGCGTGCAGGTCTCCGCACTCCTCTAGTCCCCCTGCAGCTGACCCGACCTTTGCGCCTGAGCACGTCCGTCGGCCGACCCTCAAGACCTGCCTCCGCGGGCCGATAACCGGGGGCGACTCTTCCTCGGAGTCGTCCCTCGATGACTAAGTTGACCCTTCCCCGTGCGGCCACGCAAGTGGCTGCCTTGCTGTGTTGCTGCCTGCTTGTGTGGGCCAGTCCCGCGTCGGCGTTCACCGCGGCAAACAGCAAGAAGGGCACAGGCGAACAGACGCCGCTGAACCTGGGCTCACCCAGCACCAGCTCGCATACGAGCTCTGGCGGAGCCAGCATCGTGCGCACGATCGTCGGCTTGGCGATCGTGCTCGGCGTGATCTGGGGGCTTTCTTGGATCTTGCGCCAAGTCAAGGCCAGGCGCGATCCGCGCGTTGCCGCGACCGGCCTGACGAGCGTCTCAGCGCTATCGCTCAGCTCCGGGCGCTCGGTGCACCTGGTCAGAGCCGGCAACGACTATCTGCTGCTGGGTAGCGCCGAGCACGGCCTGATGCCGATCCACCGCTACACCGAGCAGCAAGCTCTCGAAGCAGGCTTGCTCTCGCCCGAGGAGCCGGCGCGGCCGCGCAAACGCCGCATCAACCTCGGTCTGCTTGCCCCGCCCAGTCCGCCGGTGACGATCGTGCGGCGGCGCCCACATGAAGGCGAGCATTGGTTGAGCGCACACGAGGGCAGTCATTGGCCGGAGCCGCCGGCCACGACGGCGCGGCCTGTAGCTCCACCTATGGCGGCGCTTCCACAGAGCACGCCTGAACGACCCCGCCCCACGAGGACGCTCGAATCCGGCGAGCGACAAAGCGACCCGATGCACATGCCGTCGGTGTCCTCCAGCTTGATCGAGCGCCTGCGCGAACTGACGGTGCGTCGTTGAACCTCACCTCCAACAACTCCGTCCAAATCCTGCTGCTCGTCGCCGGCCTCACGCTCGTGCCGGCGATCCTCTTCACGGTCACCGGCTTCAGCCGCATCCTGATCGTGCTCGGCTTCATCCGCTCGGCGATCGGCACCACCACCGAGCCGCCCAACCAGGTGCTTGTCGGGATCGCGCTGTTCCTGACGATCTTCGTGATGGCACCGACCATCGCCGCGATCAAGCGGGAGTCGGTCCAGCCGCTGATGGCACACCAGATCACCACCATCACGGCGCTCGAGCGTGCCGAGGAACCGATGCGCGAATTCATGTTCCGCCAGACGCGACCGCAGGACATCGCGCTATTCATCAACCTCGCCAAAGCAAAGACGCCGCATACCCGCGCCGAAGTCCCAACCGAGGTGCTGATCCCGGCCTTCATCGTCTCCGAGCTCAATATCGCGTTTCAAATCGGCTTCTTGATCTTCCTGCCGTTTTTGATCATCGACCTGATCGTCTCGGCGACGCTGATGAGCATGGGGATGATCATGCTGCCGCCGACCTTCATCTCTTTGCCTTTCAAGATCCTCTTGTTCGTGCTCGTCGACGGCTGGGATCTGGTCATCAGAGCACTCGTCCAGAGTTTTCACACCTAGGAGGCATCGCGCCGTGAACCAGGACACCGTCGTCAACCTCGCCTCTCAAGCCATGAGCCTTGCGCTGAAGATCGCCGGCCCCCTGCTGATCGTCGCACTCATTGCCGGGCTGGCGGTCAGCATCTTCCAGGCGGTCACCCAGATCCAGGAGCAGAGCCTCACGCTGATCCCGAAGATCATCGGCGTCGCGGCTGTGATGATCGTGCTCGGGCCGTGGATGCTGGGCCAGCTGGTCGCCTACACGACGGCCTTGTTCACCTCGATCCCGACGATGGTCGGTTCGTGAACGAACTACTCAGGAAGCTGGCCGCGGGCGAGCTCGTCGGCTTCATCCTCGTGCTGGCACGCGTCACGCCGCTGTTCATCATCGCGCCGCTGTTCTCCTCGTCGCTAGTCCCCCCGCGGGTGCGCGGCATCATCGCCGTCGGCATCTCGATCGGGCTGACGCCGATCGCGATGCACGGCCAGCACATACCAAGCCAGCCGCTGCTCGTGGCAGAGCTCGTGATCGAGGGGCTGCTCGTCGGCTTCGGCTTCGCATTCACGCTCTCGATCCTGCTGGCCGCGGTCGAAACCGCCGGCGCGATGATCGACGTCGTCTCGGGCTTCTCCTACGGGGAATTGATCAACCCGATGACCGGCCAGAACGGCGCCGTCATCTCGCGCTTCTACTCACTTGTCGGGACGATGATCTTCCTGGTCATCGGCGGCGAAGCGTGGACGTTGCGCGGGCTCGGGCGCACCTTCGAACTCGTCCCGCTGACGAGCGGCCCGCGCATGTCCTCGCTGATCGGCGGCGCCGAGCAGGCATTCGCCGGCCTCTTCACCTCGGCGCTTGAGATCGCCGGACCCGTACTGGTCGCGCTGCTGATAACCGACGTGGCCTTCGGCGTCGTCTCGCGCGTCGTGCCGCAGTTGAACGTGTTCGCGGTCGGCTTCCCGGTGAAGGTGGCGGTGGCGTTGCTCGTCGTCGGCGGCCGCACTGCCGTTCACGGCCAATTGGATCTCAGACCAGATGTCGGTGAGCGTGGGCGCGGCGCTGGGCGCGCTGCACGTGGCCTAAGGACATGGCACGCGATGAACGCACAGAGAAGGCCACACCCAAGCACCGCCAGCGCGCGCGCGAGAAGGGCCAGGTCGCACGCAGCCCCGACCTCAGTGGCTCGCTCGTCCTGATCGCAGGCCTGCTCGCGATCAGCGTAATGGGCCCGAAGATCGTCGAATCCGGGGCTACGACCTTTCGCGAAACGCTGCGCGACGTCGCCAACCCCGCCCATGCCACAAGTGCCGCCGGCATCAGCGAACTAATGCACACAGCGCTCTCGACGATCGTGCTCGCTGTGGCCCCGGTGGCGGGCGCCTGCCTGCTCGCCGGACTGCTTGGGGGAGTCGCGCAGGTCGGCTTCAAGCCCACCGTCAAGCGCTCAAATTCGACTTTCGTCGCATCAACCCGTCCGCGGGAGCGCGCAACCTGTTTGGCCCCAACGCGATCTTCGAAGCACTCAAGGCGATCGCCAAGGTCGCCGTCGTCGGGCTGGTAGCAGGCCTTGCCGTGCTGCCTGGCCTGACCACGCTGGCAGCCAAGGTCGGCATGCAACCGGCCGCGCTTGGCGCCCTGATGGGCGCAAGTGCCCTCTCGATCGCCCAGCACGCGGCCTTTGCCTACCTGGTGATCGGGCTGCTCGACTATGCCTGGCGGCGTCATCGCCACGAGAAGCAGCTGCGCATGACCAAGCAGGAGGTCAAGGAGGAGACCCGCCAGTACGGCATCTCCGCCGAGGTCAAAACAGCTCAGCGCCGCCGCCAGATGCAGGCGGCGCGGGCACGCATGATGGCCGCCGTGCCCAAAGCCGACGTGGTCGTGACCAACCCGACCCACTACGCCGTCGCACTGCTCTACGACGGCTCGCAACAGCGCCGCTGCTGGTGGCCAAGGGCAAGGACCTGATCGCCGCCCAGATCAGACGCGTCGCTGAGGAAAACGACGTGCCGGTGATCAGCGATCCGCCGCTTGCCAGGGCGCTTCACTCCTCGACCGAGATCGGCCAGATGATCCCTCGAGAACTCTATGCGGCGGTCGCCCAGGTGCTCGCCTTCGTCTACCGCCTGGCCGGACGTAGGAAGCTCGCTCATGAGCACCTTCAGCACCATTGCCGGGCGTAGGGCTCGCTCGTGAGCACCCCAAGCGGCCCTGCCGCAGATCCTTGCCAACGATGGCGTGCTCCTCGGCGCTGCAGGTCACCATGAACAACCCAACCCTCAAGCGCCTCTGGCCACAGCGATCTGCTGCCGCCGTCGCCGTCGTCTGTGTCGTGACGATGCTGGTCGTGCCGCTGCCCCCGGCGCTCTTGGACCTGCTGATCACGCTCAACATTTCCGCGGCGCTCACGATCGTCGTGGCCACGATGTACCTGGGCAAGGCGCTCGATTTCGCCTCCTTCCCCAGCCTGCTGCTGCTGACGACGATGTTCCGTCTGGCGATCAACGTGTCGGTCACGCGTCTGATCCTCACGACAGGCGACGCCGGCAGTGTGGTGAAGGCGTTCGGCTCGTTTGTCGTCGGCGGCAATGTCGTTGTGGGCCTCGTGATCTTCCTGATCCTCGTGGTGATCCAGTTCGTGGTCGTCACCAACGGCGCCGGGCGCGTCGCCGAGGTCGGCGCGCGCTTCACGCTCGACGCGATGCCCGGCAAGCAGATGGCGATCGACGCCGACCTGAACGCGGGCTTGATTCACGACGACCAGGCGCGTCAGCGGCGCTCGGAGATCGGGCGCGAGGCCGACTTCTACGGCGCCATGGACGGCGCCTCGAAGTTCGTCAAGGGCGACGCGATGGCGGCGCTCATCATCACAGCGATCAACCTCATCGGCGGGATCGTCGTGGGCATGCTGCAGATGAATCTCGGCTTCAGCGAAGCCACCCAGAAGTACTCGCTGCTGACGGTCGGCGACGGGCTCGCGGCGCAGATCCCGGCGCTGTTGATCTCGGTCGCCGCGGGCATCATCGTCACGCGCGCCGCTTCCGACCGCGACCTGGGCAGCGACATCGCCGGCCAGATCCTCTCCCAGCGTCGCGCACCAATGGTCGCGGCCGGCGCGATCGGCCTGTTCGCGCTGATCCCAGGGCCTACCGAAGCTGCCGTTCCTGTTCATAGCGGCGATCTTCGGCGCGATCGGCTGGGCGGTGCGCAACGGCATGCCCGAGGCGCAGGAGGCCGCCGCGGCTCAAGCCAAGGCCAAGGCAGCGGAGCTGTCAGCGCCCGCGGCCATCCCGGAGCCGCTGTCGGAGGTAGGCGTCGACGCTTTGGAGCTGGCGATCGGCTTCGGCCTGGTACCGCTCGTCAACGGCGGCGCGCTACTACGCCGCGTGAGCATGATCCGCCGCCAGATCGCCGGCGACCTCGGACTCGTGATCCCGCCGGTGCGCATCCACGACGAGCTGGGCATGGAATCGCACGAGTACGTGCTGAAGGTGCGCGGCTCCGAGGTGACGCGCGGGCGGATCATGCCCGGACACCTGCTGGCGATGGACCCGGGCGACGCGAGCGCGACGCTACAGGGCATCCCAACGCGCGAGCCTGCTTTCGGCCTGGACGCGATGTGGGTGCACGATTCCGGACGGGCCGAGGCCGAGGCGCTCGGCTACACCGTCGTCGACGCCGAGTCGGTGATCGTCACACACTTGACCGAGACGATCCGCGCACACGCAGCCGAGCTGCTCACACGCCAAGATGTTCGTGCGCTCCTGGACAAGCTCAAGGAGTCAAACGCCGCGGTCGTCGAGGAGGTCGTGCCCGACACGCTGTCGCTCGGGGAGATCCAGCGCGTGCTGCAACTGCTGCTCTCAGAGGGGGTGCCGATCCGTGACCTGGGCACGATCGTGGAGGCGATCGGCGACAAGGCGCGAATAACGCGAGACACGAACCTATTGTCCGAGTACGCGCGCCAAGCTCTCGGTCGAGCGATCACTGCACCCCATCTGGACGAGGAGCTGCGTTTGCGAGCAATCACCTTGGACCCGGCGATCGAGCAGGAGGTTGCGACCTCGATAACCCAGACGGCAGACGGAGAGTATTTGGCGATGGATCCGCCAAGAGCACAGGCAATCGTCGGCGCATTGCGAGCGCAGGTGGAGCACGCAAGCGGGCGCGGCATCAGACCGGTGCTGTTGTGCTCAGCGCGCGTACGCCGCCACCTGCGTAGGCTGATCGCCCAAGCTCAGCCGCACCTACCAGTCTGCTCCTACAACGAGATCGCACCCGGAATCAATGTTGAGACCATCGGCGTCATCCACGCATGAGTAGGGCTTCAGTGGCCGACCCACCGCACCTACCGCGGACGCACCGTCGAGGAGCTACTGCCCAAGATCCAGGACGAGCTGGGGGCAAACGCGATCATCGTGCGCCGCCGCGAGGGTTTGACAGGCGGCATCGCCGGATTCTTCCAACGTCGCTTCGTCGAGCTCGAAGCGACCGAGGGCGGGCCACAGATCGATGTCTATGACGAACCGGAGACAGGCGCGGCAGCAAGCTTTGCGCCTGAGCGCGAACTTCCGCTCCACCGACGCCCTGCGCCGGAAGCAGAGGCGTTGAGCCCCCTCAATACCGCCTATGTGACCGAGCGCCTGGCTGCCCTTGCACGAGCGGGGCCACTTCAGCCGGCACGCTTGCCCCAGGCCGGATCGACCGCGCACCTGCCCCAAGAAGTGGCGGGCACCACAGATCCGAGCGACCCGTTCGCGCTCATGCTGGAGCGTGCTTCGTCGCACGATGACGAGCGCATGTCGGCGCCGTGGTCCGGGCCGAGCGCAGTTCCAGGCCAGGGCCAGCCTCCCAGCCGGAGAGCGACCCCGGGTCTAAGCGCGAACCCAGGCCCGAGTGTCAGAGCATCCGTGTCAGCTTCAGGGCAGACTCCAACACCTAAGTCCTCACGTGCGCCGGATCAAGATCCAGGAGGGGCTGCTCGCCCTCGGCACTAGCGAGCAGTTTGCCGAGGAGTTGATCGACGGCGCCGCCGTCCACATCCGCCCGTTCGCGCCGAGGGCCAGCCTGAGCCAGGCGGTGCGAACGGCGCTCGCTGGACGCATCCCGGTGGCGCCGGCGCTACCGGCGCGTGGCGCGGCGATCGTGCTCGTGGGCCCCGGCGGCGCGGGCAAGACAAGCTGCTGCGCGGCCTTGCTCGGCGCCTACCGCAAGGGCTCGGCATTGCCGGCAAGCTGCGCGACGCTGATCAAGGGACACATAAGCGGCGAGTTGCAGATGCTGCTCAGCCCGTATGTGATGAAGCCAACGGCAATCGACACCACTCGCGCCGTACGCGCGCTGCGCAAGACCAAGAGCGAGGGCTTGCTCGTGATCGACACGCCCCCCCTCTCCCCGGGAGACCGCTCGGGGATACGCAAGCTGGCGACCCTGCTTGCGGGACTTGAGCCCGAGCGCATTGTCGTGGTGCTGCCAACCACGTTGAGCGCTGTGGCTGCCGGACAGCTGCTGGAGGCATTGGGACCACTGAAGGCAAACGCGCTGGCGCTGACACACGCCGAGGACACCGACCAGATCGGCATGGCAATCGAGGCGGCTTGCAAGTTCGGCCTGGCCCCCGAGTACATGCTGGGCCGCGCCCGCATGGGCGGCTGGACCATCGGCCGGCTCGATCCCATGGGACTAGCGGCCAAGCTGGTGCAGTGAGCCAGCAGCGGGACTACGTTCGCCTCCAGGCCGACCGGCCTGTGCTCGTCTACATGGGCAAGGACCGTCAGCCAGTTCACACTTACGCCGTCGATCTATCAGGCGGCGGTCTGCTGCTCGCCGGCCCGCACGTGCTGGAGATCGACGAGGAGATCGAGTTTCAACTGAACTTGGCTCCAGATCGCGAGCCAATTGTGGGGATGGGTAGGGTCGTGCGAAACGATTCTCGGGGACGTCGTGCCATAACCTTCAGCCACATGAGCGACGGCAATCGCCGCCGTCTGGTGCGCTTCATCTTCGAGCGCGAACGCGCCGAGCGGCGGCGTATGCTGGAAGCCGATGAGCGCGACGGCAACTGAGGCACAGGCCCTCGTCGAGCAGCCGGCGGCAAGCGAGGCCCCGGTGGCGGCTCCGCCGACGACGCCGCAAAAGCCGGCGGACAAGCAAGTCAAGGGCAAGGACAAGGAGTCCAAGAACAAGGACGCCAAGGGCAAGAAGGGCAAGGGCGAGAAGGCCCCAACGGCAGAGGATTCGGGCGCGCCAAGCGTGGCCGCCCACCCACGCGCAGCGCGCGCGGTGGCACAGGCAAAGGGCTGGGGCGGGCTGGCCGGCTTTTTCATCGCCGGTTACCTGTCGCTGCCGACCGGCACGCTCGCCCAGACGGGTCTGCGAGCACTGATCGCCGGCAGCGTCTGCTACGTCGCGGCTTGGGCCGGGGCGGTGTTCGTGTGGCGAAGGCTTGTGATCGTCGAGATCAAGGGCCGCGAACAAACTTTGCTTGCCGACGCACAGGCCGCCCTCATGCCAGGCGATCCCGTTGGCGCCCCAGCTGAGCCCCAACGCGCGGGGGCTGCCTCGCCGGGACGCTAGCCGGCGATGGACGCGATCCCGCCGATCTCAGGTGGCCTGCCGCCGGTCGTGCGAGCAACCAGACCGCCGGTAAAGCGGGTCGAGCCGATTACCCGTGAGGACGAACGCCCTGAGAAGGACGAGGGTAAGCGCGAACGAGAAGAACAGGCGGCGGCCACGTTCGAGCAGGACGGCCCCGACGGGGACGAACGTCCACACATCGACATTCGCGTTTGAGCAAGCCACGGGAGCCGGCGCCGTGGGCCGGTACGTCAAAAGGCCGATGCCCCCCGCGCGCGCGGGGGCATGTCGGTTTTGGCTACATCGAGCCAGCCCCGCACTGCAGGAAATGTTGCGGGTGGAGGGAATCGAGCTAGTGGAGATGAATCCAGCTCAAGTTTCGTCGCTTGTCGGCGATAACCAGGTATGAGCCGACACGGAGTCGGCTCGGGACCGACCAACAAATCGTCATCAAGGAGATGAACGCATGTCCCTCATGATCAACACCAACCTGTCGGCGATGGACGCCAACAGGAACCTCAACGCCACCGAGAGCTCACTCTCCCAGGCGATGCAGCGTCTTTCCTCGGGTCTGAAGATCAACTCGGCCGCCGACGACGTCGCCGGCTACGCGATCAGCCAGAACCTGCAGGGCCAGGTCAACGGCCTCAACCAGGCCGCACAGAACAGCCAGGACGCCGTTTCGCTTGCGCAGACGGCTCAGGGCTCGTTGAACGACGTCGAGCAGATGCTTCAGCGCGTCCGCGAGCTCGCGGTGCAGTACTCCAACGGCACGACCTCAGAAGCCGACAAGACAGCGATCAACTCCGAGGTCACGCAGTTGACGTCTGAGATTGAACGCGTCGGTGAAACAACTCAGTTCAACGGCATCGACCTGCTCAGCAAAGAAGCGACGATCTCCTTCCAGGTCGGCGCCAACGACGGTGAAGTCATCGGGGTCAAGACCGCCGATCTGAAGACGTCGATCGAAAAAAAGATCGAACTCAAAGGTGCCGAACCGATCAAGGGCATCGACGAAGCGATCGACGCCGTGTCGGCGCTCGCCGGTGAATTCGGCGCGGTGCAGGATCGCATCCAGTACACCGAGTCGAACCTGGAAACCTACAGCCAGAACCTCTCCTCGGCTGTCAGTGGCATCACCGACGTGAACATGGCAGCGGAAATGACCAACTTCACCAAGCTGCAGGTTCTCGAGCAGGCCGGCGTGTCAGTTCTCGCGCAGGCCAACGCACAGCCGCAGGCTGTCCTGAAGCTGCTGCAGTAGGAGATTGCACTTCCTCAGCGGTGGCGCCTAGAGGACGCCACCGCTGCAGCGAAGCTCACCTGACAGGGGGCCGCTCAGGCGGGTGCCGGGTCGGGCGGGTCATACGCTTCGGCGGTCCTATGGACCGGCGCGGCCACATACCGCCGCTTCATCGAGGGAACGGTGGTGGAAACGGGCGGCTTCGGCTGCCCGTTTCCCGTTTTTGCGGGCTCGAGAGGATGGCATTGTCCGACCCGTGAGATCCGGCGAGCCCGGACGGCAGACGAACGCCCGCCCAAACACAGGTCAGCCATATACAGAGCGCTTCCGCGTACACGCTTTTCAACGCAGTGCCTAGTCGAGCACCACATGCAACCGCTTGGTTGCATGTGGGGTAATTGCTGGAACCTTGTTCTGAGGTGCTCAAATGCATACCCCCACTGCCGATTACACGGGCGATGTCCATCGAATCGACGCTCGCGCAGGTCAGCGCGATCAGACAGGCACTCGCCAACCCGGCGACGTTGATCAGCTCGAGCGCGGCGCTCAGCGGCGGCACCGAAGCGCCGGCCGCCGACGGCACGACCGGCACCGGCGAGGAACCCTCGTTTGCTGACGCACTCGCACAGGCAAGCGGCAACCACCAGAGCACCGTCGCACTAACCGCACCCCTCAGTGAACCGGAGACATACAGTCCCACCGGGCTCGCGGGAACCACCGGGCTCGGCTACTCCGGCCAACTACAGAGCGCAGACGGCATCGTCGGCTCCTCGCTCGGCGCCCCGGGCGAAAGTGCCGGTGCGCGCATCGTGGCGATCGCCGAAAGCCAGCTGGGCCAAACCGAGCAGCCACCAGGCTCCAATGAATCGCCGGCTATCGCCCAATACCGCACCGCGACCGAAGGGGCTGTCCCAGGCGCGCCTTGGTGCGCCTACTTCGCCTCCTGGGTCGCACGCCAGGCGGGCGAGCCGCTGGGCGCACAGGGTCAAGGAATCGGCGACGTCGCAGACATCTGGTCGTGGGCGCAAAGCACGGGCCGCGCGATACCCAACGGACCAGGAGTTCTGCCCAAGCCAGGCGATTTGATCGTCTTCGGCGGCGAGCACGTTGGCATCGTCAGGGGGATCCTGCCGAACGGCCAGATCGCCACGATCGAGGGCAACTATGAAAACAAGGTGGCCGCCAACGTACGTAGCCCCACCGAAGCAACGGGTTATGTGAGCATGAGCTAGTGGTTCATCCTGGAAATTCGCTGGTGTTTCCCGGCGCCTGCTCGCGGCTGGGGCTCGCCACCGACTTGCGCGTACTACCAGTACGCGCTGCGTCGTCGTCAAGCCCCAGCCGCAGACCATCCATCCGGCAAACACTCAGCGAATTTCCAGGATGAACCACTGGTGAGCCTCGGGGAGATCATCGCCATCGCCGCTGCCGGGCTGGCGGCAGGCATGATCAACACGGTCGTCGGCAGCGGCACCTTGATCACATTCCCGGTGCTGCTCGCCTTCGGCTACGCACCGGTGACGGCCAACGTGTCGAATACCGTCGGGCTGGTCCCGGGCTCGGTCTCAGGCGCAGTCGGCTACCGGCGTGAGCTCAGCGGCCAGCGCGAGCAAGCGCTGCGGCTGGGAGCAGCATCGGTGCTCGGCGGCATTACCGGCGCGGTGCTGTTGCTGGCGCTGCCGGCCGCGGCCTTCGAGGCGATCGTGCCCGTGTTCATTGCGCTCGCGCTCGTCTTGATCGTGCTGCAACCGCGCCTGAACCGACTGCTCGCCGAGCGCGCCACCGATTCCGCGCACGCCGGGCGCATTTTGCTGCTGGCGCTATACGTGACCGGCGTCTACGGAGGCTATTTTGGCGCCGCCCAGGGGATCCTGCTGCTCGGCATCCTCGGGCTGGCGCTGACACAAGACCTGCACCGAACGAACGCCCTGAAGAACGTGCTCGCCGGCCTGGTCAACGGCGTCGCGGGCGTGTTCTTCATCTTCGCCGCGCACGTCGAGTGGGCCCCAGCGGCGATCATCGCCTGCAGTTCGATCGTCGGCGCACAGATCGGGGCGAGGTACGGACGCCGCCTGAACCCGGTGGCGCTGCGGGCCCTGATCGTGGTGGTGGGGATTGCGGCGATCGTGCATTTCGTGGCGGCTTAAGGTTCCCGAGCGCGACGCGCCACATACGTGCCAGCTATCGGGATCCTCCGCACGGTGGAGCCATAAACCAGAGTGAGAAACACTCCTGGCAAAGCCTGTAAGCCAGCCTAGACTTTGATATCGCCACACAGTAACGTTCGGAAGGTTCAAAGACGGATGGGCGAATCTGATGGTGGGAGAGAGCGAACGTTGGGTCAGCTGGCTGAAGGGCGGGTCTCCATGGAAGGGACCCTTGCTTGCGCTGCTGCTAGAGCGTCCAGGTCACCCGTATGACTTTGCCAATCGGCTGGTCCACCGCGTCGGTCCGGCGTGGCGTCTGGACACCAACGACGCCGGGCGCGTACTTCGACGTGCCGAGGAGCTTGGATTGGCCTCATCGTGCATGGTCGACTCCAAACGCTCGCACCATCGCGTTCGTATGTATCAGCCGACCGAGCTGACCTCCAAGGCCGTCGAGCACTGGATGAGCAGCCCTGTGCCGGCAGAGCCGGTACGGGCCGAGCTGTGGACCCGGATGGTGGTCTCCGCTCCCGAGCACGCCCCAGCCTTGCTGGAGGCGCTGGACCACTTCGAGCGTCAACTGTTCGAGCTGCTCAAAGAGCACGGCATGCCGTTCCCCACCAAGACGTGGAAGGGCCTGGAGTTGGAGCTCGCGCGACGGGGCGTGGTGATGCGGGTCGAGGGAGACCTGGCGTGGATCGAACTGGCCCGCGGTCACATCCTCGAGTTCACGGGCGCTCTCCGTGCCCCTGCTTGAAGTCACAGACCTTTACAAGCGCTACCCGGACGGCTCACACGAGCTCGTCGTGCTTGACAATGCCTCATTCGAGATCTTCGAGGATGACTTCGTCGGCTTGTGGGGCCTGCGCCGCGCCGGCAAGTCCACGCTGCTGAGGATTCTCGCCGGCCTTGAAGCGCCCGATAGCGGCAGTGTGCGTTTCGATGACGTCGAGTTGACGGAGCTCGCACCCGACGCCCGCGTGCGACTCTTGCGTAACCAGTTGGCGCTGGCATCTTTCGGCTGGCCGACCCATCGCAACCGCTCCGTCTGTGAGCACGTTGCCCTCGCAGCCTGCGCCGATAATCGGATGACCGGTCGCAGCGCTCGCGTACTCGCTCGTCGAGCACTTCATCGGCTGTCGGTGGTCGAGTGCGCCGAGCGCCCCCTCGACCGACTATCGCTTGACGAGCAGATACGCGTGGAGTTGGCTCGCGCTATCGTGCGCGGCCCGCGCCTGTTGCTGATAGACGACCCACCGGTACTGCAAAGCCCGACCGAAAACACCGAGCTGCACCAACTGTTGCGCTCGCTGGGCGAGGAACCTGGGCGCGCGGTGGTCCTGAGCGCCTGCGACACCGCGCCTATTCAGCACGCTCAGCGGATGATGGCGCTCGGAAGAGGCCGCCTGCGCACGATGGATGTCCCGGGTACCGTCCTACCGTTCCCGGATCGCACCGGGACCGGCGGGCCGTGAGCCGCCTGCAACTGTGTGAGCTCGTCAAGTACTACGGGAGCGAGGGCGAGATTGTCCGAGCTGTCGATGGCGTCTCGCTAAGCCTTACGCCAGGGGAGTTCGTAGCGCTATATGGCCCCAGCGGCTCGGGCAAGACGACGCTGCTGCTGCTAGCCGCCGGCCTGCTGAGCCCAGAGAGCGGTCGCGTACTCTTCGAAGGGCGCGACATCGGCGATTACACGCCCGTGGAGCGAGCCGCCTACCGCCGCCGTGAAGTTGGCATCGTCTTTCAGTCCTTCCATCTGATGGCGGGAGCCTCGGTGCTGAACAACGCGGCGATCAAGCCGCTCGCCGATGGCATGAGCCCCAAGAAAGCACGTGAGTTGGCACGCCCATGGCTCGACCGGGTCGGCTTGGTCGACCGCCACGATCACCGTCCACGACAGCTCTCGATGGGCGAGCGCCAGCGCGTGGCGATCGCCCGCGCCCTGGTCAACGAGCCGCGGCTCTTGCTGTGCGACGAGCCGACCGGCAACCTCGACTCCAAGCGCAGCCGTGAAATACTCACTCTGCTGAGAGACATCTGCCATGACCGAGACATCCCCGGCCTATTGGTGACTCACGACCCCCAGGCGGTCGAATACGTCGATCAGGCCTACACGCTCAGCGACGGAAAGCTTCACGAGGGCGTCAGCCCAGAGCTTGCCCTGCCATGAGCGGTCGGCTCGCACGGGCTCCCAAGCAGCTACCGGCGCGACTGCGGGCTCTCTGGGACCTGTATGGATGGAGAGTCCGCCAACACCCGGCGCAAGAGCTGATGGGCGGCGTCGGGATCGCCGTGGGGGTTGCCCTGCTCTTCGGTGTGCTGCTAGCGAACGTCGGCATTACCGGCTCCAGCGCCCGGCTCGTGCACGAGCTCACCGGCACCGCCCGCTACACGCTTTCGGCGCGCTCCTCCGAAGGCTTCGACGAGGGACTCATCACCGCTGTCAGAAGACTTCCAGACGTGCAAGTCGCCTCTCCGATCCTACGTGAGACGGCGACCGTCGTCGGCCCGAGAGGCCGCGAACCGGTCGAGCTGGTCGGTCTGACCCCGACGATCGTCACATTGGAAGGCGAAGCAACCCGCAATCTGGGCGCCGGCGCCCAGTTGTTGGCCGGGGGAGTCGGACTGCCAGAAGAAGTAGCCCGTAGGGTCGGCGCACGAGCAGGACACCCGGTCACGATCCTCGCCAATGGCAGCGCAAGCAGGGTACAGCTGCGAGCCGTACTGGGATCGCAGACGATCGGAGCTGTCGCCGACAGCTCAGTCGCGGTCGGTCTGCTGTCCACGATCCAGCAAATCAGTGGCGTGGGAAACCGGGTCAGCTCGATCCTCGTAAGGCCGGCTCCCGGCACGGACCGAACAGTGCGCCAAGAGCTCGAGAAGCTCGGCGGCGGACGCCTGAACGTGACCGCCGCCGACCATGAGACGGAGCTGTTGCAGCAAGCCGCCAAGCCGAGCGATCAGTCGACCAGGCTATTCGCTGCGATCGGCGCGATGGTTGGTTTCCTGCTCGCGCTCAACGCAGTGCTCATAACGACGCCCGAGCGTCGCCGCTTCACCGCCGAGATGCGAACACTGGGTTTTACGCGCCGCTACATACTCACGATCCTTGCTTTTCAGGCGACTGTCCTGGGTGTGGCGGGATCGGCCGTCGGTATCGGCGTCGGATATCTGCTGTTCCAAACGGTCTTTCACACCACGCCAGGCTTCCTGGCTTCCGTCTTTCTCGTCGGCTCTCAGCCGCCCTTTCAAATCGCGCTCATGATGCTGGCACTCGCTTGCGGTGTGCTCGCTGCGCTCGCCGCCTCGATCCCGTGTGTCCTTGACCTGCGCTCCGACGTGGCCGACGCAGTACTTCGCGAGCCGGGCGAGGCCGGACAACAGGTGACGCCAACGTTGACGGTCCGGCTGGCGCTGGGCGGAGTGGGACTGACAGCGATCATCTCGCTGGCCGTGACAATCGACCCGAGCCTGACGATCGTGGCAGGCGTGCTGCTGGCGGTGGCGACTCTGTGCTTCGTGCCGGCAGCGCTCAGTGGGGCTCTTTGGCTGATTGGCAAGCTGGGCGACAACCTGCGCAACAGCGCCCTGCCGTTGACAGCGGCCGAACTCTCCGCTACTGCCACCCGCTCGGTGGCGCTGACCTGCATAGTCGCGCTCGCCGTCTACGGCGGTGTCGCAGTCGGCGGCGCACGCCACGATCTACTGCGTGGCCTGGACCAGGCGATCGTCCAGGAGTGGAGCGCCGCCAATGCATGGGTGACGCCCGATGAAAACATCTTCGACGCCGATAGCTTCGCCGCCGGCAATTCCTACCGTCAGTTGGCGGCAGTGCCTGCCCTAGCCAGCGTCCACGCTTACCAGGGCGGGTTTCTCGACGTCGGCAACCGCCGCCTGTGGATACGCGCAAGGCCGGCAAACAACCCCGCGATGATCCTCTCCAGCCAGCTGGTTGCAGGAAATCTCGCGCTTACCACCGCCCGTTTGCGCGAAGGCGGCTGGGCGACTGTGTCGGGCGGATTCTCAAGCGAACGTCACCTGAGCGTAGGCGATTCCTTTGGGCTGCCAACCCCGACAGGCATTGCTCACTTCGCCGTCGCCGGGATCACGACCAACATCGGCTGGCCCTCCGGAACGATCACAATCAACACGAACGACTACCGTCGCGACTGGGGCAGCATCGACCCCACCACGCTGGCCCTCGACTTCAAGCCCGGCGTCAACCTCGCCGCTGGTGTCGCCGCAGTCGCCGCCACGCTGCACTCGCACGCCGGCTTGCGAGTGCAAACGTCGGCTGCACGCATCACGGGAGTCGAGCGCACCGTCAGCGAAAGCCTCAAGACGCTCGGCCAGATCTCAACGATGCTGCTCGTTGCGGCTGCGCTCGCAGTCGCCTCTGCGCTCAGCGCCGCCATCTGGCAGCGCCGCGCATACCTGGCCTCGCTCAAGGCCCAGGGGTTCGACCGTCTGCAACTATGGCGTGCAATCGTGCTCGAGGCCGGCGTGCTGATCCTGATCGGCGGGGTCGACGGAACCGTGTTCGGCATCTACGGGCACGCGCTGGCAAGTCGCTGGCTCAGACAGTCCACCGGGTTTCCTACACAATTCTCGCTGGCACAGCTACAGGTGCTCGCAACCCTCGGGCTCGTCGTCGGCATCGCCCTGCTTGTGATCATGTTGCCGGGACTCTCGGCGGTGCAGGTACCGGCCCGCGAGAGCTTCCAAGAGTAGATCTGCCTCGATCGGTTTTCGACTACCTCAGAGCGTGCAGCAACAGCAGCCGATCGGCTCACGCCGGGGCCTCACCACCGGTATGGAGGACTGCCGGCACGCCCATTTCCTGCACCCCATCCTCGGCGAGCGCCTCGCCGGGAAGCGAGCGGGCGAACCACAGGCCCACGAGCACGAAGCTGCTTGCCAAAAGCAACGCTCGCTTGAGCGCCTCGATCTGCGATTCGTTGTAGTAGGCCTCAAGGGAAGCGCTTTGGGCGGCAGGCACCCCAGCCTGCTCGACGGCACTCTTGAACTGGGCTTGGGAGACCATCGGCAACCCCTCCTCGGTGCTGCCGACGATCTGCTGTTGCAGCGAAGCCGGAATCGCAGGATCGGACAGAACACGGTCGTGAAAGCCTGTGGTCAGGCCGGTCAGCAGCACGGCTCCGATCAGAGCCGTACCAAGTGACTGCCCAAGATTCTGCGAAGCCCCTTGCACCCCGCCGGCCTCACTGGAGCGCGACTCGGCGACGGAGGACATCACGACGTTGCCGAGCTGGGAGATCGAAAGTCCGATGCCCACGCCAAAGCCGGCCAGCGAGAGAGCGAACGGCAGCGAGGACAGCGAGGGAGAGATGCTGGCCATCAGCCCGAGAATCGAAACGAGCAAGAAGCCAAGCCCGACCTGCACAACCCGCCGTGGTGATGTACGCGTGGCAAGCCGCGGCCCAAGCACGGCGGCCAACATCATCGTGAGCGAGATTGGCAAGATCTTCACTCCAGTTTCAAGCGCGTTCTTGCCGAGCACCAGCTGCAGATAAAGCGGCAACACGAAGAACGTCCCGGCCAGGATCAAATACTGGGAGACGATCGTCGATAGCCCTGCGCGCAGCTGCGGAATCCTCAGCAGGTCGGGGCGTAGCAGCGGCGTCCCCCCAGTGCGGGCAACCCGCTCCTCCCAACGGAAGAACGATCCCAGCACGATCAGTCCGGCGAAGATCATGAAAGGCACAACCGACATCCCGAAGGGGGTGATGCGCGTACCCGAGATGCTCAGCGCCCCTGTCGGCACAAACAGCCCCCAGCTGCTGATCTTCAAGATCGCGAACACGGTCAAACCAAGTCCGAGGGCGGACAATCCCACGCCCACGCGATCAAGCTTCGGCGGACGCTCAGGACGTTGCTCGATGATGCGGTGCACGACGGTCAGTAGTACCAGCACCACAACCGTCTCGGCGGCGAACACCACGCGCCAAGTCAGCACGGTCGTGACGAACCCCCCGATCAGTGGCCCGGCAGCAGCCCCGGCGCCGGCGATCCCACCCAGCAGCCCGTACGCGAGCGCGCGTTCCTTGCCGCTGTAGCTGACCGCGGTCAGAGCGAATATGGCCGGGATCACAAGCACCGCCCCGAGCCCCTCGATGCCCGACCAGCCGATCAGCAGCACGCCGACGTTGGGGCTGAGGGCGGTCGTGAGTGATCCAACACCGTAGATCGCCAGCCCGATCGAGAAGGCCTTACGCCTTCCCCAGATATCGCCCAGCTTCGCGCCAGTCAGCATGAACGCCGCCATTACCAGCGTGTAGGCGGTGATCGCCAACTGCACGTCGGGCACCGTCGTTTTCAGATCCGCCACCACCTGGGAGATCGAGACATTCATGACTGTGCTGTCAAGCACCATCACAAATTGGGCGGTGCCGAGCACCAGGATCGTCGTACGGTTGCGAATAGTCGATATTCCTCGTAGGCTGTTTACCCTAAGGCCCTCACCAACAATGCGAACAGTTCCTAACTCCCTCATTGGCTCCGCGGGCAGCAGATACGCGAAGGTTGTGTCCGCGCTCACGCAGGGAGATGGCCGCGACGACGTCTGGGGGGAATCGTTTGTCGGAGCCAGCCTACAGGCAAGTCTCGTGGCAAAGGTACTCGCCACGCTTTTTGCCGCCGGCGCGACTCTGTCTGCGCTGACTGTCGTCCTGCCCCACCCGGCGCGTGCCAATGAGCTGGGGCTGCTCGTGATCGTTGCGAGCGCCTACCTGACCGCGGCGATGCTTTATACCCGGGCGGGCGCATTGCCCGCCTGGACGCTACAGACCACGCTCGCCTGGGGCAGCACATTGATCACGGGCGTGGCCTACTTCTCCGGCGAAGCGCCGAGCCCGCTCGTGTTCTTCTACCTGTGGGTGTTCCTGTACGCCTCCTACTTCTTCAGCTACAGGCAAACGGCCGTGCAGATCCTCTACGTCGGCCTGGCCTACGGCGTGCTCCTCGCGACCACAGCTCCGGCAAGCGCGATCCCCACATGGTGGCTTGTCGGCATGGGAACGCTACTGGTGGGCGCGATGGTGATCGTGGTGATGCGCGCCCGCGTCGAGTTGTTGATCGCACGTCTCTACGACGCGGCCCGCACCGATGCGTTGACCCAGCTCACCAACCGGCGCGGCTTTCGCGAGCAGCTCGACCTCGAGCTCGAGCGAGCCCGCCGTCACGGCAGCGAGATGACGATGCTCCTCGGTGACCTCGACGACTTCAAGGACGTCAACGATCTGCGCGGCCACCACGTCGGCGATCTGGCGTTGCAGCGCACAGCGCGCCTGCTGTCAGCGATCAAGCGCTTAACCGACACCGCCGCAAGGGTGGGGGGCGAGGAGTTCGCGCTGATCCTGCCCGACACCGGGCCGAAGGAAGCCTTTGCGCTGGCCGAGCACCTGCGCATCGACCTGAGCGAAGCATTCGCAAAAGACCCAACTCCGCTGACGATCAGCTTCGGCTTGTCGGTCTACCCCGAGCACGCAGAGACGGCCGCGTCGCTCCTCCACGCCGCCGACCAAGCGCTATATACCGCCAAGGAGACCGGGCGCAACTGCTCTGTGCTGCACAGTCAGGCGCTGCGAGCCGAGCTACGGACACCGAGCGATGCACGCGACATCGGCGGCGAGCGCTTCGTCATGGCCGTGCTGGAGATGGCAGAGGCCGTCGACCTGCGCTTCAGCGGCAGCGCCCGCCACTCCGAGACCGTGGGCCGCTATGCAGAGATGACAGCGCGCGAGCTGGGGCTCCCCGAGCACCGCGTCAATCGCATCCGCCTCGCCGGAATCTTGCACGACATCGGCAAGGCGGGAGTCCCCAACAGCATCCTGCACAAGCCGGGCCCGCTCAGCGAGGATGAGTACGAGCAGATCAAGCGCCACCCACAGCTGGGAGCCCAGATGATCGAGCACATCAGCCTCTCGGACGTTCGCGAATGGGTGGCAGCCCACCACGAGCGCCCCGACGGACTCGGCTATCCAATCGGCTTGCATGCCGGCCAGATTCCGCTGGAGGCGCGCATCGTGGCGGTCGCCGACGCCTACGAGGCGATGACCAGCGACCGCTCCTACCGCGACTCGATCGGCTATGAGGCCGCACTCGCGGAGCTGCGCCATTGCGCCGACACCCAGTTCGACGGACGTGTGGTGCAAGCGTTTATCGCGGCGCTTTCACGCGAGACGATGCGAGCTGGTACGGGCGTCGCAGCAAGCGTTTGAGACTGACCTACGCGCCCAGGTGCGAGGACTGCGCCACGCCCAGCCAGGCAAACAACTCGAGCGTGGCGGTGTCTGTCTGCAGCATGAACGGCTGCGCTTGGTGCTCTGTGATCGGCGTGCCGTCCCATGCCCGCAGATACAACCCCTGGGCGTTGTGTGCGTGTTCTTGGGCATCTTGAGCCATCTCCTCAGCAAGCCCCTGCCAGCGCGTTTCACCGGCTTGGCTGCCATATACAAGCATCCAGTGCAAATAGATCGTGTCGAACTGTGGCCCCATGTTCAGGCGGTTGGAGAAACGTTCGGCTGAGGCGTCCGCAAGCTGCGCGGCGCGGTCGCAGGCGTCAGAGATACCTACTTCACAGAGCACCTGATGGGCCTCCACAAGTGTCCCCTCGATGTAGGGGGTGGGAGTCGGATCGGATTCGGTGCGCTTATAGAGGTGCCGTTCGGTGAGAAAGTCCGTCTCAGCCCAATCCAAAAACTTAAAAACTTCCGTGCGGTAGTACTGCTTGCCGGTGAGCTTCAAAAGCTGTGCACCCAAAAGCGACCCGGCGGCAAGCGGCTCACCGGCGACGTAGGGATGAGCAGTGTTCCACCACAGCCCACCCCCATTGGAGTTCCAACCTGCCTTGGCGATGAACGCAAAGGCGCGCTGGGCTTCTTGCAGATAGCGACCCACACCGGTGGCGCGGTAAGCGTCGAGAAAGGCAAGCCCCCACCAACCGTTGTCATCGAACCAGGTGGTCGTCTTACCACGGTCGCCCGGGTATGGCGCAAACCCTGGGTGAGGCCTCAAGCCGGCGTCCCAGTAGCGCTCAGCCCCCTTTGCGAATGCCTCCACTGCCGCGCGATGCGCAGGCGAGGGCGCAGCGATGTCGATTGCGTCGAGGGCCTCGAACAGCGGTGTTGAATCCCAGATGGTGGCCAGTGGATAGCGTTCATCGTCGTGCAAACGGCTGTCGTACCAGCCCAGCCGCCGGTTCCACCAGAGTTTCTCGGCGCGCTTCACGCCGGCTTCGGCGACCTGTAGGTAGGTCTGGGGTTGTGAAGCAAAAGCGGCATGCCCCCTGCGCGCGCGGGGAGCATGCTCGACCGAGGACTGCTGCGCGAGCATTCGGTGCTCGACTGCAGGAGCGTTATCCGCCCGCGCCATGCTTGTCCGCGCCAACTCGAAGGAAAGCCACGAGAAACAAGCCAAGAGCGCCAACACCGCAGTTGGAAGACCCAAGGATCGAACGATCTTTGATCTGAGCACACTTGCCATCGTCTCAGTCTCTATCGACTGCCACGCCGCATGCCTGAATCAGTTGGCGTCCCTCTCACTGGAATGGTCTCATGCAGGGCGATGCAACGACCGATACCTAGAAAATGAGGGTAGTTGCGGGCGAGGATGGGCCTGAGGGGGCGCTTGGCAGCTTCGCCGCGGGCGCAAACTTTCAAACAAGCCTGGTGGCTGAGGTGCTCGCGGGCCCGTTCGCGGCCGGTGCCACGCTCGCGGCGCTCACCGTGGCGCTGCCACATTCCTCCAGTCAGAACGATCTCGGCCTGCTCGCGATCGTCGCAGGTGCCTATGCGGTGGCGGGCGTCCTGCATTGGCGCGCGCAAAAGCTGCCGGCCTGGACGCTACCGCTGGCACTCGCCTGGGGGAGCAGCCTGATCACGGGAGTTGCCTACTTCTCAGGCGCAAGCCCCAGCCCGCTCGTGTTCTTCTACCTGTGGATCCCCCTATACGCCTCTTATTTCCTCACACGCAGAGAGGCAGCGCTACAGGTGGCCTACGTAGGACTTGCATATGCGGTACTGCTCGCACTGAGACCGCCGGCGAGTGGCGCTCCGGCATGGTGGATCGTGGGCATGGGCACGCTGTTGGTGGCGGCGATCGTGATCACGACGATGCGTGTACGCGTCGAATTGCTGATCTCAAGGCTCTATGACACGGCCCGAACCGACGCACTCACGTCCTTGGCAAACAGGCGCGGCTTTCGCGAGATGCTCGACCTCGAGCTCGAACGGGCCCGTCGCGGCGACCTCGTCATCCGCCGTCATCCCGAGCTCGGCGTGCAGATTCTCGAACACCCGAGTCTCGCCGACGTGCGCGCCTGGGTCGGTGCACATCATGAGCGCCCTGACGGCCTGGGTTATCCGCTCGGCATCTCGGGCGATGAGGTCCCGTTGGAGGCGCGCATAGTGGCAGTCGCCGACGCTTATGAGGCGATGACGGCGACCGCTCCTACCGCGACTCGATCGGCCATGCAAGCGCGCAGGCCGAGCTACGTCGCTGCGCCGGCAGCCAGTTCGACCTACGCGTCGTCGAGGCCTTCCTCGCGACGCTCAAGCGCGAGAGCGAGCGGGCTCAGTCGTTGCTTGCCGCCGGCGTCGACGGCTAACGTCGCGTCGCACTGCCGTAGCTGTAGGCGCATGCGCCTCGCCATCGGCGCTAAGCAGAGAGGCCCAAGCGGCTCTCAGGCTTTTGTCGAGTACGTCGATATGCCACTGCAGTTGGAGAAGCCGACGTAGGAGGTCGTGAGCGTGCCTCGCTCCTTGAGGCCTTTGAGGAACTTGCCCGAGATCTTCAAGTTGGCCCCGATCTGACCCTTCTTGGGGCCTTCCAAGATGAGGTACTTGCCGGTGCTGGAGAACGTGCCTTTATTCGAGATGGTGGCGTTCTTGAAATGAACGGGGATCGGCTTGCCGCCGCCGCTGCAATAGAGCGGGGTGTTGGAGGTGCTCAGTCCAGTCACCTGCTTGCCGTTGGCGGAAACTTTGAAGCTGACGAGGACGCCGTCCCTGGAGGGGATCAGACTACCGGCGTAGGAGCCGCCCTTGACCGGACCGGCGGCTAGCGCGGCGCTCGCCACAAGCAGCACAGCCAACACGACCAACGTCGCGAGCAGACCCTTCCACTTGGCAATCATGAGCGTCGCCTCCTGTTCGTGATCGGCTCCGCCGGCCGGGAGCGTCAGCGAAAGATAGCCAACAGCGCCAGTCGCTGGCAACTCCAGGGCGGCTCAGACCGCTCGCTGTGGACGGCGGCCGGCGAGCACCTCTCAGAGGGGGGTCGCGCCGCGCGGCGCCGCCCGTTCGTGAAAGATGCCATTTACATGGAGCTGGAGTACGAGTTGCAAACGCACCGCGCCGAGGACCGCCACTGGTGGTACCAGGGGCGCCGCACAGTCCTGGAGCGCGCGATCGAGCGCCTCGGACTGCCAGCGCATGCGCAAATCCTCGACGCCGGCTGCGGCAGCGGGCGCAACATGGTGGAGCTCGCCCGCCTCGGCACAGTCACCGGTGTTGAGCTCTCGAGCACCAGCGTGCAGCTGGCGCGCGAGCGCGACGCAGGCGAAGTGGTCGAGGGGTCGGTAATGGACATGCCCCTCGATGACGCCAACTTTGATCTAACGGTCAGCCTTGATGTGATCGAGCACCTCGAAGACGACATCGGCGCGCTGCGCGAGCTGCGCCGCGTTACCAAGCCCGGCGGTGCGCTGCTCGTGACCGTGCCCGCCTACCAGTGGCTGTGGAGCGGCCACGACGAGATCAACCACCACCACCGCCGCTACAACCGGCGCACACTCCTCGCCGCGGCTCAGGGCGGCGGCTGGGAACTGGAGAGCTTCACCAACTTCAGCTCGCTGACGCTGCCAGTAGCGATCCTGCTGCGCGCGCTCGAGCGTTTCATGCCCTCCACCACCAAGTCCAGCCTCGACCTCTGGGTGCCACCGGCGCCGCTCAACTGGGCCCTGCGCCAGCCGCTGAACCTAGAGGCATCGGTGATCGGGCGTGGAGGCTCGATCCCGGCTGGGCTGTCGCTTCTAGCCGTCTTTCGCTAGCTGTCGGCCGCCGTCTCGGCCAGCGCGGGGGTCTCTCCGCGAAAGGTCCATGCCCGATTTACGAAGAAGGTGATCAAGGTCACGATCACGGTTGTCACCGCTTGGCCCACCAGCTTGTCGAGCCCTGCACCATCGACGAACAGGTAGACGAGGCCGAGATCGAGCAGCAGCCCGCAAGTCTGCACCACGAACCAGCGCACCGGCGTCAGCGCGTCGCCAACATGACCCCTGAACGTCCATGCGCGATTCCACAGAAAGCCATTGACCGCGCCGATCGCGAAGCCGATGCCCGACGCCGCCACGTACCACACCCCGAACACCTTCAAAAGCAACGTGTACACGGCAAAGGCGATCAGCGTGTTCGACACGCCAACGATCCCGAACTTCACGAACTGCAAAACCAAGGGCATTCTCAGGATTCGCTCGGCCCGGTCCCCTACTCTTCTCATGGCCACTACTTAACCAGCTTCGTCCTTTCGGAAGGAAACATGCCGGACACACAAGCGCGCGTCCCAGCATTGCTAAGCGTCGTAGCCCCCGTCTATAACGAGGAGGAGCTCGTCGAGGCGTTCGTCAAGCGCGCCTGTGCTGCCGTAGCCGACTACACGTTCGAGCTGCTGCTCGTCAACGACGGCAGCTCCGACTCGACGCCCGCGCTGCTCGACCGCCTGGCCGCCGCCGATCCGCGCGTACGAGTCATTCATCTTTCGCGAAACTTCGGCCACCAGGCCGCGCTCACGGCCGGCCTGGAGCATGCAGCCGGCGATGTGGTGGCGATGATCGACGCCGACCTGCAGGACCCGCCCGAGCTGATCCCGCGCATGATCGAGCAGTGGGAGCAGGGCTCCGATGTCGTCTACGCCGTGCGCAAGCAGCGCGAGGGCGAGACCGCCTTCAAGCTGGCCACCGCCTCCTGGTTCTACAAGCTGTTCGACCACCTCGCCCAGGTCGACCTCGAGCCGAACTCTGGGGACTTCCGCTTGCTCGACCGTCGCGCTTTGGACGCCCTGCTGTCGATGACCGAGCGCTCGCGCTTTTTGCGCGGTATGACTGTGTGGGTTGGCTTCACGCAAACGGCCGTCCCCTACGAGCGCGACGCTCGGACCGCGGGCGAGACCAAGTACACGCTACGCAAGATGCTGCGTTTCTCCTTGGACGCGATCGCCTCGTTCTCACACCTGCCGTTGCAGCTAGCCACCTACGCAGGCCTGCTGTCGGCAAGCGTTGCGTTCATCGCAATCCCAATCGTGATCGCGCTGCACTTCACCGGCTCCTATCTGCCGGGCTTCTCAACGCTCACCATCGCGATCCTGCTGCTCGGCGGCATCCAGCTGATCGCACTCGGCGTGATCGGCGAGTACGTGGGTCGCATCTATGACGAGGTCAAGCACCGTCCGCTGTACATCGTGCGCGAGGAGCGCAACGCACCGGTAGGCAGCGCCGATGCGGCGAGTCAGATCACTCCCGTGCGCGCAGGATTGCCGGCGCGCGTGGCCGAGCGCATCGGCTGACCTGCACCGCTCCTTCGGAGCCTCCCAGCGGTTATGGATGGCAGGCCCAGCCACCAAACGGGAGAGACCAATGCGCCATCGCACCCTGACACTGCTAGCCACCCCCGCCGTGCTCGGCGCGATGACCGTCGCCGTGCCGGCGCTCGCCGGCGTCGAGGACGGCCCTGCCGCCCACAGCTCATCCAGCAAATGTTTCGTTGCCCGTATCGCCAAACATCGTGTACGCGAGTGCCTGGTTCAGGGTCCGCGTGGCCTACGCGGGCTGCCGGGGCCCGCCGGTCCACGCGGATTCACCGGGAAAACAGGCAAAACGGGGGCCACCGGGAAAACAGGCGCTACAGGCAAAGCCGGCGCTACTGGATCAACGGGGCCCGCGGGAGCCGCCGGCACCGCGCGAGCGTATGCCGTTGTACAACCGACTTCGCCCAGCCAAGCCAATTTGATCGCTCCCCAGACCGTGGGAATCACCGGCGTTAGCGAGCCAAGCACGGGCGTCTTTTGCTTGGCGCCGGCAGCTCCGATCAACGCAGGCGCCGAGGCGCCGGTGGTCGCGCCCGAGGTTAGCTACAGCTCCGGCAAACAGCCTGGCGTGATCGCGGTCAACGCACAGCGCAACGGCGGCTGCCCCGCCACCGACCTCGAGGTGGACACGTTCACTCCGGCCGGCGTGGCGTCGAGCAACTACGCGTTTACGATCATCGTGCCGTGAGAGCCCCCATAATGGGGGCATGAGCAGCAGCGGTGGCGGCGAGCCAGACTTCGAGGAGAATCCCCACGGCGCCGAGGAGCGTCGCGAGCGGATTCGCCTGGAGACCCCCCGCCACCGCATCGAGGGCTCCCTGATGCTGGCTCGCGACGGCTACCGCTCACGCGTGTCGGACATGCTCAACGCCTCCGAGCGCGACTTCCTCACACTCACCGACGTCACGCTCATGCCACTCGATGGTGGGTCGACCGAGCGACACGCGTTCATGGCTATCGCCCGTGCGCATATCGTCTATGTGGTGGCGCCTGGGGCCGACGCCCCAAGTGCTTAGCGCCGGGGGCTAACTAGGCTGGGGCGCCGGGGTCAACGCCGGCGCCACCGATGGCACAGGCTCCGCAGCTGAAGCGGCTTGCTCGGCCCAACCCTCCAGGAACGCCTCTGTCGCAAGGGCGTCAAGCGGACGGGCAAAGAGGAAGCCCTGGCCTGTATCGCAATCCTCATCTCTCAGTAGCGAGAGCTCTCGCTGCTGTTCGATGCCCTCGGCGAACGTCTCGATCGAGAGCGCCTTGCCGAGCTGCACAAGCGTGCGGACGAGCGTTTCGCCCTCCAGGTTGTGCTGCAAACCAGAGATGAACGAACGGTCGATCTTGAGCGCGTCGACCGGGAAGCGCTGGAGGTGGGCGAGCGAGGAATAGCCGGTGCCGAAGTCGTCGATCGCGATCCGCACGCCGAGCCCCTTGATCTCGGTGAGCCGTCGCGAGGTCTCCTCGGCGTTGCGCATCAGCGTTGTCTCGGTGATCTCGATCGTCAGCGCGGTTGGCTCCATGCCGCTATCGGCCAGCGCCCCTTCGATGTCCTCAATGAGGTGGTCTGTGTCGAGTTGGCGCCCGGACACGTTGACAGCCATGCCGATGGAGTGCCCGGCTGCGCGCCACGCCGCGCCCTGGACGCAGGCCTCGCGCAGGACCCACTTGCCGACCTCGGTGATCAGCCCGGTCTCCTCGAGCAACGGGATGAAATCGTCTGGCTGGACCACGCCGCGCACGGGATGCTTCCAGCGGATAAGCGCCTCCACACCAGTTGGGCTCATGTCCCTCAGGTCGATAGTCGGTTGATATGCAAGGAAGAACTCCTCATTCTCGAGGGCTTCACGCAGGTCCATCTCCAGTTCCATTCGATTCTGCATCGTGTCCTGCATGCCAGTCTCGAAGACCACATAGCGGTTCTTGCCGTCCCACTTCGCGCGGTACATCGCGATATCCGCGTCGCGCAGGAGATCCTCGGCCGAGATCCGCTCTCCAACGGCGATCCCGATGCTTGCGGTAACCGTTACACGCGTCTCTTTGTCGGCGCCAAGGTTGAACGGGTGCTTGAGTGCATCGAGCAGTCGCTCGGCGATCAGCTCCGGGCCCACAGACATCGAGAGCTCTTCGGAGATGACAACGAACTCGTCTCCGCCGAGGCGTCCAAGCGCGTCGGCGTCGCGAATCACGCCGTCGAGTCGGGCGGTGACCGCCTTCAGAAGTTCATCGCCGACGGCGTGCCCGAGCGTGTCGTTGATGCCCTTGAAGTTGTCGAGGTCGACGAAAAGAGCCGCCACAGGCGTCTGATTGCGAGCCGAGCGTGCGAGCATCTGCTCGACGCGATCCAGGATCAGCGTACGATTTGGCAAACCGGTGAGCGCATCGTGCGTGGCAAGAAAACCAAGCTCCTCCTCGCGCCGTGCCAGCTCTTCGTCGGTGCGCTGGCGCTCTGACTCAAAACACTCACACATCCGCAAGAGGCTGAACTCGAGGCTTAGCTGCAAGATGTTCAATGCTTGCGAGGAGCATCGGAGGAGACGGCCAATTGAGCGGCGCTCTCCTGCAGGACCTCCGCCATCACGTTGCGCCACCAAAAGCAGCGCCAAGTCACCTCGTTTAGCGACGCCGCGCGATGGGCGGCCAGCTCGCCAAATATCTCCCAAGTTTCTTTGCCGGCCTCGATCGCGGTCGCCATCCCCTCCCCGGAGATCCAGCGAGCAACCGCAACCGTCGAGCTGCGGCTGATCCGTTCAAAACTCTCCTGCACAAGCGCATCGACTTCGTGGCCCGGACCGGAGGTGCGCTCGACGGTCAGGCTGAGAACATCGCCGGTCCGTGCCTTCAGCGCTTCGCCAAGGCGAGCAAGGTCGTCGCCGCATTGACCCATCGCGGCATCTGGTGGTGAAGGGACTTGCATCTCATAACCCCCCAAGTCTGAGCGTTGTGCAGACATCTTCGGCTTCTGATCGACCGGAGAACGTTGCACCTTTAAGATTGGTCGCGAGGACTTAGAACAGCCGTGCTACCCCAATCATCGCCCCAGTCGCCTCTAAGCGCTACGAAGTGGACCGTCAAAACGCCACAACACGCGCAAAAAGCTAGAGCAGTTCGAGAGCGCGCTCGATCGGTCGTGCGAGCAAGGCACGATCTCCACAGACGACGATTGGCCTTTGGATGAGTGCTGGGTGGGCGACCATTTGAGCGATCAACTGATCGTCTGAGATACCGGGCTCGCCCAGGTCGAGATCCTTGACCAGCGGCTCGCGCATGCGCAGGATCTCCCGCGGACTTGTGCCCAGCTTGTGCAGCAGCTCGCGCAACTCACCTTCCTTGACGCCGGTGAGGTGATAGTCGACCGACTCGAAGTCAACGCCACGCTCAACCAGCAGCGCGCGTAGCTTGCGGCAGGTTGTACAGGTCGGCTTTTCATAGACGGTGAGAGCGGGCACGGACCGCGATCCTAGCGCCGCGACAGGCAGCCGAGATCCCTGGTTTCGGCTAGGTGACCTTAAGGCGTCTTCGATCGCTTATGCCGTTACCCGCCCCAGGTCGGCCTACGGTTGTTCGTTGATCTCGTCGACGCGATCGGGATAGAAGGCGACGTGGTCCTTGATCTCTGCGACCGCTGCGTGAGGGTCTCGATATGTCCAGATGGCGTTGACTGAGCGCTTCCCTCCTGCCGGGATGCTGTAGTAGCTGGCGTCCCCCTTGAATGGGCAGTAGCTCGCGTGGTCGGTCTCTTGGATCAGCGATTGGTCGACATCGTCGAGTGGGATGTATTGGACCGGCGGGTAGTCGGCCTCACGCAGCGTCAGCGCGTTCTGCGTGTTGGCAAGGACTCGCCCCGCGATCGAAACGACGATCCGCGCTGGGTTCGGCTCGATCGTGATTAGGTGGTCCGGTCCGGGTTGCTTGATCGGCTTGTCGGTCATGGCTTTCCTTCCTGTGTTTGGATCCGTGCGGGACCGGGCCCGGTGGCGGATCGACGCTCCATCGCTAACCCTCTGACCTTACTCACCCCATGTGTGTAAGGGGGTGTTTTTGGTGCGCATCCGCGCAGCCCCCAGTTAGGACTGACGCCCGTGGGGGCGGGGCATCCGTGCCCCGCCGCCGAGCACCGCAACCCAACGACCTCAGCGGTTCGGCTGACCCAGCATGAAATGAGATGTAGTGCCCTTCGCGCTACATTAGGAGCCATGGCGTCTGCTCCCCACCCACTGTCCCTGCGTCTTGGCCGTGACGGACTCAGTGCCTTGGACGAAATCGCGAGGCGGCGCGGACTGAGCCGCGCGGAGGCTGCGCGCCAAGCGATCGCGGAGACGGCAGACCGCGAGCGCAGACGCACAGGGCTCGCGGCGGAGGCAAGACGCCTCATGCAGAATGAGGACTACGTACGCGAAGCCCATGAGGTTGCGGATCTGATGGAGATGCTGCGTGGTCCGCGGTGACGTCTACGAAATCAAGCTACCCACCAAACGCGGTCACGTCCAAAGTGGGCGCCGCTACGCGATTGTCGTTCAGGCTGATGATCTGCTCTCACTGTCCACAGTTGTGATCTGCCCCACCTCGCGGTCAGCTTTCTCTGCCACCTTCCATCCAGAAGCTGTGATCGAGGATCAGCCGACGCAAGTTCTCTGCGAGATGATTGGCGCTATAGACACCCGTGCGCTAAGTGCACACGTGGGACACCTCACGTACGACGAGTTGCGCGGAGTCGAGGACGCGATCCTATTGGTGCTCGACCTCGCCTGAGCGTGCTTAGTGCTGCACGGAAGGGGGGGGATTCGAACCCCCGTCAGAGGCTTAACCCCTGAAACGGTTTTCGAGACCGCCGCATTTTGGCTCTGTTGAGCCAAAATCCGACCGTTCGCGCCACAATCCGCGCCAGTCCCTCGAAAGGCGACATGACGGAACTAAGGACTAGAAGGACTGGGTTCGAACTAGGGAGACCACGACGCAAAGCACGTTATCGCCCATACAACGACATCACTTGTCTCGCCCGGTGCGTCGAGCATGACATATAATCGGATCATTTACATCTGTATTTGCGCGTACCATCGCCTCACCTGAGATGCAGCGGCCGTCATTCAATTGTGCTTCAACCCGAAGTGCCGTCGGTAGGTAAATACCCGGGGTGAGCCGGAAACTAAAGCGTCCACCTTCAGCACGCTGGTGATCGACTGGACCACTGAGCCCGTGATCTTTTACGAGGAATACTGTTACCGGCGTACTTACACGGATACATTTTCCGAAATCTCGTTCGCACACGCTCACCGTTCCATGCAAACCCCCATATATTGAGGTCCGGATGGGCAGATCGTGAATTACCACAAGCTGCATCTATAAGCACTACGCAAAGCGCGATTATTACTGCAACTGTCACCCGTCGCCAATATACGCGTACCCTGTAACCTACCATAGGAGTCCCCTCGATCTAATACAGCCACCCGATTAGACAATATCCATTACTACGCTTCAAGTCCTCCGTGTAGATCTTCACGTAACGCCTCAAGCGTACATTCATGTACTTCGACTCTGTCGCTCGTCATTTTCAGACAGAACGATATCACAGGTTTTTCAAAGAAGTTTGGAACTTTCGATCCCTCCCAAAGGATATCGTAGAATAACATGCGACAGCCGCCGTGCGAATCTTTATCGGAATGCAGCGTGCCAACGCAAAATTCAAGAAATTCTTCAGCTTCGCTAGCCCATTCCTCTACGACGTTGTTGGACCATAGTCCCTGGATCACTCCAACCGCTGCATCTCCCAGATTGCCAAAGAGAACACCGACCAGTTCCGCTAGGGGGTCTCGGATGAGCGTGAGTTCCTTGGAGTTCAAGAAGTCAACACGCAGGAGAAACTTCGAACCTCGTCGAACCGTCACCTACGCACGGTGGGCTCGCAGATTGGCCGGATAACCACATAGCGGCGGCGAACCCGAAGGCTGTGCACCGATAACCTGGCGCCTGAGGCCTTGGCATTCGCCCTCCACCTCACGTAGTCGCTGCTCTAGCTTGCGACAGCGGCGCTCAGATCGAGCACGCAGCCTTCGCCACCAACCAACATTCCGGTCGATCAATACGCGACAGAGCACTGAGACGGATCGTGGCTCCCAGGTCTTCTAGCAATTCCACGGGTACACCGAGACCCATACGCTCCTCTTCGACCACGAGCCATGCACCGCGAATGCGTCGCGCCGCCATCTCACCTGCGCCGGACCCCGGCGCCTCGAAGATCCCTGGATGTCCAGCCAGGGGCTTCATGGCGGGCAGGGATGGCGGCGTGGCGCCTGGGTGCGACGCGTCGAGCAACACCGCCGAGGTGAGACGGTGTTCTTTGTGGTAGATATAAACGGTGTCCACGCATGAAAGCAAAGCCTGACCGAGCAGCTTACGGTAGGGTCTGATCTGGGTCGCCACGTCCCCTCGATATGCCACGGTTTGCCGAGGAAGCCGAACTGCCGTGAGCTCGCACGCACCTCTCGGTGGACGCACCGGTACTTCCCATTCCCACGTGCCGGGCAATCTGAACGCCTGCGGGCTACCGAGCTTGCCTTTCCGGCCGACTAGCTTGCCGTGCGCGTCAAACGGTGTCATACGAGGACAGTGCAGCCCGATGCTAGGCCGTCCGTTGTGACGGAGCACTTCGACGGACGCCGCCCGCAGTCCGTCCGGGAGCGTAGAATTGGTCGTGGTCGCAATGGGCATCCCGCCAGCCACCGAGACCGCTGCGACTTCGCTCGTGGTCAGTGCATATATCTCGATCCCCGTTTCGCTCTCCTCGCAATCTTCGTCGGCGAAGATCGGTCCGGTCGAAGTCCTCGTCAATTCCGCGCAGCCATCACTACTTTCCGTTGCGGTTCGATAGCCCGTCGCAAGGCACCAACCGGCCGTGCCGCCCCGCAGTTGGGGTACCAGCAACACATGACTGTTCGGCACAGGCCGCGAGACATATGAAGCTGTGGTCGGCACTACGCAAACACCCGGATACTGCAAAGACGCAGATGACCGTCGTCGTCGTTCTCCCGAGAAAATTCATGATGGTTCGTCTGCCCGGCCGACTTGTGACATATCCACGGCTCCCCTAATTCGTGCAACTACCGACCTCGCCCTCCCCGAGGCCCACCACTGACTACGCCCGACGGTTGGATGCTTCCGAGACCTCGATACAACGTAGATCGAGTGGCCTCCTCACAACTAGATGCTTTATGCTTCGTGAATGGCAAACCAAGGCAAGCGAGGCGAAACAGACCCCATTCAGCGTGTGTACGGCCGAGTAACACTCGTTCCTCAGCTTGAGCGAGAAGAACTCTTGGAGCGTACTCGAGACCACACAGACAATATAGTTTATGAGCAGCGACTGGCAGACATCCGCTCACCTGAAGGCCTCCACGTGCGCGTCAAGCTCTCTGCAGAATGTGCCGACGGGCATAGGTTTGACGGCGAAGGAGAGCTTAGGATCGACATGCCGCGTCATGGACATGGTGCGCTGGAAAACAAAATCAATACGCTACTGGGCCGCGAGCCCACGCTGCATCGTCTACCACATCTCGCTTGGGACGGCTTGATCGTTGCGCTCCAACATTCAGGTATATATATCTCCGAGGAGCAACTCAGCGCCGCAGACCTAGTTCTTGAAATCGAAGACGACGTGCAGGCGCAGTTGAACCCGAGCGACTCTCCTTGACGTCTAAGTGTGACGCACAAGTTCCCACTTAGCCTACCGGCCAGAATGTTGATTCTCGGGCTTGTGTGAGACGTCCGGAGCCGACCATATTTGACCTGTGCGTCCGTCGCTCCCGAGAAACCAATCACAGCTCTCATAGCAGGGCCACCTCTTCAAGCCCGTTTATTTTGCAGACCGTAGGTTTTAGACTGGTGGCAGAGAGCACATCAGATGATCCAGGCTCCCACAGCCATGCCCACGTCCTATATACGTCGCCAACCGAACACTCTATTTCCGCCATCGCTTCGTCAAACGACGAGTACAGATGTTTGATATCCACGCACTTAACGGGTTGCAAGTTGGCTTCATGACTTTCCCACTCGATACAAACTTGGAATTGGCCGTTTTTGAGTGAATGCACACAATTGAATTCTGCCCATCCTTCTAGCGGGTGATGAAGTACCGTTTTGCGTTGGTAAGGCTGAAGCGCCCTAACTTCACATTCTACCGGATCTCCAATATCGCCAACTACACCTTCTCCTTCGCATTCGCCGTATTCTCCGCCGCACCATTCTGGGTTGACGCTGGGTAGGACGCCTGGCGGTTGGTTTGCTAGTTCGGCTGCTTTGCGTGCTTGTTCTGCGTTTACGACTTGCTGAGCAGCGTCTGCGGCATCTGCTTCTGCGACCCATGGTTCCAGTGCGTCTGTGTATTCCGTCTCGACATTCTGTGGGATGGGTACTGTGAGCGATTGCGTTTGCAGTGGTCGGCCGGTTTGGGGCACGTATGTTATGCCGTCTTGTACGACAGTACCAGTCGTGGATTCGCTGGTCAGGCCTACCGCTCCAAGCCACGAATACTTGGGTGGTGTGGTCCCCGCTTGGGGCACCCCAAACTCGGTGCTGTTATAGGTCGATAACACTTTTGTTTCAGTTTCGGATAGTGCAGCGGTGGCCACAATATTGCCTTGTAGGTCGTGCAGTTGCAGGGTCACGGTGCCATTGCTTGTTTGAGTCGCGCTCAGCGCTCCGTCGATTCCGGGTATGTTGCGTGTCCATTTTTCTTCGGGTTCGCTGACCCATGAGATCGCTGACCCGGATCCAAGGTAGTGGCCTATGGTCACACTTGCCGTTTTGCCGCTTGAGACCGTTTCGCGTACTCGACCGGCGGGATCCATGTAGTAGGCTGATGTCTCCCCGCCCTGGGTTTGGCTTGCAACCTGGCTATCGACGTAGAAGCTGCTTGATATTTCGGAGCCGCCGGCATCGGCTGCTGGGACTTTTGTTGTGTTGCCAAACGTGTCGTAGGTGACGCCTGTGTCGATCAGTCTGCTTGCTTCATCATATGTGTGTTTTTCGACGGCTCCGCCTTCGGATGCGCACTTACCTTCGCCGGTCGGTTCGCGACTGGTGAGGCTTGTACGATCTGATTCAACGTTGTAGGCATAGAGCCTGGTCACGCAGCCCTTGCCTGTGGGAATTTCCTGCGCTTCGGTCAGCCATCCAGCCGCATTATAGGTGTACTTCGGCTCTTCGGCCAGGGTACTGGTCTGCTTGAGTTCTTCGCCATGAATCGAGGGGACGACCGTGTCGCTGAACCATATTTCTGGGCATGTTTTGGCACAGTCAGCGTTCTTCTTGTATTCGAGCCCGGTCGCATCGCCCACACTGTTGCGCATGTAGGTAGCGGTCATGTTGTTGGGGTAGGTCTCGCTAGTCATATGCCCAGCGAGATTATAACTGGCCGTGAATGTGCCAGCCGCCGAGTCCACGAGCTTTGTCATCAGTCCGGTCGTTTCGTCGTAGCCGTAGGTCTGGCTGCCCTTACCGTCGTTGACGTGTCTCAGCCGCCCATCCTTTTCTTTTTCACCATTGTAGCTGCCTTCGCCTTCATATTCATAAGTCGTCGTGTTCCCGTCCGCGTCGGTGTAGGACGTGAGTTGTCCCTGCTTGTTGTAGGCGCTGCTAAGTGCCTTTTCTTTGCCTTCGACAGTCTCGCTTTCCTTGACCAGTGCGCCAGTTGTTTCGCTGTAATGATCGGTGATAGCGGGGACTGGCGTATCGCTTGTCGAAGTAATTTCACTCGTTAACGCTCGGCCTGCTTCATCAAAGGTCGTCTTTCTTGTCCGTGTTGTCGAACCGAAGGTTTCCGTGACGGTTTCGGGCTCCTCCCAGATATTATATGTGATGGTCTTTTCGGGTAGTGGGGGTAGCCCGCTGGTTTTGGGCTGCTTGCCAGGTAGTGTCTCGCACGGCAGACCGGACCATTCGATGTGCCCACCGCAGGTCGGGTATGTCGTGTTGGGTTCCGCCGTGTAGTAGACAGAGACCGAATCCTGTACTTCACCTGCCCCACCGCTGGCAGGTCCTCTCGTTTCGACGACCTTACCTGTTTCTTTATTGTATATCGTCGTGTCCGTGATTTTTAGTCCTTCTGGATCTGTCACGGTCGACGTTGGCTCACGCAGTTCCCATCCGAGATTATTTTGTCCAGAATAGGAGGTCGTACTGGTGCGCACGTCGAAGTGTTCGCCAGTCGCCGATTCGGCCTCGTCTACTGTCTTTGTCACTAGATCATAGGTTTCGCCTGTCGGCGCACCTTCATCATAGTAGTACAGGACACGATTATACGCGAGTATTTCGCTTCCGCTCGGCACTTTTTCGTTACCTTTGGCGATCTTTATCTCATGCCCCGGACCCTCTGTCCACGCGAGGCGCGTCCCTTCGTCTTCGTAGTAACTTTTGGTACCGAGGCGTGCTGCGTTTAGCTGTGTGTTTCCGCCTTCTGCAAGTGCGGTTTGACGGTTCTCGGCACTTAGCGTGCTCTCCACATTATCGTATTGATTGTATTGGGTCGTTGAGATACCACCGCCGGGTGTAGCCATATTCACCATTCGCGCTTGGGAGTCCATATAGTCGATGGTCGCGCGCTTGTATTTTGTTGCTGGCCAGGTCTGTGGTTCGTCTGGGGGAAAGATCGCTGTGGCTTCGCTTGGAGCTTTTTCTTGATTCCATGTTTCGACTTCTTTGGAGCTCATTTCATACGGTGCACCGCTGCCGGAGACGGGGACGTTGTACTCGATGGTGGAGCCAGGTTCTGGACTGCGATATTCGCCTTCAATGTTCGGTAGCCCGTATTCGGTTGTCGCGCCGGAGGTTGTGATCTTGCCGATCTTGTTGCTGCCGTAGTCTGCGAACCAGAGGTTGCCGTCGGGACCCGACGTGATCCCGGCTGGGAGAGCTCGCGCTGGGAAGCGCGTATTCGGTGATCACACCTGACGTAGTGATCTTGCCGATCTTGCTGCTGTTGTACTCGGTGAACCAGATATTGTTATCTGGCCCCGGGCTGATAGCGCTCGGCCAGCTTTCACTTGGGAGCACGTATTCCGTGATCACACCCGACGTCGTGATCTTACCGATCCTATTAGTGTGGAACTCAGTGAACCAGAGATTCCCATCAGAACTCGACGCAATCCCTTCGGGCTGACTACCAGACGGCAACGCGTATTCAGTCACTACACCGGACGTCGTGACCTTATAAATCTTTTCCCGGCCCTTATCTGCAACCCACAAGTTGCCATCAGCGCCCTTGGCAATCGCACTTGGCGTGCTACCAGACGGCAACGCGTATTCAGTGACCACACCAGACGTCGTGACCTTCCCCACCTTCCCACTACCCACATCACTAAACCACAGGTTCCCATCAGGACCCGCAACGATCCCACTCGGTTTACTACCAGACGGCAACGCGTATTCAGTGACCACACCAGACGTCGTGATCTTCCCCACCTTATCCGAAAAATAATCAGTGAACCACACATCACCATCAGGACCCGCAGCGACACCCATCGGAAAACTACCCTCAGGCAACACATAGTCAGTAATCGAACCAGATGGTGTTGCCTTACCGATTTTGTTCGTACCAGGATTAGCAAACCAAAGATTGCCGTCAGAACCTGTCGTGATACCGAACTGTTGACCGCGGGCTGGTAGCGCGTATTCGGTTGCCGCGCCGGAGGTTGTGATCTTGCCGATCTTGTTGCTGCCGTAGTCTGCGAACCAGAGGTTGCCGTCGGGACCCGACGTGATCCCGGCTGGGAAGCTCGCGCTGGGAAGCGCGTATTCGGTGATCACACCTGACGTAGTGATCTTGCCGATCTTGCTGCTGTTGTACTCGGTGAACCAGATATTGTTATCTGGCCCCGGGCTGATAGCGCTCGGCCAGCTTTCACTTGGGAGCACGTATTCCGTGATCACACCCGACGTCGTGATCTTACCGATCCTATTAGTGTGGAACTCAGTGAACCAGAGATTCCCATCAGAACTCGACGCAATCCCTTCGGGCTGACTACCAGACGGCAACGCGTATTCAGTCACTACACCGGACGTCGTGACCTTATAAATCTTTTCCCGGCCCTTATCTGCAACCCACAAGTTGCCATCAGCGCCCTTGGCAATCGCACTTGGCGTGCTACCAGACGGCAACGCGTATTCAGTGACCACACCAGACGTCGTGACCTTCCCCACCTTCCCACTACCCACATCACTAAACCACAGGTTCCCATCAGGACCCGCAACGATCCCACTCGGTTTACTACCAGACGGCAACGCGTATTCAGTGACCACACCAGACGTCGTGATCTTCCCCACCTTATCCGAAAAATAATCAGTGAACCACACATCACCATCAGGACCCGCAGCGACACCCATCGGAAAACTACCCTCAGGCAACACATATTCTGTGGTCGCGCCCGAAGGCGTTACCTTACCGATTTTGTTCGTACCGGAATTTACAAACCAGAGATTGCCGTCAGGACCCGTCGTTATCCCAAACGGTGCGTCCGATGCTGTCTGGTTGGCGCTCACCAGGACACTCTGGCTAACGGTAGCGGTGCCCCCACCGTTAGTTGCCGTGACCAGCACATTCAGACTGTGGTTCGCGTCGCTCGGCGTCGGCGTGTAGTTCGCATTGGTTGCCCCGGGGACGGGTGAGCATTCCCCGCCGTAGTTGTTGCAATCCTCCCATTGGTAGCTATAGACCACCGGATTGCCGGACCATTGCCCGTCAGAGACCGCCAAGCGTACACCTACCTGGGGAGATCCGGTAATCACGGGTGCTACGGTGTTTTTAGCCGGTTCACCGCTCCACAACGGCCCAGAAACTGGCGCACGCGTCATCTTCAGCAGTCGTCCAGCGCTCGTATCTGAGGGGATCGTGCCATAAATGAAGGCCAGCGTCTCCTGGCCTGGCTGGGTAATGGCCGTTACGTGTCCTTCGGCATCATAACCATAGACCGTCTTCAACGCCGGGCTTACACGAGGATCCCACTCTGCGCGCAGCCTGCCTTCCTTGTCGTATTCATACTCCGCCACCGTCTTTTTTTCCATCGCTTTCGCCGACGGATTATAAGCGATGGCTATAACTTCCATCAAGCGGTTCGTGTATTCGCCCCATTCGCCTTGGTTTTCACCTATATGTTCCTTTGTTTTCGTCGCATACACGAACTTGAGGGCGCGGCAGCCCTTGGCGCCGATTTCTAGTTTTTCCAGTTCTCCAGCGCCACACGTGGCCGTTGGGTGCGGAGCCACTCCAACCATGGCTCGATAATCACTTTCTTTTCTTTGTTTTCTTCGAATTCGACAGTCTTGTATTCATCCGTCGTGGTGTTCGTGGCGACCGGACCTTTGGAGATCGTCGGCATCCACGACTTCGCACCTTTCGGTAGCCTGAAGACCGTGATTGTTTTCTGTGATTCGTTTTCCAATAGATACGCCGGTTCTTTGCCTTCGTATTCAGCCGCGTACCCGAGCGTGAGGTCTGAATCACCCACCGGCGCTACGAATCTTCCTTCTGAGTTCTTAGTGAAATGCACCAATCCATCCGGACCCACAACCATAACGCTACCGTCAGGCAGGACTTCCAGGCTAGCCAGACTTCCCAAACTGATGCTCCACTGAGGACCGAGCGGTCCTTCACTGCCCTCTTTGAGATTACGAGAATCATAGTGGCGCGTCACCGCCAGATCCCCCGTACCACCACTCATCTGCACATCCGCATCTTCCAGTGCGAAATCACCCGACTCAGGATTGACAGAACCAGGTCCCATCGCCAACGGGCTCGCATGGTAGACTTCCAACGTAAATTCTTTGGTTGCGATATTGCCAGCGTTATCTGCTGCCGACACTGTAAGAGTGTGCGTTCCCGTGCCCAGCTCGGCGCCGTTAAAGTAGCCATTCACCACTTGCCGTACACGGCCCCAAGGGACAAGACCCGTGAGCAGTCCCTATTTCCCTGCCATCCACTAACAGCGACATGGAGTTCACCCCGGAGCTCGCTACGGTGCCTTCACCATCTGTGGCCTGCACGATGACACGACCCACATTTTCGCCAAGCTGGTAAACTTCGCCCTTCATAGGAAGTCCAGATATTGAAAGACCGTGAGGCGGAACAGCATCTACCTTCAATACTACTTCGCCTTCGCCGTGTTCGCCTGCGCCCGTTTTCGAGACAGCGTCATGCGGCGAAATACGCAGATGATTTTCACCTTCTTTCAGATAATAAGATAGATTATGGGAGCCTTCCCAAGTGTTGACTAGTGAACTTTCATATGCTAGTGCTTCTTTTTGTTCTTCCGCGCATTGCACGCCGAAACAAGCACTGGTTTCGAGAAAGCTCTTGCTATAGAAATTTTCGAACGTGCCATACAGATTGCGTTCAAAATTGATCCCGTCAATACCGACACCCGTATCATGCCCGGTGTATTCAAACGCGCCCTGGTGAGAATTTATCCACGCTCCCGGCGCGTAAAGCACATTGACGGTTTTGTCTACTTCAGGCGAAGTAGTATTGAAGCTGATCGTTGAATGTATTTCTGTTGGCTGTGAGATCGAGACAGTCGCCCCCCTCAACTTGTCGCCAGCGCCAATATATTCACCTTTTGCCGGATTCGACCCATCCGTGATCGTACTTTGTAGTGTCACAGTATTATCTTCTGAGCCATTCACGGCCGTACATTCGGCTTCTGCACAGAGGCGAGTTTTAATAGGCGATTCAAACGTCGGTTCAGACACGACTGCGACACCACCTTCATTACCCCCTAAGCCATGGATTTCGAGCGTGTCTGAGATCGCCGAATTTTGCGAATACAACTTACCTTCATTATTGCAACAAGCACTAGGTGAAAAACTGGTGCTGGCATTCGCTTCGTAGATTTTGGAGTGCCCATGAGTCTCGTAGTTAAGCGCTCCATATTCACCCTCATCATACGACCCGTAATAGTTGATCGACATTTCGTTTTCGCTAGATTGGCTGTCGTCAAACCAGCCATCGTTCGTGAACTTCCAGTCCCGTTCGGTAACAGTTTTATCTGATCCTGCATTGAATTCAGGATCAAGGTCCACTGGATAGCGATACTTCCCAGTTTGACGAGCCACTGTCAATGTGATGACATCCCCAGTAAGGCTTATGGAGACCGGGACTACTTGCCCAGACGCGTCACGCGCGAGCGGCGCAGGCATACCAGCTATCGTGACGCCTTCCTTTACTACTGCTAGCCCATCCGAATCTTCGTTAGCCTTCACCAAGACCGCGCCGTTAGGCAGCCCCATCCGAAACGAGACCTTTTCTGGACTTTTCGCGGATCGCAGAACGGTATCGATCAAAAAGCCGAAGGTGGAAGGCTTAATAATCGTGTCGGAATCGGTCATGCTGTTCGCAAAGAACGCGCTCGCCCCGCTGATCACGCCTTCTGATCCATCCAGCGACGAGCCCTGACCATTGACAGGCGTGACCGACAAGCCGATGGCAGGGGACTGTACGCCTTCGCTCAAATGCTTGGCCACGCGGACCGCCACAAGCGGGTTCGAAGGTTCAAGCGCACCACCGACTTCATGCAGTCCGAGATTGACTGGCTCCAATTTTCCGGATGAGCCTTCCAAAGCCATCGGAACGGTCGATTCGACCACGCCGTGTTCCGTACCATCCTGGCTACCGAGATCGACCTGAGCAGTGTATGGGCCAACAAACCCGGTGACCTGCTCCCCAATGGGGAGCTTCGGTGGTCCGCCGGCAGGTTCGTCGATAGAGGCTGGGAACGCTTCTCCATCGACCTTCGCTGCCCCTTCGGCATTAAGCCCTTCATAAGCCGTTTCAGATGTAGCTTGCAGATTTATGGTTTCAGGATTCGTCAAGGTTACGGTGCGCGCCGCGTCGATCTGTTCGCCTTCTGTGGGCGACCCACTCACGACCAACGGGCCACCCAACGGTGGGAGCGAACTCGCCGTCACAGCGTACTTCTGATCGCGCACACCATGCCGACGCTTCAAAGTCCTCTGCTGATCCGATGACAAACGTCGGTGCCTACGACGACCTGCCACACGATGGGAGCCGGAATGCTTGCGAGCTGCATGACTCGCGCTCGCTGAACTCTTGCGATTGGACGCCTTGTGCCCAGATCGCGAAGGTGGCACCGCTACCGCCAAACCTGCCTGAGCGGCCACCACGATCACAGACAGCACCAAACACACAACCAGCAACCTCACACGGCTCATATTTCCCCCGATCTCGCTCAAATCGACCTCACGCCAGCCGCATCAATACGACCGGGCCACCGAACACACACATTTTGCTACGCACCATCAAACAAATAAATAACTGGACCCACCGATAACCATCACCTTCCTGCCTCCACCCAGGCCTAGCGGGAAATATGAGCCGACAGGCTGGAAGTGCGTTATCAGTATTTCCCACTTTACGGCGCAGATCTGTAAACCGGTATTTCGGTTGCGGCTTCTTGTTCATCGCGTGCCCTCGTCGCTGCGGCGATAACCGAGATGAGCGGATATGCCATCTGCGGTTGCCAGCAGGTGCGATAGGCACTGATCGACCGTCTCATCCAAGGAGATCATCGATGAGTGAGCCGCCAGATTGATAGCCGCGACCACCTCTCGGCTTTCATTGCGAACCGGACAAGCGATCGACACCAGACCAGGCGCAAGCTCTTCCTCGTTGACCGCCTTCCCGGCCTCAAACACATTCTCCAGATGGGAGCGCAGCGCCTTCTTGCTCGTGATCGTGTTCGGGCCACAACGCGATAGCGTCATGCTGCCGATCAGATCGTCCCGCTCTGACTCCGACAGATGGGCAAGCAGCACCTTGCCCATCGCAGTACAATAGGCCGGCAAACGCGAACCGACACGCAGGTTCAGATCGATCTCATGCTGGCCACGCCTGAAGCTCCGTGCGCGTTCGACGTACAAGATTTCCGGCCCATTGAGTACCGACAGACTCGCGGTGAACGACGTATGTCGACGTAGCTCCTCCAAGTAAAGGCGCGAGGGCTCACGCAAACCAGTCGAGTTCAACGCCGCCATGCCTAGATCTGTAACGCACAAACCCAAGCGATACTTATGCGACACAGTCTGCTCCAAAAAGCCGAGCGCGACAAGCGTGATCATGTAACGATGCGCGGTTGAACGAGTCATTCCAAGTTCGTCGGCGACTTCAGCTACCCCCAGCACGTGCCGCTTTGGCGTGAAACACCCGAGGATCGCCAACCCGCGTTCCAACGACTGCGAATATT
The DNA here is from genome assembly GCA_963743555.1 of uncultured Solirubrobacterales bacterium. GTDB lineage: Bacteria > Actinomycetota > Thermoleophilia > Solirubrobacterales > Solirubrobacteraceae > Palsa-744. The sequence goes on from CAVUQG010000014.1 coordinate 186,369, forward strand.
TAGGCTCACGCAGTGTAGGAACCTGACCCAGCTCACCCGCTTCATGCACTCGAGACAGCCCATGTCCGCCATCGCATGTTGCAGTCTGCTGCACTAAGCTCTGAACCTGGCCGGCAGACAACTCGAGCACATTCCTCGTGTCACGCTCGCCAGTTATCGGCGCGGTCCTCGAAGCCTTGTCGTCGTCGATTGGTGGCGTCTCGCCTGGTCGAACGTCAGACCCCACGAAAACCTCCCTGACGCGCGACTCGCCGCAGGACACAAACAACAACCGAGAAGAACACGGCGCCAACCCGCCGCCGACCTGAACCCTCTCCTCTCGGCGGACGCGCGAACTGGTCGCATCCGTCGCAGACTCGGGAGAAGTCAACCGCCCCCCGCTCGTCGCTCAGAACACCCGTAGTCGCAGAGCCCAGCCAACGCTGGCCCGCTGAGCCCTCAACCACCGTTCCCCATTGCGTATCCCTGGACGCCATTCAGTCATGATCGGACTCTTCGTGCCGTTTGGGTAGCCCTTGTTTGAGGGTTCAAAGTTTGAGATGACCAGATGAAGCTATAGATTGGGCTTTTCGACAGGACGGAACTTCCGGTAAGCTACATGTTCGATGTCTGGGATACCGGCAAGGCAAAGCTCAAGTCGAGAGCTGACTTCGGTCATCTATTGGGTGCTACTTGGCCTCGTGATCAAGCGTCCGAGTTATGGCTTGGAGCTTTATCACCGCTATCAGCGCACGTATGGAGATGTGCTGCCCATGAGCGGTGAATCGCGTGTTTATGGCGCGCTCGACTCCCTTGAGAAGCGCGAACTGGTCGAGAGGATGCCCGGTAGTGAGGTCGCGCGCCAGCCCAAGCCCTACTACAAGGCAACCCAGCTCGGGGTCAGCAGCTACGAAGACTGGCTCGTGGCCCAGGTAGACGATGAGCGGCATCGTCAAGAGCTCTGGGTGCGTCAACTAGGCATTTTTGCCGACGATCCCGCCGCCATTCTCGATTTGATGGGCCGCTTTGAGAAGCAGCATCTGACGGGCATAGCGGAGACGGCCAGCTTACCTTCTCCGCCGGGCAATTCTCGGGCCGCGCTGATCGAGGATTTGGTTGCCGAGCGCCACCGCCTAGCCGGCGGAGAGATGCTTTCGTGGCTTCATTACGCCGAGGACAGAATCGATGCCCGCGCGAGAAGGCCCTACGCCGATGATCCTCCTGGAACTTGAGCACATAAGTAAGCGCTCTCGCCGTGGCGTGCGGGATGCGCTCGATGATGTTTCGCTTTCGATCGAGCAGGGCGAGCTGGTCACTGTTTGGGGCGAACGGCGGTCGGGGCGCTCGACGTTGCTGCGAGTCGCCGCCGGGATCGAGACGCCCGATGCAGGCGTCGCCAGGTTCGCGGGCCGGGATTTTGCCTACCGGAATGATGATGAGCTGGGCGAAGGGATCGGCTACTGCCGTACAGCGTTTCGTCCATCTGCGGGTCAGCACATTGTCGATCTGTTGGCTGCTACGCAACTCGCCCGCGGCATGCCGCGATCGGCCGCACGGTCACGCGCCTGGGAAGTCCTTGAGCGTGTAGCGGCCAAGGAATGCGCCACACGGACGGCTGAGGAGCTGGGCGGCGAGGAGATCGTGCGTATAGCGATCGCTCGTGCTCTTGCTTGCGAGCCGCGACTGCTGGTGATCGACGAGCCCACGATCGGCGTGGAGCTGATCGCTCGGGATGGGATCCTCGCACTGCTGCGTTCAATTGCCAACGATGGCGTCGCCATCCTCACGAGCACCGGTGAGGGCACGGGATTCCTCGGCGCTGATCGTATTCTGGCGCTGCACAAGGGCAAACTGCGCGGCGAGATAGCGCCTGAGCTTGCGCCGGTGACCGAACTGGAGCGTCATCGCCAAGCGCGAGGCTCCGCATGAGGGACATCGTTGCTTGAACTCCAGGAAGTGGTCAAGCATTATCACGAGGCCAGTGAGAAAGTGCGGGCCGTGGACGGCGTTAGCCTCACGGTCTCTCCAGGGGAAATGGTCGCGTTGTACGGACCAAGCGGTTCTGGCAAGACAACTCTGCTGTTGCTGATCGCTGGACTACTGAAGCCAGAGGCAGGCGTGATTCGTTACACCGGGCGCGACCTGGCCTCGCTGACCGATAATCAGACCAGCGAGCATCTCCTGCAAGATGTCGGCTTCATCTTCCAGGGCTTCCACCTAATGCCCCGCGTGTCGGCGATCGATAACGCCGCGCGAAAGCTGTTGCTCCAGAACATCGGAATGAGTACTGCTCGCGCCCGCGCTATTTCTTGGCTCGAACGAGTCGGTCTCGGCGACCGCCTGCACCACACGCCCGAGAAGCTCTCAGGCGGTGAGCGCCAACGCGTCGCGATCGCGCGAGCCCTGACATGCGAACCAAGCTTGATTCTCGCTGACGAGCCGACAGGAAACCTCGACAGTAACCGCAGCCGCGAGATCATCGAACTGCTCGGCTCGATCGCTCACGAACGCGACGCGATCGTCCTGCTCGTCACACACGACCAAGAGGCAGCAGCCATCGCGGACCGGCGCTACACGCTACGCGACGGCAAACTGGAAGAGGACGAGAAGCCCACAGTACGCAGCCCTCTATCCGTACCTGCGCAATCGGCGATCACGCAACCGTGAGTGACTGGTCTTATGCGTCCCTATGCACTTGTGTACTTCTACGGTCGGCGACTGCGAGTCCACGGCATGCAGGAGCTGTTCGCGGGATTGGGAGTAGCGGTGGCCGTGGCGCTCGTGTTCGCCGTCACTGTCGCCGCGAGTAGTCTCACCAACTCGGCCTCGAATGTAGTTCAGGCAGTCATCGGCCCGGCAAACCTTCAGGTCCATGCGCGCGGCCCAGAAGGATTTAGCGACCACCTGCTTCACCGAGTAGAACGCCTTACCGGCGTGCGACAAGCAGCACAACTGCTCGAACAGCCCGCGACGATCATCGGCCCTCACGGTCACAGAGTGACCGTCACAATCGCCGGCGCAGGTGCCCGTCTCGCAGTAATGGACGGTCTCGTCCGTACCCTGCCTACCGGCATCCTCTCAACCGAAGGCATCGGCCTCAGTAAGACGAGCGCAAGCGAACTAGGGATCACCGATCCGGACTCCAGAAACCCACCCGAAGTGACGGTGGATCTTCGCGGGCGAGCAATCCCCATGAAGGTATCAGCCGTCCTAGGCCACGAAGCCACAGGAATACTATCCCTTGCCCAAGTTGCCGTCATGCCGCTTGCGAACCTGCAAGGATTTGCAGGTCTGCCTCATCGAATCAGCCGCATCCTCATCCAAAGCGATCCCGGACGCGAGGCTGTGGTGCGTTCGGAGTTGGAAATGCTCGTGGGTGGCCGTCTCGCGGTCGCTGCAGCCGACCAGGAAGTCTCGCTCCTACGCCAGGCCGTGCGTCCGAGTGACCAGGCAAGTGCATTGTTTGCCGGTCTCGCGGCACTCTTGGGATTCCTCTTCGCGTTCAACGCAATCCTCCTGACAGCCCCGGAGCGACGCGCCGCGATCGCCGATCTGCGCCTCGACGGCACCAAGCGCAGAGCGGTCGTGCAAATGGTCATGTTCCAGGCCCTCTGCCTCGGAGTCCTCTCGTCCCTAGTCGGACTGCTCGGCGGGTACCTCCTCGCGCGTGAGGTCTTCCAAACAAGCCCTGGTTACCTAGCCCAAGCATTCACACTCGGCGGAAACACTGTAATCGGCACGCGAGCAGTCTTGTTTTCGCTAGCAGGTGGGATTCTCGCGACATGTCTGGCATCAGCCGTCCCCCTACAGGACCTGCGCCGTAAGAGACGCCTGGATGCGGTGTTCGCCGAGGCAGGAGAACGGGACCAGCCGCCAGGACGTTACACCCGGCAACGGTCGTTTATGATCGCTACGAGCCTGCTCATAGTGGCGACCGTATTGTTCGTGTTTGTCCCCTCGGCGGCAATTATCGTGTGTGTGTGTTCGGATTGGCGACGATCCTCGCGGTTCCACTGATCCTCTCAGCAGTGCTGCGGGCAGCAGAGATGCTGGCTACGGGTAACGACAAACTCACAACCCTACCGTTGGCGATTGAATCGTTGCGTGCACGAACGTTGCGTTCGCTTGCTCTCGCCGCCACCGGCGCGGTCGCGCTGTTCGGAGCGTTGCGCTCAGCGGTGCCCAGCACGACCTATTGCGCGGGCTTCATAATTTCGCCAACGCCTATTCCACCGATGGGCAGGTTCGGGTGGTGAATCCGGATACATCCCAGAGACAACCAGCTTCCTGGCAGACGGGTACACATCGCGGATCGCTCATGTACCGGGCGTGAGCAGTGTTCATGTACTCCAAAGCGAGTTTATGAATCTGGCGAGCCGGCGTGTTGTGATTGTCGCGCGCCCTCCTGGTACCGGTCAGGAAGTGTTGCGTACACAGATCCTCACGGGTGACTTCTCGACCGCACTCAAACGGTTGAGCGAAGGCGGTTGGGTCGCAGTCTCCAAGCAAATTGCCGAAGAACAACACTCGGGTATAGGACAAACCGTCAAGCTGCCGACTCCGACTGGCATAGCTTCCTTCAGGATCGCGGCATTGACCACGAACTTTGGCTGGCCGGGCGGTGCGATCCTTATGAGCACCACCGATTACAGCCGTTCGTGGGCGACGCACGCCCCGAGTGCGCTCGCCGTCGATTTCACGCCGGGCACCAACATCGCACAAGCACGACGCGCAGTCGCCGCCTCCCTCGGATCAAACAGCGGCCTGGAAGGGATAACCGCTGCTACCTGGAGCCAACGGTTCGACACGCTCGCCGGCGAGGGCCTAAGCCAGTTGGGTGACATATCGGATCTGCTGGTGCTCGCCGCAATCCTTGCGATGGCCGCGGCCCTCGGATCGAATATCTGGCTGCGACGGGTGTCGCTGGCCGAACTACTCCTAGACGGTGCCTCGCGGCGTAGGCTAAGGCGAATCCTTCTCATAGAATCCTTGCTGATGCTCTGCGCGGGATGTTTGGCCGGTGCGGTCATCGGTGTATACGGCCAGTTTGTGATCGATGGCTACCTCAAGCATGTGACAGGCTTTCCCGTTGCGAGCATCGCCACTGTGATTCGGCCAATCGAGATGTTTGCGTTTGTGATCGCCGTTGTGCTGGTGCTCGTCTCATTCCCAGGATGGCGTGCCTCGCGTGTCCGCCCGGCACTCGGGCTGAGCGAGTCCTGACGAGCAATGCCCCGTCGCTGGCTCTACAGCACTTGAAGCGACATAGGTTCGGTGGCGATGCCCGTATCCGCCGATCATCCGCTCATACTGCGGATGGGTGCGGCGCTTGTGCTCGCCAACGCTCGGTATTGGAGTACAGTCGCGTCGCTTGTCCACACGCAACTCGACTACTGGAAACTGCGTGCCGAAGGTATCCCAGATCCGACTCTAAAGAAGATCGCGCTTGTCAACTTGGCCGAGGAGGGGTTCAACGCACAAGCGACAGCCACACTCGCAACCCTCGCGCCTCGCGAATACCGCGAGTCTGTTGTGGAAGCGATTGTCGGCCTACAGATTCTCTACGACTATCTCGACAGCCTCATCGAGCGCCCGCTAACTGACCCGCTAGGCGAAGGCAGTCAGCTCTACAACGCTTTCATGGACGCGATCATCCTGGACCGAGTTCCCCGAGGTGATTACTACCCTCTAACTCATGAGTCAGATGATGACGGGTACCTGGAAGATCTGGTCGGAGTTGTGCGGGACGCGCTAACTCGACTGCCATCCCAAACCGCAATCGCAGGAGTCTCCGCTCACTCGGTTAAACGTTGTGCGGAGGCACAGGTCCATGCCCATGCGACTGCGCTCCTCGGCGATGCACAGCTCGAAGTATGGGCAATCACCAACGCCGCCGGCACAGGACTTCAATGGCGAGAGTTTCTGGCCGGCGCGGTGTCCTCAGGGCTTGCCCTACATGCGCTGACCGCTGCCGCTGCAGACCCCCAAACGTCCCATGAGCAAGCTCTCACGGTCGATGAGCTCTACCTGTCCGTCTGTGCCGTCACCACGTTGCTCGATGGACTCGTTGATTACGAGCAGGACATGCGCAGCACGGGACGCCCCGGATACATCCGCTATTACGAGGACAACGACGCGCTCGCTCAGGGGCTCAGAAGCTTGGTCCGCGGGGCGGCAAGCGTAGCGCGCAATATTCCCCACGGCGCTTACCACCTCATGACGCTCGTCGGAGTCGTCGCCTACTACGTTTCGGGCCCTACCGCCTCAAGTGAGTTTGCACAAAATGTCACAGGACAAATCCATCGCGAACTAAAGCCGCTCATCACGCCAACACTCGCCATTATGCGTGCTTGGCGGATCGCAAAGCAGGCTCGACTAGCCATCACGCGCATAACGAATCGCTCATGCACCTGATCGCGAAAAGCCGGTCAGTCCCCGGCGAGCACTAGCGAGAATGGCGGCACGAATGTCTCCTATTACAAGCTCGTGCCGGAGAGTAGCGCAGAACGGCAAGCGCTAGCGAAAACTCAGGCCGGGTGTCCGGAGACTCTCACTGCTGAACCGGGCAGGGTCGCGTACGTAAGGCGGCTCCCCCTGGCGCTCGCCGAGCGCTGCGAACACGTGGTCGCTGACCCGCATACCCCCGGTCTCGTCTACCTGTGCAAGCCACATGAGGAAGATGGCTTGTGCCCATACCCAGCGCAACTACGTTCGGTGAAGATTTATACGACCAACGCAAAGCTCCTTGGCTATTGCACGCTCAACGAATCATCGCTACCCCGGGCCCTCACCTGAGCAGCGGCAAAGATAGGAGTGACTCGAATTCTGATGGGGGTGTCAGATTAACGGTGGATCCGCTTGGTGGTTTTAGTTGATTCTTCCTTCGAACGCTATCGCGAACGCGTTTAGTGCGGGCTTCCATCTCATTGCCCAGCGTGCTCTGCCTCGCCCGGTGGGGTCCAGTGCTCTGGTGGCGAGGTAGAGAGGCACTTCAGCGCGGCCGTGTCGTTCGGGAAGTGCCCTCGCGCGCGGACGGCGCGTCGGTAGCGGGCGTTGAGCGACTCGATCGCGTTCGTGGAGCAGATCACGCGTCGGATCTCGACGTCGTAATCCAGGAACGGTATGAACTCGCTCCAGGCGTTCTCCCAGAGCTTGCTAATCGCCGGGTACTGCTTGCCCCATTTGCCGTCGAACTCCATGAAGCGCTCTCTTGCGGCAGCCTCTGAGGGTGCTGTGTAGACGGGTCGCAGATCGCGGCTCATCTCGTCCCAGTACTTGCGCGAAGCGAACCGGAATGTGTTGCGGATCAGATGGATGATGCACGCCTGGACGGTCGCGAACTCCCACGTCGTCGTGATCGCCTCTGGCAGACCCTTCAGACCGTCGCAGACAGCGATGCAGACATCCTCCACGCCACGGTTCTTGATCTCGGTGAACACGCTCAACCAGAACTTCGCGCGCCCTCGCCGCCATCACCGGCCCAGAGCCCCAGGATGTCCCGCTCACCGTTGACGCTCACGCCAATCACGACATAGACAGGCTTGTTGGCGACCTGCCCGTCGCGGACCTTGACGACCATCGCGTCAATGAAGATCACAGGGTAAATCTTTTCCAGCGGCCGGGTCAACCACTCCGTCATCTCGCCCGTGACCTTCTCGGTGATCCGGCTGATCGTGTCCTTGGAGACCTTGGCACCATAAACCTCCCCGAAGTGCGCGGCGATCTCCCCAGTCGTCAACCCACGAGCAGTCAGCGACAGGACGATCTCATCAACACCCGTGAGCCTGCGCGCTGGCGCTTCTTGACGATCTGCGGCTCGAACGTCGACTCGGTATCCCGAGGGACCTCGATCTCGACCGGGCCGATCTCCCTCAGCACCGTCTTGGCGCGCGTCCCGTTACGGCTGTTCCCGCTGTTACGGCCTGCCGGGTCGTGCCTCTCATAGCCGAGGTGCTAGCTCATCTCCGCATCAAGCGCGGTCTCAAGCACACTTTTGGTCAGCTGGCCAACAGCCCGTCCGGGCCGACCAGCTCAATATTCTGCTCCTTCGCCTGCTCCAACAGCTGCTCAGCCAACTGCTTCTGATCAACGATATCTGTAGTCATAGACCCGATCATCTCCTCCTGATCGGTCAGACCGACTATCCCCGTCATGGTCCATCCCTTCAGTCAGACCAAACCAGATCCACCGTTCATCAGACAGACCCCCCGCCAGCGGGACCGACAGGATCGCGACCGCCGATGAAGCGCGCCGACTGGTCGACGCACTCGATGAGGAGGACCGTGCACTGTGGGCGACCGCGCTATACGCAGGGATGCCACGGCGAGATACGAGCGCTCCGTGTCAACAACATCGACCTGGCCCTCAAGCGGATTAAAGTGCGGGCGGGATGGGATCAGTACGAGGGCGAAATCGATCCCAAGACCGAAAAGGGCCGACGTACGACCGTCATCATCGGGCTGCTCGAAACGCTGCTAATCGAGCACCTTGGACGAACCGGGCAAACCGGAAACGATCTCGTGTTCGGGCGAGACGCTGACACGCCGTTCAACTCGAACACTGTCCACAATCGCGCCCGCCGCGCTTGGAAGATCACTCGCGAACGAGAGGACGAAGAGAACATCATTCCCGAGCATGAACGCATCCAGCCGATCGGGCTGCACGACTGCCGACACACCGCCGTATCGCACATGCTCGACGTCGGCATCACAATCGATAAGGTCAGCAAGTTCATCGGCCACTCCTCAATAACAGTCACGATCGACCGCTACGGACACCTGCTGCCAGGTGGCGAGGCCGAGGCAGCCGAGATCCTCAACGAGTACCACGCACGCCGCCGCCAGCGGCGGGTGCCGGTCCCCGCTTAGCGCGAAATTCCGCTGCGGGGGTCGCTATCCCAAGCGACCCCCGCAGCGTCATGAGCGGAGGGGGGGAGATTCGAACTCCCGGTACGCCAATCAGACGCACAACGCTTTTCGAGAGCGCCGCATTCAACCACTCTGCCACCCCTCCAGGAGTGGAACATCTTAAGGCTAGTCGATTGGCGCACCGACTAAACGCCAAGAGCCGATTCAACGACGGCGATAACAATGCCGCCCATTGCCGCCATCATCATGTCCGGGAGCTACGTAGGCACCCGACGCGACAACCGGTCGATGGCGCGGCCTTACCTCACTGCAGCAAGGACAGGCACGTAACGTCGACCAGGTCCCCAATCACCACTCAACCACAGCATCCTACTCGCGCCAAACTCGCGTCAGTTCAACTGCGGTTCGTGCGGTTTCAGGCGGTTTCCAGCGGTCTCACGGAACCTCGCCCGCACGGTACACGACGACGAGAATATCGCTCAACCATGCGGTAAACCGCCCAACAAAGCCAGAAATCGGCGCGTATCGCAAAGTCGCGATTTTTGCCCCGGTCGGTTTTCGAGACCGCCGCATTCAACCACTCTGCCACCCTTCCATAGCGACCGGCTCAAGGCTAGAGGATTTGCATGCGACCGCGCGGTTGGGAGCGTGGCATCCCGCCCAGCGCGAGCACCAGCGAGGATGATCGCGCCAGGGCAGGCTTCGCGGTCGGGGCGAGCTCAGCGCCGCGAGGCGAAGAACTCGCTCAGCAGAGCCCCGCACTCCTCGGCGAGCAGCCCCGAGGCGACGTCGGGGCGATGGTTGAGGCGTGGCTCGCCGAGCACGTCGAGCACGCTTCCGCATGCCCCTGCCTTGGGGTCGCTGGCGCCGAACACCACGCGCGGGACCCTCGCCAACACGATCGCACCAGCGCACATCGCGCATGGCTCGAGCGTGACGTAGAGGACCGTCTCGAGCACACGCCAACTACCGAGCACGCGAGCGGCCTCGCGCAGGGCGATCGTCTCGGCGTGGGCGGTCGGGTCCTGACGCAGCTCGCGCTCGTTATGCCCCGCCGCGATCAGCTCGCCCGAGTAAGCCACGACTGCGCCGATCGGCACGTCGTCGTGCTCAGCCGCGCGCTGGGCCTCGCGCAGGGCCAGGCGCATGAAGTATTCGTCGCGTGCGAAGAAGTGGCTGCTCATCGTCTGATTCTTGTTCGGCCTGGTTAGGAGCGCAACCTCCGAGGCTCCCAACACTTCATGATTACGAAGGAACCAACTTGCCGCCGACCGCCCGAACCCGATATCCAAGTTTGTCCGGCCGACGGCTGAAGGTCGGCGTCGCGTGCACGCTTGTGCTCGTGGCGGTCGCACTCCTCAGCCTTGCGGGCGGCGTATCGCCAAAGGCCACAGCCGCAGCGGCGGAGACAGCTACGTCGCCGAGCCCATCGACGCAGATCCTCGTAACCCCGAGCCTCACCAGGCAGGCCGCCATCTCGCTCAGCCCTGCCACGACATCGACCGAATCGGTCACCGGCGCGTATGCCCTGAATCGGATTGTCGTCAAGTACGCGCCGAGCGCTCAGGCAGCGCGCACGGCCAGAGCCTCAGCGAGCGGAGAAAACGGATCCGACGAAGAAGCCTCCAGCACACACCTGCTGTCGGTACCTGCAGGCGCCAGCCTCGACACCGCGCTCGCGAAGCTGCGCCGCGAGAAAGACGTGGTTTGGGCGGTGCCGGACTATGTGGCGCACACAACCTCCGTGTCGATCCCTAACGATCCCGGCATCACCGGGCACACAGCCGGAGGCTGGCAACAGGCGCAGTGGAACTTCGACGGGACCTATGGAATCAACGCGTCCCAGGCGTGGGCAAACGTCGCGGCGGACGGGGCGCCGGGCGGGGCAAAAGTGATCGTGGCCGTGCTCGATACCGGCGTGGCTTATGCCAACCGTGGCAGGTACCGTCGTTCGCCCGACTTCAACAAGTACTCGTTCGTGCGGGGCTATGACTTCATCGACCGCACGCCCTACGCCAACGACCACAACGGCCACGGCACGTTCGTTGCCGGCACGATCGCCGAGGCGACCAACAATCATTACGGCCTCACAGGGCTCGCATATGCCGCTCGGATCATGCCCGTGCGCGTGCTGGACAGTGCCGGCGAAGGCGACGCCTCGGTGATCGCCGAAGGGGTTCGCTTCGCCGTCAACCATCACGCGCGGATCATCAACCTCTCGCTCGAGTTCTCCAGCGACGTGGGCGCCTCAGACATTCCCGAGCTGATCGAAGCGCTTCGCTACGCCTACCGCCACAACGTGCTAGTGGTCGCCGCGGCCGGTAACGAGGGCTCGACAACTATCCCCTACCCCGCGCGAGCTGGGCATGTGATCGCGGTCGGAGCTACGACAGAACACGGCTGCCTTGCCAGCTACTCCAACGACGGGCGCGGCATAACGCTCGTGGCACCCGGCGGCGGACCGGACGCGAGCCTTCCCGGCGACCCGAACTGCACCCCCGAACTTCCCTCGGGGCGTGACATCTTCCAGATGACCTTCACAGGCTCGAACCCGCGCGTGTTCGGTTTCCCCAATGGCTATGAAGGCACCTCAATGGCCACTCCGCATGTGGCCGCCACGGCGGCATTGATAATCGCCGCCGGCATCCTTGGGCGCAAACCGACCGTTGCTCAGCTCACCGCACGGTTGAAGGACACTGCGCGCAAGCTCGGCGGACCCCAGGACCAGACGTTCTATGGAGCGGGCCTGCTCAACGCCGCGGCTGCCACTGCTCCGGGCGGGCCCGGAGCGGTCAAATGAGGACCGCGCTCTGTGCAACAGCCGTGCTTGTCTGTCTGCTCACAGCAGCAGCGAGCCAGGCCGCCCAAGCCGAGCCGATGTGGACCACCTACCACCGCGATGCGCAGCGCTCGGGCTATGACCCCGAAGCGACACAGCCGATCGAACCGCTGCTTGCCTGGCAGAGCGTCGACCTGGGCGCCCCGATTTGGAGTCAGCCGCTGATACTCGGCGATCGCGTATATGTCGCGACCGTCGGGGACGAGGTGTACGCGCTTGAAGCGTCTACCGGCAAGATCGTGTGGCAGAAGAGTGTCGGTACACCCGTGCCATCTGAAGAATTGCCCTGCGGCGATATCGAACCCACGGTCGGGGTTGTCGGGACGCCTGTAATTGATTTGGAATTGGGGGCGCTCTATGTCGTAGCCGATCGCTGGAACCAAGTCACAAAAACAGCCGAACACAGGCTCGTCGGACTCAACTTGGAAAGTGGCGAAGAAATTGTGAGCATGGATGTAGACCCACCTGGCGCCGATCCCAAAGCGCTCCTGCAGCGCACTGCGCTCAACCTCGACAAAGGCGAAGTCATCTTTGGCTACGGTGGCAACGACGGCGATTGCAGCGACTATCAGGGTGCCGTCGTCGCGGCCCCGGCAAATGGCGGCACGCCGCGCTTCTGGCAATACCAGCCGGCGCTTCCGTCGCTCTCCGGCGGGGCAGTTTGGGCGCCGGCCGGTCCGGCGGTTGGCGAAGAAGGCGATGTCTATGCCACCACCGGTAATCCCGACCCGCCCGACGGCAAGCGCGCAACCGAATTTGACTATTCCGACAGCGTCGTACAACTCAACCTGGCGCAGGACTTCGTCGCGCAGCCCTCGACCGAATCAACGTCGCCGTTCGGCTGGTTCGAGCCGCCTAACTGGGAAGAAGAGAGCAACGACGATCTCGATCTGTCATCGGCCGCGGCCGAGCTGCTGCCTGGCGGCCTGCTGTTTCAGGCCGGCAAGGACGGTGTGGGCTACCTGATTGACGAGGCCACGATGAACAGCGATCACGCGGCCGTGTTCAAAGCACAGGTCTGCAAAGGCGACGGCAGCTTCGGCGGAGATGCGTTTGCGAATGGCATCCTCTACATCGCCTGCACCAACGGCACACAAGCGCTCGCCTACAACGAAACCGCACACACGTTCACGGCGCTATGGCAAGGACCATCCGACGCCTTCGGGCCACCAATCGTCTCCGCCGGCCTGGTCTGGACAGTCGCCACCGGAGCTTTCAAAGGCGGGGGGACCAAGCTCTATGGCCTGGAACCATCGACCGGCAGCCCTCGCTACACCGAGACGCTACCGAGCCCAGTCGCGGACCACTTCGCATCGCCGAGCGCTGCCGGCGGACGGCTGTACGTGTCGACCGGCTGCAGCGTCAGCTCCTATCAGATCGCTCAACTCGCGCCCGGTGAGACCGGTTCGTCTACGCCGGCCAATGCCGGCAGCGTACCCTGCACGCCCATTCAGGAATCCAAAGGCGAAAGCCCCGCGGCAAAAGCAAGTGAAGTAACCACTGGCGCTCCAAGCACAGCGCCAGCGAACACAACGAAGGCCCCACCCGAATCGGTGCGTGTGGAGCTACTAGGCACCCACTTGCAGGCAAGCGCCAACGGCGATGTACATGTGCGGCTGCGCTGCACCGGCTCTACGCCCTGCTCGGGCACGATCGCTTTGCGGGCCAAGATCGTCGTTGTCGCCGGCGACAAGCATCGCGTACGCCATACAGTGCTCGTGGCGCTTGCCAGCAAAGCGTTCGTCCGTGTCAATAGGGATTTCGTAGAGACGCTTCATCTGAACGGTAGGGCAATGGCGCGTCTGCGCCGCCACGGCAACCGTCTCGCCCTGCAGGTCACGATCTCCACACCAGGTCTGCGCGTTAGTCGTGCAGCGGCTGTACTGAGGTAGCTCGCTCGATCACTGCAGCCATCTCCGAGCGAAAGCGCTCGCGTCCAAAGCGCTCGGCATTCTGGCGAATCGTCTGCTCGTTCAGCTGGAGCCCCTCGAAGCGCTCGATCGCAGCGGCGAGCCCGAGCGCGCTCTGCTGCTCGAACAGGACTCCAGTGCGCCCGTCGATCACGGTCTCTGAAGCGCCGCCGACTTCGTAGGCGATCACCGGCAGGCCGGCGGCCTGCGCCTCGACTGGGACTATGCCGAAGTCCTCCTCGCCAGGAAACAGCAAAGCGCGGGCACTCCCCATCAGCGCGTCTCGCTCGGCGTCCTCCACACGGCCAAGCAGCTCTATCTCTGGATGCCCAGCAGCCGCCGCGCGCACCGATGCCATCGCGCGCCCGTCGCCGGCCACCTTCAACGAGCGCCCCAAGCGAGCACACGCGGCCACGGCAAACTCAACGCGCTTGTAGGGGACGACGCGGCCGAAGACGAGATAGTGCTCGCCCTGCTTGCGAGACAAGCTCAGCAGGCGCTCGACATCCACCGGTGGGTTGACGACCTCGGCACTGCGTCCGTAATAGCGCCGGATGCGGTCGGCCACGTTGCGCGAATTGGCGACGAACACGTCAGGCGAAGCGGCGCCCTCGACATCTTGGCGGCGCAGGCGATGCAACATCAGCGGCAGCGCGAGCCGCGTGGCACGCCCGATCTCCTCGCCCTCAAGCAGGCTCTCGTCCCAGGCGTAGCGCATCGGCGTGTGGCAGTAGCAGACGTGCGGCACGCCGGGAGGAGTGCGAATGTTCTTCGCGCAGGCGTGGCTGCTCGAGAGCACTAGGTCGAAGCGCGAGAAGTCAAATGCTCGGTAGGCCCTGGTCATCAACGGCAACAGCTTCGGATAATGCGCCTGCGCCCCCGGAATGCGGTTGAGATAGGAAGCGTGTACGGGCCGCTCGGTGACGATCTCAGGCCACGGCTCTGGGTCGTAGATAGAGGTGAACAGCTCGGCCTTGGGGAACATCTCAAGCAGCTCGATCACGACGTCCTCGGAGCCGCCGGGAATTGTGAGCCACTCGTGCACGACCGCCACACGTGGAAAGCGCTCGCGCAGTCGTTCGATGGGCGTGTCGCTCACCCTGGGGACTCCTGCTCCCGAGCTGCCGACGGACCGGGCTCACGCTTGGCGTGACGACCCACAGGTGCGGTGGCGGTGCCCAAGTCGCGCCGGTACTCGCCCGAGGAGATGGGATCGCCATCCTTGCTGCTCTCAACGGCGGCAATGAAGTCCTCCCAAGCGACCGCATACGCAGCGAGCACGCTTACGAGCCGTTCCAGATCAGCCCAGCCGGCGTCGGCCTCCCAACCCCAGTGCAACACGATCGGCACCCAAATCCCCCAGCACGCCTCGATCGCGTGCTCCACTGCCGGCAGCACCTCCGCCGCGTGACCGTAGAACGGGCTGTAGGCAGGGAGGTAGACGCTCTCGCCGCGCCACTGCGGCGTGCTTTGAAAGCCCATCCGGCCGATCGACTCGGGGCCGGCGCAGACCACTTTGAAGCGCCTAGACAACACGTCGTACTGACTGGCGTCGAAGCGGTTGTAGGGCGGGACGAACACCTCGGCGGACAGCCCGGCACGCACCAATTCAGCGAGCCCGGTGTCGAGCAGCTCAGTGGTCGCCTCGGCACTCAGTCCGCACAGCTCGGAGTAGCGCCGGGGAGAAGCGAAGCGCGTGCGATGCGTCAAGCCGTGCAGTGCAAGGGTCACGCGCCCACTTACCAGGCGCGCAAGCATCGCGGTCTCACCGGCATCGAGCGGTCGCGAGTCGCCGACCAGTGATCCACCCCGCCCACGGGTGGCATCGTTGTCGGAATCGCGATGCCCCGCGCGCGCGGGCGGGGCATCGTCATTTGCGACACCATCGACAGGCGTCAGCGGCTCGTGACTTACCCGCGGCAACACGGCAAGCAGGTAGGGCACGCGCGCCGCCGCCATGATCTCGTGAAAGCGCTCGAAGCGCTCGCTACCGAAGCGCCCCGGATCGTCCCAAGCGCGGTAGTGGGGAAACTCGTCGACGCGCACGAGAAAGCGGGGCGGCCCGCCCGCACGCGAGCCAAGCACTGACCTGCGTGCGGCCATCATTGGAGCCACGACTTGGCGCTCGAAGCTGAACCGGCCAAGCTTGTAGCCAACCTGCTGGGCAAAACGCAAAGGACGCGGGGGCACGTCGCGCACACGAGTAGCGGCGCGTACCACGGGCGTGTCGAGCTCGCTGTCGTGGACGACGCCGGTATTCAGCTCAGGCACGAACATCAGGCGCGCGGAGCGCGCCCCATCCAAATCCCTCCCAGTCCTCAGGCCTGGGATCATGTCGAGGATGGCCGATCCGCCACGGCTTCAGGGCCGCGACATCGTGTGTGTTGGTTTCGCCGACTGGGACACCGCCCTGCAGACTAACCAGCACCACTTGATGAAGCGGCTCGCGGCCGAGAACAGGGTGCTGTTCATCGAGTCGCTCGGCCTACGCCGCCCGCAGCTTGCCGGGCGTGACCTCAAGCGGATCGCGCGTCGCCTGCGGCGCGGCTTGAGCGGCGCGCGCGAGATCGACGGTCTGCACGTGCTCTCCCCGCTCGTCTTGCCGCTGCACGCGAACGCCTTCGTGCGAGCGCTGAACCGGCGCTTGCTCGGGATCTTCGTGCGGCGCGCCGCCGGCAAGCAGGGAATGCACAAACCGATCCTGTGGGCCTATGTGCCCCAGGCCGGGTCGCTGCTGGAAGTGCTCCAGCCGGAGCTGGTGATCTACCACTGCGTCGATGACATCGCCGCCCAACCGGGCATCGATTCGGCCTCTTTTCGCGCGGCCGAGACACGCTTTGCGCGACGAGCGAACCTTGTGCTCGCAAGCGCGCCGGCCCTGGCCGAGCGCCTTCGGTCCATCTCGGACAACGTGATCTATGCGCCCAACGTGGCCGACACGGCCTTGTTTGCCGGCGCGCTGGAAGACGGCCCGATTGATCCCGCCCTGGCCGCATTGCCCGCCCCGCGCATCGTGTTCACTGGCGCCGTCGTCGCCACCAAGCTCGACATGGGGCTGCTCGTCGAGCTGGCCAGGTCCAGGCCTTCCTGGTCGTTCGCGCTCGTCGGCCCAATCGGATCGGGCGACCCTGGCACCGATGTGTCGGCGCTCGCGGCCGAGCCGAACTTGCACCTGCTCGGCGCGCGCGCTTACGAGCAGCTGCCGGGCGTGCTGCGCGGAGCAGACGCCGGCCTGATCCCCTATGCGCGCAACCAGCTCACCGACAGCATCTTCCCGATGAAGGTCTATGAGTACTTGGCTGCCGGTCTGCCGGTGGTGGCCACGCCACTGCCCTCGCTGAGCGAAATCGACGCTGTGGCGAGCGCGCCGGATGCGGATGGCATCGCGAGACTGCTGGACGAGGCGCTTACCGAGGACACACCCCAGCGTCGTGCCGAGCGCTCGCAAGCAGCAGCTACCCACTCGTGGGAGGTGCGCATTGAGCAAATCGCCACCGCGATCAGCACTCTGCCGAAAGATGGAAGAGACCTGCTTGTCAGCACTCACACGCCGGCGCTGCGCTCGGGCCGCGATGTACGCACGTACGGCATCGCGCGAGCGCTTGCGATGAACGGCCCTGTGACGCTGCTCTACGTGCGCTTTGGCGCCGACCAGCCCGACGAGGCGTTTAGTGCGATCCCGGGAATCGAGCTGCGAGAGGTGATCGCTTCACGCGGAGGACGACGAGCAATCGCATATGTGAAGGCTCGGCTGAGCGGAGTGCCAAGCGGCCTCGCGCGCGGCGTCTCCCCGGAGCTCACGTCAGCGGCGGTCCAATTGGCAAACAGCAGCAACTACGAGCGCGTGATCGCCGACGGACCGACAGCCGCCGCCACGCTCGCGGGCCTGGCGCGCAAGCGCCCAGTCATCTACAACGCACACAATCTGGAGTCGGCTTTCCGCCATGAGCTGCCCGACGAGGACGCTTCGCTGCGAGGCTTGCGCTCGTTCGAGCGGCGACTGTTGAAGCGGTCGAGCGAATCGTGGATGGTTAGCGAGGCCGACATGCGTGGCGCGCGCGCACTGTGCCCGGAGGCAAAGCTACGGCTTGCGCCCAATGTCGTGGACGTCTCGGCGATTCGCCCTGTCTTCGCGACGCGCCCTCGGACTGACCCAGGATCGGCGTCCGGGGCGCAGGCGACGTCCGAGCCGGTATCGGCTCCATCCGAACCCACGAGGACCCTCGCAACCGAGCCGGTGGCGATCTTCGTCGCCAACTTCGCCTACACGCCAAACCGCAACGCGTTGGAGTTCCTGCTTGGGCAAGTTCTCCCACGCGTGTGGGGGCAGATGCCAGACGCACAGCTACTGCTCGCCGGCGCCGGGCTGAAGCACCCCCCGAGCAGCGACCCGCGTGTGCGCGCGCTTGGCTTCGTGGAGGACCTTGCCGGCGCCTATGCGCAGGTGCGCTGTGCGGTGGTGCCGTTGCTCCAGGGTGGCGGCAGCCCGCTGAAGCTGGTCGAGGCACTTGCCTACGGCTTGCCGGTGGTGGCGACCCCACGCGCGGTCGCCGGCCTGGATGTCCGGGACGGCGTGGATTGCCTGGTCGCGGCCGACTCGCAAGCTTTTGCCGACACGCTTGTGCATGTTTTGCGAGACGGGGCCCCGGAGATCGCCCGTGCCGGGCGCAGGCTTGCCGAGCAGCGTTATTCGGTTGAGGCACTGGCGAGGTTGCTTCAGCAGGTGATATCGCCTAGCCCCTCGAAATCGCAGACTTAGACCCCTCGAAATCGCAGACTTAGACCCCTCGAAATCGCAGACTTAGACCCCTCGAAATTGTTGATTAGATGCTAGGATTCGCTTATGGCAAGCGCGAATATGCTGATTCCCGAGATCGTAGGCCGCCGTCTTCTAGAGGTCGCCTCCAACAGACTTAAGGATGAGCCAGTGATCGCACTGCAGGGCCCCCGAACAGTCGGCAAGTCGACTCTGCTCAGTGAGCTGGCCCATTCCTATGGAGTGGAGGTGACCGATCTCGACGATCCTGGTATGCGCGAAGCGGTGGGCGTCGATCCCAGCGCATTCGTCGACGGTCCGTCACCGGTTTGCATCGACGAGTACCAGCACGTCCCGACGGTGCTCGACGCGATCAAGGCCGAGCTGAACCGCGAACTGCGAGCCGGGCGCTTCGTGCTTGCCGGATCCACCCGCTACGACGCGTTGCCGCTCGCGGCGCAATCGCTCACCGGTCGCCTGCACCTGTTGACTGTGTGGCCACTCACGCAGGGCGAGATCGCAGGCACACGCGAGAACTTGCTGGAAGCGCTGCTGGAGGATCCCGAAGGCGCCGCCCCACGAGGGACTGTCTCGACCACGAGCAGGCAGGAGTACATAGCGCGCGTCACAGCCGGCGGCATGCCGATAGCCCTGGCCAGAAACACGCTCACCGGCCGCAACCGTTGGTTCGACGACTACGTGAGACTTGTGATCGAGCGAGATGTCAGCGAGCTCTCCTCGCTGCGCCGACGCGAGCAGTTGCCACTGCTATTCAGCCGGCTAGCGGCACAGACGGCAGGCGTCTTGAACGTCACTGCCGCGGCATCCGAGGCCGGTTTGGACCGTGCAACCGCGACTGACTATCTGAAGCTGCTCGAAGCGGTGTTCCTGCTCATGCGCCTGCCGGCCTGGGGAACCACACTGAGGACGCGTGCCGCCAAAGCCCCAAAGATCCACGTCGTCGACGCCGGTGTCGCAGCCCGCGTGCTGCGACTCACTCCGGAGAAGCTCGCACGACGCGAGTCGGCGGCGCTCTCCCAATTCGGCCACCTACTCGAGACGTTCGTGGTGGGCGAGCTCCTGAGACAAGCATCATGGCTGGATGAGGTCTCCGTATGCGGGCACTGGCGTACCTACGACGGCGATGAGGTCGATCTGATCGTCGAGCGCGATGACGGACGCGTCCTGGCATTCGAGGTGAAGGCGGCCGGCCGGGTCGCGGGATCAGACACGCGCCAGCTGCACAAGTTGCGCGAGGCGCTCGGCGAGCGCTTGCTCGCGGGCGTTGTCCTCTATACAGGCCCCCGCGCATATCGGCTCGACGAGCGACTCTACGCGATGCCGATCGACCGGATCTGGACGCCAGCGTAGGGATCCAAGCGTAGATATCAGAATCACCGCGTGATAGCATCAGCCTTGTGAAGCAGCTGCTATTGCGTGTCCCGGAGGACCTGCACCGCAGACTCGCTCTGCGAGCCGGGCGGGAGGGGCGCAGCATGAATGCGGTGGCAACGGAGATCCTCCAGGCGCTGCCTGAGGACGGACAGGGGGATCGTCGCGCACGCTTGCGCGCGGCCGCCTCCGCTGCCGGAATCCTGGACACAACGCCAGGAACACAGACGCAGATGAGCGTCAAGCAACGCCAACGCGTCATCGACTCGACAAAGGGGCTAGGTCGGCAGCTCGACCGACTCCTCTCTGAAGAGCGCGATAGGTGATCGTCTACTTGGACTCCTCGGTTCTCGCCCGCGCGTATCTCGCCGACGAGGACGGCCACGAGTCAGCGCAGGCGCTACTCTCCAATCCGGAGATTGCGGCCGTGACCGGCACCTGGACGAAGATCGAGGTGTCCGGAGCGCTGATGCGTGCAGCGCGCTCTGGGCGCGGCGATGCTGCCGACCTACTCGGACTGCTGGACAACGACCTGCTGCCGGAGGGACCGGTGACCTGGTCTCGATCGATCAACAGCGCGTCGAGAGCCGCACGCTTGCCCTAGTGCGCGAGCATGCCCTGCGGGCGATGGACGCCTGGCACCTTGCCGTCGCCGAGTTTGACGTGCCGATACTCGTCGAGAAGGACGAGGAGATGGGCTTTGCCTCCCGGGACGAGGCCCAGGCAGCGATCGCCGAGGAGTTAGGCTTTACACGCGTCTGAGACGTCACGCGCCGGCCACTGTGCCTTACCCCGCGCTGGAGATATACCTCGTTCAGGCACGCTGCTTAGCTGAGAGGACACTACGATCCTGGCACCTCGGCGTCCAGTCCAGCCTGCCATTCCGCGACCTCGCGCGGAAAACGCTCTGAGCTGTAAGTGGGCCATTCACTCGCAGGGATCACCGTCGGGTCGTGGACAATCTCTGTGAGCGACTCTTCGTCATCAAGCATAAATACGGGTTGCACGACGACCTTGACGAGACGTATCTTCCTCATTCCGTAAATCCTAGTTCTTTGAGGACAGTACGAATCGTGTTGCAACAGGTCTTAAGCGAGGCCAAGGATTCCGAGGGTTCCGCGACGGCAACATGCCTTTTGACCGGCGCGACTCCATAAAACCCGAGCTTGTTTTCACTGAAGTTGCCTGCAATTAGCCCGTTACCTTCTTTATTGCCGATATGCAGTTCGTTTTCATAAAATCCTTTGATAGAGGGGCCCGTTTTGGAGCCGATAAAAACGTTGCCGTTTCCACCTTCGAGATTGGTTCCCGCGTTAGCACCGATAAGTGTATTTGCGTTGCCGGTCGCGATCTTGCCAGCTTCCAAGCCGACTGCCACATTGTTCTCTGTCGTTGTAACGGTAGCAAGCGCTTCGCTCCCAATGGCGACATTTGCTTCTCCGGTGGTATTGTCGTGTAGCGCGAGCCATCCAATACCGACGTTGCTCCTGCCTTCGGTGTTCGCTCCGAGCGCGGAAAAACCGAGGGCGACATTCAGAACTCCAGCGGTATTCGCCTTCAACGCCTCGTAACCTACTGCCACATTCTTAACTCCACTCGTGTTGGTGGCAAGTGCTTCATACCCAATCGCCGTGTTAGCTTCAGCGGTCGTGAGTTTAGTGAGGGCTCGGAACCCAATTGCTACGTTGTTTTCGGCAGTTGTAATGGACGCAAGCGTCTGATGGCCTACCGCTACATTCTTTTCGCCGTGGGTGATTGTCTTCATGGCTTCCGCACCTATCGCCACATTCCGGGTACCAATGGTGACGTCGCGCATCGCTTCCATGCCTATCGCCACGTCGGCTTCAGGCTCCGCACCGACTGCTCCTTCCAAAGCGCCTTGCCCTATCGCTACATTGAGAGATCCACCGTTTTCAGATCCGACGATACTGTTGGCGAGCGCCCCTCCACCGATCGCGACGTTAAAATTACCCTTATTGTTCGAAGCAAGCGCTTTCTCACCTACAGCTATGTTGGCACTAGCTTCTTTGGCGACGGCGAGAGCACTCCCACCGATCGCTACATTGCTCGATCCTGTCGTGATGTCACCCAGCGCCCCAACACCATATGCTGTGTTATTCGTGCCTGTAGTGACGTCGGATAGTGACGTGCCTATGGCTATGTTGCCTTCATGTTCGACGAAGTGACTACCAGTTATCACCGAGGGTGGCAGTTGGCTAGTGGGCAACTCCCCACTGCCATTGAGCGTAGCCACGCCTTCCGGTTTACCAGCCTTGGAGTTTGGTATCGCTTCAACATTGGTCGCCGTGAGCACCACTGCTCCGGTCTGCCCGTTTACACTGGTAACTTCGCTCACGAGTCCTCCTTGATTTAGATACCTATCCTTGCGCGCGGTTTGCGTCTACCTCGTCATGACCAGTGATAGATCACCGGTTCTGCGAGTGAATTGGCTAGCACCTCGGTAACGGTCAATATGTGGATCATACGTAGAGTTCACAGACGCTTAGTGCCGGGGCAAGATCCGTGGATAGGACGGATACGAGCCAGCAACATAGTGAGCATCCGCTGGGACCGTAGCATCCACTGGGCCTATACACGAAACAAATCGAACAGATGTCCATGGAGTTGGTACATAGACCTGCAGCCGGATCGTCGAGCATGATCGAGAAAATGGTCCGTTGTTGCGCAGCCAGGCAGCGAGTTAAGGGCGCGCTCGTCCAGCCATCATCGACATCGAACCGGCCGGTTGACCGAGTGGGCCGATGGAACAAACAGCGTTAGATCAACGCTCAGGCAACGAAGGCCGACTTTGTGCGCCCATGTGCCTACGCCGCTGGGCGCCAACCTAGCGTGCTCGCAAGCACCCGTGCACTTATTCCTGAGCCGTCCAAAAGCCTCTGAGGGCCTAAAGATCAGCCTCTGGAACGCCGACAGGATTCTTGCAGCAACCCAAATGAGGCGTAGGCGCCGGAGCACCACATCGGCGCCCTCGCAACTTCCCGACAAAGGCACACCCGTCGCGAGGCGGGCTCGCAAAGCCAGGGGTCTCAAGTAGACAGCCCGGCTCCCGAAGGAGATAAGCAATGGCAACGTCGCATCCTCGCCCAGACAGGGCCTGGGCTCAGCAGATTCTCACGCTGCTGGTAGCGACGTGCTTGACCTTGTTGGCAGTAAGCGCCGGAGCGGCAGCGCGCACGACCCAGCCAACCGCCACGATCAACAGCGCCACACTGCACAGCGCGATCGCCGCTCGCACAGTCGACAAGCGCGCTCTCGCACAGGACTCCAGCAGGCTCAGCACGTGCCTACACAAAGACTCAGGCCGCTGCGGTGGTCAGCGGATCACCGTCGCGCATTCGCGCGCCAACCTGGCTGCGGCCGAGCGTTATGTGCTCAGTCTTTCGGCCCTCATTGCCCGCGCGCATCACACGCACAGTCATAGCGGCTCTGGCGCGAGCGGCGGCGGCTCTACCAGCGCCAGCCCTGGCACTGGCGGTAGCAACAACACGAGTGACTTGAACGATAGCGGCAGCACGAGCGACTCGGGCACAAGCGGCAGCATCAACATCAGCACCGGCACCGGCACCGGCAGTGTGGGAGCAAGCGGGGAGCTCCACTATCGGCATAAGCGAAGGGCTTGCTGGCGGCGAATTGGGCTCCCCTCAGACACCTTCGACGAACCGTTCGTAAAGGGCGTGGTGACCAACATCCAGGGCTGGGGCGTCAGCGCCATGCCACAGATCGCATCCGAGATGACCACGCTCGGCGTCACTTGGGCCCGAGAGGACCTCTCGTGGGCCGCCACGGAGCCTGAAAAGGGCGTCTACGACTGGTCAAGCTTCGATCAGATGGTTGCAGCCGCCAAAGCCGATGGGATCACAATCCTGCCGCTCGTCGGCTATGCCCCATCATGGACGAGCCCTAGCAATGCGACCGAATACGCAGCCTTCGTAAAGGTCGCCGTCGAACGCTACGGTCCCGGAACATCAGCCAATCTGCAGTGGTGGGAGCTGTGGAACGAGCCGTACGACGCCTACGCTTGGTCGGGGCATACGCCCGAACCTGAGGCATACGCGAAGGACGTGCTCGCCGCCGCACAGGCCGCGCGAAGAGTCTCCTCTTCGGTCAAGTTGCTGGTGGCCGCCGACTACGAGGACGCACCACAGGTGGGCGGTACGACCCCTTGGCAAACCAGTTGGATAGACGACATGTTCACGGCGGTGCCGTCGCTCGGCCAATGGATCAATGGCGTAGCGGTACATCCGTACGGCGATGATCCTTCTCTTCCTCTTGCCGAACCGGAAGGATGGAAGGACAAAAACGGCGAATGGGCCTTCCAGCGCATCGACATGGTCCGTCAGAAGTTCCTCGCCCACGGAGTCAATGTGCCTTTTTGGATCACCGAGGACGGCTGGTCCACATGGGAAGTGAGCGAAGCCACCCAGGCCCATGACTACTCGGACTTGATCGAACAGGTCAAAGCACGTCCATGGATCAGAGCGCTATTCCCCTTCTGTTTGCGTGAATTCGAAGAAAAAGCCACGAACAATCAGCCAGGCTTCGGACTACTCAAGTTCGGGACCTTGCAGCCGAAGCCAGCTTTCTACACGTTGCAAGCCGGACTCAAGACGCTCAGCTGAGATCCATCGATTCACCTTGCCCAGATGGCTCTACCCAAGCGCGGGGGCGAGTCGGAGGCTATCCTCGCGAGGCGCCCTATCGACCGACAATGCGTGCGCCGCGCCCCACACCAGCGTCACAAAGAACATCAGAAAAGCGATTTCGTAGAAAAGGTAGTCGAATAGGCCCTGGGCCATGAAACCGCCGAGCGCGGCAGCACAGGCCGAGGCTCGTACGGCGGAGGAGCCCTTACCACGCCGCGCAATCACCAACCCTATGGGAAACCCCCACAGGGTCAGGAATCCGAGCAGGCCGATCCAGCCGCTGTCGAGACCGACTTGCACAGGAGTCTCATGCGCATGATCGAACGCCATCTGAATCTGGGCGCTGCGCACGTGCGCGCGTAGATAGAACGGGAAGTTGCCATAGCCAAGCCCGAATGGATGTCCTTCAAGTGCCTGCTCGCCCGCTTTCTGCAAAGCAAAGCGAGTCTGATCCTCGCCGCGCGTCGACCCTGCCGAGATCGTAAGGCGTTGTTCGAACTTCACCACCGTTGAATATGGCGTCGCAAGATATGCGGCGACCGCAAATATGGCGAGAATCAGGACTCCTCTTACGAACACAGGTCCACGCCGGACATTGAATGCCAACAGCAAGAGCCACCCACCACCAAGCGCGAGCAGCCCGCCGCGGGACGTCGAGATCGCGACTCCCACCAAAATTGCAAGTAGCGCAACCCCATAGAGCGCGACGCGGCGGGCACGGCGCTCGGTCAGCGCTATCAGCAACTCACCCGTCGCAAGCGTCGCAGCTATCCCCACATACCCCGCGTAAACCGTGTAGTAACCAAAGAACGAATCGGGCTGACCGGAGAGATAGGGCGCGCCTACCAGAGCATATACACCGACCTTCTGAGCAAAGGCAAACCCGACGACGACAACGGCAGACACGGTGAAAATGTCGACCATTCGTCGAGATGCGTCACGCCGCCCACGCAGCACGTTGAAGGCGGCAAACATGATGAGGATCGCACCGAGCCAGCGAACGGCACCCCATTGGGCAGAGGTGGGGTCGACCGCACCGACCACGGCAGCAAAGCTGCCAAGCACCAGTGCGACGCCGCCGAGCGCGATCCACGGCGGTAGAGCACGCCACGCGATCCGCCACATGAGCACCAACGCAATCGCCACTATGAGCACCTCGTCGGTCCCTGTGCCCGAGAAGTGATACTCGAACGGCATCAATGCCAGCAACATCGCAAGCCCGAGTTGAGGCCGCAAGGCCGCCATCACCATCACCAGGCCCGCGACCACGATCAGGATGGCCTTCAGCTCGCGCTGAACAGTGCCCAGCCTCACCATCGCTAGCCCCACGATCGTAGAGAGCACCACCGCAAGCAGAGCCATCAGGATCGACTCCTGTTTGGAGCGCCACCAAGTGGTGCTCGCGGGAGGGGTCGCCGCTGCCATAAGCGCGAGGTTAGCGGCGAATACGGCGGCCCGCCGAGCCAACCACGCCGATCGCCCCCATCCCGCCGGCCTGGATGGAGCAGTCGCAGGATGTGCAGTTGAAATACCAGGTCCGGTGGCCCACTGCCCGGGCAAACGCGACCGATGTCCCCGCTACCATCGAGAGTTCATGCTGCGCCACCGGTCTATTGCAACCTGTGCCTGAGCCCACCCCGCGGGACAGGGTCTCTACGACCTCCGAAGTGCCCGGCATCGTCCAAGCGCTGCGGGTGCTGCGCGAGCGTTGGTGGGTGATCGCAATATGTGCGGTCGTCTCGTTGATGAGCGCGCTGATCTACGTCGAGCGTCAGCCCAAGCAGTACACGGCCACCGCGAAGCTCCAGTTCACAAGCAACAACATTCCCAGCCAGGTTGCCGGCGTGCCGGAAAGCCAGTCGATCGACCCTGAAGGCGAAAAGGCCACCAACCTGCAGCTCGTCACCGCCACGCCCGTGACGAGGCAGGTAATCAAAGCCTTGAAACTGAATACGACTCCAACCGCACTGCTCGAAGAGGTGAGTGCAAGCAACCCCAACAACGACTACATAGTCGATGTCTCGGTCACCGACGCGCAAGCACGGCGTGCGGCGACGATCGCCAACTCATTTGCCGAACAGTACGTCGTCTACAGCCAACAGGAAAAGGAAGCACAGCTCGCCAGGGGTGAGCAGCTGATCAATCAGAAGCTCTCACAATTGCCTATCGGGGATACGGTCGATCGCGCCAACCTGCGCAGCCTCTCCCAAAAGCTGTTGCTCTTGCAAGCCGTTCAGAGCGGAAACGCGAGAGTCGTGGCCACGGCAACCGTCCCAGGGTCGCCTTCCTCTCCCAAAGTGAAGTCGACCGTTCTGGTTGCGCTGATCGTGGGTTTGCTGCTTGGTGTAGGTCTCGCCTTCCTGCTGAACCTGATCGATCGACGCGCCAAGTCGCTGGAGGAGCTCGAGCAGCTGTATGGCTTGCCGGCAATGACCAGTATTCCGCAGCTGCCCCGCCGGATGCAGACCGCGCAAGAGTTCGAGCCCGCCCTCGAGCCATTCCGCATATTGCATAACGGTCTGGCCCTGGTGGGCCAGGGCAGGCATGTCAAAACAGCGCTTGTCACGAGCGCTGTGGCCGGCGAGGGCAAGACAACCGTCGCCCTTGGCCTGGCACGCGCGGTTGCCCTTTCAGGCCAGCAGGTGATCTTGGTCGACGCCGACCTCCGCCGTCCGAGCGTCGGATCGCAACTGGGTTTGACGGACAGTAGCCAACAGGGGCTCACCTCCGCTTTGTTCAGAGAAGCGGATCCGCTGGACCTGCTCAGCAGCCCGCCCGAGGATGTCGATCGGCTGCAAGTGCTCACCAGCGGACCGGTGCCGCTGCATGCCGGTGACATGCTGCGGTCCGATCGGCTGGCTGAGGTCTTTGCGACGCTGGCCTCGACAGCCGACCTCGTGGTAATCGACGCGGCTCCCCTACTTCCGGTCGTGGATACCCGCACGCTGCTCGACCAGGTAGCGATCGACGCCTGCCTGATCGTTGGTCGTGTCGGGACCACCACACGAGACCAGACACGGCGCGTACGTGCCGTGCTCGAGCGACGTCAGCTCTCCGGGGTCGGCCTTATCGTCAACGACCCCAACGAGACAGGCAGCACCTACTACGGCTACCACCACGACAGTCTCGGGCGCGATACGGGAGCACACGACGGGGCCGATCTCTCCAGCCTCATGTTGAGCCGCCCGAAGCCAACTCGCAGGAATTGAGATCGTCCTCCAGCCGGCCGAGTTCGTCATCTACACGCCGATGCTGGCGGCATCCTTGCGCAACACAGCCTTGATCTCACCAGGCGCTATCGCACCCAGCAAAAGTAGGCCCGGCAGGTAGCTGGCCGCGGCAGCTGCTACCAGTCCAGCAAGCGGCACCCCCACCGTCTTCGCGATCCAAGTTACGAAGCCCATCACCGTCGCGGCCAGCAGAGTCCTGAGAATCCGCTGGAAGCGAGGGGTCATCGATAGCGCTCTGAGCACCGCACGCATCGACAGCGACATAACCGTCACCTCAGTGACAAGTGTCACCCAGGCCGCTGCCAGAAATCCATACCGAGGAATGAGCAAGAGGTTGAGCGCGGCATTGACGACCAAACCGAGCGCCGCGTAGCGCGCGAAACGACCCTGAAGTTCGAGGATGACCACCATGTTGCCGGCGAGATACCCAAATGAGATGGAGACGAATGCACCTGCCAGGATCGGAACAGCGGGAGCCGCGGCGATGAACTGCGCTCCAAACAACAATCTCACGATTGGCTCGGCGGCAACGATCGTGAACGCGAGGATCGGTAGCGACGCCATCGTCAGATACTCACCGGCGGTTTGCAAAAGCCCCTTCGCTCGCACGAGGTTGCCCGTGTAGGCCGCGGCGATCATCGGGAACAGCGTCGTCATCACCGAGATCGGGATGAATTGCACCTGATCCAGCAAGCGGTACGCCGCACCGTATAGGCCAGCCTGCCGAGCGCCGGCCAGCTCTAGTACGAGGATCTGATCGAGCCTCACATACCCAGTCACAAGCACGCCTGCCAACCCCAACCCGAGACCCACTCGCAGAAGCGGGCGGAAAAACCTGCTCGCGCCGCACATATGTACGGTCGCCAACTGCAGAGCGAGCACCACGGTCAGGACGGTGGTCAGAACCGCTATCGCCGCGAACGCACCGGCAAATGTGATGAGCCCTCCCCCGGCGGCTGCCACACCAACCACGGCGCCGGCCCAAACAACGCTGTTCAAAGTGAGGATCGCCATCGAGATGTCGTTGCGAATACGCAACTGAAACACCACGTTGAGCGCCGTCGGAGCCCCGATCAACAGCAACAGCGAGAGCAGTACCCCCGCGAGCTTGCCCTCGTGTCCCGGGGCGATCAAGAGCACGGCAACCACCGACAGAAGCGTTACCGGCAGACCGATCAACAGGCGTAGAGAGAGCAGCGAGCCCAACCAGGACGCCTCGCGCGCCGGCTCGCCGGCAGCCTTGCTAACGGCGACCTCGTTGAGACCGAGATCGCCAAAACTCGCTGCTATCTGCGTGATTGCAAAGATGGAAGACCACACTCCAAAGCCATGGCTCCCGAGAGCGCGGACGAGTACCAGCGTGACAACAACGCCGAGTGCCAGGTTCAGGATCCGCGTGACGATCTGCACGGCAATGTCGGCGGTCGCGCGGCGCGCGCCAACCTCGTGGAGATCATTCATCTGAAGATTGCCTAGGATCCACCGTCACCGCATCCACGCACACGCGCATCGTAGAGGGGGCGTAGCGCTACTGCCGCGATGGTCGGGCATGCCGCCAGCGCAGCTAGACTGTCGCCGTGAGCGTGGACCTGCGCGATGACATCACGCTCGTGCTCCCAACCTACAACCGTGCGGGGGCGTTGCGCGCAAACCTCGCCAACATGCTCCAAGTGGGTGACGTCGTTGAGGTAATCGTTGTCGATGATGGCTCTACGGATGACACCCTCGCAGTATGCGAACAGGTCGTCGACGAGCGCTTGCGGATCATCAGCCATCCAACCAACCAGGGTGTGGCAAGCGCCCGCAACACGGGAATCGCTGCCGCCCGAGGCGTGTGGGTTCTGTTTGGCGAGGACGACTGCCGATTCCCCACAGACTACGCAAGCGTGTTGCGCACGGAGGCCACGCGCTACGCGGCCGATATCGTTGGCGCCCCCCTCCTGCATGCTTGGAGCACCGACGAGCAGATCCAGCAGGTGGCCGCAACCGCGCCGCGGCGGGAGCGACCCTCGATGGAGGACGTCGATGTGTTCCCCCTCCGGCCCATCGAGACGCCTTTCATCCCCGCTAGAGCACTCGTGCGAAAGACGGTCTTCGAGCAAGTCAACTTCTACGAGGGATTCCCGGTCAATGGTTACCGCGAGGAGACTGACTTCTTCGTACAAGCCGCACGGGCCGGCTTCCGCTGCCTCTTCACTCCCGCCACATTCTGCTATCAGCTCGGCACGTGGTCAGGAGGGCAACACCATTCCTCGACGCTCCGCTACGAGTATTGGGCGATGCGCAACAACTGGCGCTTCCTGCGCCGCCACGGAGCATGGATGGCCGAGCATGGCTACATCCGCGGACCGGTTGCCTCGCAACTGCGATTCGTGGGCTCGCGCCTGTGGATCGTCGCCCGCGGCACGCTAGGCGCACGCGTCCGCAGGGCGTGTGCAGCACTTCTCGGCAACAGCGCGCAGCACCCAGCGATCTGAGGTGGCAAGGGTAGCCATCATTTCACCGAATCCAGCCAACCGTGCGGGCGGCGTGGAGCGGGTCTGCGCACTGCTGGAGGAAACGCTCACAGCACACGGCTGGCAGGCAGAAATCGTTGGGCCGCCTCGCCCACCCACCAAGTGGGAGTTTCGTCTCGGGCTGGGCTACCCGATGATGTCATGGAGCGCCACAAAAGCCGCCCGGGAAGCAAGGCCAGACGTAATCGTAAGCAACGGATATCTGGGCATTGGGGGCGTCCACGGCATACCGAGAGTTCACATCTACCACGGGACGATGCCTGGGGGCACAATAGCGAGCGCCAAAGCGCTTCCGTCGCGCGAAGTGCTCCGACGCAGTGTGAGCGGTGGCGCAACCGAGGCCCTCACAGGCCACCAGGCAACGCAAGTCGTGTGTGTCTCGGAGGCCACCGCAAGAGAGGTGAGCCGCTATTACCGGGTGCACACCGATGCGGTGATCCCCAACGCCATCGACACGTCCGTCTTCGCTCCTCGTCCACAGCTAGAGGCTAGAGGTCGCCTTGGCCTCGACCCCGACCGTCGCTACGCCTTGTTCGTCGGACGCCTAGAACACGGTAAGGGTGGGGGGATCACCGTTGAGGCAGCCCGACGGGCGGGCTACGAGCTCCTTGTTGCTGGAGCCACTGGCGACCCCCGTGCCAGACACCTCGGCGTGCTGGCCCCTGACGAGCTCGCCGAAGCGTATGCGGCGGCTGACTGTGTGGTGCTCGCAAGTCTCTATGAGGCGTGCAGCCTGGTCGTGCTCGAGGCGCTGGCGTGCGGACGACCGCTGTTGACGACGCCGGTTGGCTGGATGGAGAGCTTTCTCGAGGCGCTTCCGACCTATAGGACGCTTTGCGTTAAGCCGAAGATCGATGACATAGTGACTCGTCTGCAACAGCTCGACACGATCGATATCGAGCCCTTGACCGCCGCGGCGAGGGAGTTTGTGCTCGAGCACAACGCTCTCGGAGCATACGGACAGCATTGGCACGCTCTGCTCCAGAGCCTGACCGGTTGACGATGCGTGCAATGACAGGCATCGTCAACGGCCCCAACGAGGTTGTCCCGTTCGCTGTAGAAGTCTGCGGCGGCGGTCGGTGAGATGGTTATACAGCGACGGTGATGGGCGTGTTCTCCGGGGTCGTTGTGTGAATGGGAGTGTGTTGTGTGGGTGCTTGCCGCGCGGCGAGATCCCGTTCGACGGCGAGAGCGAGCTTCGCGAGGTCTGAGTAGCCGACGACCTTGCGGAATTGGGTCTCGGCCTCGAGCATCCCGGCGGCCGTCCAGCGCAGGCACATGTCCCCGTTTTGCCAGCGCTTCACGTTGCGGGAGCTGCGGCGGATGATCTCGATCATCGACTCGATCGGGTTCGTCGAGGCCAGGGTCTTCTTCAGCCGTCCGCGGATCCCCAGGCGAGTGAGGGTCAGGGTCTCCTCCAGCCCCTCATTCAGGGACGCCGCCGCACCGGGATGGGAGTGCTCCAGTTCGCTGGCGAGGGTCCGCAAACCTTCCAGCGCGAGCTTGTGGTTATCGCTTGCCCACGCTCGCAGCAGACGCGCCTTCACAGCGGGCCGGTCGCGTTCGGCGAGGTGATCCAGGACGTTGCGTTCCTTGTGGCGGATACAGCGTTGCACCGGCACCGGGCCGAAGACCTCATCGACGGCCGCCCTGAGCGCCTTGCTACCGTCGAGGACGACGAGGACGCCCTGCTCGACGTCAAGGCCACGGGAAACGAGGTCGGCGAGGAGATGCGCGGTGACGGTCTTGTTCTCCGTCGAGCCGTCCCACAATCCCAGCGGGAGCTTCACCCCGTCGGTGCTGATACCCAGCGCGACAATGGCGCAGCGGCCCTTCAGCTCGATCCCGTCGACCATCAACGCCGCCAACCGCACATCGGCGAGATCACGGCTCATCAACGCGTCCAGGTGCTCACGCGTTCGGCCGACGAACTCGCGGCTGACCGCGGACTTCGACGCCGAACGCTCCCTGGCGATCACCTGCTCACCTACGGGCTCACGGGTGCGTGTGAAACGGCGTGTGCTGACCCCGGCGAGCATCTGCTCCAAAACGACCCGTGTCAGCGGGTCGCGGTCAGCGAAATATTCATACGTCCCAAGCGGCACCTCGTGCTCGTCATCCGCGGTCCTGGCACGTGGGCGCTTCACGGCGACCCGACGGCCGCCCAGGGTCACCTCGCCGTCGGTGTGGCCGTGACGGACCGCGGTGCGCTCCGGGCTCTTGGCGTGCTTGGGGCCGACGACCTCATCGAGCTCGGCCTCCATCATCTCGCTCAGCACCCCCAGCCCGACACCCACGCTGAGCGCCAGCAGCCCATCCTTCGCAGCGCCCGCGAGATCTCCCAAGGCGTCCTGCACCCCTGGCGGCAAAACCCTCTCCGGGCGTGCGTCCTGCTCCTGCTTTACGGTGTTCATGGCGGTTCCTCTCGTCTCGATGGACTTGTTTGCACTCGCCACGGTCCCAGCGGGACCGGACGAGGCGGGGGAACCGCCACCTACAAACTTCTACACGCTCCGGGACAACCTCGACCCAACCACACCTGCGGACTTTTGGCACGACGATCTCGCCTTCGCGAATGAGCGGCTTGCTTATCGTCAATGCCGACGACTTCGGTGGCAATCGACTGGCGACCGACAGGATCCTGGAGTGTTTTGCAGCCGGTCTCATCACTAGCACGACTGCGATGGTGTACATGAACGACAGTCGCCGTGCAGCCGAGTCGGCGCGACCGAGCAAATTGCCAATAGGACTACACCTGAATCTCACACAGGAGTTCGAGGACTCCGAGACACCCCCCTTCGTGCGCGAACGCCAAGCTCGCGCGGCGGAATACTTTGCGGGGGCACGTCGCCGCAGAGTGACATACAACCCCCGCATGGCAAGACTCGTCAAGACATGCGTGGCTGACCAGCTCGCATGCTTCCGTGAGCTATTTGGCATAGAGCCAACCCACATCGACGGGCACAACCACGCACACCTCAGCTCAACGGCGCTGTTCTCGCTTCCGCGGGGCATGCCCGTACGCATCGGCGAAAGCGACATCCGCGGCGGAACCGCCCCTGGCACTCTGTTGAGGGGCGCGCGCCATGCAATGATCGCGCGTAGGCATCCTACAACTGACTATTTCTTTGCGATCGACCGGTTCGGACAGCTTCGAGGCGAACCGGAGACAGAGCAGCTACTTGCCTTTGCCCAGCGGTCAAGCGTCGAGATCATGACTCACCCCGACCGCGGCAGCGACTACCAGGTGCTGACGTCCGACGCCTGGCAGGACTGTCTGCGAAGGCACAGGGCGGGATCCTTTCGCGAGCTCGGAGCGCTGTGATGGATCGAGAGCTGCTCACCGAGCTGGACGCACTCGAAAAGCTAGTCCCACAATGGGACGCCTTGGCCGTGCGCAACAAACGGCCCACCAGCTCGCCCGCGTGGATGCTCGGCTGGCTCAGGCACCTTGCTCCGGCAACCGCCTCCGCGCGGGTCGTCGCAGTGCGCGAAGGCGGTGAGCTCATCGGGCTTGCCCCGTTCTTTGTCAACGAGCGGGGACGCGGACGAGTCGACTACCGCATGATGGGCGAGTCCCTGCCGCGTACCTCGCCACTCGCGAGTCCGGGCCGGGAGTGGGAAGTGGCCGAGGCGATCGGCGCCACCCTCGCGGAGGCCACGCCACACCCGGATGTCATCGCCTTGGAGAACGGTCCAGTGGCTTCGCATTGGTCAGCCGCACTACGCGATACCTGGCCCGCACCAATGCACCCCGTGGCCCGTCAATATTTGATCCAAGCATCGCCGACGATCTCGCTGCATCAGAGCTCCCTCGACGCCTGGCTGGCCGACAGGAGCGCCAACTTCCGAAGCCAGATGCGGCGGATCAGGCGGCAGTTCTCAGCTGCCGGCGGGGTGGCCCGGATGAGCACAATGGCAACTCTAGAGACAGACGTGAAGGCCTTCATGCGCTTGCACGCCGAGCGTTGGGAAGGACGGGGAGAGTCGAGCATCGCGGCGCGCCTCGAGGAGATGGAGCGACTGTTCCTCGATGCCGGATGTATGCACGTCGAGGCGCATCGATTCCGTCTGTGCATGCTCGAGATCGACGGCCAGCCAATCTCTGCGCAGCTGTTCTCCGAGAGCGGAGGCGAGGTGTTGTACTTCAATGGCGGCTGGGACGAGCGCTTTGCGAAGCTGAAGCCCGCGATGCTTGGCATCCTGTATGCAATCGAGGACGCTCTCGCACGCGGGGACGAGCGGATCGACCTGGCTCCAGGGGGCCAGCAGTACAAGCTGCGTTTCGCCGATGGGAACGACCCGGTCGCGTGGACGATCCTGATGACGCCCGGACGGCGGCTGCCACTCACGGCCGCCCGCGTGACGCCAATGCTCGCACGCGAGGCGGCGAGAGAGACCGCCAAGAGGTTGCTGTCCCCAGAGGATGCCAACCGTATGCGAAGGATCCGCAATCTGGCAAAGCGCGGGCACGAATGAAGACACGAGCGGACCTGGTCCTGACGCACACGGAGGCTCTGAGATGATCAGGG
The DNA here is from genome assembly GCA_963743555.1 of uncultured Solirubrobacterales bacterium. Lineage (GTDB taxonomy): Bacteria > Actinomycetota > Thermoleophilia > Solirubrobacterales > Solirubrobacteraceae > Palsa-744. The sequence continues at coordinate 221,054 of CAVUQG010000014.1, forward strand.
CTCACACCGACGCCTGGCCACATATCGTCCTGCTGGATCCCTACAACGCGGGTCTTGCCCTCGCTCGGCGCATGACGAAGCTGGGAGCCCGGGTGACGGTTGTGGAGAGCCATGCAATCGTCGCACGCAGCCGTGGTGTGGAAGGCATCGTGAATCCCTATAAACCAGCCGGAGAGCAATGGTTGGAAGTGCTCGACAGGCTTGCGACCAGTTCAACTGAATGTGTCGTGCTCACGGGGACCGATCGCGCCTGCGAGTGGCTGGTCCAGAAGGCTGACCAGCTCCCGCCGAACGTGCGCACGTTCGAGCACAGCGACAGCGCTCATCCAATGCTCATGAGCAAGCAGCGGGCCGATGCGGTGGCCAGGAGGGCGGGAGTGCGCGTGCCGTGGACGGCATGCGTGAGCAATCGCGAGGAGTTCGCCGCGGTGGCTGAAAATACGCCCTGGCCGTGCGTGGTGAAGCCCGTGTTCTCACATGAGTGGCGCGACCGCTACGGCGAGAAGAGGGCTTTCCTTGCCGAAGACGCGCAAGCTGCAGAGCTTGTAGTGGCCAAGCCGCTAGACGACGGCATCCCCATGTTGCTCAGTCAGTACATCCCCGGCGGCGATGAGGATGTCGAGGAGGCAATCGTCGTCAGGCTCGCCGATGGCAGCTATCCCGTGCAATTCGGCTGCCGTAAGCTACGCCAGTACCCGCAGGGCTTTGGAGAGACGGCAGTAGGCGAATCCTCGGCCCTGCCCGAGACGATGGCACTTGCGCAGCGTGTCCTCGAGCAGGCCGGCTTCGTCGGTGTGGCGGGTGTCGAGACCAAGCGTCACTCTGGGACGGGCGAGCGCTGGTTCCTCGAGGTCAATGTGCGCCTTCCCGGACAGTGGGGGCTCGGTGATGCATGCGGAGTGCAGGCCTCGCGGCGTGTAGTGGCATCCCTGTGCGGTCGCCCTGTGGGACCTCAGCCGCCGCTGCGCCCAGGGGTGCGCTTTGTACAGCCAGATCTCGATTGGCACGGAGTCTTGCCTACGGTTCGCGACGCTCCGGCACGCTCGCGCGTAGGGCTCGCCTGGCGTCTGCTGCGCCCATACCTTGGCGCCCGTGAGTTGGGCATGTTTGACGCGCGAGATCCTGGACCGCTGCTCGCTCTGTTCGGCCAATTCGCGGGACGCCGCATCGTCCGGATGCGGAGACGGCTCCACCGTGGGCGATAGACAAGCGAGTCAGCATCAGCCGTTGACAGCGCAAGCGGCGAACACGACGGCAAGAGAAGAGAAGAGAAGAGAAGAGAAGAGAAGAGAAGAGAAGAGAAGAGAAGAGAAGAGAAGAGAAGAGAAGAGAAGAGAAGAGAAGAGAAGAGAAGATCAACGAGGCCCGACGATAAGCTAAAACGCCCACCTGAACAGGGGCGTGCGGCGCCCCATCACATACTGCGCAAGCGCGGGCGCGGTGTAAGCGGTACCGACGACGAAGCGCATCGTCGGTCCGAAGCTCTCGGCCGCGGCGGCTCCGACGAAGTGCAGGCCTGACACAGAGGACTCGAGACCGCGGCCAAGTAGGGGATAACCCTCCCGGACGCGTAGTTGCGAGCCCAATTGCGCACCGATGAACGGATAGCGCAGGACGTCGATGTCGTAGCCAGTCCCGAGTAGCACATGGTCCACCACGCGCTCGGACCGATCGTCTAGGCGCAGTCGCACACGCTCCGCTTCGGCCGTCGCGGCCACCACGCTGCGACCAAACGTGAGCTCAGCTGCTCGCAGCCTGTCCGGCAGCCAATGCGCGCCTGCAGGGCGGATGCAGCGGTAGGTGAGCGGAGCGCGCACCCGACGCGGGAAATGGCGAATAAGGTCGGGGGCAGCTCCGAGCCAGCTCGTGAAACGTCCACCGACGTCGGTTGGAGCTCCATGCCAGTAGAGACTATGACGCGCGCGCCACGAGGGTGAGCCACCCGGGCCTTTCGGCGGTGGCAAGAGCTCATCGTCCCCGATTCCGATCCACCCGTGATTCAACCAGTAGATCGCTCGCGAGCGTACGATCACCTCTACGCTCGCCGCTCCACTCTCCAACAACAGCGCGGCTCCCTCGAGCGCACTCTGGCCGCTGCCGATCACAACAACCGATCTGTCCGCGAAGCTGCTCATCGGAGCACATGCGGACGCGTGAGAGACAAGCGATTTGGGCAGTCCGTCGAAGGCCAGCGGAATGCTTGCAAACGGTCCTAGCCCAGCCGCGATCACGACACGTCCCGCCGTCAAGCTGTCACCGTCGGAGAGGGTGAGCAGGAAACCTCCGTTCTTCTGGGCTACTTCCTGCACCCGGCGCACATCGAGGTCCTCAACCGCGCGTCGCTGAAACCATGTGCCGTAATCGATGAAATCCCCGATTGGGAGGTCTTGGTCCAGTCGGCGGTGAGTATCTGCAGCCCAACGATTCAGGTTCAGGGATTCGCCGGGTGAGCTGATGGTTGTCGCCCGCAGCGGCGAGCGCAGCAACATCCCGTTGGGCATCGTCTTGCGCCAGAACTCGACGACCCTGCCAAAAGCGACCGTCGACACACCCGCCCCGCGCAGATGAGCGGTGGTCGCTAGACCATGAGGACCGGCGCCGATTACTACGACAGAAGTATCTAGACCCGAAGATGACGACATGGGCTGGGGATGTCAGTGACGCACTCCGAGTGCCTGTTCTACCGTGTCCAGCACCTGCTCTGGATCGTAGCTTGAGAGTATTCCTCTACGGGCATTCTCGCCCTCACGACGACGACGATCGGGGTCGTCCCGGTAGGCCTCTATCGCAGCCGCAAACGCTCGGGGATCGTTGTGAGGGGAAACGATCGTTCCAGCGCCGGAACGTCTCACGGCGTCGGCGCCCTCCGGATCGGTGGCGACAATGGGCAGTCCCACCAGTTGCGCCATTACGATCACACGCGGCCTATCGGCCTCGGTGGGGCTGGGGGCAAATGCGAGCAGGTCGCACGCCGAGAGAAATGCACCCACGTGACCTCGAACATTGGGGACGAAGCGGATCCTCTCACCGTACGGCGCAGCCCGCTGACGGAGCGCCTGCTCCTCGTCCCCCTCACCCGCCATCACCAGCAGCACCCCGTTCTCCAGGTAGGCCATCGCATCGATCAACACGTCGTTGCGCTTGCGCTTTTGTAGACGCGCAACGCAGCCAACTACCAGTGTCGAATCGTCAACCCCCCAGGACCCTCTCAGCTCCTCGCGCCCCGTGTGATCGAACTCAACCCGATGAAGATTGACCAAGTCCGGCATGACAACGAGCTTCTCTCGCGGTGCCCCAGCGTCCACGACCGTGTCAGCGGTCCCTCTGGACACAGCGATGATTCGGTGTGGACGGCGCGCCGCAAGCGCATACAACAGGCGCGCTGGCCCTCGACGCATCGACGGCGGCAGCGGGCCCCACTCGACCCAGACCATTCTTCCGGTGAGCCGGCGGGGAAGCAGAGAGCACAACAACTGCTCCTTCTTAAAATGCAAAAGCAGCGCCGCCACAGGCCGCTCGGAGCGCAGCGCGCACACCAGTCGCAGAATGGTGCGCGGAGCTTGCAGAACCACCTTGACCGCACTGCGTCCTGCCAGCTTCGGACCGAGGTCCAACTCCCGCGCGAGGACATCTGTCCCGGCCACCAGGTCGGTAAGGTTGGTCAACAGCACAACGTCGTGTCCACGCGTGAGGAGCGCATCGAGCAAATCGACGTTCGCGTACTCCGCTCCACCTCGCTCTCCCGTCGTCTGGATTGAGATGATGCGAAGGCGACCCACTCGGTGGACATACTATCTTTTGAACTGGCCCGCAGATCCTCGCATCAGCCACCCGTGATCGACAAGTGCGCATCGACATCAGGCGGGCAATCGGTGCGAACCGCCGTCTTCGAGGACCCCACCGCGTTGGCGCCGCATCTGCCAGCATGGGATGCCCTGGCGGTTGACCAGGGCAAGCCGTTTTGCGCGCCGGGATGGATGCTCTCGTGGTGGCTTGAGGCACGCACGGGCGACGCGCGACTGAGAGTGGTGATGATATTTGAGGGAGCCGATCTCCTCGCTGTCGGCCCGTTCTTTGCTCAGGTCGCCTTTGGGCTTGTCGAGTTGCGGCTACTAGCTGCCGGCTTCTCTCACCGAATCGGCGTGCTGGCTAGAGACGAAGATCGGGCAGTAGCGGCGCAGGCACTCGCCGTCGCGCTCGCGCGCGTACGCCCCCGGGCTGCGAGCGTCGTGTTCGAGGGCGTCGATGGAGCGGACCCTTGGCCTGAGCTGATTGCCGCTCATTGGCCATCGTCCAAACCGCCGCGCCAACGAACAGATGCGACGATGGATGCACCGGTGATCGACCTTGATGCATCTTATGAGGAGTGGTTGGAGCGTCGCGAGCGTCGTTATCGCAAGGAGGCTCGGCGTACCGCACGGCGGATGCGAGAGGACGGAGTGAGTGAGTCGATTGCCTCTGATGGCGCGGCAATCGAGGCCTTGCTGCGCCTGCATCACGCTCGCTGGGAAGGGCGCGGAGGGTCAAATGTCGGGGAAGAGGCCCGAGCCATGCTCGAGCGCTCCGTGGGCGAGCTGACCCCGGAGCGTTTGTGGGTTGCACTGCTGCAGACTCCCTCGGAGGCGGTGGCAGCCGAGCTGGTCGTACGTGCGGGCGATACCGCTGTGTTCTGGACCGGCGGGTTCAACCCCGCATGGGCGCGCAACGCGCCCGGAACCCAGGCGCTGCTGCTCGCTCTGCGCCACCTCGCGGCGCTTGGCGTGCGCACGGCCGACCTCGGCGGTGGAGCGCACGACTACAAGCGGCGACTTGCCGACCGTAATACGACAATCGTATGGCGCACGGTGTTCCCACGCGGCGTCCGCTACCCGTTGATCCGGATGCGGCTCGCGCCCAAGCAGGTGGGAACGATGCTCCGCGGGATGGCCCGGCGGCTGCCAGCGCCGCTCAGGGAACGCCTTAAGCAAGCCCGTTCGAGCCTGCGTAGGCAGTCGAGTTGAATCGCACGGACCTCCAGCCGCGAGCAGGCGGGGCGGCTCCCGGGCCACCTTCTGGGCGTGAACGTGTCACCGCGTGCCTGATCGTTCAAGACGAGCAGCGTCATCTGGCAGGCGCATTGGATAGCGTGAGCTTCTGCGACGAGGTGATCGTGGTGGATGGAGGCTCAACCGATCGAACGGTTGAGATCGCCCACGAATACGGAGCCAGAATCATCGAGAACCCATGGCCCGGTTTCGCTGTACAGCGCAATGTGGCGCTGGAGGCGGCCAAGAGCGAGTGGGTTTTCGAGCTCGACGCCGACGAGCGCGTCACCCCACGCCTGCGCGCGAGCATCGAACGGCTGCTGGCCTCGCCTCCCAGCCATACAGCAATCGCTGTATGCCCTCTGCGGCACTGGTTCCTGGGACGCCTGCTCGGGCCGTCTGCCAAGTATCCGACCTACCGATCGCGCCTGTTCAGACGTGGCACCTACCGGCACGACGAATCGCGAAACGTGCACGAGGGCATCCAGCCGCGTGAGCGACCCGCCGTCTTGGACGGGGACCTTGAACACGAGCTCGCGGCGACGCTTGCCGAGGCGCTGCACGACGCCTGGCACTACGCACGGCTGGAGAGCGGACACCTCACGCGGCCGGCGAGTGCGACGGCCTATCTGAAGGGAATCGTGCTGCGACCCAGTGCAAAGCTGGCCTACCGCATGCTGGTGGACGAAGGCTGGCGCGATGGCTGGCAGGGAACGCTGAAGGTGCTCCTTGACGTCTCCTCCGATGCTCTCGTCTGGACACGAGTGCTGCTTGGCGCCAAGCAAGATGTAGCGGTTGGCGGCTCTACAGCTCAACAGCGGAACCCAGACGGCGGAGAGGGGACACACTTCGGCCGCAGACTGGCGGGGCCACCCAAGGTGGTGGCAATTGCGGCTCGGGGAGCACCCGCACAGACCGCTCGCCAGTGGCTGTCTGAGCTCAAGGAGGGAGGAATCGACGTGACGCTCGTGTCCAACGACGATGGCCCTGCCGGCGAGATCCCCCTACGACGACTGGGAAGCCTCCGGCCGCTGGGGGCGATGCGTGCACTGGATGTCGAGATGCAGCTCAGGACGATCCGCGCGGTTGTGCCCTTTGGTCGCCAGGCCAGACTCGTTTGGCGGCTGCTCCCCGGGACACTCCGACCGACGATACGCGGACTGGACGCCGACACCGATCCTGGGCGCGCCATCGCGCAAGCCACCGACCATCGCTAGAGATCTCATCCCCATGTATGCCGGTAGCGTGATCCCGTGATGACCGAGGTGGTTCGCCGAGCTGTCGTGCTGGTGATGATCGCGATCGGCGTATGCCTGGCCCTCGCCACAACGCTACGCGACGCACGTGCCTCCAGCCCAACGCCGCTGCTGCCCGACCTGGTGGCAGACGCCCCGAACAACATCAGCCTCGGGATAAGCGAAGAAACCCCGACCGGAGAACCGGCGCCAGCCGAGCTTCTGTTGCGCTTCAACGGCTACGTCCACAATATCGGTCCCGGCGCACTCGACTTCAGAGGATCGCGCGGGACACCGGACCCATCCGAACCCGCCTCCCCGCCAATGAAAGTGTTCCAGCGAGTTTATAACAGCGACGGCAGCTATGAAGAAGACCAGAGCAAAGCACAGATGGTGTACGTCAATGCCGACGGCCACCACCACTGGCACCTACAGCACGTCGCCTATTACTCGCTATGGAATGCACAAAAGAACGCCGAAGTAGCGCCAGCCCAGAAGGTTGGCTTCTGCCTGGAGGACAGCGAACACGTCGAAGAAACCGGCCCCTCTGAACCCGTATACACCGATTCAGAAGACTCTCCGTTTGGCTCGCGCGAATTCTGCCGGCAATATCAGCCAGAAGCGACAAGCGTGTTTGAGGGCATCTCTGAGGGATGGCGTGACCTCTACAGATCCAACCTCGCGTTTCAGTGGGTGGACATGTCAGACGTGCTGCCGGGCGAATACTGGCTACGCGCCGAAGCAGATCCTGAACACCTGATCCAGCAAACCGGCGGCGAAAAACCACCGGCATATGCCGAACACTCAACGATAGTTCCCGGCTTCGACGCGCAGGCCCAGTCGAGAAGCGTCGAAATCGAACATCCACTGACCATTACCCTGAGCTCGCAGAAGTGGGAAGGCGCCGAAGCTGACGAAAAGCCATCGCCAACGCCTTCCTATGCAATCGTCAACCCACCCACGCACGGCACACTCGGCGCCATCGCTTTCAACCGGGTGGTCTACACCCCGGCAAAGGGTTACAGCGGGCCTGACAGCTTCACCTTCGCTGCCAAGGACCCAAACAGCTCGTTCCCCGAAAATCCCGCTACAGCGACGGTGTCGATCGATACGAGCAACACGCCAGTGCTCCCAAGCGTTGCCATCGAAGGCGCCCCTTCGCGCATGATCGCCGGCACGAGCGTGCAATTGTCGGCGTCCGTCAGTAACGACACTCCTGAAGTCACATGGAGCGCAAGCGCTCCCTCCATTTCCGCGACTGGGCCGGAGACCGCAGACTATACGGCGTCGTCCACCCCGCCCCCCGGCGGCCTCGTAACCGTCACGGCGGAAAGCCCCGACGGTGGGCGTGACCAGCTCACGATCGAAATCCTGCCCATCCCGACACCCCAGCCGAAACCGGAAGTGCCACCGCAAGCCGCGCTTTCCACGACGGTCCCCTCGACCTCGTTTCCACAGACGCCCGCCACTGGGAGCTCGCACCGAGCCGGGTCCCTCGAGCCCCTGTCGATTCCCACCACAATGCTGATCGGACGCAAGCTCTACATGACGGCGACCGCGAGGGAGGCTGGACGACTACGCCTCACGGCGCTGCTGCACGGGCGACGCATCGGCGGTTGTATGGCCAGAGTGAAAAGTCACCAGTCCCTCACGTGTACGACAACGCTCCCCAAAGGCATCTCGGCTCGCGCACCGATCAGCGTGTGGGCCACGCTTCGTGTCGGTAGCCATCTCCTCCAGACCGTCCGCCGTGCGGCGAGAGTACCGACAGCGATGAGCGCAATGGATGCCTCTGCCTGGCTCGACGTCAAGCAAGCGTGGCAGTACCTCTGCGGGGTGTAGACCCTCACACCTGATCCAGGCTGACAGCCCAGAACGCAAGCCAAACTGTTTGCGCGGGGATCAGGTCGTGCGAATAATCAAGACCGAGCAAGGCGCATGGTGCGAGACCTTGTTCGGCACCGACCCAAGCAAGAACCGCTTGGCCCCGGTCATGCCCTTGTTGCCGACAACGATCAGATCGGCGCCCTGCTCTTCGGCCACGTCGAGAATCGCGTCAGCCGGATCACCCTGGCGCGGATATACCTCCACCGCGACACCGGCCTCGCGAGCCACCTTGGCAGCTGCCTCTAGCGTCGCGTCCACGTCCTCGCGCGGGCTGACCGCCCACTGCAGATCCTCTGGCGCGTCGCGGCGCTCCTCGCGCAGACGCTGCGCCGGCACGGGCTCATACGCGCTCACCAGCTCGAGCGTTGCCCCCACGGACTTGGCGAGGTCAACTGCTTGGCGGACAGCCTGACCGGCGGTGTCCGAGCCGTCGGTTCCAACCACGATCGATCTGAACATGACCCTCCCTTGGCTTCGGTTCGAGCAGCACTGCGACTCTAATGGAGCCGATCATATCCGCCATGACCCGACAACGAAAGCAGAGCGCTGGCTTATCGTTAGGCGCGTTGTGATCGATCTACACACCCACGTGCTTCCGGGCATCGACGACGGCCCCGAGACGATCGAGGACTCACTTGCGCTGGCGCGCGCGGCCGCGGCGGACGGCACGCGTGTGATGGTGGCCACACCGCACGTGAGCTGGCACCATCACAACAACGCCGGGGTGATCGCGCGCTTGACGGCCGAGCTGAACGAGCGCCTGAGCGCTGAGGGAATAGCTCTCGAGATCCGCACGGGCGCCGAGGTCGCAATGACGCGTGTGGAGGACATCGAGTCGGATGAGCTTGAGCGACTGCGCCTCGGCGGCGGCCCGTGGCTACTGCTCGAGCCGCCCTTCACGCCGATCGTGACCGGCCTGGATAGAGTCGTGATGGTGCTGCAGAACGCTGGGCATCGCGTCCTGCTCGCCCATCCCGAGCGCTGTCCGGCGCTGCATCGCGAGCCGCGGATCGTGGAGTCGTTGGTGCGCGGCGGAGTCCTGACGTCGGTCACGGCCGGCTCACTGACGGGACGCTTCGGCGGACAGGTGCGGCGTTTTGCACGGCACCTGCTCGAGCAGGGCTTGGTCCACAACGTAGCCTCCGACGCGCACGACGCGGTCAGGCGACCGCCCTGCATGTCCGCCGATCTTGCTGAGGCGGGCTTTGCCAACCTTGCCGACTGGCTCACTCAAGCGGTGCCGGCGGCGATCCTCGCCGGCGATGAGATACCGGAGCGCCCAGAGCCACCAGCCCTGAGCGAGCGCCGGCCACAGCGCATTCGCTGGCGCCGGCGTTGATGCCCACTAAGAACGTGTTTCAAAATAGGCGGTGCGTCCGGTGCGTTCATGGACCAAGCTGGGCGCCGCGGGACGTCGCGGCGCGTGCTGGTGGCACGTGCAAGACGTCACGTGAAGATCCAGCGTCGAGATTAAGGCCCACCCACCCGCATCCGGACGTGCCGATCTTTTTGAAACACGTTCTAAAACGGATTGTGCCGGCACGCGGGCGGACACCGCGGCCGCGGCCTCACGCGAGCTTGGTGATCGCGATGATCATCCCGATCACCACGAACACGATGATTGCGCCCTGCAACCAGATCCAGGTAGGTGACATACCTGCCAAAGCCTAGTCATATAGCGGGAAGCACACTTGCAGGTGCGATTTCTCATACCGAGCCCGACTATCGTGTAGGGATGAGGAGACGATTCAGCAAGCTGATGATGGCACCGGCGCTCGCGACGGTGCTGTTCATTCTGCTCGTGCCGGCTGGTGCTCAAGGCGTGATACCGTCGATGTCCGGGCCGCCGCTTGGGGGCGTGAATGCGACCGGCCTCACCTACGGCGCAACACCCGCGAGGGTCAGGCAGGAGATCGCCTCGGCACGCTTGCTCCATGCCCACGCGATCCGCGTGGAAATCCCCTGGGCAACGCTTGAACCGACCGCGGGCCAGATCGAACCCAAGGCCTTGGCATTCGCCGACAGTCTCGTCAACCAAGCGGCCGCCGCCGGCATCAAGGTGGTGGCGCTCACGATGTGGACGCCCTGCTGGGCCTCCTCGGCGCCGGCTTGGCTGCTTAGCAAGTGCCGGCCTGGCCACGGCGGCAGAGCACAAGCATGGCCCCCTGTGAACCCGGCGACTTACGGCTCGTTTGCGGCATTCGTTGCCGCTCGCTATGGCTCCAAGCTTGCCGCGATCGAAGTCTGGAACGAGCCTGACCAGTCCAACGAAGATTATCTCGCAGGCCCGAACAAGGCACAGCACTATGCCGGACTGTTGCGCGCCGCCTACCCGGCGATCAAGAGCGTCGATCCGCAGATGACGGTGCTGGGAGGCTCGCTCGTCGGTTCCAACGGCGTCTTTCTGCGCGCTCTTTACGCCGCCGGGATCAAGGGCTACTACGACGGGCTGTCCGTGCACTTCTACACGCTGGTGCTCGGCTCGTTGCGCTATCTGCACGAAGTGCAGCTGCGCAACGGCGACCACACTCCCCTGTGGCTGAACGAGTTCGGTTGGAGCAGCTGCTGGCCGCGCCAGCGCGTCCAGCAGGAACAGGGCTGCGTCACCAAGCAGGCGCAGGCCGCCAACATCGCCAACCTCTATCGCGAGACCGCGCACACCCCTTGGATCGCCGCCGAGATGCTGTACTCGCTGCAAGGCTCGCACAGCGAAGACTTCGGCGTGCTCAGCGAAACCGGCGCACACAAGCCCGCGTTCGCAGCACTGCGCAGCGTGTTCATCTCACCCTTTGGCAAGGCGAGCCCGGTGACGGTGCACCTTGGCCGTCATAGCGGCGGCATCGTGGCAAGCGGGTCAGGGCCCGTCGGCGACTACTTGCAGCTGGAAGCGTTCAGAGGCGGGCACGCCGTCTACAGGGCACAGTTCACGCTGGACCGCTTCAACCGCTACTCGATCGCGCTGCCAAGGGTGCTCGGCTCGAACCTGCAGGTGAATGTGTTCCAGTACTGGTTGGGCACGGCCAGGGCAGCCAGCGCAAGCATCTGACTCGCGCTGCGCCCAGCGCCCTCAGAGAGGCACATCGTCGTCTCTCTGCTCGCGCAGCCAGACGAGCGCAGTCGGCACGGGGCCGGCCGGCGCAGAGACAGCAACAGACGCTAATCAGCGTTACGAAACAGCGCCACGAGCGTCAGCAGCGCGATCTTGAAGTCGAGTGCCAACGACCAGTGGGCGATGTAGTAGTTGTCCCACTCGACGCGTTCGGCCAGCGACGTCTGACCGCGCAAGCCGTGTACCTGGGCCCAGCCGGTGATGCCCGACTTGACGCGGTGGCGGTCTCCGTAGCGGGCGATGTCGCGTCCGAACAGCTCGACGAACTCGGGGCGCTCGGGACGTGGCCCGATCAGACTCATCTCGCCGCGCAGCACGTTGAGCAGCTGCGGCAGCTCGTCGACTGAGGTGCGGCGCAGGATGCGCCCCACGAGCGTACGACGGTCCTCGCCGTCCTCGACGCCTCCCGGCGCGGTGTCGAGCGGGAGCATGCCCTCCACGTCGGCTGCTCCGACCACGGTGCCCACGAGCTGAGCGGCGGGCAGCGAGTCGAAGCGCATCGAGCGGAACTTGTAGAGGGCGAATTCGGTCCCGTCGCGGCCGACGCGGCGCTGGCGGAACAGCACCGGACCGGACGAGCTCGCGCGCACGGCGAGCGCGGCAAGCGCGATCACGGGCGAGAGCACGACCAGCAGCAGCACAGCCGAGACGCGATCGATCACGTGCTTGATCGCGAACTGCACTCCCTTGGGGTTGACGCCGGAGAAGGACAGGAGCGGCAGCCCGCCGACCGTGTCGTAGCCGACGCGGTCGTTGATCGTGTCGAACATGCGCGGCACGACGGAGACCTCGATGCCGAGCTCCTGGCAGCGCTGGATCAAGCGGCTGATGCGCGCGTCGGCTACTGAGGAGAAAGCCACAATCAAATTGCGCACGCCGGTGCGCTCGACGATCTTGTCGAGATCCTCGGCGGTGCCGAGCACGGGTACGTCACGGCCGCCGACCTCCGCGATCGAGCGAGGGTCGTCGTCGAGGAAGCCGACCGGCGCCAGGCCGTACTCGGGATGGTGGTCGAGGCGGCGTGCTACCTGGGATCCGACCAGGCCGGCACCCATGATCAGGACGGGCTTGCCCACCAGTCGGCGGCGGCGCGCGAAGCGTTGCGTGAGCGTCAGCGCGATGCGACTCAGACCGAGCCCAAGCAATACGAATAGCCATGCCTCCAGCCAATCGTCCTGACTCGGCATCGTCCCGTTGACCGCCACGCCAACCATCGCGACCGCGACCGCGCCGACTGACACGGCACTGACGACCGGCACCACCCCGTCGAGCAGCAGTGCCCGCAAGCGCGAGCGGTAGAGGCCGCGCAGATACAGCAGCAACAGGGCGACGGGCGGCAGCACGAGCAGCGGAGCCCGCACGGCAGATACAGAAAAGGTGGAGCCGATTCCGCCGAGCGCGGCGAACACGCCGACATACATCAGCAGCAGATCGACCGACGGGCGCAGGATGCTCCAGCCGACCCCCTCCAGCAGCCATTGCAGTGGGCCCTTGAAGGCGCCACGGTGCAGGCTGTGCGGGAAGGGCGCATCGCGCCTGACAGGCAACTGGCCTGTCAGCGGAAGCGAGGTGGATGTCTGGCGAGAAATCTCCATTGCGGTGATGGTTCGAGGGGGCGTCCTTGAGGTCTATCGGTCGCTCGGCATTAGCTCTGTAGCCGGGAAAGCCGCAGTGTGAGCACCGCCACGAGCGCAAGCGTGGCAAGGATCCCGATCAGCAGGAGCACACCGCCGCTCGATATGCCGGACAAGGGGGATGCGCTGGGAATGGAGCCCTGCGAGGTCGGATACACATAGGCGCTCACTGAGCCGCCGACAACGCCCGTCGCTCGCCTGCTCCGCGAGGCTCGCGAAGTGGCCCCGCCTCTGGACGAAGTGCTCCCGCCTTTGGAAGCACCGCCCCGCGCGCCCGAGCCAGAGCCGGCATTTGCGGCGCCCAACTTCGAGCCGCTGCCCGATCCAGAGCCTGTCGAGGACGTCCCGCCACTACCGCTCGCTCGACGCTCCCGCCGAGCCGGAGAGGCTCACTCCGCCTGAGCCGCCTGAGCCACCCGATCCACTCGCGCCCCCACCTCGGGATCCCCCGATCAGCGTCGAGCCGAGGATCGCCTGTTCGCCCGCGCCCGGGCCTCCATAGCCGCTCAGCAGCGGGCTGCCGGCAAACGCCGTCGTGGGAGCCAGGACGAGCAACGCGGTCGCCAGAGCCAGAGCCGATGAGATCCATATTTTGCGAGTCATTCCCAACCTTGGGTTCCTTTCATCGGCATGAGCAGCGCGGCCGCTCTCCTTGCCTATCTCCTTGCTACACGGATCAGGCCATCGGTCCCGATGGTGTTCGATTTTTGGGTCGACCGACGCGCCTTCGAGCTATTTCGCCCGAATCGGCCGAACCGATCACACGCTAGCGAAGCCAGCGCCAATTACATAGTTCAATAACCCGCAAACCCGAGATGTTTACGCAAGTTGCTCAGCCTTGAGCAGGATTGAGCGATTTAGCGCTTGCACGCTCACGCGCCTGCCGGCGCGCACGGTGGCCAGGGCTTCGCGAGCGAGCGGGTCGCGTGGGTCGAGGCGTACCGCTCTTTCGAGCAGCATCAGCGCTCGCACTCGCTCACCCGACTGCGAAGCGATCGCGCCGAGCTCAAGCGCGGCGTAGGCGTCGTCGGGCACGCGCACAAGTGCTTGCGAGAAAGCGTTCTGGGCACGAACCAGGTCGCTCGTAGCGCAGCGCGATGCTGCCTTCCACCAGGTAGGGCCGATCGCTCAAGGGGTTCAGCTTGGCCGCCTCCCCCAGCCGGCCGTAGGCCGCCAGAGGCGCCCGCGGCCAAATCTGGGCGGCGCTCTGGATCTGGCGTTCGCTTAGCCACGGAGCGACCAACGAAGCCACGACGGCAAGTGCGAGCAGACCGGCGAGCGTCGCGAACACCAAGCGAATCGGCGCCCACCCTCGCGCCTGCCCGCCCTTCTTCGTAGAGGATCCCCGCGAAGGGGCATGCTGGACGGGCCGACCTGGAGCACTTTCGCCTCTTCCCAAACCCTCATGCCCCCCGCGCGCGCGGGGGGCATGACCATTTTGGGCACCCCGAACCCCCGCAAGCGAGCAGGCGATGCCGAGCAGCGCAAACGCACACGAGCCGAGCCCCGCGAACTCCCAGAACCAATCGAACGAGCCATGCACGGCCCAGTAGGCAAAGCCGGCGAGCGCCGCGGCGGCGACCGTGCGCGCCAGGGGGTCGGAGGAGCGACACATCGCGCGCCAGCCCGCCAAGAGCGCCGCGCCGAGGCCCACAACAGCCAACAGAGCGCCGAGCGAGACCTGTCTGCGAGAGCGTGCGCAGCTCGACGCTGTGCGGATAGCGCGGCGTCTCGTCGCTGCGGCCGTGAACCAGATACTGCTGGGCAAAGTTGTCGGCGCCGATGCCAATCAAGGGGTGAGCCTCGAATTCGTCCAGCGCCACCCGATAGAAGTCGTAGCGGTTGCTGCCGAGACCGCCGAGCAAGCGGTTGCTGCCGGTCGCTTCGGCGGTGTAGCCGCCCTTGAAGCTGTCCCAGGCGTGGCGAACTCGTATCACAGGATTACCGGCCACCGCCAGACCGCCCACAACAGCCGCGAGCAGTGTCGCCAAAGCGATGACCGCGATACCGCGGCGCACCCCCTGACCATTTCCGGCGAGACGGTCCGGCGGCTCTCGAAAGCCGCCCCGGCAGCCACGAACAGACCGACGAGCAGCGCTGCGGCGAACATCGCGAGCACCGCCGTGTGCGTGGCAGCATGCGCACTCTGCCCGGCGCGAATGCGATCGCCGACGCGCAAAACCAGCGGAGCTGTTGCGCCAATTGCCAACGCGACCGGCACCTCCGTGGCAAATGTGCGCAGGCGCTGCGGCACGAGCGCGAAGACCAAAACGATCATCACCGGCGTCGCGTACAGACGAGCCCCTGCTCAGGCTGAACAGCGCCACGTCGGCCAGCACGACCGCACCGCCGGCCAGCAAGCCACGCAATGCCCACGACAGACGCGTGCCGCGCGCCAGCAGCAAGGCCGGCCAGAATGCCATCAGCCACTGCGCGGCCGTGGCGTTCGGATAGCCCACGGGATAAGCAAGGCGTTCCCCGGAGAACAGCGCTGCGAAGCTGTTGCCACTGGCAAGATCCAGACGCAGTGCTACGTAGATGGCGAGCCCGATCAGCGCAAGCGTCCACACGCCGAGCAGCAGCGCGGCGCTTGCGCCCCGGCGCGGCCACAGCGAGAACAGCGCGAACACGAGCAGATAGAGCAGCGTGCGGTTGGCGCCTTCCCATGCTTCGGCCGGTGCTGTCGCCCACAGGATCGAGAGGAAGCTGAGCGCGGTGTAGGCCGCAAGACAGGCGAGCGCGAGCTTGACAGGCGACGAGATCTCGGCAAAGCGCAAAGGGACGGCCAGGAGTGCTATCGCCAGCAGCACCAGCACGATCAGTGCTCCCGGAGCCCAGTGGGTGAGCGGATAGGCCGCCTGGCTCGTGGCCCACACCACGAACAGCACGATCGCCGCCAGCGCCGGGACTGTGGCCGGCGTCTCGCGCAGCGACACCGTGGACCATCGCGTCATCGTGGTGAGGATATTCGTCGTGACCGGCTATTCCCCCACAGACATCCCGGCCGATCCGTCAAGCCAAATTGGACGATGCCCCCCGCGCGCGCGGGGGGCATCGTGCATCGGGCGCTGCCTCACCTCGGCGCCCTGCGGCTCGGGCTACTACCGAGAGAGCACACGAATACTCCGTCTTCCGCTAGATTCCCAAGAACTGGCTGTCCAGCCAAATCCACGGCCTAGAGGAGCAGACACACATGGCGAGCACAGCTACAACACCTGCGAGCGAAAACATTGGCAGCCTGCCGGTCGACGCCATCTCCTACGAGGACCTGTATGCGCGCTGGGAGCGCGGCAACTGGAGTGCTACCGAGCTTGACTTCAGCGAGGACGCCAAGCAGTGGCAGGAGCGCTTTACCGACTTCGAGCGCCAGGCCGCGCTTTGGAACTATGCGCTGTTCTTCTGGGGGGAGGACGCCGTCGCCGACAATCTCTCGCCCTACATCGACGCTGCGCCACGCGAGGAGCAGAAGTATTTCCTCACCACCCAACAGGTCGACGAGGCGCGCCACGCCGTGTTCTTCAAGCGCTTCATGCAGGAGGTCTGCGGGATCGGGACAGGCTCGATGAAAAGCGGACTTGAGGCAATCAAGCCACAGCTGACGCCTGGCTTTCGCAAGATCTTCGAGCGGCTGGACACGATGGCCGACGAGCTGCGCAAGGATCATTCGCCCGCGAAGCTTGCGGCCGCGGTCACGCTCTACCACGTCGTGATCGAGGCGTCGCTCGCCCAGCCTGGACAGCACTTCATCTGCAGCTACCTGGAAGAGCGCGACGTGCTGCCGGCATTTAGACAAGGGATGCAGAACATCGCCGCCGACGAGCAGCGCCACATCGGCTTCGGCGTGAAGCTGCTGGCCGACCTCAGGCGCGAAGATCCCATCGGCGTGCCCAAGGCCGTCGCCGGACTGTTGCGCGAAGTGACGCGCTACACCGCGCAAGTGCTGATGCCGCCCGGCTGGGACGAAAGCTACATCACGGTCTTCGGCGCCACCTACGACGAGGTGGGCGTCGAAGGGCTGACCTCGATGACGACCAAGCTGCGCTCAGCCGGACTGGCGGCGGAGACGCTGCCGGGGCCGGCGCTACTGCCGCAGGGGCTCGAGCTGATCGAGGTGTCCCAGCGCGGGCGCGGGCTGGCCAAGGCCGGGATCATCGGCGTGCGCGAGGGGCCCAGCAAGCGCGATCCCGAGACCGTGGCGCTGCTGTTTGACACCATCCGCCGCCAGGTCAACCCAAATCACGGACTCAAGCGGCCGACGACCTTCCAGTGGGAGTTCACCGACCCCGACGTGGCGGCTTGGCATTTGCGCGTGGACAACGGCTCCAGCAGCGTCGAGCAAGGGCTTGCGCCGCGCCCTGACCTGCGCCTCAAGGTCTCCTACCAGGACTTCGTGGACATCGTCGGCGAACGGCTCGACCCGCTGCGGGCAATGGCTACCGGCAAGCTGCGCCCGCGCGGCAACCCGCTGGCAATGAAGCGGCTGACGCAGGTCTTTCCGCGCGCCTGAGCGAGCCGAAAGGTCATTTTGAGGGCTGAGCTGGGCCGCACGGGCGGCCGCTAGCCCGTAGGAGCTGAAGTTTCTGCCGTCCACGCAAGTGCGCTATTCAAGGCCGAATTCGCCGACAGGCAGGCTGGCACGTGGCGCTGTGGGCTGAGTTGGCGCGAGGGCGGATGCCCGCTCAGGTCCGAACTCGCGCGCGGGCGCCGCTTCGACACGAGAAGCGGCGCCGCGGACCAACGCCGCACGCGAGCGCAACCGTGCGGCGGCGGCTGATCTCCGCTTGGAACGTGTCCCATGTGTGCTTTTCAGTTCCCCGGCGTAAGGGGGCCTTGCAAGGAAGGGCGTAGCCGGCAACACAAACGGGGCTTGCGAGGGCGCGAAGACAGCAATCGGCGCCGGCGTGAGCGCGGCATGCGAGGGACGGCCGCTCGGGCTAGCATGCGCATGGTTGCCGAGCGCCGCATAACCGACGCCGACAACGACAATCGCCGTGACCGCGAGCTTGGCCGTGAGCGAGCCCGCAACACCGCTCCAGCCGCTCGCCATGAGGCGCGAAGCGTTCGCTGCTCTCCCAGCCGCAGACCCACCTTCCACGCGTGGCGTGTTGCTCGCCAAACGCCGCACCGACGCCCAACCGCGCAGCACGTACCGGCGAGCCGCATTCGCCCGGACTCCGCCGCTCGTGACCGCCCGCCCGCCCGCCGACGACGCGCTTCCACCGGACACTCCCGCGAGCGCAAGCGGTGATATGAGCGGCAGCGGCAACACAGAGGCCAGGCCACGCAGCGAGGCTACGTGGGCACGGCATGCAGGGCACTCGCGGCAGTGGGCCACGGCCAGCGCGTGGCGCTCGCCGCCAGGATCGAGGATGCCGAAAGCATAGGCGCGCATCAGCGAAGACTGCTGCTCACACCAGCCGCCGGCCTTGATCGTCTCCAGCAGCTCACCCATCTTGCCGGCCACTCCTGGCCTTCCCGCGCCGGCGCCCTCCATCAGCTTGCGCATGCGCGCCTCGCTGACGCCCATGCGCTCGGCCGCCTCGGCGCGCGAGAGCCCCTGCAAATAGCAGAGCGAGGCCGCTTCCCGCTCGCGGGCGGAGAGGCGCGAGCGCAACGCCTCGAAGACATGGCGCAGGCGCGCGCGGTCGTCGAGCTCTGAAGCGAGGTCTGTGCGAGTGGCGTCGAATCTCGACGGGTACGAACTATTTTTCCCTCCATCGAGGACCCCGGCACGACCGGCGGAGCGGTACTCATCGATCGCGCGCCTAAAAGTGACGAGCACGAGCCACGCCGACGGATTCTCAACCTGCTCGCCTTCCAGCACCGTTGCGTAGAGACCGTGCCAAGCCTGGGCGTAGGAGGCCTCCAGGTCGGCTGGGTCGAGCGCGACGCCCTTGGCGCGCAGTTGTCCGCGCACAATCGTGAGCACCTTCTTGCGCAGGCCGGCGAAGTCCTTGCGCAGCAGACGCTCGGCGCGATAGCGACTCAGTCGCGACCCCCCATGCCGGGGGGCACCCCGAAGCGCACGAGCAGGCGGGCTCATGCGCCGCCACCTTGCCGGAGCGCAGGCGGGCTCAGGGGCCGCCCACACTGCCTGGGAGAAGGCGGCCTCATGCGCCACGCCGCCCAGCGCAACCGGCGCCCGACGGCATATACCTAATGTGAAGATCACGAATCGTGCGGATCATCCAACGAGATCCATCGGATATGCGGGCGCAAGGACGCAGTCCGTGGATAGGCTCTCAACCAATCTTCGGTTTGGCGCCACAGCGCGCCTGGCTTCTCCGACCATCCTCCTCACTCATCGCCGAGCCCGCCACATCCAATCCGCCGCCCTCGCCGCCCTCGCGCGCCGAGATCTTGGGCATACCGTTGGCGATCTCCGACTACGACGAGGTCGTCGCGTGGATGGACGCGACGATCGCCGCAGATGCACGCGGCTGGCTGACGGCGGCGGCAGTCAACTTGGTCATGTCCGCCAACGACGATCCGACCACGATGCGCGCAGTGCTCGGTGCCACCCTGGCGGTGCCCGACGGCCAGCCGCTGGTTTGGGCTCTACGTCTGCTCGGCCATGCGCGCGCGACACGCGTGTACGGACCCGACCTGATGGCCCACTACTGCGCGCGCGCGGCCGGCACGGGCACGCCGATCTACCTGTACGGCGGGCGCTCCGAGCAAGCCCTCGAGCTGCTCACAAAACGCCTGCGGGAGCGCTTCCCTGGGCTGCACATCGCGGGCGGTTGGTCACCGCCATTTCGCCCGCTGAGCGCGGAGGAGCAGGCACAGGTGGTCGAGCGGATCGACGACTCGGGCGCGCAGGTCGTGTGGGTCGGCACCGGCCAGCCCAAGCAAGAGCTGTGGATGCATGAGATGCGCCCGCACCTAGCCGCACCATTGCTCGTCGGCGTCGGCGCCGCATTCGACTTCCACGCCGGCATCGTCTCGCAGGCGCCAGCCTGGATGCAGCGGGGCGGGCTGGAGTGGCTGTACCGGCTGACGCGCGAGCCGAAACGACTGTGGCGGCGCTATTTGACGCAGAACCCGCGCTTCATGGCGGGCTTCGCCCGGCAGTGGGCACGCGAGCGTCGCCGTAGCTGAGAGTGCAGAGGACTGTCTGCGTCATTTCGCGCGTGCCGCTAAACACCCCCCTTGTATGACACATGCAAATCGTGCTATCCCACGCGCGCCCACGAGTGGTCTACTAACAGCGCTTTGGCTGTATTAGAAGGTCAGCGCGCGCACACGGGGGCACCGCCAAAGCAAAGTACCCATACCCCGTACGGAGGCGCGGCCCTTCGCCGATAACCTCTGCGCTGCTCATGCCAGACCCAAACACAACCGCCGACGTCGCGGTGATCGGCCTCGGACGCGTCGGCCTGCCACTCGCACTGTCGTTCGCCGATCGCGGCCTCAGCGTGATCGGGATCGACAATGACCCGACACGGCTCGGCTCGCTGCGCGAGGGGACCATGCCATTCGAGGAGACAGACGCCCAGGAGCTACTCGACCGGGTGAGCGCAAGTGGACGCCTGGCACTGTCCGAGCGAGTCGTCGATGCTGCCGGCGCCAAGCACATCGTGATCACGCTCGGCACGCCCTCCTTCTCGCACATCGAGATCGACATGCGCGACATCCGCTCCGCCCTGGACGACCTGCTCGGCGCGCTGGAACCCGGGCACGCGCTGACGCTGCGCTCAACCGTCGCTCCGGGCACGACCGAGTTCGTCGCCGGCTACCTGGCCAAGCACCGCGGCTTCGCGGTTGGAGAGGACGTGTACGTAGCGCACGCTCCGGAGCGGATCGCCGCGGGACGTTTTCTGGAGGAGATCGACTCGCTGCCGTGCATTATCGGCGGCGTGGGCGCCCGCTCGGGCGAGGCGGTCGCCGAGCTGTTCAGCGTGTTCGACGCGCCGATCGTGCAAACCACTCCCGTCCAAGCCGAGCTCGCGAAGATCTGGGCGAACATCTTGCGCTACACGCTGTTTGCGTTGCCCAACCTGCTGATGATGGACTGCGAGCGCTACGGCGCGAACGTGTTCGAGGTGATCGACCTCGTCAACCGCGATTACCCGCGTGGTGGCCTGGCCCAGCCGGGGCTGACCGCTGGGACGTGCTTGCGCAAGGACTTCGCTTTCTCCGAGGAGCGCTCCAATGCGCCCGGAATGCTGCTCGCGGTCTCGCGTGTGAATGAGTCGGTGCCTTTGTTCTTGGTGGAAGGGATCAAACGCCGGCTGAGCCCGCGCGCCAAGGACCGACCCGAGACACCCGCGAGGGGGGCAGGAGCAACGACGGGGTCCGGTCTGGGCGCGCTGGCCGGGCGCAAGGTCGCTGTGTTGGGCCTGGCCTTCAAGGCCGACACCGACGACGAGCGCGACTCGCTCGCGCACAAGCTGATCCGGCTGCTCGAGCGCGAGCTCGCCGACGTGGTCGCGCACGATCCGCACGTGCCGACCCCGACCGTGTCCTTCGATGAGGCCGTACGGGACGCGGATGTCGTGGTCGTGGCGGCCAACCACCACGAGTTCCGCGAGCCGGCGGCGCTGGCCGCGATCGCCGCGGGAGCGAGTGCCGATTGTCTGGTCGTGGACCCCTGGAACTGCTGGGGCGCCGGCCAGGTGTTCGCTTATGCGAACGAGTTGATGGCATTGGGGGCGGGACGAGCGTGAGAAAAATGAGCAAACGCGGCGGCCCCGACGGGAGCCTGCGCAAAAGCGGAGATGAGGATGTGTCCAAAAGCACGTGCTCCCCGCGCGCGCGGGGAGCCTTCCGGGTTTATGCATATACAGCGCAGGTCGACGCCGCGATTCATGCCCACCCGCCACTGTTCGTCGGGGGGACGACGCGATGACCCGCGTGCTCGTCACCGGCGGCGCCGGCACGATCGGCGCCGCGGTCGTCAGACGGCTGCTGGCCGATCCGGCATACGACGTGCGCATCTCAGACCAGCGCCCTGCGCCGCAATGGATGCGCGAGGGCTGCGAGGTCCACACAGGCGACCTGCGCGAGCTGGAGCAGGCACGCGCCGCGATGGACGGCTGCCCGCTCGTGATCCACCTCGCCGCGATCGTCGGTGGCATCGGCAACTTCCACAAGCTGCCGCACACGCTCACCGAGGTCAACAACGGCCTCTACAACGCCGTCTACCGCGCCGCGCTCGACCATGAAGTCGAGCGCTTCACCTACGTGTCCTCCTCGATGGTGTTCGAGCGCGCCACAGAGTTTCCGACGACCGAGGCGCACCTGCCCGACTGCCCCACGCCGCAATCTGCCTACGGCTTCTCAAAGCTCACGGGCGAGGTCTACGCGCGCGCGGCTCACGCCGAGCACGGCCTGCCCTTCACGATCTGCCGACCCTTCAACGCCTACGGCCCCGGGGAGATGCCAGATGACGAGCCGGGAATCGCCCACATGGTGCCCGACCTGATTAAGAAGGTCCTCTCCGGGCAGCACCCGCTTCAGATCTTCGGCTCCGGCGAGCAGACGCGCACGCTCACCCACATCGACGACATCGCCGACGGCGTCGTCACGGCGATGTCGTCGCCCGCCGGACTGAACGAGGACTTCAACATCTCCGCCTCGCACGAGCTGACCGTCGCCGAGACGGCACGCATCATCTGGGAGGCCTGCGGCGAGGACCCGAAGAGGTTCGAGCTCAAGCACCTGCCCACGTTCGAGGTGGATGTGCCACGGCGCTGGCCGTCTGTCGAGAAGGCAAAGCAGCTGCTCGGCTGGGAGGCGAAGATCGGCGTCGAGCGGGGCATCGCCTCAACAGTCAGCTGGCTGCGCGGCCTCGCGAGCACCCTCTGAGAAGCAGGCAGGCCAGCGCACCTCGGCTGACGCCGAGAACAGATGGTCGTGACGGCCGGCGTCGCGAACAACCCGTCGTGACGGCCGGCACAACCGTCTGACGGCGAGGCCAGATAGGGTCCTCGCCCATGAACAACAAACGCTCCGCGCTCGTCACCGGGATCACCGGCCAGGACGGGTCCTACCTCGCCGAGCTCCTGCTGGAGCACGGCTACGACGTGCATGGGATGGTGCGTCGCGCCTCCACCGAGAAGTTCGACCGCATCGAGCACATCCGCGAGCAGATCACCCTGCACCAGGGCGATCTGCTCGACCAGCGCTCGCTCGTCGACGCGATGCGTGCCGCCAAACCGGCTGAGATCTACAACCTCGCCGCGATGTCCTTCGTCGCGGTTTCCTGGATCCAGCCAACGCTCACTGCCGAGTTCACCGGCACCGGCGTGACACGCATGCTCGAGGCGATGCGCGAAGTCTGCCCTGAGGCGCGCTTCTACCAGGCCTCATCCAGCGAGATGTTCGGCAAGGTCCTGGAGATACCGCAAACCGAGACGACCCCCTTCTACCCGCGCTCCCCCTACGGCGTCGCCAAGGCCTACGGCCACTTCATCACGGTCAACTACCGCGAGTCCTACAACCTGCACGCGACCTCGGGAATTCTCTTCAACCACGAGAGCCCGCGCCGGGGCCTTGAGTTCGTTACGCGCAAGATCACCTGGCACGCCGCCGCGATCAAGCATGGCCTGGCCAAGGAGATACGCCTTGGCAACCTCGACGCCGAGCGCGACTGGGGCTATGCCAAGGACTACGTCGAGGCGATGTGGCTCATGCTGCAGCGCGACATTCCCGAGGACTACGTGATCGCCACCGGCGAGTCGCACTCGGTGCGCGAATGCTGCGAAGTGGCCTTTGACGAGGCCGGCCTGGGCGACTTCGAGCAGTACGTCACGATCGATCCAGCGTTCGTGCGTCCTGCCGAGGTGGACCACCTGGTCGGCACTCCCGCCAAGGCCGAGCGCGATCTCGGCTGGAAGCCGCAGACGACCTTCGAGCAGCTGATCCGCCTGATGACGCGCTCCGACATAGAGCTGCTCGGCCGCTGAGCGCCGGTTCTCAGTGTGAGCGCTCAAGCACGATCGCAGCCGAGCCGGGGATCGTCGGGACGGTCATGAGCGTCCCCCTGTTTGACACTTCGACGGCGCTGGATCCGCTGCGCGAGGAGCTGCGCGCGGCAGTCGCGCGGGTGCTCGACTCTGAGCGCTACATCCTCGGCCCGGAGGTGCAGGCATTCGAGCAGGAGTTCGCCGCCTACTGCGGCGCGAGCCACGCGGTGGGCGTCGCCAACGGCACGGAGGCGATCACGATTGCCCTACGAGCGATGGGGGTGGGGCCGGGCGACGAGGTGCTAGTGCCCTCGTTCACCTTCTACGCCTCAGCCGAGGCGATCGTGCCCACAGGCGCAACGCCGGTCTTCTGTGACATCGACCCGCAGACGTTCTGTATCAACGCCGAAACCGTCGCCGAGGCGCTCACCCCACACACAAAGGCCGTGATCGCGGTGCACCTGTTTGGCAACCTGGCGCCGGTCGCCGAGATCGAAGCGCTCGGCGTACCGGTGCTCGAGGACGCCGCGCAAGCCGCCGGCTCGACCACCACGCACGGGCACTCCGGCTCGCCCAGTCATTCGAGTACAGACGATTATCCCGGCGCCCACAGCCATGGCGCCGCGCACGGCCACTCAGCCACACACGTCCGTCCCGGCGCGCTCGGCAGGGCGGCCACCTTCTCGTTCTTCCCCTCCAAGAATCTGGGCTGCTTCGGCGACGGGGGCATGATCGTCACCAACGACGAGCGCCTGGCCGATGAAGCTCGCGTGCTGCGCTTTCACGGCTCACGCGACAAGGTCTCATACGAGCTACTCGGCTACAACTCGCGCTTGGACGAGCTGCAGGCGGCGATCCTGCGCGTGCAGCTTCCACATCTCGACGATTGGTCGGACGGGCGCCGTCGCGCCGTCGCGCATTACGCACAGGCGGGGCTCGGCGAGCTCGTTACGCTGCCGCGCCCGACGCTCGGCTCGGCACCGGCATGGCATCTTTATGTCGTGCGCCACCGCGAAGCCGATCGTCTTGCAACCGCGCTCACCGACGCCGGCGTCGGCTGCCGCGCCTACTACCGCACTCCCGTGCACGAACAGCCGGCAATGCGGGGCTGGGGCGAGAACCTGAAGCTGCCCGGCACCGACGAGGCGGCACGAACGCATCTGGCGATCCCGATCAGCCCCGTGCTCTCAGGCCGGCAGGTCGAGCAGGTCGTGGCCGCCGTGCGTACAGCCGGCTAGCGCACAGAGAAGCGCAGACCACGACAATGGCCACCGTGACCACCGATGTCGAGAAGCCGAAATCGCGTGCGAGCTCGCTCGTCGAGCTTGTGGTGGTCATCGCGGTGGCGGTAGGCCTCGCGCTGC
This sequence comes from uncultured Solirubrobacterales bacterium, assembly GCA_963743555.1. Classification (GTDB taxonomy): domain Bacteria; phylum Actinomycetota; class Thermoleophilia; order Solirubrobacterales; family Solirubrobacteraceae; genus Palsa-744. The sequence continues at coordinate 246,217 of CAVUQG010000014.1, forward strand.
TGATCCAGGCGTTCGTCGTCAAGCCCTACCGGATTCCCAGCGGCTCGATGGAACCGACTCTGATCGTCGGCCAGCGCGTGCTCGTCAACCGCGTCGCGATGGACTTCAGCGAACCGCATGTCGGCGGGGTCTACGTGTTTCACCCGCCCGCGGACGCCGAAGAACAGATGTGCGGGCTGAAGCCCCACGCGGTCACTCCCGGTGGCGCAGCGTGTGCGACGCCCGAGCCGAAGGAGGCAAGCGTCAACTTCATCAAGCGACTCATCGCCGGCCCTGGAGACGAAATCTATATCAAGGACGGACACGTCTTTCGCAAGGCCGCAGGCACCAGCGGCTTCGTGGCCGAGAAAGACTCCTACATCGCCCCCTGCGAAGAAAACTCGGAGTGCAACTTCCCCACCCCAATCAAGATCCCGCCGGGTCACTGGTTCATGATGGGCGACAACCGTGGTGAATCCGACGACAGCCGTTTCTGGGGTCCGGTTCCTACCGGCTGGATCATCGGGCAGGCGATCGTCACCTACTGGCCGCTCGACCGGATCGGGATTCTCTAGCTGCCTGCCGCCTGGTTCTCGGCGACGGCGCACGCCCGGCGCTCAGCGCCAGTGCTCGAGCAGATCCTGCTCGCCCACTTCGCGCACTACACGCGCGGGCACACCCATCGCCACCGCACGGGCCGGCACATCGCGTGTGACCACAGCGCCGGCGGCGATGAACGCCTCTTCGCCGATCTCAACTCCAGGTGTGAGCACCGTGCCGCCGCCGACACGACAGGCACGGCGCAGCATCGCGCCGCGCAAAGGTGTCTCCGCGCCGTGACGGGCCATCGTGTCGTCGTTGGTCGTGGTCGCTCCTGGCCCAACGAAGACGTCGTCCTCGATCTCCGTGAAGGCCGTCAGATACACACTCGTCTGCACTTTTACACGCGCCCCCACGACCACGTCGTTGTCGACCACGCTGCCGCGTCCGATCACCGAGCCTTGACCGATTTGCGTGCGCTCGCGCACGTAGGACTGGTCGCCGAGGATCGCTTCGTCGCCCACGCTCGCACCCGCGAACACCACGGCACCGGAGCAGACCGTCACGCGCGCGCCGATCTCAAGCGGCCCCACATCGCCCTGCGCCGAGGAGCCGCGCGCCAGGCGCGGGCGCTTGCCGAGCACGGCGTGATCCTCGATCAGGCAGCCATCGCCGATGACGGTGCCGTCGTGCACGACGACGTGCGCGCCGAAGGTAACGCCCTTGCCGATCTTCACGTCCTTGCCGAGCACGAGGCCGGGGGCGCGATCGCTCATCGGAGCGCCTCGATTTGCTTCAGCCCCGAGACGGCCGATCCTGAGCGGACTTCCTCGATTTGCCCGAGCCTCAGCCCGGAGATCGCCCACCCCGCGCTCACAATCGCACCACGTTGCTTGCCCGGTTTCCGCGTGTCACGCCGCGAAGGTCTACCACGATCGGCGCGTGCTGGACGAGCAGCTCGTGGTCCACGCCCGGATGCGCGGTCACGACCAGCGCGAGGTCGGCGCCGTCCAGCGCCTGCTCCGCCGAGACGCTCGTGAGCTCAAGCTCGGGGATGTCCGACACGTAGGCGTCGTGGTAGCAGAGCTCGGCGCCGAGCTCGCGCAACAGCTCCAGGATCTTCAGGGCCGGGGACTCGCGTACGTCGCCGACGCCCGACTTGTAGCTGACGCCGAACACCGCGATGCTCGAACCCTTCACCGCAAGGCCCGCGTCGTTGAGGGCGCGCTGCACCAAGGCCACGCAGTGGTAGGGCATCTGCTGGTTGACCTTGCCCGCAAGCTCGATGAACTCGGTGCTCATGTCGAACTCGCGTGCGCGCCAGCTCAAATAGAAGGGATCGACCGGCAGGCAATGGCCGCCCATGCCCGGCCCCGGCTCGAAGCGCATAAAGCCGTATGGCTTTGAGGCCGCGGCCTCCACCACCTCCCAGATGTCGATCCCCATACGGTCGGTGAGCATCGCCAGCTCGTTGACGAGCGCGATGTTGACCGAGCGGAAAATGTTCTCTAGCAACTTCGTCAGCTCGGCCGCCTCGGGACTCGACACGCGCACAATCTCGTCGCATACCAGCTCGTACAGCGCCTGTGCGCGGTCCGCGCAGGCCGGCGTCAGACCGCCCAACACCTTCGGCGTGGTGCGCAGCGTGAAGTCGGTCCGACCGGGATCCACCCGCTCAGGGGAGAAAGCCAAGTGGAAGTCCTTGCCGGCCGCCAGCCCCGACTCCTCCAACAGCGGTGCCACGCGCTCGCGCGTGGTCCCGGGATATGTGGTCGACTCAAGCACAACCAGCTGTCCGGCCTTCAACACGCGCGCCAGCTCGCGCATGCTCTCGACCAGGGGCCCGAGGTCGGGCTCGCGATTGACGCTCAGCGGCGTGGGCACGCACACCAGCACCGCTTGCGCCTGCCCAAGCTCCTCGTAGCTGCTTGAGGCGGAGATCCGCTCGATCACGGCCGTCAGGCGCTCTGAAGAGATATCGCCGATATAGGACTGCCCCGCAGCGATCGCCTCGACCTTGCGCAGGTCGACATCGACCGCGATCACATCGGACCCCTGCTCGGCAAAGGCCACCGCGAGCGGTAGCCCGACATAGCCGAGCCCGATGATGCCGACGGTCGTCATCTGTCCGGCAGTCTAAGCGCCGACCCCGATGGCCGGCCCTGGATGGCGACGATCGGCACTGCCGCGGGATGGTCCTACGCGTGCCCGGCGACGGCTTGCAGCTCGCGCAGGTCCGCGTCGACCATGCGCTCCACCAGCTGCTCGAAGCTGAGCTGCGGGCGCCAGCCGAGCTGCTCGCGCGCCTTGTGCGGATCGCCGACGCTCGCGGTCCGCTCCGGCTCGCGCATAAGCTTCTGGTCCACGCGCACGTAGCGCTCTGCTTCAAGGCCCACATAGGCAAACGCCGTCTCGGTGAGCTCCGCCACCGTATGACCCAACCCACTGGCAAGCACGTAGTCCTCGGGCTGCTCCTGCTGCAGCATCAGCCAGGCCCCGTACATCACGTCTCCGGCAAAGGACCAATCGCGCACGGCAGCCAGGTCCCCAAGCTTTACCTCCTCGGCCAGCCCCAGCTTGATCTGTGCCGCCGCGCGCGTCACGGTGCGCGTCACGAAGCGCAGCGGCCGGCGCTCGGACTCGTGGTTGAAAACGATCCCCGAGCACGCATACAGACGATCGTGCGCACGCATCGCTCCCACCAACTGGTGTGAGGCGAGCTTGCCGATCGCGTACGGCGAGGTCGGCCTGCAAGGAGTGCTCTCATCTTGGGGGCTGTGGCGTACATCGCCGAATATCGCGCCTGAGGCCGCGACCCAGACACGCGCCTGCGGGTCGCTGTCGCGCACAGCCTCGAGCAGCACCGCTGTCGAGCCGACGATCGCTCGCATCGTGTCTGCAGGCCTTTCCCAGGAGGCGGGGATGAACGATGGCGAGGCCAGGTGATACAGCTCGTGCGGCTGGGCCTGTTCGATCGCGGCCCGCAGCGACGCGGGTTCGAGCAAATCGCCACTCAGCAGCGCCAGGCGCTCATGCAGATGCTCGGAGCAGCCTAGCGAGCGCTCCCGCGGGTCGCCGTGCACGAGGCCGGTCACTGCGTAGCCCTTTTCCAGCAGCAGCTCCGCCAGAAACGAGCCGTCCTGGCCGCTGATGCCGGTGATCAGCGCGCGTCTTGGCTGTGTGTCCACGCCGGGAGCTTACGGTCTCGGGCGCTGAGGCTGACGCTTTAGGCAGATCAATCCGGATTGGACACGGGACCGGGCAGGTCTGCAGGCGTGGATGGGTCTGCATGTCCAGCGAGCGGGTCGAGTCGTGGGCCCGCCTCGCGAGCTCGCAGGTCGAAGTAGAGGACTGCGAGTGTGAGCGCTCCGAAGGAGGCGATAATCGTGTACACGAGGATCCCGATCAGAGCCGAGACAACGCTCGTGTTGTTGCCGCCACCGGCGAGCGCACTGGCGATCGCGGCGATTACGAACGTCAAGAATCCGATCGCCAGCAGCACTCGGACGATGTGCCAGTAATGGCCCGCCGTGAGCTGGGCGCTTCGACGCAGCGCGGGCATCCAACCTTCGTGATCCACGGCCGCCGTCTGGGCAACCACCGACCAGCGCAGGCTCAGGATAATCCCCGGGACGATCAGGGCGATGAAGCCGAGGCCGATCAGGACGCCGGCGACGATCTCAGCGGCGACAACGACCGCCAGCACTCCTAGACCCCGTAGCGCTACCGGACCGATCCTCGGTCTGCGGCCGTCGCCAATCTCGATCACAGCGTGCACGTGCAATGCCGAGATCAGCGGGCTCACCAGCACGTAATAGATCAGCTCAAACAAGAGGAAAGTTCCCTCGTTCCCCACCTTGCCGCTACCAAGCGGGCCCACCCCAGTGACCGCGAGCCGCGCCAGCTCGAACGGCGCGATTACGCCAATCGCCAAGGTGGCGAACAGCAATGGGTAGCGCCGGTACATGACCAGTGCTGTGCGCAGGATCTCCAAGGCCGAGCGTTCGCACCCGAGATCGATTGCCGACGATGCCTCCACCGCGCCGGAGCCTAGTGCCTACCGCTGACGGCCAGTCGCTCCGTCCATCCCATATATCGCCTCCAGCCTTGCGGCCACCGCCACCGGCGCACACAACCCCTGCGCGCGCGCTCGCCCACGCTCTGCCGCGGCCACGTCGCGCCAGCGGCGCCCGATCGCCTCGGCGAGCGCCGTGACGTCGCCGGGATCGACGAGCCCGTCCTGCTCGACAAGCTCTGGCAATGCGCCGATGCGACTTGCCACCACCGGCACTCCAGCCGCCATCGCCTCGGCCGCCGCCATTCCAAACGTCTCGGCCGAGCGGGACGGGACGATCGCCAGAGCGGCGCCCTTGCGCAGGCGCTCAAGCTCCGCACCATTGAGGTGTCCGGTAAAGCGCAAATCGCGATGCCCCGCGCGCGCGCGCGGGGCATCGCCCTTTTTCGCAACTTGTACGGGCACATCTTCCAACCCGGCCCCTCCGTCGCCTATGCCTGCCTGACTCCCGGCATAGGAGCCCCCCACGAGGCGATTCGAGGAGCCAGATTTGGAATACTCGGCTTGCGCCTCTAGCCTCGCCCGCTCCGGACCGTCGCCCACGACCACCAGCGGGACACCCGCTATTCGGCACGCCTCGATCGCCACGTCGACTCCCTTCTCCAGGGCTAGTCGCGATACCACCAGCGCATAGGCCCCCGACTTGGCGTCAGCGACCTCCTCCGGCAAGCCCACCGGCGGCGGGAGCACGTGCACGCGCTCCCAATCAAGCGGCGCTCCCAGCTCGCGCAGGCGCTCGCGCGCGAACTCGCTCGGCACGATGAACGCGTCTGCCTGCTCTATGAGACGCTGTTGCCACAGCGCAAGTGAGGCTCCATAGGCCAATGCCTCGCCGCGGCTGCCGCGACAGTTGCGCATCACCCCCGGCAACGTGTTGCGGCCGTGACAACGAGTGCACTCCTGACCCCCGGTGAAGCACACGCCCGTGGCGCACACGAGCCGGTATTGGTGCAGATGCAGCACCACGCGCGCGCCCTCCTCGCGAGCGGCCGCCAACGCTCGCCAGCCGAACAGTGGGTTGAGGTTGTGGGCATGCACGACCCGCGCGCCGCTCAGACGCACTGCCTTGGCGACCTCGCGTGGCGCTACACCGCCGCGCAACAGACCTGTCGCCGCACTCAGCTTGCCAAGCTCGGCCGAGTCGCGCTCGAGCAGCTCTGCGGGCTCCTCCAACCGCTCGCGCACGAGCGCCAGCAGGTCGTCCACCACGCGCTCCTCGCCGCCTGTTGTGCGATAGCGGTTGTGCAAGAAGAGAACCATCGCCTGCCCAAACCTAGACTGTTCGGATCATTGCCTCCTTTCTCAACCCACCGCCGGCCTCGATCGTCGTCCCCACGCGTGCGCGTCCCGACTACCTCAGGGTCGCGCTGAGCTCGATCTCGGCGCAGGCGAGGAAGGCCCGGGTCGAGCTGATCGTCGTGGACGACGCCGGGCCCTCCGAGGAAGGCCGCGCGCTTGCCGAGCGCTTTGGCGCTCGCTATGAGCCGCATGCCCGGCCGCTTGGCCTCAACGTGGCACGCAATACCGGGGTCGAGTGCTCGACAGGCGCGTTGGTCGTGTTCGTCGACGATGACGTGGAGGTCTGCGAGGGCTGGCTCGACGCACTGCTCACAGCCGCTGACGAGTACCCCGAGCAAGAGGTCTTCACCGGCCCGATCCTGCCGCGGCTGGAAGGCTCTCCTCCGCATAGTTGCGGTCGCGAGGGGCCGCCCATCACCGCTCTGAACCTCGGCCCCGGGGACACTCCCACGCGCTTCGCTTGGGGAGCCAACATGGCGATCCGCCGCGCTGCGCTGGAGCGTGTTGGGCCCTTTGACGTGTCGCTCGAATATGGCGGCGACGAGCAGGAGTGGCAGGAACGGCTTCGTGCCGAGCCGGCCTCGCGCAACGGTTCACAGGACGGCGCCCACGAGCAGGCTGGCGGCGGCGGCAGCGCGAGCGAAACCGCTCTATATGTGGCGCACGCGGTGCTCCACCATCGGCGCAGCACCGCTGACGCGCGCCTGCGGTCACTGTGCCGGGCCGCCTTCGCACGCGGCAAGGCCGCCCGTCGCTTCGACGCCTGGCGCGGTGTCGCGCCGTCGGTCGGGCGCGAGCTCACTACGCTCATGGGCTGCCTGGGCCACGTTCTGCGCTACCGCTGTCCCGCGGGGCTGACGATGGTCAGCCACAGCTCTGGGCGGCTACTGGAAGCGCTCCGCGCGACATCACTCCGCGCAACACCCCCCCCGCGCGCGCATGGGGCAAGCCCAATCGCCACAAATGCACATGACCCCGATCAGGCCGGGTTGACCCAGAACTTCCAAGTCCCCGATAAGGCAGCCGCCTCCGACGACTTTCTCTCCGGCGAAAGCGGCACCGTCGGCGGGCTTGACGGCTTGCGCCGGGCCGCGCTCGACATCGTCGACGATGCGCTTGAGGTCGCATCCGCACACCGACTGCGCCTCGACATCGCCGCGCGTCGAGCGGCCAGGCCGCGGCGGGTGCTCGTTTTGTGCGTGGCACGTCCCGAGCACAGCGCGCTGGTGCAGCGCATTCGTGGCGAGCTGGCGCGCTCCCGTCATCAGGTCGAGCTTTGCCTCGGCTCGCCCGCCGACCGCGGCAAGTTCGAGAACCTCAACCTGCTGCTGGACTCGCATCCCGCCGACGTGTACGACTGGCTGTTCGTCCTCGACGACGACATCGTGCTTCCACACGGGTTTCTCAACCGCTTTCTGTTGCTTGCCGAGCGCTTCGAGCTCGATCTTGCCCAACCCGCCCACCGCCGCGCTTCGCACGCCGCCTGGCAGGTGACTCGCCGCAGGCGCCACAGCCTGGTGCGCGAGACAAGCTTCGTGGAGATCGGGCCCGTGACCGCGTTTGCTCGCTCCACCTTCTCCACTTTGCTGCCGTTTCCCGACCTGCGCATGGGCTGGGGCCTTGACATGCACTGGGCGGCGCTGGCCCGCGAGCACGGCTGGCGTTGCGGCGTGCTCGACGCTGTCCCGATTCGCCATCGCGCCGCGCCCGCCGCCAGTGCCTACTCGCGCGATCAGGCACTCGAGGAGGCACGTGCCTTCCTTGCGGACCGTCCGCACCTGAGCGCAAACGAAGCCCAGCAGACCCTCGTCACACATCGGCGCCTGTGAAAGTCCTCGTCGTCTCGGAGTTCTACCCGCGTCAGGCGGATCCCGTGTTGGGTGTTTGGGCTCATCGCCAGGCGCTGGCAGCTCGCGACGCAGGAGCTGAAGTTCGCGTGGTCGTGCTCCACCGGCTCGTTCCTCCGCGCGCGTCGTTTTCTCGAAGCTCAGGCCATCCCGGTGGCGCGGCGCGTGCTTTGCGAGCGCTTGCCGGAGAGCCCAAGCATCAGGTTCACGACGGGCTGGACGTGACCTATGTGCGCTACGCGTCTCCACCGCGCTCCAGCTCCTACCCAGGCTGGGGCGCTTGGGCAGCGCCGGCACTCGGCCTCGCGCTGCGCCGGCTGCGCCGCTCGTTCGCTTTCGATCTTGTGCACGCTCACAACGCCGTACCGGCTGGGGACGCGGTGCGGCGTGCGCGCCTCAAGGCGCCAATGATCGTGTCGGTCCATGGCGGCGACGTTCTCTACACAGCGCCGCGCAGTGACGCCGGCAGCGCTGCCGTAGGGCGCATCCTCGGAGCAGCCACGACGGTATTGGCCAACAGCCGTGGCATCGCCGAGCTCAGCCGCTCCTATGGCGCCGGAGACGTGCGCGTCGTTCACCTTGGCGCCGACCTGGCATCGCCCCGGCCGCAAGGAGCTGCCGTCCGCCGCGATCCGAGCCCGTCGTTGGTCACGGTCGGCCACCTCGTCGCACGCAAGCGTCACGCCGACGTGTTGCGCGCGCTTGCCGTGCTTGCCAAGCGTCATCCCAGCTTGCGCTATGTGATCATCGGCGACGGTCCTGAGCGCGTCACCCTGGAAGGCCTTGCCGCGCGACTCGAAGTCTCCGAGCGCGTCGAGTTTCGCGGGCAGCTTGCGCCGGCGCGAGGCAATCGAGCAAGTACGTCGCTGCACGCTGTTCGCCATGCCTTCCACCGAGGAGGCGTTCGGCGTCGCCTACATCGAGGCGATGGCCGGCGGCTTGCCGGCCATCGGTTGTCGTGGCGAGCCCGGGCCAGAGGAGATCGCGGCTGCCGGAGACGGCTTCATACTCGTCCCTCCCGGTGACATCGAGCGACTGACGCAGCGCATCGACGAGCTGCTGTCCGACCCGCAGCGACTGCGCGAGGCCGGCATTCGCGCGAAGGAGACCGTAGCCGCCAACTTCAGCTGGGAGCGTTGCGGCGAGCAGACAGTCGCGGCCTACGAGCATGCATTGCGCGCTTCCCCGCCCACGCATGGGCGAACCAGCCGATGATGCCTTGGGCCTCACACATCGTCATTGACGCACTCGCCCACCCCTCGACGAAGCCTCATCCCGAGCGCCAATTCCCATTGGCGCCCTCGCCCACCCGCCAATGAAGCCCGTCTTGTTCGTCACTGGCCATGCCCCGGCCTACCGCGTCGGCGCGTTCGAACGTTTGCACGAGCGCGAGCGCGTCGAGTTCGCGCTGTTCGGCGGACGGCTGAAGCACGGCGGCGGCTCGACGGCGAGTGAGCTCCCGTTCCCCCACCGCCGGGTGCGCGAGCACGAGCTCTATGCGCTTGCGGCCAGTGGCCGCTACCGCGCCGTCGTATGCCCCACGGGCGGGCGTGTGGCGCCGTTGGCTACCTGGGCTGGAACGAGGCGAGCGCGTGTTCCGCTGATCCTTTGGGCATCACTGTGGGCACACCCACGCAGCGCTGCGCACATGCTCAGCTATCCGGCACTGCAGCGCCTCTACCGCAGCGCCGACGCCGTCGTCACCTATGGCCCGCACGTCAGCAGCTATGTGCGCTCGCATGGCGCGAAACGCGTACACGTCGCGCCGCAGTCGGTGGACAACGAGTTCTGGAGCTCGCCCGATGTGATCCTGCCGAACAATCCTAGATGGCCGTCAAAAATTGATGTGACATTTTTGTTTGCCGGTCGGGCATCACGGGAAAAGGGACTGGGGGTGCTCGTGGAGGCTTGGAGTACGTCGGGCCTACAGGCACCAACCGCCGCGCTCGTCCTCGTCGGCGCGGGATCCACCCCCCCTTGGGTCCCGGCCGGCGGCGCGGTGGTGGGCCTGGACCCGGTGCCCCAGCAGCAATTGCGCAACTTCTACGCCGCCGCCGATGTTCTGGTGGTGCCGTCGATTCCGACGCGCACCTTCCGCGAGCCATGGGGGCTGGTGGTAAACGAGAGCATGAACCGTGGACTTCCCGTGATCGCAAGCGACGCTGTCGGAGCCGCCGCCGGGGGGCTCGTCCAAGACGGGCGCAACGGCCTCGTGGTGCCCGCCGGCGAACCCGTGGCGCTGGCCGCCGCGCTCAGAGAGCTCGCCGCTGATCCGGCGCTGCGCGCACGCTTTGGGCGCGCCGGGCGCGCCGACGTGGGCTCCTACACGTACGACGACTGGGCGCGCGGCTTCTCGGATGCGCTCACCGAACTTGGCTTGTCGGCTGGACGGTGAGGTAGCGTTGGGCTCCTTGGAAGGGCTGCTGGTCAAATTGTGCAAGGACGTCGTGCCGGCGAGGAGCGCGTCGGGCGGTGTGGGCATCGCGCAGGACTCGCGCGGGCTGATCTCGCGGAACGCCAACTCAGACGCGCGGGACTCGCGCGAGGAGATCTCGCGAAACGGCAGCTCAGGTCCGGGCTCTGCGCCGGTAAGCATGGCGGTTCGGCTGGCAGCGCTGGCGCTCGTAGCGCTCGCCATGCTCGGGCTTGCCTCCACCGCCGCGGCAAACGAAGCGCAGACGATCCTCGACAAGTGCGGCCACAACGAACCATTCAGCGGCTACAGCCAGAAGGCGTATCGCGAAGCGCTCAAACAGATGACAACCACAGGGATCGAGTATGGAGAATGCGAAAGCCTGATCCGCAAGGCCGAGGAAGCGGCGGCTGGCGGCGGGGCCGGCGCTACGACCGGCACTCCGTCTGCGAACGTTGCCGTGCCGCTTACTCCTACCGAGCAGCATGCCGTGCAGAGCGCGCATCGCAACGGCTCAGCGCCAGTGCAGGTCGGTAGCGTTCCGGTGAGCCCCGGCGTAGTACACGCCGACATCTCCTCGGCCGTGAACACTTTGCCCCACTCGCTGTTTGCCGTGCTTGCCTTCATGGTGGCCGGCGCGCTCGTGCTCACAATCGGGGAGGTGCGCAAGCGTGTCCGCTCACGCCGTGACAGCTGAGCATCGGACGGTGCAGCTGCCGCCCGAGCCGTTGCAAGAACCGCCCTCTGCCACAAGCCGCCCGAGGAGACAGGGCACGACGACGTTGGCGACGCTTGTCGTCGCCGGCCTGCTCTGCTTCGCCACGTTCCTGGCCGGCGGCGGGCTGAACCTCACGCCGATGACGACGGTCGAGCTGGTCTTCACGCTGATCGCCGGGGCGCTGATCGCGGTTGTGCTCGCGCTGGCTTCACGCGGTACCCGCTTCTACGGCCTGTGGCCGATCGGCCTGCTGCTGGCCTTCACAGCGCTCACCGGCCTGTCGGTCGTGTGGTCGGTGGCGCCAGACGCCAGCTGGCAGGACGCGGGCAGGATGTTGGCCTACAGCGGCGTGTTCGCGACAGCTGTCGCGCTCGTGTGGCTGGTGCCCGCCGGCTGGCGCGCACTGTTGGGTGGGATCGTGCTCGCGACTGTCGTGGTGTGCGCCTACGCCCTGCTGACGAAGGTGCTGCCGAACGAGCTGGCCGTCAGCCGCGAAGCGAGCTTCTACGCACGCCTACAGGAACCGTATGGCTACTGGAACGCGATCGGCCTGACAGCGGCGATGGGGGCGATTGGCTGCCTGTGGCTCGGGGCGCGGCGCGCCGGGCACGCGGTTTTGACCGCCCTGGCCTACCCCGCGATGGGCCTTGAGATCGTCACATTGATGCTTGCCTACTCACGCGGTGCGCTGGCGGCGCTCGTCGTCGGCGTGATCGTCTGGATGTGCATCGTGCCGCTGCGCCTGCGCGCAGCGCGAGTGCTGCTCGTTGGTGGCGTCTGCGCCGCCCCGGTCGTCGGCTGGGATTTCTCAAGGCACGCGCTCTCAAGCGAAGGGATATCGCTCGCGGCGCGCACGAGCGCAGGCCACCAGCTTGGTGTGCTGACCGGCGCGATGCTGGTCGTGCTGGCGCTCGCGGGGATCGCGATCGGCTTCTTCGGCGACCGTCGCGCGCCATCCACCGGGACCCGCCGCGCCGCTGGGATCACGCTGGCATCCTTGCTGGTGCTTGTCCTGCTGGCTGGAGCGGGCGGTCTGGCCGCTACAAAACGCGGATTCACCGGCACGATCTCTCACGACCTCTCCTCGCTTACGAACCCCAACGCCACGGTGCCGAAAAACACGCCGGGACGCTTGACGGCGGTGGGCAGCGTTCGTGCGCGCTACTGGAAGGAGGCACTCGAGGTCTTCGAAGCTCACCCGACGCTTGGCGCCGGGGCGGCGGGGTACGGCACGGCGCGATTGCGCTACCGCACCCAGAACCTCGATGTTCGCCAAGCCCACGGGTACATCGTGCAGACGCTTGCGGACCTTGGCATCCTCGGCTTGGCGATCAGCTTGGCGCTGCTGATCGCTTGGATGGTCGCCGCCGGACGCTCCACCCATCCATTCAATCGCCGCTGGCGCGCAAAGCGCTCACCGCCGTCCGTCGCTTGGCGCAAAGAGCCCGTCGCCTACACGCCGGAGCGGATCGGCATGCTCACGATGCTCTGCATCGTCATCGTGTTCGGTGTCCACTCGTTCGCCGACTGGACTTGGTACGTGCCGGGCGACGCTTTCGTAGCGCTGCTGTGTGCCGGCTGGCTGGCCGGACGCGGACCGCTGCCCACCGGCAGGCGCGGCGTGCCGGCGGGCTCACCCGTGGCGGCGCTCCCGCTCGATGCGTTGGCGCCAGATCGGCCCTCTGGAAGCACAGCTGGGACCGCGATCCCCCTTTCGAGCGAGCCGGCCGACCTCCCCGCGCAGGACACCTCACGCCTACGCCGGCCTTCCGCGCGGACGCTCGGGCCGCTGCGCATCGGCGTGGCGATCGCCGTCGTCGCCGGGGCGCTGCTCGCAGCCTGGACGGAGTGGCAGCCCCAGCGCTCCGTCGAAGCCTCCGAACAGGCGGTCGTGTTGATCAAGCAGAACCCGCAGGCGGCGCTGCGTGCGGCACAGGCCGGGGTCGAACGCGACCCGCTTTCGGCCGTGGCCCTGTTCAGGCTCTCCTCCGTCGAGCACGCGATCGGCGAGAGCGCGCTCGCGCGAGCCACATTGCAGAAGGCCGTACAGATGCAACCGTCGAACCCGGAAACCTGGCTGACCTTGGGCGAATACGACCTGAAAAACAACCCGCGGGCGGCCCTCGCGGAGCTGCGTGCCGCCGTATATCTCAACCCCGAGTCGATTGCTGCGCAAAACGCCTACGTGCAGGCGCTGCGAGCGTCCCCGCAGGCGAGCGCGGCAAACACAGACCATGCAGGCGTTGCGCTACGGACAGGCCGCAGGGGCACCGTCGGCAGCGCCGCTCAGAATCGCTTGCGCTGAGCGCTCGCCAGCAGGACACGGCGTGCAAGCGGCAACCCGCCCGCGTTCTTGACAGCCACATCGGCAAAGCCGAAGTCGGCGAGCAAGTCGGCGAGCAATTGGCGGGTATAGAAGCGCAGGTGATCGGCGCGCGGGTCGAAGCGCGCTTGGAATGCGGTTCGGCTCAGCCCGATCCACAATCTCGACAGTGGGCCGTGCTCGGGGGTACTGATCAACAGAAGGCCACCCGAGCGCAGCACGCGACGCAGCTCCGACAGCCACTGCGCAGTGTCGGCGACGTGCTCGATCGTCTCGCCAGCCCACACAACGTCGAAGCTCGCGTCCTCAAGCGGCAACGACGCTTCGGGCTCCACGAGGCGCAAGTCCAGCGTGGGATGACGCGAGTGCGCACGACGCAGCGGCTCGGCCGCGACATCGCAGCCCACCACCTCGGCACCCGCGCCCAACAGCGCGGCCGCGAAGTGACCCTCGCCGCAGCCCACATCCAGGACACGCGGCACACGCCCGGCCTGCTCGCCCGCCACCGCAACGTGCTCGAGCAGGAAGTCTTCGCGCAAGCGCGCATCGGCCGGCGGGAGCCCTTCTGGGACAGCCTCCCACATACTTTCGTGGTAGGCGCGTGCGGGCATTGCGAGGCAAGGCTAGCGCGGGTATGAACGTGTCTGGAACCTGCGACCTTCCGCATGCGTTCATTGACCAAGCTGGGCGCCACGTGACATCGCAGCGCATACCCGAAACTACGTACATGATGTCACGTGGCGATCCAAGGCCGTGTCCAGGTATGCATCTCGGTGTGCCGCAGGTTTCCAAACGCGTTTCTCAGCGCGCAAACATCGGAAACAGCGTGGGCAATTCGTTGCCGCTCTACCCAAGCAGCGGTCGGACCGACTATGTTCTGAACCAGTGCGCATGGCTGCGACAGACGTTAAGGCGCCTCGTGGTCTGAGCTCCCGGACCGGGACGAGCGACGTCATGAGGGTCGCCTTCGACAGCCGGCCGGCCGCCGATGTGCGCGGTGTCGGGCGCTATACGCGCTCGCTGCTGACCGCGCTGCGCCAGACCGGCGTTGAGAGCGTGGAGATCGTCGAGACCCACAGGCCGCGCCGCGCCGCCGTGTTTCATTCGCCGTGGATGGAGGGAGCGATCCTGCGCAGCCCCTGTCCGATGGTCGTGACACTGCACGACCTCTCAGCGCTCAAGCGAGCGAGCGAGCATCTGCGTATGGGCGTACGTCTGCGCCTGCGCCAGCTCGCAGTGCAGCGGGCGGTGCGCGTAATCGTGCCAACGGAGGCTGTCGCGGGCGACGCGGTGCAGCGGTTGGGCCTCGAGCGCGAGCTCATCAACGTGATCGCCGAGGCCCCCGACCCGGTCATGTTCACGCGCTCCGAGGAGGAGATAGCTCTTGTTCGTAAGCGCTTCTCTCTACCGGAGAACTACCTGCTGTGGGTCGGCTCGCTGCGCCATCCCGACCCGCGCAAGCACGTCGCCAAGCTTGCCGCGACACCGCGCGAGCTGCCGCTCGTACTGGTCGGCCCAACGCGGCCCTGGGCGCACGAGCTGCAAGGCGTAATCCTGACGGGCGAGGTCTCCGACGAGCAACTGGCCGCCATCTACAGCGGAGCGCACGCGCTGGTGCTCGCCTCCGAGGACGAGGGCTTCGGCCTGCCGGCAGTCGAGGCGCTCGCGTGCGGGACACCGGTCGCGGCATGCGAGGTGCCGGCGCTGCGCGAGGTCCTCGGCGAGCGCGCCGCCTTCGTAGAGCGCGGCGACCTGCGCTCGCTGATCGAGAGCGCCGAGCGCTCACGCCGCCCCGCTCCGGCGCCGCCACAGTGGACCTGGCAGGACGCGGCGCGTTCGACTTGGCGTGTCTACCAGCAGGCGATCAACTTTGCCGAGGACGAGTCCCGGCCGGTCGGCTGGGGGCTGGCTGAGCCGCAGGCGGGGTTGGAGCTGGAGTAGACATCCGACGCAAACCCCGATCGCCGGACGAGCTCGTTCAGTAAGCCCCGCGCTGCATGATCACGGCCGGGATCGTCTTCAACAGAATCGCCAGATCGAGGGCAAGAGACCAGCGCTCCAGGTAGATGAAGTCGAGGTGCACGAGGTCGTCGAAGTCAAGTTCCGAGCGCCCCGACACCTGCCATAGCCCGGTGATGCCGGGTAGCACGAGGTAGCGCTTGCGATGCCAGTCCTCGAGCAGCTCGAAGTCGCGCTCGGGCAGCGGGCGCGGGCCGACGAGCGACATCTCACCGCGCAGGACGTTGACCAGCTGGGGAAGCTCGTCGAAAGAGAAGCGTCGCAGCAGCCGCCCAACCGGCGTGAGCCGCGGGTCGTCGCGAATCTTGAAGAGCGCGCCCGAGGCCTCGTTGAGCTGCTCGAGCTCGTCCTGCTGCTCGTGCGCGTCGCAGTACATCGTGCGGAACTTCAAGCAGTCAAACGGAAGCTGACCAATGCCCGGTCGCTTCGAGCGGTAGAAGATCGGCCCCCGCGAGGAGACCCGCACGGCAAGCGTGATCGCGGCGAGCAGAGGGCTGAGCAGGAGAAGCAGGAAGCTCGCGCCGAGCAGGTCGAAGGTGCGCTTCAGGGCGAAGTCGATGCCCTCGAACACGGGTGGCCCGAGCTCGAACAGGGGCACCGACTGGCCGGGAACGAACTCGGCACGATGGATCAGGATCTCCATTGTCGAGGGAGCAATACGAACGCGCACGCCGCGGCGGTGGCATTGGTCGACCAGCTCTACCGCACGCTCTTGGGAAAAGTCGGGGTCGGCGATGATCACCTCGTCGACGCGCTCGGAGACGATCACAGCCTGCAGGTGGTCAAGCGTGCCAAGGCAGCGCACCCCGTTGGCGGGCAGCGGCTCGGGCGAGACGAAGCCGACGACTTCGATCGGCGAGTGCGGCGCGTCCGCGAGCGCATGGGCGACATCGTGGATGTGCTTGCCGGTGCCGACGAGCACCGCGCGGCGCTGATAGCCGGCCGCATGCAGGATCGCGCCGGTCGCACGCTCGTAGAGGTAGCGCAGCGAAGATATGTAGAACAGCGCGAAGCCAAGCGAGCCGTAGAAGATGTAGTAGCTGGAGAAGTGTTCGCCACTCACGACCGCGAAGATGAGCGCCACGAAGGCGACCTGGAAAAGCGAGCCCACGATGCGCGACAGGCCGGGACGCTGCGAGCGCTCGGCGTACAGGCCGGAGCGGGCGAACAACAGGGCGGTCAGCAGATAGGCGAACGCGAGGATCGAGCGCGTGCCTTCGTAGACGCTATGCGCGTCGACGCTTGCGAGCAGCACCTCCTTGAGCGCAAGCGCCGTGAAGATCGCCAGCGACACCCCGAACAGGTCGAGCACGAGCAGCGAGAGGACTCGCAGACCACGGCGCATCGTGTCCATGCGCAGCAGGAACGACAGCGCAGGCGGGCGCTTGCTACGCACGTCGCGGTCGCTGCGCGGCGGCGGAACCTCCTCAACGGAGGGCCTGGTCGAGCCCGCGCGAACAGGCAACGGCGTCCTTGGAGGACGGCTGGTGCGCGGCGCGTCCGGAGAACGAACTCCCATCTCGGACTTCACAACAGTTGAGTTTCCCGTATGTAGCGGTCAGAAACCGTTTGGGAAAGTACGTGCGCGCCAGGGCGCGCGCGTGGTTGGGGCATTGTGGGGCGGTCAGAAACCGTTTGGGAGAACACCTGCGCACTAGGGCGCGTGTGTGCTTGGAGCGTTGTGGGGCGGTCAGAAACCGACGGGGAGGACACATACACGCCAAGGCAAGCATGTGCTTGGGAAGCAGTCAAGCGCCTAGAAACCGTTTGACAGGCGCGACTCACCCAACCAACTGCTCTACGCCGGATGTATCGATCGTGCGCCTGAGGCCGTCGCGAAGGGAGACCTCTGGCGCCCAGCCGAGCAGCTCGCGCGCGAGCGTGATGTCCGGCTTGCGCTGCTTGGGATCGTCGACCGGCAGCGCCTCGAACAGGATCTCCGAATCGGCCCGCGTGATCTCCTTGACCGCTTCGGCCAGTTCGAGCAGCGTGTACTCGTCGGGATTGCCAATGTTCACGGGATTGTGGTAGCCGGACTCGGCCAGCGCGATCAACCCACGGATCAGGTCGCTGACGAAGCAGAAGGAACGCGTTTGTGAGCCGTTGCCAAAGACGGTCAGTGGACGGTTCGCCAGGGCCTGGCGCAGGAAGGTGGGGATCGCGCGGCCGTCGTGCGGGCGCATGCGCGCGCCGTAAGTATTGAAGATGCGCACGATCGCCGTGTCGACTCCTTGCTGGCGGTGGTAGGCCATCGTCAGCGCCTCGGCATAGCGCTTGGCCTCGTCGTAGACGCCGCGCGGCCCGATCGGGTTGACGTGTCCCCAATAGGTCTCAGCTTGCGGATGTTCCTGGGGATCGCCGTACACCTCGCTGGTAGAGGCGATCAGGAAGCGAGCCCGCTTGGCCTTGGCCAGGCCGAGCGTGTGATGCGTGCCGTAGGAGCCGACCTTCAGCGTGTGTAGCGGCAGACGCAGATAATCGATCGGGGAGGCGGGCGATGCCAGGTGGTAGACGAAGTCGACAGGCTCGTCGATCTCGTACGGCTCGATGATGTCCACATTGACATTGCGAAAGTTCTCAGGATCGCGAATGTGCTCGATGTTGGCGAGCGAGCCGGTCTCGAGGTTGTCGACGCAGATCACACGGTTTCCACGGGCAAGCAGCTCGTCGCAAAGATGCGACCCGAGGAAGCCAGCACCGCCTGTAACCATGCACGTGGGCATCGCACGCCAGTATAAGGCTGCAGGCAGCCTCTGCTTGGCGCGAGACGGGCACCCGCGACCGGCCAGAGAAGCCGCGATTCGGGCCGTCCAGCGGATCTTGTCTCCCAAAAAAAGACGCTCCCTGGACGTCGATGCACCGAGTTCCGTCCCATCCCAATCCATATGATCCAATGCAAGCCATGAGCCAGCACAACTCAAGCGAGCAGCAGGAGCGTCTCACGGTCGCCCCGATCGTGGGCCCGGAGGATCCGCGCCGCTTCACCGACTCGGGGATCGAGATCGAGCCGCTCTACAGCGAGGACGACCTGCCGGCGGAGCTCGACCTGGGCACCCCCGGAGATTTCCCCTATACCCGCGGGGTACACCGCGAGATGTACCGCAAACAGACGTGGACGATGCGTCAGTACGCGGGCTATGCCTCGGCTAAGGAGTCAAACGAGCGCTACCGCTACCTGCTCTCCAAGGGCTCGACCGGCCTGTCGATGGCCTTCGACCTGCCCACGCAGCTGGGCCTGGACTCGGACAATCCGCGCTGCCTGGGAGAGGTGGGCCGCACGGGAGTGGCGATCGACACGATCGACGACATGCGCACCGCCTTCGACGGGATTCCGCTGGACGAGGTGTCCACGTCGATGACGATCAACGCGCCCGCCGCCTGCCTGCTGCTGCTTTACGACCTCGTCGGGGAAGAGCAGGGCGTGCCGAGTGAGCAGCTGCGCGGAACGACGCAGAATGACGTGCTCAAGGAGTACATCGCGCGCGGCAACTACATCTACCCACCACAGCCGACGATGCGCCTGACGACCGACCTGTTCCAGTACTGCCAGGAAAACGTGCCGAAGTGGAACACGATCTCGATCTCCGGCTACCACTTCCGCGAGAAGGGTTGCTCGGCCGTGCAGGAGGTCGCCTTCACGCTGTCCTCGGGGATCGCGTACGTGACGGCGGCGATCGAGAAGGGCCTGGATGTGGACGACTTCGCGCCGCGCCTCGCGTTCTTCTTCAACGGCCACAACAACGTCTTCCAGGAGGTCGCCAAGTTCCGGGCTGCCAGGCGCATGTGGGCGCACATCATGCGTGAGCGCTTCGGCGCGAAGAACCCAAAGTCGACGATGCTGCGCTTCCACACACAGACCGGCGGCGTCACTCTGACGGCACAGCAGCCGGAGAACAACATCGTGCGCGTGGCTTTGCAGGGCTTTGCCGCGGTCTGCGGCGGCACGCAGTCGCTACATACAAACGGCTTCGACGAGGCGCTTGCGCTGCCGACGGAGCGGGCGGCCAAGACGGCGCTGCGCACGCAGCAGATCCTGGCGTACGAGTCGGGCGCCGCCGACACGGTCGATCCCTTTGCCGGCTCCTATTTCGTGGAGTCGCTCACCGACGAGATCGAAGCTCGCGCGAACGAGCTGATCGCGAAGGTCGACGCACTCGGCGGGTCGGTGAACGCGATCCAGTTCATCACGGGCGAGATCGACGAGTCCGCCTGGGGCTACCAGGAGCGCTACCGCATCGGCCAGGACATCGTCGTGGGCGTCAACAAGTTCGAGGAGGACGACATCGAAGTGCCCGATCTGTTGCGCGTCGACCCCGAGTCCGAGCGCGAACAGGTGGGGCGCTTGAAGGCTTTCAAGCAAAACCGCGATCAGGAGCTCGTCGACAAGCGTCTGGAGGAGTTGCGCGAGACGGCACGCGGTAGCGAGAACCTACTGCCGTCGATCCGCCAAGCCCTGAAGGACCGCGCTTCGATCGGCGAGGTGTGCGGCGCGATGCAGGACGTCTTCGGCAAGTACGCACCCACGTTTTGATCGCTTCCGCCCACGTCAGGTAATAGGCTTCCGCGGGTGCTCGCTCCAGCTGTCGCCTTCTTCGAAGTAGTCCTCGCCGTGCACATCGTGGCCGTCGTGTTCGCCTTCGGCGCAACGTTCGCCTACCCGGTGCTGCTCGGCACGGTGGGCAAGGCCGACTCGCGCGCCCTACCGGCGCTGTACAAGGCGATCCACACGATCAGCGTCAAGGTCATCATGCCGGGCCTCGCGATCGTCGTGGTCTGCGGTATCTATCTCGCGTCGAAGCTGCACGTATGGAGCGAGTTCTATGTGCAGTGGGGCATCGGCGTGGCGCTCGTGATCGGCGCGGTCGAGGGCATGTTCATCAGCCCCAACGAGAAGCGTCTAGTTGAGGTCGCCGATGAGGATCTCGCTACGGCCGGCGAGGGGCCCGTGACATTCAGCGCCGAACACGACACGCTCGTGCGACGCATCGGCGCCGTGGGCGCCACGATGGACCTGCTCGTGATACTCACGATCCTGTTCATGGTCCTGAAAACGTAGGAAGCGCTGAACGTGAACGCCACCGGTGTGGAGCTCGAGGTGATCCTCACGGCGAAAGTGTCCATGCCCTACGGCTATGTCTATCGCTCTGGGGGCAACCCGGCAAGGCGCATCCTTAGCGGCATCTCACCGTTCGGTGAGATGCTCGAGGCACCATGCATCGCCTATGTGGTTCGCCACCCATCGGCAGGCACGATCCTGATCGACACGGGCATGCATCGCGATGCGCAGGAGAACCCACGTCGCGACTTCGGCATACCGCTGAGCCTGATGTTCAGGGGCCTACACCCGACCAAGGAGCCGTTCGACGAGCAGCTGCGCGCGCTTGACATCGAGCCAGGCTCTGTCGAGCGGGTGGTCATGACCCACCTCCACCTCGATCACACGAGCGGCATGCGCCTACTGCCAAACGCAAAGTTCACCGCTTCGGGCGCTGAGTGGGCGGCGACTCGTGGCAGATTCCCTGCCGGCAAGGGCTATGTCCCGCACCACCTGCCTGCCGTCTCGCAGATGCAGTTGCTTGACTTCGATCGCGACGGCGAGCCGTATGCAACGTTCGACCGGACGATCGACTTGCTCGGCGACGGCACGATCCGCCTGATCTCCACTCCGGGTCACAGCGCAGGACACCTATCCATACTGCTGCGTTTGGCCGACGGAGGCCAAGCTTTGCTTGTCGGCGACGCCGCCTACACGCTGCGCAACATTCAAGAGGAGACCTTGCCGATGCTCACCGACGACGACGCGACCGCGCGTAGATCGATCGGAGAGATCAAGGCGTTCGCGCTCGCCAACCCACAGGCGATCCTTGTGCCATCGCACGACCCCGACGCTTGGCGCGCGCTCGCGGGTTGAGCAACGCTCTGTACCCTGGATAGGGCTATGAGCCAGGGCTACAGAGTCGCCGTCGTGGGCGCCACCGGGCAGGTGGGCACGCTGATGCTGCGGTTGTTGCGCGAGCGCGATTTCCCTGCGCGAGAGATCGTGCCGTTCGCCTCCGAGCGCTCGGCCGGCAAGGAGATCGAGGGTGTTGGCATCGTGCAGCCACTCAACGAGAAGACGATCCAAGGCTTCGACCTGGCGCTGTTCTCGGCCGGTGGATCGACCTCGGGCGAGTGGGCGCCGCGCTTTGCGAAAGCCGGCGCCGTCGTCGTCGACAACAGCTCGTACTGGCGCATGAACGACGACGTGCCGCTTGTCGTCGCAGAGGTCAACCCAGGAGCACTGGCATCCCACCAGGGAATCATCGCCAACCCCAACTGCTCCACGATGCAGATGGTGGTGGCGTTGGCCCCACTGCACGACGCGGCGGGTATCGAGCGACTGGTGATCTCCACCTACCAGGCCGTGTCCGGCACGGGCAAGAAGGCGGTGGACGAGCTGCTCGACCAATCGCATGCGTTGCTGCACGAGCGCGAGATCGAGCCGCCGCAGGTCTACGCCCACCAGATCGCCTTCAACGCACTGCCCCACGCCGGCAGCTTCGCGCCCGGCGACGATCACACCGACGAGGAGCGCAAGCTCATCAACGAGACGCGCAAGATCCTCGGTGAGGAGTCGATCCGCGTGAGCGCCACATGCGTGCGCGTGCCGGTCGTCAACGGCCACTCCGAGGCCGTCAACGTGCAGACGCGAGACGATCTGAGCCCTGAGCGAGCGCGCGAGCTGCTGCGCGCCGCGCCCGGGATCATCGTGGCCGACGATCCCGATGCCTCGCTCTACCCACTGGCGACGCAGGCCACAGGTCACGACGAGGTGTTCGTCGGACGCATCCGACGCGACCCGGGCCACGAGCGTGCACTCGACATGTGGATCGTCGCCGACAACCTGCGCAAGGGCGCCGCGACGAATGCAGTTCAGCTGGCGGAGTTGCTGGATCGTCAGTCCTTGATCGTGCCGCAGGCGGCGACAGCTGCCTCCTGGGCTTGAAGTTCTCGAGAGGGCTTGAGGTTCTCGATAGGGATTGAAGTCGAGAGGGGTTGGAGTTCTCGAGAGCGTAGAACCGGAAACACCAGGGAATTTGGGACCTCTGGTCGATAGTTCGGTACCAAAGTTAAATGGCTAGGCACAAAACGGGGGGTATCTGGCGGACCCCACCGGAAGGACTCTCGCCGCGACGCTCGAACCTCGGAGCGATGAGCGTCTCGACCGAGGTGCAACGCACCCTTGTAAAGTCACCGCCCGAGCTGTGGTCGGAGTTGAGCAACCCAGATGCGCTCGCCCGCCATCTGTCCGAGCTCGGCGAGATCCGCATCACAGCGGTCGAACCCGAGACAAAAGTCGAGTGGGAGGCAGAAGGCTCAAGCGGCACCGTGCACCTCAAGCAGTCCGGTTGGGGCACGAAGGTCACCCTGTCGGTGACGCGTGTCGCACCGGCGGTGGAGGAGCCTCCGTTGGAGGCTCCGGCGATCACAGAGCCCGACGCCGCCGAGCCCGACGCCGCCGAGCCCGACGCCGCCGAGCCCGACGCCGCTGAGCCCGACGCTGCTGAGCCCGAGCCGGCCGCTGTCGAGGCGGAACCGGTCGCAGCCGTCGAACCCGTGCCGGAGCCAGCCGCCGTCGAGACAGAGCCAGTCGCAGCCGTCGAGGCGGACCCAGAGCCGTCACCCGCGGAGCCTGAGCCCCAACATGGATTCTTTGCACGTCTCTTCCGCAGACGCAAGGCGAAGCCGGTCGCGATTATCGAGTCGGAGCCGGAGATAGAGGTCATCGCGCTGGCAGCGCCCGAGCCGATCTATCCCGAGCGGCCGGTCGAAGTAGAGCCAGAGGTCGTCGAACCGGCCGACGACCTCGCGGCCGAACTGGCCTCGGTGGAAGCGCAGATGACGGCCGAGACGACCGAGTTGCTGACAGGCGTGCTCGACCGACTGGGCGCCGCGCACCACAGGCCCTTCTCGCGCGGATAACATTGCGCGCCGATGCGCGCCAAGGCCCCGGAAACATACGAGGAGAAGCTCGCCGAGCTACAGGAGTTACGCGTAGCGGCGGTCCACTCGGCCCCGGAGGCCGAGGAGAAGCAGCACGCGCGCGGCAAGTACACGGCGCGCGAGCGCGTGGAGAAGCTGCTCGACCCCGGCTCCTTCCAGGAGCTCGACACGTTCGTGCGCCACCGCACCTACGACTTCGACATGCAGAAGAATCGCCCTTGGGGCGATGCGGTGGTGACCGGCCACGGCACGATCGACGGGCGACGGGTATGCGTGTTCAGCCAGGATTTCACCGTGTTCGGCGGCTCCCTGAGCGAGGTCATGGGCGAGAAGATGTGCAAGATCATGGACCTGGCGACGAAGATCGGCTGCCCGGTGATCGGCATCAACGACTCGGGCGGGGCGCGCATCCAGGAGGGCGTCGTCTCGCTCGGCGCCTACGGCGACGTGTTCCTGCGCAATGTCCGCTCTTCGGGCGTGATCCCGCAGATCTCGCTGATCATGGGTCCCTGCGCGGGCGGGGCGGTGTACTCGCCGGCGATCACCGACTTCGTGTTTATGGTCAAGGAGACCTCGCACATGTTCATCACCGGTCCCGATGTGATCAAGACGGTCACGGGCGAGGAAGTGGGCTTCGAGGAGCTGGGCGGGGCGATGTCGCACAACACCAAGTCGGGCGTGGCCCAGTTCGCCTCCGAGGACGAGGACGCGTGCCTTGAGGACTGCCGTTACCTGGTCAGCTTCCTGCCGCAGAACAACATGCAGACCACACCACGCGTGGTGCCGAGCGACGACCCACTGCGCATGGACCCCGAGCTCGACCACGTGGTACCGGACAACCCCAACAAGCCGTATGACATGCGCGACGTGGTACGCCTGATCGTGGACGACGGGGAGTTCTTCGAGGTGCACGAGCACCATGCCAAGAACATCATCTGCGGCTTCTCGCGCCTGGACGGTCATGCAATTGGGATCGTCGGCAACCAGCCCAATCAGCTCGCGGGCGTGCTCGACATCGACGCCTCAGCCAAGGCCGCTCGATTCGTGCGAACCTGCGACGCCTTCAACATCCCGATAGTCACCTTATGCGACGTACCGGGCTTCCTACCTGGAACCGCTCAGGAGTGGGGCGGCATCATCAGACACGGGGCCAAGCTGCTGTACGCGTTTGCCGAGGCAACCGTGCCGAAGATCACCGTGATCACCCGCAAGGCTTACGGAGGCGCCTACGACGTGATGGCCTCCAAGCATCTCGGAGCAGACTTCAACTTTGCCTGGCCGACGGCGGAGGTCGCCGTGATGGGACCCGAGGGCGCAGTCAACATCATCTACCGGCGTGACATCGCGGGCAGCCCGACGCCGCAAGAGCGTCGCCAGACTCTGATGGATGACTACAAGGCGCGCTTCGCCAACCCATATACAGCGGCCGAACGTGGGTACATCGACGACGTGATCATCCCGCACGAGACGCGCCCGAAGCTGATCGCGGCGCTCGACACGCTGCACACCAAGCGCGAACCGGGACCCAAGCGCAAGCACGGCAACATCCCGCTTTGATGGGATTTGTATGTTGCTTTTTTTGAAAACTACCATGGTAACTACAAATAGTAGTCACTATGGTGGATCGCGCAAAAAGAGACATCGCACCTCCGCTCCCATCCGCACCCGCCCAAACGGAGATATCGGACAGGTCGGAAACAAGACAAGATGGTCAATCGCCGCCCCCAGCTGGAACTGATCGCACCCTCGGCCTCCCCGGCTGAGGCGGCAGCGATCGTGGCTGCCTTGGGGCGCTTCATGCGCGATACGGCGCCCCAGCTGGCGCCATCAACCGAGCATCTGGACCCGTGGACGCGCACGGCTATGCTCGAAGGCGTGGCGCGCGCAGGTCTCGGCGACGAGCCGGACCCTTGGCTAAATACCTAAAAGCCGCTAGGCTTTAGCACCAATCCCTTTGCCGGTCGCAAAACGATAAATCCGGGACTCACCAACCCCCAACCCGGACCAGGAGGTCTTCGCCAGATGGAGCCAGTTTCGATACCCGCCGAGCGGCCCACCAAAAAGGGCTCACTGGAGGATCCCGAGGTCCTGCAGAATGTCCCCGGGCACGTGATCCCGATCCTGCAGCGGGAGTACGACGACTTCAAGACCGAGGCCACGAAGTTCTTGGCGGGCGATACGCCAGAAGACGAATTCATCAAGTTCAGGCTCAAGCAAGGCGTGTACGGCCAGCGCCAGCCTGACGTGCAGATGATTCGCGTGAAGCTGCCGTTTGGCGGCGTGACGCCGGAGCAGATGGATAAGTTTGCCGACGTGGTCGAAAAGTATGCCCCGCTCGGCAAGGGACACGTGACGACTAGGCAGAACATTCAGATGCACCACATCCCCCTGCCTGAAGCCGAGAAGGCGATCAGGGAGCTGGGCGAGGCCGGCCTATCGAGCCGCGAGGGCTGCGGCAACACCGTGCGCAACGTCACCGGCGATCCTTGGGCCGGGGTGGCGGCGGATGAGCTGTTCGACCTCACTCCCTACGCGGGCGCCTATGCGCGCTACTTCGTCAGGCATCCCACCACGCAGGGGATGCCGCGCAAGATCAAGACCTCCTTCGACGGCTCGCCGCGCGATCGTGCGATCAGCCAGATCCACGACATCGCCTTCCGCGCCCGCGTCAAGGAAATCGACGGCAAAGAGGTCAAGGGTGCAGAGATGCTGGTGGGCGGTGGCACTTCGATCATGCCGCGTGTCGCCCCCGCGCTGTATGACTTCGTGGAGCTGGATAACGGCGACTACCTGAAGATCTCCGAGGCCGTCTTTAGGATCTTCGACCGCCAGGAGTGGCTGCGCGTAAACCGCGCCCGTGCACGCATCAAGGTGTTCGTGGACAAGTTCGGCATCGACGAGCTGCGCAACCAGGTCGAGGAGGAGTTGAAGGGCGACTGGGTCGCAGAACGGGATTTCTCGATCGAGCATCGCCTTTTCCTCGACGACGAGCGCGAGGCGGCCCCCGCGCCGCCGACCAGCTACGGCTCGCCCAACGGGGACATCTCCGAGTTCGAGCGCTTCCGCCAGGCCAACGTGGCCGCCCAGAAGCAAGAGGGGTTCGTCACTGTCGAGGTCAAGATCGTGCGCGGCGACCTCACTCCCGAGCAGTTCAGGGGGCTCAGCCAGATCATGCGCGACTACGCAGGTGGTTATGCGCGCACGACCGTCCAGCAGAACCTGGTGCTGCGCTGGGTGCGCGAGGAGAGCGTGTATGACGTGTGGCGCGCGCTGTCCGCGCTGGACCTCGGCGGCGCCGGCTCGCGCGAGATTGGCGACGTCGTGTCCTGCCCCGGCACCGACTCCTGCAAGCTCGGGATCACCAGCTCGATGGGCCTGAACAGGGCAATCGAAGAGCGCATCGAGCAGATGAACATCACCGATCCTCTGACGCGCCAGATCCACATCAAGATGAGCGGCTGCCCGAACGGGTGCGGCCAGCACCATCTCGGCGCGATCGGCTTCTATGGCGCGTCGATCAAGGTCGGCGAGCACACGATTCCCGCCTACATACCCCACATGGGCGGCGTCTGGGAAGGCGGCGAGGTGAAGTTCGGCCAACGCCTGAAGCTACGTCTACCTTCCAAGCGCGTGCCGGAGGCTGTGGAGCGGTGGATCCGCCACTACGAGGCCAACCGCAACGAGGGCGAGGAGTGGGGCGCGTTCGTCGAGCGCGTCGGCAACCCCGAGCTCGAAGGGCTCGTCAAGGAGCTCTCGCTGCCTGTCGACTTCAGCCTGGAGTCGATGAACACCTTCATCGATTGGAACCGCGACGTGCCGTTCCAGGTGATCCGCGGCGAGGGCGAGTGCGCGGTCTAGAGGACAATCCCACGGACGCCGTCCCGGGCAGGGACGACCTCGGGCTTAGCCTGAGCGACACCCTGCGCGCGGCGCTGGAGCGCCACGGCGACAAAGTCGTCTTGCTGTGCTCCTTCCAGAAGGAGGAGTCGGTGCTGATCGACGAGCTGCTGCGCATCGGCGACGGCAGGGGGGGCGGGACCCCAGTCCGCATCGCGACGATCGACACCGGCGTGCTCTTTCCCGAGACGCTGCAAACCTGGAAGGCGTTCGAGGAGCGCTTCGGGATCGACATCGAGGTGCACGACGCGAGCAATCCGGCCGCGCCTTGGAGCGGGCCCGAGCACTGCTGCTCGGTCGCCAAGGTGGCCGCCCTGGAGCAGTCGCTACAGGGCGCTGAGGGATGGATCACCGGCATCAGGCGCGAGCAGGGGCCCACACGCGCCGACACCGAGCTGATCGAAGTCGACGCCAAGCGCAAGCTGCACAAGTACAACCCGCTGGCGCTTTGGAGTGAAAAGGACCTGTGGACGCGGATCTTCGAGCGCGAGCTGCCCTACAACCCGCTGCACGACCAAGGCTATTCCTCGATCGGCTGCGCACCTTGCACTCAGCCGGGCACAGGCCGCGAGGGTCGTTGGGCCGGCACAGAGAAGACCGAGTGCGGCCTGCACATTGGTGTGTCATGAGCGTCGCTGAGCGTCCTCAGCTGAGCCACCTGCGCGCACTCGAGTCAGAGGCGATCCACGTGATGCGCGAGGTCGCCGCCGAATTCGAGCGGCCTGTGTTGCTATTCAGTGGCGGCAAGGACTCGATCGTGCTGCTGCGGCTGGCCGAGAAGGCGTTTCGCCCTGGTCCCTTTCCGTTTCCGCTGATGCACGTGGACACCGGGCACAACTTCCCCGAGGTGATCGAGTTCCGCGACCGTCGCGTCGCCGAGCTCGGCGAGCGTTTGATCGTGGCCTCTGTGCAGGAGTCGATCGATAGCGGCCGGGCCGTCGAGGAGAAGGGGCCGCGCGCTTCGCGCAACCAGCTCCAGACCGTGACGCTGCTCGACGCGATCGCCGAGCACAAGTTCGACGCTGCCTTCGGCGGCGCGCGTCGCGACGAGGAGCGGGCTCGCGCAAAGGAGCGCGTTTTCTCCTTTCGCGACGACTTCGGCGGCTGGGATCCCAAGAGCCAGCGGCCCGAGCTGTGGAACCTCTACAACGGGCGCATCAAAAAGGGCGAGAACGTGCGCGTCTTCCCGATCTCCAACTGGACCGAGCTGGACGTGTGGGAGTACATCGATCAGGAGCAATTGGAGGTGCCCTCGATCTACTTCGCCCACGAGCGCGAGGTGTTCAAGCGCGACGGCATGCTCTACGCATGGCGCGAAGGGACGGAGCTGATCGACGGCGAGAGTGTGTTCTCAGAGACGGTGCGCTACCGCACTGTTGGCGACATGAGCTGCACCGGCGGCGTGCGCTCGCAGGCCAGCACCTTGCAGGAAGTCGTGACGGAGATCGCCGCGACCCGTATCACCGAGCGCGGTGAGACACGGGCTGATGACCGCGTGTCTGAGGCCGCGATGGAGGATCGTAAGAAGGCCGGGTACTTCTAGTGAAACCGTTTTTTTTGGCTACGCCGGCCCGGGCGACGGGACGTGCGGCCCGGTGGAGCGGAAGCTCGCCTGACTCCGCTGAGAAGGCTAAGGCTCGATGACGCTCGACCTGCTGCGCTTCACCACCGCCGGCTCGGTAGACGACGGCAAGAGCACACTGATCG
This sequence comes from uncultured Solirubrobacterales bacterium, assembly GCA_963743555.1. Taxonomy (GTDB): domain Bacteria; phylum Actinomycetota; class Thermoleophilia; order Solirubrobacterales; family Solirubrobacteraceae; genus Palsa-744. The sequence continues at coordinate 275,017 of CAVUQG010000014.1, forward strand.
GGCGGCTGCTGTACGACACCAAGCAGGTGTTCGAGGACCAGCTCGATCACGTGGCACAGGCCAGCGAGCGACGCGGTGGCGAGGGCGCGCTCGACCTGGCGCTGCTGACCGACGGGCTGCGCGCCGAGCGCGAGCAGGGGATCACGATCGACGTGGCCTACCGCTACTTCGCTACACCCAAGCGCCGCTTCATCATCGCCGACTGCCCAGGACACCAGCAGTACACGCGCAACATGGTGACCGGCGCTTCGACAGCCGACCTGTCGGTGATCTTGCTCGACGCGCGCAAAGGTGTCCTGGAGCAGTCCAAGCGCCACGCCTTCATCAGCGCGCTGCTTGGCATTCCGCACCTGGTGGTAGCCGTCAACAAGATGGATCTGGTCGACTACTCCCAGGAGCGCTTCGACGAGCTCGTCGCCGAGTTCGCGGGGTTTGCCCAGAAGTTGAACGGGATCGGCACAGGAACGGGCATGGGTCGCGACATCACATACATCCCGATCTCCGCGCTCAACGGCGACAACGTCGTCGACCGCTCGCAGGGCATGGAGTGGTATTCCGGGCCGACGCTGCTGGAGCTGCTCGAGCAGGTCGAGGTGGCCTATGACCATCCCTACGACCGACCTGCTCGCTTTCCGGTGCAGTGGGTGATCCGGCCGGCCGGGGCGGGCGGGAGCGACTACCGCGGCTACGCTGGACAGGTAGCAAGCGGCGCGTTTCGCGTCGGCGAAGAAATCGTCGTGCTTCCCGCGGGGCAGCGCACGAGCATCGAGGCGATCGACACCTACGACGGCGAGCTTCCCGAGGCGCTCGCACCGATGTCGGTGACGCTGCGGCTCAGCGACGAGCTGGACATCTCGCGCGGCGAGACGATCTGCCGGCCCGAGCAGGCGCCGACGGTGGCTCGCGAGCTCGAGGCCGATGTGTGCTGGATGACCGACACACCTTTGCGTCAAGGCGGGCGCTACCTCATCAAGCACACCACGCGCGAGGTGACCGCGATCGTCGACGAGCTTTGCGACCACGTCGACGTGCACACGCTCGAGCGCGCCGGCGCACCTCAGGAGCTTGGGCTCAACGACATCGGCCGCATCCGCCTGCGCACCAGCGCCCCGCTCGTGTTCGATCCTTACGAGAGCAATCGCCGCACCGGCAGCTTCATCTTGATCGACGAGGCCTCCAACAACACGGTTGGCGCCGGACTCGTCGTGGCGCCAAACTAGACCTCGCCACCCCACACGATGGCTTTTCCGGGTTTTTACCCCCACGCAATGGTGGGAATTTCTCCGCAAATAGCAAAGTCGCAATCGACGCGGCATCTGGTCGCAAGATAGGATGGCGCCAGATGCTTGGAACTCCTCCGGTCTTCAGACATAATTTCCAGCGTCCGTTTCGCAGACACGACGGAAGTCGCCACCAGCCGGCGAGCCCACCCTGTGATAGCTGTGCGAATCCTTACTAGCTGAGCAGCCTGCCGACAATCTATCAATCGACAAAGCACCGTGGCTAAGAACGTTTCCGATACCTCGTTGTCAGATGATCTTCGCAAGATCTTTGTGGCGACGACCGAAGAGACCATAAAAAGTAGCTGGTTCATCAGCGCGTTGACCACAGCCGACAAGGCTGTGCGCGAGAAGCACAGCGACATAGAACTGAAGCCATGGACAAGCGCATTCAAACCCGGGGACGTGACGGTCCAGCGACTGATGGAGCTGGCAACCGAGATGTTGGGTGCCGTGGTCGTCTTTGCCGGTAACGACCAGGTGTCGAGTCGGGGGCAATCTCACTCTGCGCCTCGAGACAATCTCGTGCTCGAGGCGGGAATATTTCTCAGTCGCCTTGGCCTTCCAAACGTCCTGCTACTGCGCGAGGAAAATTCGAAGTGGCCGAGCGACCTCCTTGGGGTGACGTCCAAGGGGTTCGTCTCCCCGCCCTCAGAGCAGGCCGGAACGGCCGACATTGTCTCCAAGGACATCGCCGACAGCATCATAGATTTTATAGATAAGCTGCCACACCGGAAAGACAACACGGCTGGAGCAGCCCTCGACAAGACGGCCGCAAAGATGATCCGCGACGCAGAAGACTTCGGCAAGAAACTCGAATTGCCGGCTATGGAGGACCCGATCACGATCTTTGATCCCAGGAATGCCTACATAGATGCGTTGAGCCATGTCGAGACGGCTTTTGCAACCACCACCTACCTCGACTCTGGATTCTGGACATCTCGCGATATCAAGATCGTGGGCGCCAATCAGAGGATGCTCCACAAGATCAAGAGAGCGAAGGGCACGGCGAGAAGGCTGATCCTCTTGAGCAGGCCGATCCTGGAGGAGCTGGACAATCAGCGTCGCCAGCGCCGCTTGCTACGCTCCGGCGCCCCCGAGGAAATAGTTCGAATGAACCACGAATATAATGAATTCGCGCGCACCAATCTAGAACTCGTCAGGCAAGGATTTGAAGTAAAGGTAGCACATGACAATGACGGCCTGCACGAGAGGCTCCCAGAGAATGTATTTCGACCGGGCGACACCGAGCTGGCGCTATATGACAATGCGCGCGTCGATAGCTTTTCCGGGTTCACCTCAAAGGACAGGTCGCGCGTAGAGGTGTATGACGCCAACAAGTTCCTTGAGTTCGAGGTACTCCAGCACCATACAGCCACATATTTCGCGGCACTGTGGGAATCCGACGAAGCCAAAGACTTCTCTGATTTTGGCTTACGCATGCGGCAGGTCATGGGTGAAGTGGACGGCGAGATCGATTATTCGCCTAACTGGCTAGCAATTTACGACCGCGCCGGCGGAGAGGACGGTGAGCTCAAGCAGGCAGAGACGGCGCTTGTGCACAAGTGGCTGAAAAAACGGTACGGCTCGATCGATAGCCTGATCGCGAGTCACATCGACTTGGGGACGTGCACGGGCCGCTACATCAGGGAACTTTTTGACTGCCTTAGAAAAGACGCATCCGTCGTAGCCGTCGACAGGGATCCCGATTGCGTGCGACTGGTCAAGCTCAAGCAGGAAAACAAAGAACTCAGGCATGACGCCGAGATCAGAGAAGGAGACATTAGGCAAAGAGACAAACTCCCATCGCGGACTTACGACCTGGTCACCTGCATGATGGGGACCCTGTGTCATCTCGACCGCAAGGAGCATTCGGGCGGCGTTTTTAGAGACGACTGGCAGAGCGGCCTCAACAACATTTCCCGCCTGCTCGCCGGCGACGGCGACGCCTTCCTTGCCGTCTGGGACGGACAGGCCTGCCAGAACGGCCGGCGAGTCCTGGAGATCTACGACAAGCGGTCTCAATCGATACTGTGCAAACAGTCGCCACCTCCGGAGGAGCTGCATGCACGTATCAAGCAGACTGGCCTGGATGTCTTAGCGGAAGATGTCGTCCAGGGACGCCTGAGGGTCATGCATCTGAGCTCGTCGAAATAAGTAAGACAGGCCCATGACCGAGCCAAAGACAAAGATCACATTTGGCAAGTTCCAGAACGTTGATCTGCGCGTGGCATTGGTGCGATCTGTCGAAGACGCCCAAGGAACGAGATTCCCATGCAAGGTCCTCAACCTAGATGTCGGCTCCCTAGGGGAGAGACGTAGTGTTGGGCAATTTGCTTTGGTCGACGCCGCAAGCCTGATCGGCGCCAAGGTGGTTGCCTGTGTGAACCTCGGGGAGCGTGAGATGGGACCGTATGTCTCGCAAGCGTTGGTGCTTGGAACTCCACATCCCGGCAGTCCGGAAGATCAAAGCCAAGCCGTGCCGCTGTGGGCCGATCCAGCGGCGCAGCCTGGCGACGCCATTTTTTGAGACTCGTCAACGCCGGGACAATGCGGCCAGCGAGTGCTCTGGGCCAGCAGATGTAGGCCATGGGAACGTGGCGAATCGGCGCTCAACTCGGCGGCGCATCCAGGAATCACGCGGCGCACTTGGACGAGAGGCACTAAGCTCCCGCCTCGATGTTCTCGAAGGTCCTAGTAGCCAACCGCGGCGAGATCGCCGTGCGCATCCTGCGAGCCCTGGAGGAGATGGGCATCGCCTCCGTGGCGGTGTACTCCGAGCTCGATCGCGACGCGCTGCACGTGGCCCGTGCGGACGAGGCTTTCAACCTCGGCGAGGGGCCGGCCGCCGAGAACTACCTGAACGTGGAGAAGATCCTCGATGTCGCCAAGCGGGCGGGCGCCGAGGCGATCCATCCCGGATACGGGTTCCTGGCCGAGAACGCTCCCTTCGCACAGGCTTGCGAGGACGCCGGGGTCGTGTTCATCGGTCCTCCGGCGAGCGCGATCGAGGCGATGGGGTCGAAGACACGCGCGCGCGAGCTGATGAAGGCCGCTGGAGTCCCGATCGTCCCCGGCACGACGGAGGCCGTCGCGACGGTCGCCGACGCCCTGAAGATCGCCAAGCAGGAGATCGGCTTCCCCGTCGCCGTGAAGGCATCCGGCGGCGGCGGCGGCAAGGGGTTCCGCGTGGCGCTCAGCGAGGATGAGCTGGAGGGCGCTTTCGAGGGTGCAAGCCGCGAGGGCGAGAAGTTCTTCTCCGACGGGACCGTCTACCTGGAGCGCTACCTGCACGATCCCCGCCACGTCGAGGTGCAGGTGCTGGCCGACGCGCTCGGCAACGTGATCCACCTCGGCGAGCGCGACTGCTCGATCCAGCGCCGCCACCAGAAGGTGATCGAGGAGTCGCCGGCTCCCGAATGGGTGGTCGACGAGGCGTTGCGCGAGCGCATCGGCAAGATCGGCGTGGAGGCGGCGCGCGCCGTCAACTACGTCGGCGCGGGCACGATCGAGGGCCTGCTCGCTCCGAATCAGGACCACCGGGGTGGGCGGGTCCAAGTCCAAATCCGAATATTTCTTCCTGGAGATGAACACACGCGTGCAGGTCGAGCACTGCGTGACCGAGATGACCACGGGCGTGGACATCGTCAAGGAAGGTATCCGCGCGGCGGCCGGCGAGCCGCTGGCCATACGCCAGGAGGACGTCGCTCTGCGCGGGCACGCGATCGAGTGCCGCATCAACGCTGAGGACGCCTCAAAGAACTTCGCACCAGCGCCAGGCAAAATCGGCGCGTACTCGGAGCCGAAAGGTCCGGGCGTGCGCGTGGACTCTGGCGTTGGCGCCGGCGGCGAAGTCTCGCCGATGTACGACCCGATGGTGGCCAAGCTGATCGTGTGGGACGCCGACCGCGAGCAGGCTACGCGACGCATGTTGCGGGCGCTCAAGGAATACGAGATCGAGGGGCTGAAGACCTTGATCCCCTTCCACCAGGCGCTGCTTGCGACCGAGCAGTGGGCCAAAGGCGAGACCTGCCGCGATCTGCTCGAGGACAAGGGCTGGCTGAAGACGCTCGCGTTCGAGAAGCCCGCTCCCAAAGGAGACGAGGAGGGCGAGCCGGAGAAGGTCGAGCAGAGCTACACCGTGGAGGTGTCAGGGCAGCGCTTTGACGTGAAGGTCGTCGGCCCCCCGCTCGGTGGCGGCGTGGCGCTCAACGGCTCTGCGCCCGCGGGCCAGGCCGCGCCCAAGCGCTCTGCCCGGGCGAAGTCGGCCAGCGCCGGCGGGCCGGACACGATCGAGTCGCCTTTGCAAGGGAACATGTGGAAGGTGCTCGTCAAACAGGGCGATGCCGTCACCGAGGGCCAGATCCTTTGCATCATCGAGGCGATGAAGATGGAGAACGAGATCACCGCGCCCAAGGCCGGGACGATTGCCGAGCTACCGATCATCGAGGGCGAGCCGATCAACGCGGGCGCACCGATCGCCACAATCAAGAGCGAGCCAGCCGAGGAGAGCTGAAACATGTCAGCAGTGGACTACACCGCCGTCGCCGCCGGCTTGAGCCAGGCGATCCCCTTCAACGTGCACCTCGGCTTGGACACGATCACGGTCGCCGAGGACCACGGCGTCGTGCGGCTGCCAGACGAGCAGCACCTGCGCAACCACGTCGGCTCCGCAGCACGCTGGCGCGCTGTTCTCCGCCGGCGAGGCCGCTTCCGGGGCCGCGTTCGTCGGGGCCTTCCTGGACATCATGGGCGAGATCACGCCGCTGGCCGAGTCGGCGCAGATCGCCTACAAGAAGCTCGCCAAGGGCGAGATCACGGCCACGGCTCGCTTCAGCGAGGACGCGACGAGCTGAAGGCGAAGCTGGACGAGGACGGGCCGCATGCGCTTTCCCGTCGAGGTGGAGATGACCAACTCCGACGGCGCCATTGTCGCCGAGATGACGGTCAACTGGTACGTGCGCCGCAACGACGCGCGCGCGAGCGCTGAGCCGAGTCGCTGCAGCTCCGAGTCGACGTTCTCTAGAATGGATGTTCGGCGTGTGCGCCTGTGCTGTGCGCCGTCCCTCTGGCAGCTCAGCGGCTGCCCCGCGCGCGCTCAGCGCACTCAGATAGGCGACGTCCTCCTCGAGCACCGTCGTGGCGCGCTCGGCGTCGAGCACGGCCGTGGCCGGGCACGACGTGCTCGGCGACCGCGACAAGCGGTCGCAGGCGCTCCAGCGTCGCCAGGTACGCATCGATCGAGCCGCCCTCGCCGAGCACCGGTATCTCGACAGGCGAGAGATAGTCGCCCAGCAACCAGCACGCCGGCCCAGCTCGATCCACACGACCATGCCGTCGGCGGTGTGGCCCTCGGCCGGATGGAGCGCCAGCTCGTGCGAGACCGATCTCGCAGCTCCCAGGAACGTCGAGCGCCTGCACGCGCCGAGCGCGAGCGGCGCTCGGCGCGCGCACGTAGTACTGCTCGTCAAACGCGCGCAGCTCACGCTGTGGCGGCACCGGGGGTGGAGCGCATGCGCTCGCGCGCTCGAGACGGCACAGCCGAGCGTGGCCTCGGGAAAGGCCAGGCGCGCAAGCAGGTGATCCCAGTCGGCGTGGGTCGACCAGCAGGCCGCTTGGCGCGGGAAAGCGCGGCCTGCTCCAGCAGGGCGGGCAGGACCTCCAGCTCATCGGGCAGGATCGGGCGAGTCGATCACGAACGTCTCGGCGGACCGGGCACCGGACATCTCCCGCGATGTGGACCTTGACGGGGTGTGTCCATGCGGCACATCCTGTGCGGGCACCGCGCCGCGCACAATCGCGCAATTGGTCTGCCAGATGCGCGCTGGTGGCGAGCAGTACGTCGGCGTGCAGCGAGACGACGCGCACGCGTCAGGCGATACCCAAGAGCTTTGCGGCCTCGCGCAGGTTCGGCACTTCCGCGGTTGGCTTGCGCTGTGAGGAGTCGAGCGTCTGCTTGTTGCGGTTGACCCAGATGACCGGGATGCGCGCCTTGATGCACGGGGATACATCGGAGTGATGGCTTGCCGCTACGTGCACCCAGCCCTTCTTGGAGCCCAGGCGCCGCGCGCACTCGACGAAGTGTGCGGGGTCTGGCTTGTAGGAGCGGACCTGCTGGGCGGTGACGACGAGGTCGAAATCCATCGGGATGTGCCGGCGCGTCTGGCCGAGCAGCTTGTCGTCGATGTTGGAGATCAGCCCGAGCTTGTGCTTCTTGGCCAGCTTGTTCAGCTGCGTAGCGGTCTCCTTGAACGGCTTCCAGCGCTGCACCGAGTCCGGGAGGAAGCCGGAGCGGGAGGGTTCGAGTTTCCACTCCAGGCGGTTGGCGATCTCGATCGCGGTCCGGCGCAGAACCTCGGCGTAGAGCTCGTAGGAGCCGGCCTCGATTTCCTGGGAGATCTCGTGGAACAGCGGGATCAGGACGTTGCGGTCGATCTCGAAGCCGTCGCGCTCGGCCTCCTTGGCGAACGCCTCGTAGATGCCTGTCTCCCAGTCGATCAGGGTTCCGTAGACGTCGAAGGTGACGAAGGTGATGTTCTTTGGAATAGGCATGAGGCGGGCATTATGCCTCGCGGACGCCTCGGCGCGCGTTGCGCCTGGGCGGGTGGGCTGAAATCCATTAGAGTCTCGCGCCGCGCATGGACCTGCTCGAGTACCAAGGCAAGCAGCTGTTCGCCCGGCACGGGTTGGAGGTGTCCGACGGCAGGGCCGTGACCACCGTCGAGGACGCCGTGGCGGCCGCGAATGAGATCGGCTATCCGGTCGTCGTGAAGGCACAGGTGCTGATCGGCGGACGCGGCAAGGCCGGCGGCGTGAAGCTTGCCGACGACGAGGCGCAGGCACGCGAGCACGCCAGCAACATCCTTGGGCTTGGACATCAAGGGCCACATCGTGCGCACGCTCTGGATCGAGCACGCCAGCGACATCGCGACCGAGTACTACGCCTCGGTGCTGCTGGACCGCTCGGCCAAGCAGCCGATGGTGATCTTCAGCGTCGAGGGGGGCGTCGAGATCGAGCAGGTGGCCGAGGAGTCACCGGAGAAGCTGGTGCGCCACCACGTCGATGCGCTGAAGGGGCTGAGCCGCGAGGAGGCCGTCGCAGATCGCGACCAAGGGCGGCGCCGACGAGGATGTGGTCGAGGGCGTGGCCGACGCGCTTGTGGCGCTGTACGAGGTGTGGCTGCAGGAGGACGCCACACTCGCGGAGATCAACCCCTTGATCGTGACCCCGGAGCGCAAGGTAAAGGCGCTCGACGCCAAGGTGTCGCTCGATGGCAACGCGCTCTACCGCCACCCCGAGAACCAGGGATTGTCCGACAGCGAGAACGAAGATCCGATCGAGCGTAAGGCCAAGGAGCAAGGGCGTGCAGTACGTGGCGCTGGACGGCGACATCGGCATCCTCGGCAACGGTGCCGGGCTCGTGATGAGCACGCTCGACGTGGTCGCCCAGGCCGGCGGCGCGCCCGCCAACTTCCTGGATGCGGGCGGCGGCTCGGACGCCGGCAAGGTCAAGCAAGCCGTCGAGCTGATCCTCGCCAACGACAAAGTCAAAGCCGTCCTGTTCAACATCTTCGGCGGCATCACCCGCTGCGACGAGGTCGCCAAGGGCTTGATCGCGGCCTTCGCGCGACATCAAACCGAGCGTTCCCTTCGTCGTGCGTCTCGACGGCACGAACGACGTGCAAGGACGCCAGCTGTTGCAGGAGGCGGCGCTGCCCAACGTGCACGCGGCCAGGACGATGAACGAGGCGGCGGAGAAGGTCGTGGCACTTGCGGCCGGCGCCCAGAGCGCGGAGAGCTGCCTGATGAGCATCCTTGTCGACAAGGACACGCGCCTCGCGGTTGCCGGGATCACCGGCAAAGAGGGTTCGTTCCACACGCTCAACAACCGCAACTACGGCACGAACGTCGTCGGCGGTGTGACGCCCGGCAAGGGCGGGCAGGACGTCGAGGGCATTCCCGTGTTCGACAGCTGGGAGCAGGCCGCCAAAGAGGCGCAGCCGAACACGGCGATGATCTTCGTGCCGCCCCGCTTCGCCGCCGACTCGATCCTCGAGGCCGCTGCGGCAGGCGTGGAGCTGGTGATCGCGATCACCGAGGGGATCCCGGCCCACGACGAGCTGAGGGTCTACAACACGCTCAAGCGCGACCACCCGGGGACACGTCTGATCGGCCCGAACTGCCCGGGCATCCTCTCCCCCGGCAAGGCCAACGTCGGGATCATCCCCGCTTCCTTCTTCAAAGAGGGCAACGTCGGTGTGGTGTCGCGCTCGGGCACGCTGACCTACCAGATCGGCAACGAGATCGCCCAGGCCGGCTTCGGCTGTAGCTCGATCGTGGGGATCGGCGGCGATCCGGTGCCTGGCTCTTCCTTCGTGGACATCATCGAGCTGTTCCAGAGCGACGAGCAGACCGAGCTGATCGTGCTCTCCGGCGAGATCGGAGGGTCTGCCGAGGAGGAGGCCGCCGAGTACATCGCCGAGCACGTGAGCAAGCCCGTGGTGGCTTACATCGCCGGTTTCACCGCGCCGGCCGGCAAGCAGATGGGCCACGCGGGCGCGATCGTGTCGGGCTCCGCCGGCACAGCCGCCGCCAAGGCGCAGGCGCTCGAAGCCAAGGGCGTGCGCGTCGGACGCACCCCCACCGAAGTGGCCGAGATCGCGATCGAGATCCTTGGCGGAGTCGGCGCCGAGCGACGCTGACGCGATCGCAAAGCAGCCAGGCAGCGCTAACGATCAGCCAACAGCTACGCTAAGGCACATGGACCAAGAGGTCGCCAAGACGCTGGGCGAGCTGGAGATCAAGCTTCAGGAGCTCGAGCGCGAGCTGACCTCGATCGGCAAGCGCGACGCGCAACCGAGCAAATTGCAGGCGCCGGGCAAGCTGGTCGACGAGGCGGTCGAAGGCCGAGGCAGTCGGCAGCTGCGCCCACCGTACACGCTGGACGAGAGCGGACAGCGCGCCGGCGACAGCAACGACTCGACGGCGCCGGGACGGCCGACGCTGGGCAGCGGCAGCACTTCAGACGGACCGAGCACCGACCTGGACGACGAGCAAGCAGCGGGCCGTGGACAACGCGTTTGGCGGGCCGGCGGTCTTCGGCGGCGAGGAAGTGCCCGCGCAGGGCAACACGATCGAACGCGATTCGGCCTTTCCCGTGAGCGAGACCGCTTACGGAGAGATCGCTACCGGTTCCCCGCAGCCTCCCGCTGCTTCGTTCCCGTCGGGCGTGTTCTCGCCGGCCACAGCGGGAACGCCTCCGCCCCAGCCGGGACCGCCGCTGCCGCCACCTGGACCGCCGCTACCGCCTCCAGGCCAGCCGCCCGAACCGCCTACGCCTACTCCACAACCACCGCCGCCTCAGCCGATCGACAGGGCCGAGCTCGTGCGCTTCAAGGAGAAGCTGCAGCGCACGATGGAGGAATTGGTCGACGAGTACGGCAAGCTGCTGTTGCCGAAGCCACCCACATAGGATGTCGTCCATGATCTCCTTTGCGCGGGGCGCTCCGTCGCTCGACATCGTTGACGTGCAGGGCCTCAAGGACGCTGCCGTGCGCGCGTTTGAGAGCGATCCTGCCGGGGCAACCGCCTATGGCACTTCGATCGGCTATCCGCGTCTGCGCGCTTGGATCGCCGACAAGCACGGCGTGGAGCCCGAGCGCGTGCTGGTCACGAACGGGTCGATGCAGGCCGACGCGTTTCTGTTCGAGCAGCTCGTGAAAAGCGGCGACGAGGTGATCGTCGAGCGGCCGACCTACGACCGCACGCTGCTGTCACTGCGCGAGCGTGGAGCGAAGGTGCACCCGGTGGAGCTGCAGCCCGACGGGATCGACACGGAGGCGCTGCGCGCGCTGCTCGACGGTGGCTCAGGCGGCACGGTCAAACCGAAGCTCGCGCACATCATTCCCAACTTCCAGAACCCGGCGGGCTACACGTTGTCGCTTCCAAAGCGCGAAGCCCTGCTCGAGCTGGCCGCCAAGCACGACTTCCTCATCTTCGAGGACGATCCGTACGTCGATCTGCGCTTCAGCGGCGAGAAGCTGCCGACGATGCTCTCGCTTGACCCTGAGCGCGTCGTGTACGCGTCTTCGTTCTCGAAGACCGTGTGTCCCGGGATCAGGGTTGGCTACCTCGTGGGCCCGACAGAGCTGATCGCACAGATCGCCAAACTGGCGACGAACACTTACATCTCGCCGAGCATGGTCTCTCAGTCGATCGTGTACGAGTTCTGCGCCTCCGGCGCGATCGAGCGCTCGATCGAGACGGTGCGCACAGCACTTGCCAAGCGTGCGCGGACGCTGGCCACGGCGCTCGAGCGGGAGCTTCCGGAGGCCGAGTACGTGGCGCCAGAGGGCGGCTACTTCATGTGGGTGACGCTGCCCGAGGGCACCGACGTCAGCGCCCTGTTCAGCCTTGCCAGCGAGCTGGGAGTGGCGTTTGTGAAGGGGACGGACTTCCTGCTCGACGGCGGCGAGAACACGCTGCGCCTTGCCTACTCGGGCGTCACGCCCGAGCAGATCGACGACGGCGTGAAGCTCGCTCCTCGCCGAAGCGACTGTTCAGCGCTCGCACGTCTCAGCGGCCGTAGCGCTGGCCCAGGACCAACTGCTCCGGCAGCGCTGTGCGCGGGGGCGGAGAAGGGTCGGCCGTAACCGAGACCGTCTCGGCGACAGACGGCGTGAGGACGCATTGCTGGCCCTCTGCGGTCTCGACGACCACTTGCCCGTCGTCGTGGCTCACAAGCGTGCCTTCGAGTCCTGGCTCGATGCCGGAGGCCTTCAGGTAGCGCAGCAAGTCCTCGGCCTCGTTCTCGAAGCGCAGGATGCGCACCTCGGCGCCGATCTCGACGTCGGCGAGCGGCACGCCTGCCAGCCGCGCACCGGCGACGATCGGGTGGCCGTGCGGGCAGGTCTTGGCGTCGCCGATCGCGGCGAGCATGCGTTCCTCGAGCACCGGCGACATGGCGTGCTCCAGGCGCTCGGCCTCCTCGTGTACCTCGTCCCACGGCACACCGAGCACGTCGGTGAGGAAGCGCTCGATCAGGCGATGGCGGCGCACGATGCCCTCGGCGTGCTCGGCGCCGGTTGGGGTGAAGGCGATCGTGCGGGAGGAGTTGCGCGTGATGTAGCCGTCGCGCTCCAAGCGACCGACCATCTCGTGCACGGTCGGCGCCGACAGCTGCATGGCCCTGGCCACGTTGGCGCCGGTCATCGGCAGGCCGGCCTCGTGCAGCCAGAAGAGGATCTGCAGGTACTCCTCCTCGGCCACCGTCGCTGTGGCGGCTGTTTCCTCGCTCATCTGATCAGCGTATCTGGTCGGTCGAGACGAGCCGGTCGAAACGAACCGTCGGCTGCGCCTCAACTGGCAAGCTGGTCGATCGTGCACTCGCGTGCGGGCTTGTCCTCGCGCCAGCGTTTGAGCTTTGCGCCGTGGCGGATGCGCCCGGCGGAGACGTGGTCGAAGTCGATCTCGACGACCAGCTCGGGGCGCAGCGCGACCCACTCCAAGTCGCGATCGGCGCTCCAGCGACTCGGGTCTGAGGAGCCTCGCTCGCCCGTCTCATAGGGCGCAAAGAAGTCGACCAGCTCGCGCTTGACCTTCGCCGTCAGGCCGGAGCAGTGTCCGACGACGCGTAGCTCATCGCCGTCATAGAGCGCCAGGATCAGCGCGCCGACGGTGCGCTCCTCCTTGCCCGGGCGCCAGCCCGTGACCACGGCGTCGATCGTGCGCGTGCGCTTGACCTTGACCATGCCCTTGCGCTCACCAGGCAGGTAAGGAGCGGAGCGCTCCTTGGCGATCACGCCCTCGGCGTCTGCCAACCACGCGCTCGGCCGCTTGCGGCGTGTCGACCGAGACCATCAGCTCGACCGGGGCGTCGGCGAACAGCTCCGCCTCGAACAGTCGCTCCAAGCCCGGCGCGACGCTGGGCGAAGGGTTGCTCGAGCCACGAGTTCTCCTCGTAGGCGAGCAGGTCGAAGGCGATGAACACTGCTGGAGTCTCGACCGCGAGACGCTGTACGCGCGAGGCGGCCGGGTGGACTCGCTGGCCGAGCGCGTCGAAGTTCTCGCGTCCTGCGGCGTCGCGCACGACGATCTCCCCGTCGAGCACGTATTGACCGGGCGGAAAGCTCAACTCCGGGAAGTAGCGGCCGAGCGGTCTGCCGTTGCGCGACTGCAGGAAGACATCCTCGCCGTCTACGAAGGCGATGCAGCGGAAGCCGTCCAGCTTGACCTCGTAGACGTAGTCCTCGCCTGTGGGCAGCGCCTTGCGCGAGAGCGCAAGCTCGGGCTTGAGCGGCGGGGTGAGCGGCAGGGTCATCGCAAGCCTCGGGCGCACATAAGGTTCTCCCCAGCGCCGATCAGGTTTCCCCGGCACACATCAGGTTCTCCCCAGCGCAACATAAGTCGTCGTCTTGGTGCGCATAATCCTCAACTTTTGGGCGTCCCTTGGCCCGACTCGGTTGCACACGGCTCGGCTCGCCTGTCTGCTTGCGGAAATGGGGCGGCCAAGGGGCATCGCCCAAGCCCTCGCGCTCGTCGCGTGCGGCAAGCTCGAGCAGGGCGGCTAGCGAGCCCGGATGATCGTCGATCGTGGCAGAGGGGTCGCCACGCTCTTGCAGCCTCGCTGGAACCGTGTCGATGCGCAGCTCGGCGGGCTCTACGTCAGCGACCTCCTCCCACTCAAGCGGACAGGACACGCGCGCGTCGGGCACAGCGCGCACCGAATAGGCCGAGGCCACAGTGCGGTCGCGGGCGTTCTGGTTGTAGTCGATGAACACCCCCTGACGTTCCTCCTTCCACCAGCGACTTGTGGCCTGTCCTGGCATGCGTCGCTCGACCTCGCGCGCCAGCGCCAGCGCGGCTCGCCGCAGTTCGTCGAAGCCGTGCTCGGGCACGACGCGCACGAACACGTGGATGCCGCGCGAGCCGGAGGTCTTTGGGAAGCCGAGGAGCTTGTGCTCCTCGAGCACCTCGCGCACCGTGAGCGCGACGCGACGCACTGTCGCGAAGTCGACGCCCGGACCTGGGTCGAGGTCGATGCGTAGCTCGTCGGGGTGGTCCAGATCCGAGCGGCGCACCGGCCACGGATTCCAATCGATCACGCCGAGGTTCGCCCCCCAGACGAGATGAGCGGCATCGTTGGGCACCAGCTCGCGCGCGTGGCGACCGCTGGGGAAGGTGACCGTCGCGGTCTCGATCCACTCTGGGGCGCCGCCCGGCACGCGCTTTTGAAAGAAAGGCTTGCCCTGCACCCCGTCGACCCAGCGCTTCATCACAGTCGGGCGCTCGCGCAGGTGGCGTACGACTGCCTGCTCGCACTCGATGTAGTAGGCGACCAGATCGAGCTTCGTAAAGCCTCGGCTCGGGAAAGAAAAGCTTCTGCGGTTTGGAGACGCGCAGCTCGCGGCCGCAGACCTCGAGCATGACATGGCCTCCATCCTTACCGGCCTTGCCCTTGACGCCAGCCTTGCCGGCATCGCCGGTGCCGGCGCCATCCCCCGTCGCCTGCTCCTTCTCTGTCTCGTCGGATCCCGACGTATCGATCTGCTTGCGCGGCACACCTGAAAGGATGCCAGCCATGATCTCGAAAACCGTGCTCGTGCTTGCGGGCCCGTTCGCGGAGGGCCTATCGGGCGCTCGAGTCTGCGCCGCGCTCGCGCGAGGGCTGACGGCCGGCGGGCAACTCGAGTGCGATGCATGCCCGCTCGAGACCGACCTCGGCATCCGCGCCGCAAGCGCCTCGAAGCCACTCGACGAAGCCGACTTCGACCGGCGCATGCGCGCCGCTCGGGCGCTCGTGATCGCATGCGCGCAGCTCGACGACCGCACACTCGCCGGCAGCATCGCATTCGAGGCCGCCACTCGCGCGCGCCAGGCAGGCGTGCCCGCCTACGCGATCACGGGACACGACGCGCTCGACCCCTTCGAGGCTCGCATCGTGGACTTGCAGATCGTCTTGGAGGCAAGCACCGTCCGAGCGTTGAGCGCCGCGGGGCGCAAGCTTGCGGCGTTGGTGTAGCACTCGCGTTACGTCGCTCCGCGTCTCAATGTCCTCCGACAGCGAGACGCCAAGGCATACGCCGACCGTGCTCTCACAAGAAGCACTTGCCCTCGCCACGGTAGGTCGCGACCTCCTCAAGGATGCGATCGCCCTCGATCAAGCGCAACCGGTCGAAGCGCTCGCAAAGCTCGCCCGCCTTGGCGTGGCGAAACCAGACACGGTCTCCTGCTCGTAGCTCGCGAGCGGCGCTGCCGATCAGTGGCGTCTGCACCTCCCCGGCGCCCTCCTGCTTGTCGAGTGACAAGCCCCTCGGCAAGAAGGGAACAGGCAGGCGCGCGGCGTCGGCAGGGCCGGAGGCAAGGTAGCCGCCACCGAGCACCGTCGCTACGCCGGGGCTCGGCTTGCGCACCACCGGCAGCGCGAACAGCGCGGCTGGCTCAGGCCGGAAGGCACGGTAGGCATCGAACAGGGTCGGTCCATAGAGCCCCGAGCCGGCAGCGACCTCGGTGACAGCTGGCTCGGCGGCTGTCAGCTCGATGCTGCCCGTGCCGCCGCCGTTGACAAAGCGCAACGGTTCGGCGCCGGCGACATGCAGCACCTCTTGCACGGCTGCCACCACCTCGGCGCGGCGCCCTGCGAGCTCGCGGGCGGAGCGTCGCTGCAGCGCGCGAATCGTGGCTGCACGCACGCGCCGGCCCGGAGGTGAGTCGCCAAGGCCTGCTATCTGCGACTCGTAGGACATGATCCCGACGAGCCGCAACCGATCGCGTACGAGGATCTCACGAGCAAGCACAGCAGCCTGCTCGGCGCCGTGAATGGGCGAGCGCTTTGCGCCGATGCGAATACGCCCATCGAACAGCCACAGGCCCGCATCGACGTCGATGCAGACCTCGATCGGCGCGCCCGCTATCGGATCGACGGCCGACTCGATCAGCTCGAGTTGGGCGACACTGTCAACCATCACAGACACATGTGCGCCAGGCTCCAGGCCAGAGCGCACAGCTAGCTCGCATAGCGCCCCCCGATCGGCTGTCGGATAGGCGACTACTAGGTCCTGGGAGCCCTGCTCCGCCAGCCACAGCGCCTCTGGCAATGTGAAGGCAAGCGTCCCTTGAAAGCCTGAGCGTGCAAGCACGCGTTCCTGCAATGCGCGGCAGCGCACCGACTTGCTCGCCAGGCGGATCGGCTTGCCCGCGGCACGGCGTTCCATATCGGCGGCGTTGTGCCAGAAGGCATCGAGATCGACGACCGCGAAGGGCGGCTCCACTCCACCGGTCGCTCCTTCGAGCCGCGCCAGCAGCGGATCGCTCACTGGGTGGCCCCGACCGGTCCGAGCACACGCTCGCTCCATGCGTTGGTGAATCGTCCCTCTGGGTCTAGCCGTGCTCGCACCTCCTGGAAGCGATCCCACTCGGGATAGCGTGGGCGCAGTGTCGCGGCGCTCTGAAAATGGCGCTTGCCCCAGTGGGGTCGTCCATCGAGCTCGTCCATGATCCGCTCGACCGCCTGGAAGTAAGGACGCCACTGCATGCCGTGGTACATGTGCACGGCCACGTAGCCGCTCTCGCGCCCTGCGGCCGTGCTGAGCAACGCGTCGTCCGGGGCGACGGTACGTACCTCGATCGGGAAAGGGACAGCAAAGCCACCTCGCTCGACCGACTCCAGGACGGCACGCACAGCCTGCGTGGTGCTCTCCCGCGGTAGCGCGTACTCCATCTCGGTGAAGCGCACGAGCCGTGGACTGGCGAAGATACGATCGGAGCGGTCAATCCGCTTTGAGCTGCCCGCGAGGCGCGTCGCGAGCCTGTTTATCTCAGGGATGCGACTGGGCATCCGCTTGCCGACGCGACACAGCAGGTCGAAAGCGTGATTGGTCAGCAGCACGTCGCCCGCGTACTCGAAGACGCGCCCGCGCGGGCGCGGCGGTCCCTCAACGCGATTGTTCGTGCGCGTCAGCGCAATCTCGCAATGGGGAAACACGTAGAACTCAAAATGCTCGTTGCTATGCGCGGATTCCTCGAAGCGATCGAGCGTCTCCTCCAGCGGAGCCTGAGCATCGATCCCGCACAGCGTGAACACGGGCACGCAGCTCAACGTCACCTCAGCCACCACTCCGAGCGCGCCGAGGCCAACCTGTGCAGCGCGAAACAGCTCGGAGTCAAGCTCGCGCGAGCACTCGAGCGTCGAACCGTCAGCGAGCACGAGCGTCAAGGCCTCTACCTGCGAGGGAATGTTGCGCAGGCGTGCACCGGTCCCGTGCGTGGCGGTGGAGATCGCACCGGCGATGCTCTGCACGTCGATGTCGCCGAGATTCTCGAGCGCTAGGCCGTGCGCGGCGAGCTGAGTGTTCAACTGCGCGATCGTGATGCCGGCCTGCACTCGTACGAGGCCGGACCCGTGCTCCACCTCGAGCACGCTCTGCATCTGGTCGAGCACAATCAACAGCCCGTCGGTGCAGGCGATGTCGCTGAAGGAATGACCGGCGCCGGCTACGCGTACGCACAGGCCCTCGTGCGCCGCGCGCTCCAAGGCATCGGATATCTCGGCGATCGAGCGCGGATGCACGATCGCCGCGGGACGGCAAGTCTCGTCGCCGGTCCAGTTGCGCCACTCCACGTCGCTTCTCTTCAGGGCAGTAGGCTCGCGCATGATGACCGAGCCCGAGGCTACTCCGAGCACCGCTCCGACGTCAGCACCGGATGGCTCTGGCTCCTCGACCCCGCACATGTCGTCGCTCCCCGTGGCGCCCCCATCGCCGGGGTCTGCCGAGACGCCAGTACGGGCACGCGGCCGCACGCTTCCCAGCCCTGGAGCCCGTCGCGCGACGGTGATCGGCGCCGGCTCCTTTGGTACCGCGCTGGCGGTGCTGCTGAGCAGGGCCGGCCTGCGCACGACTTTGCAGACGCGCAGCTCTGAGCAAGCGACGCTGCTGGCGGATGAGCGCGAGAACAAGCTCTACCTGCCCGGGGTCGAGCTACCCAGCCAGCTGCGCGTGGAGCCTGTTTCAGCCGGAGTGGCACGCGCCGACTACGTTTTTCTTGCGGTGCCCTCACGTGGGCTGGGACAGGCCATTGCCGCCTTGCAGGCGGGCGAGCTGGGGCGACGCACCGCGATCGTCTCTGTCGCCAAGGGCCTCGTTCCACCTGACGGGCGCCCACCGACTACGGTGCTGAGTGCGATCTTCGGAGCACAGAGGGTCGCTTGTGTGGGCGGACCGGCCCACGCACAGGAGATGGTGCGCTCGGGCGCCGGCCTGGTGGTTGCGTGCGGCGACGAAGAGCTGGCGCGTACGCTCGCGCAGATGTTTACGCGCGCTGGGGTCGTGTGCGAGCAGTCAAACGACCCGATCGGCGTCGAGCTGGCCGGTGCGGCCAAGAATGCGGCGGCATTGGCGGCGGGTGCCACCGAGGCACAGGGCGCCAATGCGGCCGGCGCCGCCGCTGGACACATCTTTGCCGAGGTGTGGCGTTACGCCGAGGGGCTGGGCGCGCGGCCGGAGTCGATGATCGGACTCGCTGGGATCGGGGATCTGGTCGCCACGGCGCTGGCCCGTGAGAGCCGCAACCGCCGTGCCGGGGAACTTTTGGCCGAGGGCGTCGCGGCGCTGGAGATACCGAGGCACATCGGCCAAGCGGTCGAGGCACTCGAGTGGGTTCCGCTGCTCGCCCGTACGCTGGAGCAGGCCGGCGTCGAGGCGCCTGTCACGAGCGCGCTCGGGCGGTTGATATCCGGCGAGCTACCGCTGGACGATTGGGTCGCGCTCGTGCGCACGACCGTCCCTCCACCGGCGCGCTGGCGACGCCGACCAGAGCCGGGATTCTGGCGACGGCTGTGGCGTGGGCTGAGCGGCTGAGCGGCTGAGCGGCTGAGCGGCAAGACCTTCGCACGTAGCGCGCGGGAATCGTGATGTGATCGCCCCCGTGATTTGTGATCGCCCACAGTTGATCACCTCATGCGAGGACCCTGCGGGGCAAGGCGCAAGGGTGGAGCGGCGGCATCTCTATTTTTCAAAGTTACCATAGTGACTACTAATTGCTATGGTATGCATTTCAGTAGTCACTAACGTAACGTTCAAAAGGAATATATATATGCCCCCAGCCAAGAAAAAGGCTCAAGCAAGCAAACGCGACGCCGCTTTCGACGCCTTCATGGAGAAGACAGGGAAGGAGGCATCCGAGAGATTCGAAGCCGAACTGGCTGCCGCCCACGAGCTGGAGGAGCGACGTCGCAAGATCCCAAAGGAGGCTCTCGCGAAAGGTCGCACGACACCGGTCGCCGTACGCTTCGACGAATTCACGCTCAAGCGACTACGCGTGCTCGCGGCACGCCGTAATACCGGCTACCAAACGCTGCTGAAGGAGTTTGTCGTCGAACGCCTCTATGAGGAGGAGAAGCGCGAGGGCATCATCGATTGACGAGGGTGCTGACCACAGCCTCGTAGACACCCGCGCCGTGGGGAGCACTGGCGACACGCACGTTGTCGAAAGCCGTGATCGCCCCTCGGATCGAGGGATCGCGTTCCACAGCGTTGGCCACGAACCAGAAGCTTCCGACGTGCTCAGCGCAGGCCAGATCCTCGCGCGAGTCGCCGACGGCCAACGTCTCCTCACGTCCGTAGCCGCGGACTTGCCGATGAAACGCAACGGCTGCCGCCTTTGATGCCGTGGCGGGCACGAGATGGTAGCCACGCACATGCGGGAGCTCAGCTAGCGCCTCGGAGCGGCGGTTGACAACTCCGTTGTCCACCAGACGCAGATCCCCGTGGCCTTGTTCGGCTAGCAGCGTGTCGACCTCTGAGGCATCGACCAAGCCTCGAAACAGGTGTGAGACTTCGCGGTCCAGATGCCACGGCTCGTGATACTCCAGCCGACCTTCGTAGCGCTCGAGCAACAGGGCGGGGGCTCCCGAGCGCTCGATCTGCTGAGCGATTGTCAGCTCGCCTGGCAATAGCCCGCCGGTGAGCCAGTGCTCCTCGCCGCCAATCCGCGGGTCGCCACCCAGCACGACGCACGCGCCCGCCTCGTAGATGTAGGCGCTCTGACCGAACAGGCGCGCGTCCTCCGCCACCTGGATGCGGCGGCGACCGGACATGAGCACGATCTCGACGTCCGCCCGCAAACACGCCTGGATAGCTCGCACTCCATCGAGTGAGATGGCACCCTCGCCGTCGTGAACCAGAGAAGCCCCCCGTCCAAGCAGGGTCCCGTCGAGATCGAGATAGAGGCAGCGGAGCATCGGGCTCTACTATCGCAAGGCGTGGCGATTGAACGCATGATCGAGCCCTGGAGCTCACTGCTCGACGAGGCGCGCGAGGATGGGCGACTGGTGCGCGAGGCAGGCGAAGGGCCGGGCAAGGCGACGCTTGTCGAGATCCCCGACGAGCTGCATCCGGACGTGGTGACCGGTCTCGATCGTGTCGGAATCGAGCAGCTCTACTCCCATCAGGCGCAGGCGCTCACCTCGGCCTGGCAGCGCACGACGATCGTTACGACCGGCACGGCGTCGGGCAAGTCGCTGTGCTTTAACCTACCGACGCTCGACGCGCTCTGCCGCGACGCGTTCGCAAGGGCGCTGTATCTGTATCCGACCAAGGCGCTGGCCCAAGATCAGGCGCGAGCGATCAACGCGTTCGGGCTCACCAAGCAGGTGCGCCCGGCGATCTATGACGGCGACACACCGCGCGAGGCGCGCGGCGACATCCGTCGTCGTGCCAACGTCGTGCTCACCAACCCCGACATGCTGCACGTCGGCATCCTGCCTCACCACGGCGCGTGGGAGCGGCTGTTCAGCCACCTACGCATCGTCGTCGTCGACGAGGCACACGTGTATCGCGGCGTGTTCGGCTCACACGTCGCCAACGTTCTGCGCCGTCTGCTGCGGGTCGCGGCGGCTTATGGCAGCGACGTGCGTGTGCTGCTCGCCTCCGCCACGATCGCCAACCCGCTGGAGTTGGCCGAGCGCCTGACCGGTCTCGATGACGTTGGATTGATCGACGACGACGGCTCCCCCACCCCGCGTCGGCAGATCGCGATGTGGAATCCGCCCCTGACAGACGAGGCGATCGGTGCGCGTCGCTCGCCGATCGGCGAGGCAGCCGAGCTGCTGGCGCGACTCGTGCGCGAGGGCTCCCGCGCAATCTGTTTCATGAAGTCGCGCAAGGGCGTCGAGCGGTTGGCGCGCATGGTCCGCGAAGACCTGCAGCGCTCCGACCCTGACTTGGCCGAGAGGGTTGCCGCCTACCGTGCCGGATACACCCCCCAGCAGCGACGAGAGCTCGAGGCGCGCTTGACAGGCGGCGATCTGTGTGCCGTGATCACGACCGATGCGTTGGAACTGGGGATCGACATCGGCGAGCTCGACGCAGCCGTGGTGGTGACGTTTCCCGGCACCGTGGCAGCGCTGCGCCAGATGTGGGGGCGTGCCGGGCGCCGCGGCAAGGGTCTGGCCGTCTACGTCGCGGGCGAGGACGCGCTCGACCAGTTCTTCTGTCGTCACCCCGACGAGTTCTTGGAGCGAGCGGTGGAGGCCGCGATCCTCGACCACGAGAGCGCTCAGATCCATCAGGCACACCTGCTGTGCGCAGCGTACGAGGGCCCGTTGGAAGGCGGCGACGCAGAGTTCTTCGGCCCGCGCTGGGAGGCCCACGCAGAGGCGCTTGTGAGCGCGGGGCTACTGCGTAAGCGTGTGGCCGGGCGCGACTCCAATGGAGCCGGGACGAGTTCGGGCGGAGGAAACGGTCGCGGTCCGGGCCACGAGGGGATCGAACCGGGGTATAGCGGCGCCCGCGAGCAGTACGTGTTGCGTCGCCCTGACGAGTACCCGGCCGCGAAGGTCTCGCTGCGCTCCTCCTCACCCGACAGCTTCGCGATCGTGGACGTGTCATCAGGCGAGTTGCTCGGTCAAACAGAGGCGGCGCGTGCGCACTCCACCATCCACAATGGCGCGATCTATCTTCACCAGGGGCGCTCCTATGAGGTGCGCGAATTGGACCTGGAGCACCGTCGGGCATTGGTAGCGCCGTTCGATGGCGACTGGTACACGCAGCCCAAGCGCGAGACCGACACCAACATCGAGCGCCTACTCGACCGTCGCGAAGTGCTTGGCGTGACGCTTTCCTTTGGCGAGGTGTCGGTTACAGAGACCGTGCTCGGCTATCAACGCAAGCGCCTGGCCGACCACGCACAGCTGGACCTCGTGATGCTTGACCTGCCACAGACCTCGTTCTCGACACAGGCCTTGTGGTTCGAGCTGGACGGCGCCACCCTCACAGGCCTCGCGGGGATGCCGATAAACGACGACAGGGTGGGGCGGGGCGACCGTCGCAAGGCGACCCTCAGCGACGGGACCATCCCGATGGACGCCCTGCTCGGCTCCCTTCACGCCACCGAGCACGCCCAGATAGCGGTACTTCCCCTGATCGCTATGTGCGACCGTTGGGACATCGGCGGCCTTTCTACCAACGCGCACCCTCAAACCGGCGGTCCGACGATCTTTATCTACGACGGGCACCCTGGCGGCATCGGCATAACGCGCCTGGCCTATAAGCGCTTTGAGGAGCTGTGCCGCGACGCCCACCGGTTGATCGCGGAGTGCCCCTGTAAAAGCGGCTGCCCCTCATGCGTGCAGTCACCGAAGTGCGGCAACCTCAACGAACCGTTGTCGAAGGCGGGAGCCCGGGCTTTGCTTAATTCGATGCTCGCAGCCAACCTAAAGGCGTTCATGTAGGTATACATTTTTTCGCGATTGCTTATAGTGGCTACGAAATGTAGCCACTATTGTGAATAGTATAAAAAGAGAACATACCCACACGTCTCTTTATCTTTAAGAACCCGACTCAGACCACCAACTCCCACAAAACCAGGACAGATCACGACTTCCACCGAAACCAGGGTCATCAAGAGTATCTAGACCCGATTCCCCGCGGCGATCTTCTTCAAGTCGATCGTGGCGTCGTAAAGCTTGGCGTCGACCCCCTCCTCCAGCGCGATCTCGCGCAATGGGCGCCCGGAGTCGGTCGCCTTTTTGACGATCGCGGCGGCCTTGTCGTAACCGATCGCGCCGTTGAGCGCGGTCGCCACCGCGAGCGTGGCTCCGGCGGAGGCCTCACAGCCTGCCTTGTTGACCTGGATGCCGTCGACGCACTTCTCTGCGAACACGCGCGATGCGTTCGTAAGCAGGCGCAAGGACTGCAGGAGGTTGCGCGCTATCAGTGGGATGCGCACGTTGAGCTCGAACTGACCCTGCATCCCGCCGACGGTGATCGCCGTGTCGTTGCCGATCACTTGGGCGGAGACCTGCAGCACGACCTCCGGGATCACCGGGTTGACCTTGCCGGGCATGATCGAGGAGCCCTTTTGCAGCTCGGGCAAAAGCAGCTCGCCGATGCCGGCGCGGGGGCCCGAGCCCATCAGCGCGATGTCACCGGCGATCTTCGTCAATGACACGGCGACCACCTTCAGCGCACCGGAGAGCTCGACGAGCGCGTCCCGGTTGGCTTGAGCCTCGAAGGGATCCAGTGGCGCCGAAATCTGCTTGAGCCCCGACTCGCGCTTGAGGCGTGCGCGCACCTTCTCGGCGAACTTCGGATGCGTGTTCAGACCGGTGCCGGTGGCGGTGCCGCCGAGCGGGATCTGGCCGACGTGCACGAGTGCGCTGGAGACACGCTCCTGTGCGAGCGCCATCTGGGCGGCGTAGCCGGCGAACTCCTGGCCGAGCGTGACCGGCACCGCGTCCATCAGGTGGGTGCGCCCAGACTTGACCACACCGGAGAAGCGCTTGGCCTTGATGGCGAACGAGCGCTCCAGCAGCTTGAGCGCGGGCAATAGCTCGTTCTGGGCGACGTCAAGCGCGGCCAGGTGCACGGCGGAGGGGAACACGTCGTTTGAGGACTGGCCCATGTTGACATGGTCGTTGGCGTGCACCTTCTCACCGGCGAGCGTGGCGATCACCTCATTGGCGTTCATGTTGGTGGAGGTGCCCGAGCCAGTCTGGAATACGTCGATCGGGAACTGCGCGTCATGCTTGCCGGCGGCGATCTCGCCGGCTGCCTTCTCGATGCGCGCGGCCCGACGCTTGTCGAGCAGCCCGAGCTCGCCGTTGACGGCGGCGGCAGCGCCCTTCACGCGCGCGAGCCAGCGCACGACGGAGACCGGCACCGTCTCGTCGGAGATCGGGAAGTTCGCGACTGCCTTGGCGGTCTCCCCGCCCCAGAGCTGCTTGTCGATCATCGGTTCTCCTCGCGTAGGTGGGCGCGTCAGTATCTCATCCGCAGAAGGCCACGAGCTCCCGCGCCACACCCACTGGGTCGTCGTAGGTCATCAGAAAGCCCGTTCCGGCAAGCACGCGCAACTGCCCATGTGGCAACAGTCGCAGCGTCTCTTCCGCGCCGGCCAGCGGATGCACCGGGTCGTTGTCGGCCCACAGCAGCAGCACCGGCATGTCGAGCTTTGGGTAGAGCTCGAGCAGTTGCGTCTGGGCACCGCGCGGCCAGCGCCGTGCGCACTTAGCCCACGAGCGGGCGAGATTGGGGTTACCAGGCACATCGCCAAAGGCATGACGCATCAGGTCTCCTGCCTCGGGTGTGTGGCGCTCTGACATGCGCATTCCGAGCTCGGGGGTGAACACGAGTTTGGTGGCGTGGCTGAGTACGCGATCCATGCCTGGGAGCGAGCCACCGAGCGTGGCCAGCCGCCACGCTTCGCGCCTGCGCTCGTACTCGACCGGCCGGTGCAGGCGGTTGGGCATCAAAACGAGCCGGCTTGGCCGCAACTGTCCTGTCATGACGGCGTGCATGAGGATCTCCGCGCCGGCATCGTGGCCGGCAACCAGCGGCTTGGGGCCCAGCACGTCTGCGGCGAAGCCGCTCATCACCTCGGCAAACCACTCAATCGTGTAGGGATGGCGGGGGCGATCCTCGGAATCGCCGTGCAGGGGCAGGTCTGGAATCACGAGCCGGTGGCACTCGGCGAGACGCTCGACGACTGGCTCCCACTCGCGATGGGACAGTAGCCCCGAATGGAGCAACGCGAGCGGTGGGCCGGCGCCAACCTCGCGGTAGGCGACGCGGGCACCATCGTGATGGTGGTAGAGGCGAAGCCGCATGGGAGGTGTCTCGCGGACGGGCACGACTCTCATCGTATGGAGCACCAGGCTATTCATCCCCCCACCTGGGCGAGTGCATGAAGCCGTGCGCAACGATAAGCCGGCTGCCCTCCCAACCGTGTCGCTGGTACCTGCTGGCGTCTGACTCGTCGTCCTACACAGCCGCTGCCCGTGCAGGCGACGTCCAGTCTGACTCGTCGTCCTGCACAGCCGCGTTCCTGCCCGTGCAGGCGATGTTCCAGGATGCAGCACAGCTTGCGGGGCTTGCGAGTGAGCTGGTCAAAGCTCACCATTGCCGCACATGAGCGTGATCCGCACGAACGCCGCTGCCGCACTGCTCGGCGTGAGCTCCAACACTCTTCGCAGTTGGGAGAGCCGCTTTGGCTACCCCAAGCCGCGGCGCACCGAGGGCGGTCACCGCCAGTTCGACCTCACCGAGATCGAGGCGCTGAGACAGGCATATGCTGAGACACAGGACATTGCCTCGGCGATCTCGGTAGCGCGCGAGCGCGGCGAGGGCCCATCGACCCCTATACGCCTTTCCGCCGCGTTCTCCGAATTCAGCGAGGAGAAGGCGGATCGCCTGATGGAGGAGAGCATGGCGGTGCGCTCGGTGGAGCGGACCGTCGAGATGGTGCTGTTGCCGGCCGTGGAGGCGATGGCCCCTGATGACCCGATGCTCTCCGGCGCTCCAAAGCCTCTCAGGGATGGAGCGGAACCAGGCAAAGGGCCGGCAGGCTCGCCCGAGTACTGCTTTGCCTGGCGCTACGCCACCGGCTGGCTGGCCGCCGCTCAGCGCGTGGCACCGCCATCCACCCGCGATGAGGGCGTCTTGATCTTCGACGCCAGCCAGAGCATGGACATGGACGGCCTATATGTGCAAGCTTTGGAGCTCTTCCTCAGGCGTACGGGTATGCGCGTGTTGACGCTGCCGGTCGACCTGGACAGCACCCGCGTTGGCAGCGCGCTGCGCGCATTGCGCCCGCAGGCGATGGTCCTGGGCGGGTACTGCGCATCGCTGGATGCCGTTGGGCGGGTCGTGTACGCGACGCGCCAGAGCGGCGGCAACCTTCAGGTACTCGACTATCGCGGCGCGCTGCCCGAGACCGGGGCGAGCACGGTCACGCGCATCGGGCCGGGGCCCTCCGACGCGGTACGCATGTTGCGCGAGCGATTGATCGACACTGCGCCGGCGACGCCGGCGAGACCGTCCGTCGCAGCGCGCACCTCCTGAAGCGAGCGGTATTCAGGCCACGCTGTAACAAGCGTACGGAGTCACCGTCACAATTTAGATTCGGCCTGGAATTGGATCCAGCAGACGCAAAATCAGATATATAATCTTTAGGTTATAAACCCGGATCGCGCCCACGACATATGACCTCCGGGCGCCGACCTCCAAGCGCAAGTCAGGTTTGAAATAAGGGCTCCCGCCTCCTACCTGTCCTCGACAAACGGCCGATCGGCCCACCCCACCTACAATGAGCCGCCCAATGGCTGCTCCTAAAGATCGATTGGTACCCCCGCGCGAGGTGGACGCGCGCCAAGAGCTCCCCGAGCTCGAGCAGGAAGTGCTAGAGCGCTGGCGTGAGCGCGACGTATTCGGCGAGTCGCTGCGCAACCGCGACGGGGCCGAGCAGTGGGTCTTCTACGAGGGTCCTCCTACCGCCAACGGCCGACCCGGCTCTCATCACGTGCTCTCACGCGTGTTCAAGGACATCTACCCGCGTTACAAGACGATGCGCGGCTACAAGGTGGAGCGCAAGGGCGGCTGGGACTGCCACGGGCTGCCCGTCGAGATTGCTGTCGAACAGAAGCTTGGGATCACGAGCAAGACCGAGATCGAGCGGTACGGGATCAAGGAGTTCAACGAAGAGTGCCGCAACTCCGTGTTCGAGTACCTGGAGGAGTGGGACCGCCTGACCGAGCGGATCGGGTTCTGGGTGGACCTCGAGCACGCCTACAGGACGCTCGATGAGAGCTACATCGAGTCGGTGTGGTGGGCGCTGAAGACGATCAGCGACAAGGGGCTGCTGTACGAGGGGCATAAGGTGGTGCCCTACTGCTACCGCTGCGGCACGGCCCTCTCCTCGCACGAGGTGGCACTGGGGTACAAGGACGTGGTCGATCCTTCGGTGTATGTGCGGTTTCCTATCGCACACGTGCCTGAGGGCAACCTGTCAAACATCGAGGTCGGAGACAACTTGCTCGTCTGGACCACCACGCCGTGGACGCTGATTGCAAACGCTGCCGTCGCCGTCGCCTTGGGGACTTGGTATGTGCGAGCCGAAGTGGACGGCGAGGTCGTGATAGTGGCCGAGGCGCTCGCTGATCGGGTGCTGGGCGAAAGCTACAAGTTGTTGGCCAAATTTTCGCCAGACGAGCTGATGGCCGATGTCCTCTATACGCCGCCGTTTGGTTCGCTCGAGGGCCTCGGGCAGAATGCTTACCAGATATTCGCCGATGAATTCGTCACGACCGAGGACGGAACGGGACTTGTACACATCGCTCCACCATTTGGAGAAGACGACTTCAAACTGGGGCAACAGTCTGAAATTGATCTCGTTAACCCCGTCAGGCCTGACGGAACCTATGACGAGACCATCCCCAAGTACCACGGGCGCCTCGTCAAGGAACCTCAGCTGACCGAGGAGCTGATCGCCGATCTTGACGCTCGCGGGTTGCTGTTCAAGCGGAAGGACTACGAGCACTCCTACCCCCACTGCTGGCGCTGCGACACCCCGCTCATCTACTACGCCAAGCCCTCCTGGTACATCGCCACCTCCGAGCTGCGTGATCGGATGATGGTCGCCAACGAGACGATCAACTGGTACCCGCCGCACATCAAGCACGGGCGCTTCGGCGACTGGCTCTCAAACAACGTCGACTGGGCGCTCTCGCGCGAGCGCTACTGGGGAACGCCGCTGCCGGTGTGGCGCTGCGAGGCCGGGCACACGCTGACGATCGGGTCGTTCACCGAATTGGAGCAACTCTCTGGCTAACCCTAAAAGATCATCACAGACCCTATGTAGATGAAGTGGTTCTCCCGTGTCCCCACGAGCACGACCCTCTATCCATCCCATCAACCAACGGCGAGTCATACGAGCAGCCTGGTGCGCCCACGGGCGCTGTGTGCGGCAAGCCGATGAAGAGAGTACCTGAGGTCATCGACGTGTGGTTCGACTCCGGCTCGATGCCCTTCGCCCAGCACCACTATCCCCACGAGCACGAACAACAATTCCAAAAAGAATTCCCCGCGGACTTCATCTGCGAGGCACTCGACCAGACACGCGGCTGGTTCTATTCACTGTTGGCGGTCTCGACGCTCCTATTTGACAAGTCCTCGTATGAGAACGTGGTGTGCCTCGGGCTGATCCTCGATGCGGACGGCCAGAAGATGTCAAAGTCCAAGGGCAATACGGTCGAGCCTTGGCAGGTCTTGGACAAGTACGGCGCCGACGCCTTCCGCTGGTACTTCTTCACCTCCAAGCAACCGTGGGACGGCTACCGCTTCTCTGAGGAGGCGATCGGCGAGGGCGTGCGCCTGTTCCTTAAGCAGCTGTGGAGCACTTACTTCTTTTACACGCTGTACGCAAATGCAAACGCGGATGTGCTTGCCGGAGGGGTTTGGGTTGGGGCTGAGGAGGCCGGTGCGACGGGACGCGAGGCGGTCGGGAGCGGCATAACGCCTGCCTCCGTAAGCGATCTGGATCGCTGGGCGCTGTCACGCGTGGCAGGAACGGCAGTCGTGGTAGCCGAGCGTTTGGACGCCTACGACGCGACAACTGCCGGGCGAGCGATCTCGCAGCTGGTCGATGACCTGTCCAACTGGTACGTGCGCCGATCGCGCCGGCGCTTTTGGGATGGGGACCAGGTTGCGTTCGCGACGTTGCGTGAGTGCCTGCTGATCGTCTCCAAGCTGCTCGCTCCCTTCTGCCCGTTCGTGGCGGACGAGATCTACGACAACCTCGACGGCACGCTTGCAAGCGTGCACCTGTGCGACTTCCCCGTGGGCGATGCACTGCCGATGCGCGACGAGTCGCTTGAGCGGGCGATGGCGATCGCCCGCGAGACCGTGCGCCTCGGCCTGGGCGCCAGGGCCCAAGCGAAGATCAAGGTACGCCAGCCTTTGGCAGAGGCAGTTATCGTGGCCGACGGTCGCGAGCGCGAAGCGATCGAGCGCCTGGTGAAGATCGTGCGCGAGGAGCTCAACGTGCGCCAAGTACGCTTTGTGGCGGCGGCAGACGAACTAGGCGAGTACGAGCTCAAGGCCAACTACCGCACTTTGGGCCCGCTGTTCGGTAAAGACATGCCGCTCGCAGCGAAGGCGATCACGGCGCTCGACCCAGCTCGCGTAGCGGCCGCCGTGCGCGGCGGTGACGGTATCGGGATCTCCGTCGGAGACCGCGAGCACACGCTCACCGAGCAGGACGTGGTCCTGACAATGAAGGCGCCCGAGGGCTACTCGGTCGAGCGTGAAGGCGCGCATGCCGTGGCGCTCGACTTGACGATCGACGACTCTCTGCTGCGTGAGGGGCGCTCGCGCGAGATCGTGCACGCCGTGCAGAACGCGCGCAAGACAGCCGGGCTGGAGGTCGAGGACCGCATCGAGCTGGTGCTGGGCGGCGACACGGCACTGATGCACGCCGCGCGTGAGCACCAGTCCTACGCCTGTGGCGAGACGCTGGCCGTCAGCCTGGTCTTGGGCGATGGCGATGCGGCCGCTATGGACTACCGCGAGCAGACCGAAATAGAAGGACTCCAGCTCGAGATCGCTCTCAGTCGCGTGCTGGGTGGCTGACCAAAAAAACGTGATGCCCCGCGTGCGCGCGCGGGGCATCGCCCTTTTTGCTCGATCTACCTACGCCGCCGCGAGCACCGAGTCAAGCTCGGACTCGATCTTCTTCTTGGGGTAGGCCCCGACGACCGTCTTGACGGCCTGCCCGCCCTTGAACAGGATCATCGTCGGGATCGACAGCACCTGGAAGCTGGCTGCCGTCTGCTGGTTCTCATCGACGTTCAGCTTCACGATGCGCAGGTCTTCGCGCTCGGAGGCAATCTCCTCCAGGACGGGGCCGACCACGCGGCAAGGCCCGCACCAGGGAGCCCAGAAGTCGACGAGCACGGGCTTCTCCGACTCGACGACCTCAGCCTGGAAGTTGGCGTCGGTGACTTCGTTGAGGGTGCCTGCCATGGGATTCTCCTATCGGGGGTCGCTATACAAAGTGAAGTATACAACGCCCCGGCGACCTCAGTTGACGCTCACCTTGAACCCTTCCCAGGTGCCGACGATCGGCGGGTGAAGGCCGGTGAGCGCGGTGAACAGGTGCGGCGAGACGTACACCTCGATCAGCGCGGCAAGAACGAGCATCGGCAGCGCGATCGCGACCGTGACGACAGTCGCCGCGAGCAACTGGTCCCACTCTCCCCTGCGACTGGCGATGATCCAGGCGGCAAGCGGCAGGAACAGCGCCATCAGCTCGGGGATCGCGTGCGGCAGCACCCCAAGCAGCAGCAGCGCCGGCGACACCTTCATAAAGTGGGCAACGCCGGCGAGCGTATGCCCGAGCACATAGGCTTGGGCCGACAGCGAGAAGGTGGTGGCGCACACCACGAACGCGATCGCGATGCGTCCGCCGTGCTCGTGCACCCATAGCGAGACCCCACTCTTGCCCTCGGCCTGCAGCGGCAGCGAGCTGCCAGCGATAAAGCCCGCGACGCATGCCATCGCGTGTAGGGCGAGCACGAGTAGGTTGTGAGAGACGACGCGCGCCACGTCGCCAAGGTCGCCGACGGCGAACGGAGGCTGCAGTTCGACCGGCTGTACGTAGTGAGTGAAGAGCTCGGAGATGACGAGCACCGCCAGCAACAGGCCGGCGGCCGCGAGCAGCGACCCTACGACCCAGCTGCCGAGCACCGGCAGCGGCCGGCGCCGCCAGGTGCGCAGCGTCGTGCGGGTGCGGCGAACGCCGTGATAGAGCGCGTATGAGGAGGCGTCCACGCCTCTCTATCGACAGCTCAGCACGTAGACCTGAAGCCGGTCTCGCGAGCCCATGCGTCGACAGAATCCATCAGGCGCCCCCGAACATCGGCCCGGTCCTCCAACCACACCAAGGTGGCGTGCAGATCCTCGCCGATCATCAGCAGGCCGTCCATCCCGCGTGCGCGCTTCAGCGTCTCGACTGCCTGCGCCGGCGTATGCGCGATCGGTGTGCCAACGTTCAGAGAGGTGTTCACGGATGCCTCGACGCCCGTCCTGCGTCCCATCGCAAGCAGGAATTCATGGCAGAACGGATCCACATCAGGGCGCATTATCTGCAGACGCCCGGTGCCGTCGTGGTGGATCACCGCGGGGATCGCCGTATGTGCCTCCGGACGCGCGCGCGCTGTCAGCACCATGTAGTTGTAGGCGTTGTAGTCATCCCCAGATGCGCCGTCCTCCAGATAGAAGAATCGCTGGGCAGCCGCACGCGTAAGCATCGGGGCCAACGGCCTGATCAGTTCGCGGTGCTTGACGCGCTCGTTTAGCAGGCGCCGCGTATCGGGGTTACAGGGATTGGCGAGGATGCTGCGATGGCCAAGCGCCCGCGGACCGGTCTCCGCGACACCCTGGTAGAGGCCCATGATGCCGTCGCCCGCCAAGATATGGGCAAGCAGGTCGGCCACCTTCGCCATGACCTCCGGATCGGAGCAGTCGCCCAGCGGCATGCTGCCGAGCGCCGGCTCGGCAGCGACGGTCTCTCGGATAGTTGAGCTGGTCGCCGCGAAGCCGCAGTAGAAAGCGTGGCGCAGCGGGGCTCCCGGTCGCGCGCCCGCGCGCATCGCAAACGTATACGCGGCCCCGATCGGCGTGCCCGCGTCACCGGGTGTCGGCGGCACCCACAGGTGCAGCCGCTTTCCCTTCAGCCCGAGATGACGCTCATACCAACGCTCGTCGAAGCATTCCAGCAAACGCATGTTGGCAACGCAGTTGAGAGCAGTGCCGCCCGTCAGGACAAGTCGATTGCTGCCGGTCTCGCGGATCAGATATTCCACTATGTGCATCAGCGCGTCCTCGAACACCATCTGCACGGCAGCGGCCTTGTCGACGCGCTCGCGCGTGACCTCCGGATGGCGAATGTCCTCGACGTTCAGGACCGCGTCCGGGTTCCACATGTCCTCTGGCGCGATCGGCTCGCCGAGGATCTCAATCAGCTCCTCGGTGTAGGGCTCGGTCAACCCGGATCGTGTCCAGTTGATGAGCGAGCGATTGAGCTCAACCTCGCCTTCGGGCCCAAAGTGCAAGAGATGTCGTAGCCGCCGGTAATAGCGATTGGTGAGCCGTCCGCCGTCGCCCCAGGCGGCGGCACCCATGTAGCGACCCTCCGAGCTCAACAGCGGCCAGCCACCTTGCGTCGAGCTTAGGAAGCCGTACATCGAGCCGAGCGAGTCGAGCGAACTGCTGCCGTGCGCGCGCAGCAGCGTGACCTCTCCCTCACGACAGTCGTAGAGCGAGGTGGAGGCGTCATCCCCAGACCCGTCTATGACAGCCACCATCACGGGGTCGGGATCGGCCGCGAACGATGAGACCGCATAGCTGAAGTACGCATGGCTGTCGTGATGGCGCATCCTGATTATGGGGATACGCTCCCCGAGCCCGAGTTGAGAGCCGAGGCGCATCGAGGTTTGGTTCACGGCAGATCCATCGCGATTGACGACATCGTCCGGCAGGGCCTTGCGTGGTAGCGTGATGCTCGCCGGCGCTTCCTCAAGCAGCGGGCGCACCAAGAAGGCGATCGCGGCGCCCGCATGGTCCCAGTTGCTCACGCATGCAGCCAGCTCAGAAGGCTCCAGGCCGAGCTCCTGTAGATGTCGCTTGACTGCCTCGACCGAGTGCTCGGGGTAGTCACTGCAGTGCTTTACCGCGGTGTAACGCTCCTCCTCTTCGTTGCAGACCAGCTCTACGGTTCCTCGCCGAGAGACACGCACCAGTGCTGCCCCAGAATTGTGGAATCCAGCGCCGATCCCCAACACATAGGCCTCGCGCCCAGCGCTTATCGCCTGCTCCAGCGCCGCAAGTCGTGAACGCCCGAGCTTGCTGTCGAAGCTATGCAGGCCACGAAGTGAGCAGGCCTTGTCTATCAGCGGCAGCAGCGCCCGACAGGTCAAGTCGGCCAGACGCGGATGTCTGGGACCTCGTCGTCCAAAGACGGCCTTTACCGCTCGCCCCCCCATCGGTAGTTGAGCATGTTATACTGCTATGGTCCAACTAACAAGCCTCTCCTACCGACCGTTCACCATGTCTATCCGAGCGGGCTGCGGTGTGAGCGGCAGCGGCGGCTGCCGGCCAAAGCGCAGACGGGGCACCAGCCACATCGCCTCCGCCGCGATCCACCAGGACATCTTGCTCTGTCCGAGCTCTCGGTCCTTGAAGACGATCGGCACCTCCACGACTTTGAAGCCGGCGCGCGAGGCGCGGTAGGTGAGCTCTACCTGGAAGGCATAGCCCTGCGAGCGCACGCTGGCGAAATGGATCGCTTCGAGCACCTCACGCTTGAAGCACTTGAAGCCACCGGTGAGGTCCTTCACGTGCAGACCAAGCACCCAACGCGCGTAGGTTGAGCCGCCCTGGCTGATGAAACGCCGCAACAGGCTCCAGTCGACCACGCCGCCGCCGGGCACGTAGCGCGAGCCGAGCGCCAGATCAGCGCCGGAGCGCACCGCCGCCAGCAGCCGCGCGAGATCGGCTGGATCGTGGGAGAAGTCGGAGTCCATCTCCATCACGTAGGCAGCGCCGTGGTCGAGCGCGTGGGCAAAGCCAGCCAAGTAGGCGGGGCCGATGCCGTTCTTCTCGGTGCGGTGCAGCACCTCGACTTGCGCGTGCTCAGCCGAGAGCCTGTCAGCTATCTCGCCTGTGCCGTCGGGCGAGCCGTCGTCGACGATCAGCACCTTGTAAGCATCGTCGTTTGCCCCCGACAACACTCCGCCGGCCGCCGCCACAATCGCCTCGATGTTCTCCGCCTCGTTGTAGGTCGGCAGGATCAGCCAGGGGACCTCGCGCTCGGCATGTGGATCGGCATGACTCACGGATGCGTACCCTAAAGCGTGGCAGGTGGCGATGCGCCTCCCGGCGAAACACACTGCCTGGCGCAGGATGCGCCTGGAGCCCATGATCCCGAGGCCATTTATTGCGGTTGCGGCCGTCTCGCTTCTTATCGCCCTACTGTGGGCCGGCACAGCGTGGGCAGATGAGCCTCAACAGAGTGTGAGCGTCGGCGAGCTGAGCAGCTACATAACGTCAATCGCGCGAGCATGGGAGCCTTATACGACCGCCGACGGGCGCGTCGCTGACCCGCTCAATCCTGCCGATACAGGCGATAACTACGGCGTGATCCTGCTCGCCGACGTGATGCTCAAGCAGGCCAGGCTGGACGGCGACAGCGGCCTGGAAAGCACCGGCGCGCGCATCCTCAGCTCCGCCCTGACGCTGCCGATCTCAAGCGATCCGTTCAACCTGCTGGCGATCGCCGCCGTGATCCACGACGGCGAGCAGGGCCTGTTCCCTGCGAGCGCATGGGAAACGCTGCAAGCACCGCTTGAGTGGCGTGCAGGGCAGATCGGACCGCCTACCGAAAGCGGTTGCCTCACCGAGCCAGGCTGCTACGGCAACTGGCGCCTGGTGTGGGCGGCCGGCGCCGCGCTGCTATTGGGCGACCACATCGAAGGCGAGCCGGAATCGCTGTCGGTCACTCCCGCCAGTGTGGGAGCGCAGATCCGGACTAATCTCGAGTTGGCCGTCACGCACTCCGGCGCGCCGCTTCAGAGCTTTGCCAGCGGCGAACTTCGCGCCCACGCGAAGCCCGGCGCGCCTGTCGCGCTCACAAGCTCCCCGGCGGGAGGGATCGCGCGCGAGCTTTCAGACCCCGGCTCCGAGCCAGTCTCCTACGAGCTCTTCTCGACCTTCATGCTGGAGAGCGTCGGCGAAAGCGACCCGCAAGTGATCGGCCCGGAGGTGGCGAAACTGCGCCGGCAGGCCGACCGCTACGCGCTCGATCTGATGGCGCCCGACGGGCAACTCTCGCTCTCGGGCCGCTCGCTCGACCAGTCATGGGTGCAAGCCGCCGCGGCAGCGCTCGGCGCGAGGCGCGCAGCGATCGAACCCGCCAACGGAGCGGCCTGGCGCGCGTACGCCCAGCGTGCGGTCTCCTATCTGCAAGGCGCCTACCCGCTGCGCCCAAGCGGCCTGCTGCCAATCGTCCCTGGCCTTGGCTTCGACTGGAGCCCGTCGATAATGGACGGGTATGCCGCATTGAACCAGTACGAGGGCCTGACGCTGTGGCTGCTCTCCGACGCACTGGCCAAGTGGCCTGCGACCGGGGCGTCGCAAGCACCGCTGCCTGCCGATAACCACGAGTTGCTCGTCGACGACCTCGCCTCCAGCGGCTTGGTCTGGGGCCGGTCGGGAAACGTCTGGTGGCAGCTCGCTGGGCGCGCTACAAGCAGCGATCAGCGCTCCGCCCAAGGCCTTGTCTCGGTGAAGCTAGACGACCTCTCCGGTTGGCGTGATCTGCTGTCGCTGCGCCCGATCCACAGCAAGGCGTCGAGCACCTGGACGCTCACGTACGCCAACGGCACGGTCGCGAATCCAACTTTCACAGGCGTACACGGCACGGGCAGCAAAGTGTTATTGCTCGGGCGCTACCGGACCACAACCGGTCGTGTGCTCACGCGTGCCAGATGGACGCTGATCACCACCGCAACCGGTATCCAGCTGAACATGAGCATGCCCGCCAAGACGACCCTGCACACCACCGTCTGGCTCACCCCAGAGCACCAGCACCTTGCCGCCCCCGGCGCCACGATCACACACGGGGCCTGCACCGTGACCGCTTCCGGCGCCGCCTGCCCGGCGACTGTCTACTGGGCCAACCGGCGCACGGCGACGCTCGAAATCGGCTCGTAGGTCCCGCTTACCTCGGCGGGAGGACCCCACCCTGCGTCCGGCGACTAACGCGGCTCAGAAGACCTTCGGGATTGATTTCTGGATGCTGCGGTGAAGTTCGCGCGCGACCACGTACAGCGCTGGGCGAGCCGCACCGTTGGACTTGATCAGGCCCGCGTCCCAAGTCGCCTTCCTGGCTGCCTTGGCAGTTGGATTGCCCGGCGAGCGCCAGTGGTAGTAGTAGATGCGGGTGATCCTCGGGCTGAGCTGGGCGAGTTTGAAGATGTTTTCCGCGGCCCTGGCCGCGAACGCTTCGCCGTGATCGATCAGCTTGCCTTTGAAGCGCCACCAGACGACTCCGCCAATCTCGCTGAACCACACCTGCCCGCGCGTCGCCGCCAGGAAGTTTTCGATCAACGCGGGGCTGTCGGTGCTGACACTGCTGTAAGGGTTGAAGGGCCAGATCTTCGGATAAGGATGGGCGCGTTCGAGGAACGAGGCAACCCAAGCCTCGACGTTGCCGTCGGAGTCAAGGATGTCCGGCGCTGTGATCTCACAACCCGGGCAGTTGGCGGCAAGCGTGTTGTAGTACTCGGCGGCAAGCCAGGGATGGTGAGCCGTAGGCTGCGTGTCATGGGTCGCCTCGTCCCAGGGGACGAACTCCGTCACCCAGGGGAACAGCTTGCGGAAACGCTTAAAGGCATTGAGGAACTGGCCCGGGCTCGGTGCCGGCCCGTTGTTGTCGGCGTGCTGAAAAGTGATCAGCGGAATGATGTGGTAGGCGTGCTTGACGGCGTCGAGCCAGGCGGTGACCTGGACGAGATCACGCTTGTTGAGCGCCGCGTTCCAAGGCACGACGTCGCGCGCGAGATGCACGCCCAACTCGCCCACGCGCGGGTCTGAGAACGTACTCGGTTCGTAGTCGGAGAGCCCGAAGCGATAGGACACGCCGGCCTTGGTGCCCTTCAGAGCGGGACTCTTGGCAGCGGTCGCAACCGCTACGAGCAGACCCCCGAGAGCCAAGCACGCCAGCAGTGCCGCGAGGCGGCGTGTGGCACGAGTGGGAAGCATTCGCATGGTTATCATAGGCACGGATGAGCTGGTGGCGCGCCACTCTGTCGGCGGGTCTGCTCGTCGTGGGATTTCAAATCTTCGCTGTGGGGTCGGCAGGCGCGCGGCATTCCAGCCCGCCTCCGGGCAGCTTCTTTGCCTCGGACCCCGCCGAATCGCTTGCGGCACGCCGTGCCGTCTCGCCTGCCTCTGACCCCCGCACGTATTCCGCAGCCGCTGTCACGGGCTCGTCGACGGCCACGACCCATTCGCTCCCTCGCAATGCACACGCTGCGCTCGTGCGACGCTCGCCGTTTGGGCTGTCGCTCGAGTATCCACTGATGGAGAGGGCGCTCGGCCCGGGGCCGTGCCCCAGCCCGGCGCTGGTGGCGACCTTGCGCGAGCTCGGCTCCCCTTCGTTGCGCATCGGCGGCGACTCACAAGACCTTGCCGGACCGACGGCCGCCTACCGCTACTTCATACCTCCCTCCTTCTGGACCACGCTCGGCTGCTTGGCACACCAGAGCGGCGTACAGGTCACAGTCGGGCTCAATTTCGCTACGAGCTCACTCGCGGACGAGCTCACGACGATTACCGAAGCCGAGCATGCGATCCCGGCGGCTCAGCTGAGCTTCTCGCTCGGCAACGAGCCCGACCTGTATGGGATCAGCCACATCTTCCCCGACGAACCGGGAGTCGAGATCCCCGCTTTTCGTCCGTCGCCCTGGACGGCGGCGCAGTACGCAAGCGAATGGCAGAGCCGCCGGGCAATGCTCGGTCAGGTTCGGATCGAGGGCCCCGACCTTGCCGGGATCGGCTGGCGTACGACAATCGGCCAAATGTTGCGCAGCGATCCGCCGGACGTGTTGGACGTACACGCTTATCCGACCTCCGCGTGTGGGACGCCGCTGACCACGGCGGCCCGTCTGCTCACCGAGCACGCAAGCGTCGGACTGGTCGAAAAGTACTCCTGGCTCTTGAACCTCGCGCAGACTCTGCATAGGCCGGCGATCGTCTCCGAGAGCAACAGCGCTTCCTGTGGCGGCAAGCCGGGTGTGTCGAACACGTCCGTGGCAGGCGTGTGGGCGGCGCACTATGTAGTGGCCGCGCTGCTCGGTGGCTTCCAGCAGGTGCGTTTCCACTCGGCCGGCGGTAGCTACGACCCGCTCGTGTTCAACCCAAACGGCACCGTCACGCTGCAGCCGCTCGGGCAGGCACTACTGTTCCTGCACCGCTGGATCCCGCTCGGTAGCCGCATCGCGCCGGCTGCGCGCGTTCCGGGCGTACTCGCCGCGACAGTGTCTGAAGGGATGGGCGCAACAGTCTCTGAAGAGCTAAGCGCGAATACGGCTGGCGACAGGAAAGCCGGCGCACACCTGAGCGTCATCGTCAGCTCCTTCTCTTCAAAGACGCTCTCCTACGTTGTCGAAGTCCCCGGTGGGGCGCAGCGCATCGGCACCGACACGCTCATGACGACACACCCCGGCGAAACGAGGGCGTCAGTGGCGGTTCATGCTCACCGAGCACTTCTGATGCTTGCACCAGACACAGTCGTTGCGGTCCGGTTGAAGTAGTGGCGCGCAACGCTTTTCCTCAGCCAGTGGCGCACAACGCTTTTCCTCAGCTGATTCGCGACTGGAAGCCTCGCCCGACGCTCGGAGCCAAGCGTTAGCCCCGTGGCCGGAGAGCTGCCCAACTCGGCGATCGCCGAAGCGCTGGAAGAGCTCGGCGACCTGTACGAGCTCGACGGCGCGATTGTGCACCGCGTGCTGGCCTATCGCAATGCTGCACACGCGGTGCGCGAGGCACCGGTTTCGGTGGCCGAGCTAGCGCGCGCCGGCCGCGTTACCGAGCTGGCCGGCATCGGCGCGACGCTCGAGCAGAAGATCCTTGCGCTGCTCGACACGGGCACGATCCCGGCGGCGGAGAAGCTGCGCGCACGGGTACCGGCAGGGTTGATCGCGATCGTACGCCTGCCCGGCTTGGGGCCCAAGCGCGCGCGGCTGCTGCACAAGCAGCTCGGGATCGACTCGCTCAAGTCACTACGCGAAGCGGCGCTTGCGGGAAAGCTTCGCGCCGTCAAGGGCCTCGGGCCGAAGTTCGAGGCGAGCGTGATCGCAGCGCTGGAGCGGATGCCCACCGGCGTGGGAGCCGAGCGCGGTGCGAAACGCCTGTTGCTGCCCGATGCGCTGGAGCTGGGCCAAGCGCTCGCCAAGGGACTGATAGAGCGTGAAGGGGGTGCACGGTCTACAGCGTCATGCAACCAGATGGTTGCATATATCCCTGTTACTGGACTGACCGATGTCGATATCAACAACGGCTGCACAAACACAGACACAGGCGCGCAGGTGCTGATAGCCGGCTCGGCCAGGCGTATGGCCGACAGCGTCAAGGACATCGACCTGATCGCGGTGACGAGCAAACCAGTGACGCTCGCTAAGAGCCTCGCCGCGCTACCGCAGATGGAGAGCGTCAGCTCCGCCGGCAAGAGCGGCGCCAAGGGGCGCACCCACTCAGGCGTCAGCGTCGATCTGCGTATCGCCAAGGTCAGCCAACTCGGCAACCTCTTGCAGCACTTCACCGGCTCGGGCAAACACAACGCGGCCCTGCGCGAAATGGCGGTGCGCAAGGGCTTGCACGTGTCCGAGTACGGCGTCAAAGACGACGCAACCGGGGCAACGGGCACCTATGCAAGTGAGCAGGAGGTGTATGCGCGGCTTGGTCTGGCCTATATCGAGCCGGAGTTGCGCGAAGATCGCGGCGAGCTCGCGGCAGCCGCGATCGGGTCGCCCGCCGCGGAGAAACGCCCTGCCGGCAAGCGGTCCAGCGACAGCAAGGACCCTGCCGCCATAGCCCACAATGGGCTCCCCGAGCTAATCGAGCTCAGGGACATCAAGGGCGATCTGCACTGTCACACCGTCGCCTCCGATGGGCGCAACACAATCGAGGAGATGGCGCTTGCCGCGCGTGCGCGCGGCTATGAGTACGTGGCGATCACCGACCATTCCGCGTCGCACGGGTTTGGCAACGACGTGTCCCCTGAGGAGCTGCGCCTGCAGATCGAGCATGTACGTGAAGCCGACGCGAGCATCGAGGGAATCAGGATCCTGGCCGGCAGCGAGGTGAACATCTTGCCCGATGGCTCGCTCGATTACGAGGACGAGCTCCTGCAAGAGTTGGACTGGGTGATCGCCAGCGTGCACACTGCCTTCGGCATGAGCGAACAAAAGATGACCGAGCGCATGATCGCAGTGATGGAGCACCCGCTCATCGACGCGATCGGACATCCGACCGGGCGTCTGATCGAGCGACGCGAACCCTATGCGCTCGACATGCACGCCCTGATCGAAGCCGCGGTGCGTACCGGCACGATGCTCGAGATCAACGCCAACCCCAACCGCCGCGACCTGAACGACGTGCATGCGCGTGCGGCCGCACGCGCCGGGGCCACGATCGTGATCGACTCCGATGCCCACGGCACCGAGCGCTTCGCGGTGATGCGCTGGGGCGTGGCAACCGCGCGTCGCGCTTGGCTGAGCGCAGCCGACGTGGCTAACACGCGCTCGTGGGAGCAGCTCGCACACCTACGCAAGCACTCGCGCCGATGAGCACAGCGTCTTTTAGGCGCGATTGGCGTGCTCTAAGCTGGAGCGTGAATTCAGCCGTGCAGCAAACGTGGCAGCAGCTGCTCGGCGACAAGGTTGTCCGTCGCGGCGCGGCGAAACGGGGCGAGCGCGACGAGAGCACGCTCGCCGTAGCCGGGCAGCGGGTCATCGAGCGCGGTGCGTAGGGCCGCCCCCAACTCGACAGCGATGGGATCCGCCGTGACCAGGCGGCCGTCAAGCTCACGAGCGAGCGGTAGCGCCACGTACGGGCCGGGCGAGGATGTTGTCGCGAGCATGCAACCGTCGGCCAGCGCCTCGAGCTGGGCGATCCCGTAGTCCTCGCGCCGCGCCGCGCATATGTATACGCGCGCGCGGCGCAACAGTGCGCGGTAATCCTCGTGAGCCAGCGTCCCGACGACGCGCACGCCCGCGGCCGGCAGCGCATAGCCGAGGCTACGTAGCTCACCCTCCTCTACGCCTGCCACCAGTAGCTCCTCCCCAGGCTTGCGGGCTCCTCGCCAAGCATCGAGCACGATGTCGAGGCCCTTCTTGTTGGGGTTGGCCGCGTATGTGATCACGGCGATGTCACGCTGTGATGCGCTCGATTGGCGTGAGTCATCCGCAATGGGTGATTCACCCGTCTCGCCTGCTTCGCCCAAGTGTTGTGATGCACCCGATCTGCCTACCTCTTGCAAAGGGGGTGATTCGTGCAGTCCAGACGGCTCGACAGGCACCGGCAGCACAAGCGCGCCCTCGCCCAGATGGGCGTCACGCACGGCGGCCGGGACCTCGAGCAGCGCACCCTCGCTCTGCGCGAGCAGTAGCGGCGCCTCGTGTAGGCGACGACGCTCGAGTGGGCGCTGCCACAGGCCGTGGCGTCCCGGGCGGTTGGCCGCGGCGGGCGCGTCGAAGCGGATGGCGCCCGGACGCGGCCACAGCAAAGCCGCGGTGGTCGTCGAGTAGATCAACGCACGTGCAGACGTGCGCGCAAGCTCGGCCATGGCCGCGCGCCTCGCGGCGAGCGCCCAGCGCAGGTCGGTGAGCATCAGCGTGCGCACCGGCACCGGCGACTCGGGGCGCACGATTGCCGCACTCGCGCCTGCGCGAAGCAGCGAGGCGAGCAGCTCGTCATCGACAGCGCGCAGACCACCGGTCGCCCCCAGCGAGACGATCAGGACGTCGAGAGAGGCAGCGGCGCCGGCACGGCGCGCTCTGGACTCGGAACTGGAGCTCATCCTCGCGCCCTCTCGCCTCTCTCAGGTTGTGGCGCCGCCCACGCGTTCCGGACGCAGGGCCTTGAAACCGGGAGTGCGTGCCAGTGCGATAGAACGCAGCGCGGAGCTGCTCAGCACATGGAAGCGTACCCCGTCGCGCTCCTCGATCGCCGCCACTGCCGCATCCTGGCGGCGCCACCACAGCGCCACAGCGATCGCGAAGCCTGCGCCGATGCCCGGGATCTGCGGGGCGATGAAAGCCAGCCCGCCGGCCACCAGCGTGAACAACAACAGTGGCCACAGGCGGTTCAGCAGCGTGGCGCCAGGACGGTACTCGGGTAGCGCGGTGCTTGTCTTTGCCTCGCGCAGCAGACGCGCGATCGGCGGGTGCACCTCGGCGCGGCGGCCAAGCCACAGCCCGATCGCAGCGGCAACCACCCACCAACCGACTGAAATCGGCACGATTGTCGGGTCCGAAGACGGTGCGGCGGAAAACACGGTGACGATCACCAGGGCAGTCGCGGCGGCTGCGCTGAGCAGGACGGTGGCCCTGAGGAAGTCGACGAAGTGCACGCCTCGTTATCGCGTCAGCGCGCGTTCCGCAGTGGACGACTGAACACGATAGCGACCCTCATAGGAGCGCCTGGAGCAGGCCACGCACGCCACTCTGCCCGTCGATGATCAGGTCGGCTTGCTCGGCCAACTCGGGCGGCGTCTCCTCTGAGCCGACCGCGACGCGCACGGCCAGCTCCAGCGTGCCGGCATCGACTAGGGCGCGCAGAGCGCGGAAGGCATCGATGTCGGTGCTGTCGTCGCCGACGTAGAGGGCAGTCTTGATCGGCAGGCCGTCCTCGCGATCTGCGGCGCTCTGCAAAAGCGCGCTTACGCCCAGGCCCTTGTCCAGTGCGATCGGTGGGCGCACCTCGAGCACCATCCGGCCCCAATGGACTGCAAAGCCCTCGTCCTCCGCTCGCTCGGCGATCTCGTGCACCAGCGCCGCGGCCGACTCCTCATCCGGCGCGCCACGCCAGTGAAAAGCCGCGATCGCCTGCTTGTCCTCGCTGCGCACACGCGCGCGCTGCAACTCGGGCGTGAAGGCGCGTCTCGCGAACTCTCGCACTCGCTCCGACCACGCGGTCAACTCTGGGTCGAGCTCGGGACGGGTCGCTCCGGGGCGCAGCAGCTCACCGCCGTGGTTGCCGATGTAGGCGATGCTGCCGATCGCGACGATCTGGCGTGCCGTTGCTGCTCGGCGTCCACTGACGCAGCCCACAAGCCGGTAGCGCTTGGATATCTCGATCAGCAACGTGCGGGTCGCCTCGGGCACGTGCGCGTCGGCGGCATGGCGCACGATCGGCGCAAGCGTGCCGTCAATGTCAAGCAGCACGGCTGCGTGATCGGGGTCGGAGCGAAGCGGCTCAAGCGCCTCCACAAGCAGGGCGGCCGGGGACACGACCTCTAGTATGGCGCTCTGTGGCGGCGGACCGGTCAGATCTTGCACATGACCGCTGATGAGGAGCTCGAGCCGAGCAGCCACAGAGCGCTCAAGCTGGCTGTAATCGGCAGCGCCGCCGGTCTCTTCAGCGGACTGTTCGGTGTCGGCGGCGGGACGGTGATCGTGCCTCTGTTGGTGCTGTGGCTCGGCTACGGGCCGCGCGAGGCGACAGGCACCTCGCTTGCGGCGATCGTGTTCATCGCCGGCTTCGCCGCCGCCATACAGGGCGCCTATGGCAACGTGCACGTGCTCGACGCGGCGCTGGTGGGAGTTCCGGCCGTGGGCGGCGTGCTGCTCGGCACCTGGCTGCAGCAGCGCCTTGCGACCCGCTCGATCTCACTGCTGTTCGCCGCTGTGCTCGTGGCGAGCGCCGTGGAGCTGTTGACGCAATGATCGGCATTCGGCCCCCACAGGCCGGAGGCCTCCATCATCGCCGGATGGCGCATGCCCCCCGCGCGCGCGGGGGGCATCGTGCTTTTCGCGATCAACTGCCAAGCCCGACAAGTGTGCCTGAGCGATGATCGCCCTGATCGCGATCGGGCTGTGCGCTGGCATCATCGGCGGGCTGCTCGGGGTGGGCGGCGGCGTGCTGTTCGTGCCTGGACTTGTGATTGCGCTGGGCCTCGGGCAGCACCAAGCGGAGGCCACGTCGCTGCTTGCGATCGTGCCCGTGGCGATCGTCGGCACGATCAAGCAGGACGGCTACGGCAACGTGCGCCGCAAAGATGCGCTGCTGATGGGGCTGTTGTCGGTCGCGGGGGTCGCGGCCGGCGTGGCTTTGGCAAATGCCTTGTCAGGCAATGTACTGCGCGTCGGCTTCGCGCTGTTGATGCTGCTCGTGGCGTACCAGCTTGTACGCCGGGCCATCGATGAGCACGAGGACGCCGATCCCCCGCAAAACGAGGCCTCACACGGAAATCGCCCAACTTCCGCCAATAGCGCCTAGACTGATGTGAATGGGACTCGATAATCCCCTTCACATCATCTTCATTGTTTTGATCTTGTTGCTGCTGTTCGGCGCCAAGCGCCTGCCCGAGATCGGGCGCTCGCTCGGTACCGGCATGCGCGAGTTCAAGCAGTCGGTCACCGGTGAGGCGACGGGTCATGGCCACGACACGCAGCAGCCTGGCCAGCAGCCAACGTTGCCGCCGGCGACGGCGCAGCAGGTGCCCGCGCCGCCGCCAAC
Organism: uncultured Solirubrobacterales bacterium; assembly: GCA_963743555.1. Taxonomy (GTDB): domain Bacteria; phylum Actinomycetota; class Thermoleophilia; order Solirubrobacterales; family Solirubrobacteraceae; genus Palsa-744. The sequence goes on from CAVUQG010000014.1 coordinate 319,869, forward strand.
TCCGCAGCAAGCCGCACCGGCACCCGTGCCCCCCTCGGCTCAGTCAAGCGCCCAAGACGCCTTCGCCCAACGCGATCCTGCATCGACCGAGCAGCGCTAGAAGCTCACGCTCCTTGCGGTGACTCATACCAACACCTCTTGAAGCGTGACCGCTAGTTTCGGCCCAAGCAGGTCTCCATCGGCCGATATGAGCCGGCGTCCCGTGCGATTTGCTATAGCCGCATAAGAGGCGTCATAGAAGGTGAGATCGTGCTCGAGAGCAAGCGCAGTAGCGGAGTGACGGTCGGCGGAGCTGAGCTCAATCGGATCGCCGCAAATGTCTTCCAGCAGACCAAGAGCCGCGCCGATCTGGACAGCCTCGAGACCAGAGTGCCGCGTAAGTATGTTGCCCACCTCGTAATAGACCAGGCTTGTAGTCCGCATCGCAAGGCTTCCGATCGCCGTTCGTGCGAGGTGTCCGTCAGGCTCGCGATCTACCGGCAGAAACCACTTCAGGGCAATACTGGCGTCGACAAGCCAACCATCGACGGTGCCAGGAATAGTGCTCACACGTCGCGAAGCCGCTCGGCGCGCACGAGCGCAGCGGCATCAACGGGGCCATTCCACTCGCGGGCGAGGTGGTCGAGCTCGCCAAGCACAGTCTCACGGTCGCGGCGCAGCAGCCCGAGCTCGCGGCGCGCACCCGTCTGCAGGATGGCGCTGCGGCTGGTGTGACGCCGTTTGGCCTCAGCATCCAGTGCGCCGAGCAAGTCGTCGGGGAGGGAGACCATAACCTTCGCCATGGACGAAGTATAGCCAACTGGCAATACCGCGCTAGCGCCTGCACGCAGCTCAAGCCGAAGGCGTCTGTGCAGTGCTGTCCTGCGCGAGCACCGCCGGACGTGCCTCCACCCGCAGGTTCGCTCCGCAGTGCCAGCAGTAGGCGGCGCCACGGCTGTGAACGGCGCCGCAGGAGCGGCACTGGCCATGGACTCCTGCCTCGGCGGCGCCCAGCAAGCGTTCCACCTCGCCCAACTCGGCGTCCGCCTGTTGCAGCTCGGCCGCTCGGCGGCTGAGCACGTCGAGACGGTAGTGATCGCGAATCGCCATCTCATAGGTGAGCCCGCCCAGGTCCCAAGTGAGCCCGGCTACACGCTCTGCCAACGTCAAGCGGCGCTCGCGCAGCTCCGCCAGCGAGCCGCTTGGAACAAGGGACTGCTCGGCCATCAACCGCCCGTTTCGATCGGTTTGTCGCCGGAGGTCAGCTTTTCGATTTCCTGCTGGTGGGTCTTGCCCTTTGAGCTGCTTAGTTTCTGAAGCGTGGCGGCGCTTGGTTTGCTTGCCGACTTCGGCTTTGCCTTGGCAGTTTCGGCTTCTTTTACTTCCTTGACTTCCTGCGCTTCGGTAGCCGGCGCGCTCTTGCTGGTGGCCGCTTTTGTTTGGCTCGTTGGCGTAGGCGTGGGAGATGTCGTCGTTGGAGCGGATGTCGCCGCGGCCGCGGGCAGGGTACCCTCGATCTTGACGATCGAAGGGGCCGATGCTTTGGACGGTGCCAGCCAGTGACCGACGAGCAAGCCGGTCAGGCCACATATGAGCAGCACAGCGATCAGACCAAATAGGCCCGAATAGCGCCGCAACCAAGCGATCGCTCCGTCGTCTACGGGCAGCGGCGGCAGGTAGCCGGCGCTCGGTGGGACATACGCAACGGGGGGCCGGCGCAGCTCGCTCTCTGCCTGCAGCACGTCCAGGAACGGCAGTCGCACCGGCGAGCAGGGCTGGCCACAGGCCAGGCAGTAGCGCTGGTCCGCGGCGATTTGAGCGCCGCAGTTCGGGCACTTGGCACCATCGCTCTCGGGCGGAGTTTGTATCGGGAAAACGTTCATCGAGGGTTACCGGTAGGGGGCGGAGTTTGTATCGGGAAGAGGTTCATCGAAGGGCTATCGGTAGGGCTGGTCAGGGGTCCGCGGCCAGAAGGACTCATCCGCGATGAGCGCTATCCGAAGGCGCCGCGCACGTAGTCGCGCGTGCGCTCGGCGCGAGGCTGCTCGAACACCTGCGCCGCCGTGCCGTACTCGATCAGGTCGCCCAGGTACATGAAGGCGACCTTGTCCGCTACGCGCTGAGCTTGGGCGAGGTTGTGCGTGACGATCACCACGGCCAGGTCTCGGCGCAGCTCGTGGATCAGGTCCTCGATCACGCTTGTGGAGATCGGGTCGAGCGCGGAGCAGGGCTCGTCCATCAACAGAACCTCTGGGCGCATCGCGATCGCGCGTGCAATGCACAGTCGCTGCTGCTGGCCTCCGGAGAGGCGTAGAGCGGGACGGTCGAGGTCGCCGGCGACCTCGTCATACAGGCCCGCGCGCCGTAGCGCGTCGATCACCAGCGGCTCCAACTCGCGCCGGCGCGGCTTCTTGCGCGACTGTTCGCGCAAGGCAAATGCAACGTTGTCGAAGATTGACATCGGGAAAGGGTTTGGCTGCTGGAAGACCATCGCTACGCGCGAGCGCAGCTTTGTGTCCTGCAAGGCGTGGACGTCTTGGCCGTCGAGCATGATCGACCCCGAGCGCGAGGCGCTTGGGGTCAGCTCGGTGAGGCGGTTGAGCGTACGCAGCAGGCTTGTCTTGCCACAGCCGGAGGGGCCAATCAGGGCCAGCACCTCGCCCTGGTGGATCGACATGGAGACGGAGTTGACGGCGCGCTTGCCGCCGTAGTAGATGCTCACGTCGTCCAGACGCAAGCGCTCCGGGCCCTGGGCCGCGAGCGACTGACGGATCGACTCGCGCTCCTGCGGCGGCGCTACCGCCGTCGGCTCACGGTCGAGCACGATCGTGCGCACCGGCGGGACCACGTCGTTCTGGGCGGCCTGCACTGGCCCCGGCGGGATGATTGTCTGCGCCTTGCCATTCGTGCGCGCGGGTGCAGCCAGCTCCTCGCTCCAGCCTTCTCCAAGCTGGCTCCAGGGGTCGAGAAGTGTCTTGTCAGCGCTCATCTTCTACATTCTCCATCGAACCAGTCAGGTTAGTAACCAATTGCGCCTTTGTCAAAGGTCTGTTGTGTCGCCGCCCGTCGCGGCCGCGACGACCGCTCGAGATCGACAGCCGGCGATTCGCGGAGGCGGGGCTCATGTCCGTCCACCGCCCGCTTGGAAGCCACTGGAGTGTGCTTGTCTGCGACTGATGCGCCCGACGGCGATAGTAAGGGCGAGAACGAACATCAGCAGCACGAACGCGGCCGCATACGCCTTGTCTTCGGCCTTGCCTTCGCCGGCCGGCGAGTTGTCGAACACGTAACTGGTCAGCGTCGAGCCAGTGCCGCGCAGGAACCCCACGATCGGTGTTGAGTTGAGCGGTTCGTTGCGCAAGGTCTCGCCGAGCACGATGACCACGATCGCCGTGTCGCCGACTATACGGCTGATTCCCAGCGTGGTGCCAGTGGCGATGTTGGAGCGCACACTCGGGATCAGGACACGGCGGATCGTGGCGATGCGCGTCTTGCCGAGCGCAAACGCAGCCTCGCGCATGTGCACCGGCACCGCCTGCAGACCGTCGCGCGTGGCGGCGTAGATCGGCGGCAGCGCTATCAGCGACATCGTGAGGCCCGCCGCGATAAATGAGGTGCCGGTGACAACACCTGTTGGCGACCTGCTCGACAGAGGTGCGAGCACCCCAAGTTGGAAGACGGCGATGCCGACAATCGCGATCACGATGTCGGGTGTGCCGGCGACGATCTCGATCGCGGACTCGACCAGCCGCGCAAACCAGGAAGGCCGACCGTACTCGATGATCCACGCGGCGCTGCAGACTGCCAATGGCAGCGCTACCACCAGCCCTATAACGGTCAGTACTACTGTTCCGATCAGCGGGTCCAGGATGCCGCCCGAGACGCTTCCGTCTTCGGCGATCTGCGGCCTTGAGACAAGCAGATCCGGGCGCAGATACTGGAAGCCGCGCACACCCATATACACGACGATCGCCCCCGTTACGAGGCACAAGCCGAGCCCGGCCGCCCACGCGGCGCCGAGAATGATCCGGTCGAGCAGGCGCCATTCTCGCATCGAAGAGCCTCGACCACGTGTGGGACGAGGCGCCTCTGACTGCGGGGTAGGTAGCGCGGTAGGGAACGTGCTCATCACTTGAGCTGGTAGCGCCGCAGCGGCAGCTTGATCAGATAGGAGCAGATCGACAGCGCGATCGCCGAGAGCAACAGCAGCAGACCGAGGGCGTACAGCGTCGAGTTCACCGCCGGCGAGCCGCCGAAGCCTTCCTTGTTGTCGACGATCACGCTGGCAAGCGTGCGCAGCGGCTCATAGAGGAAGATCAATGGTCCGTGATCGAGGTTCGGGGTAAACGAGCGCTCGCCCGAGACCATGAAGATCATGATCGCCTCCCCGAGAGCCCGGGCGCACGCGAGGGCCGCGGCTGCGACGATTGCCGGGCGGATCGCCTTGAGACTGACCGCCAGCGTGGCGCGCAGCCGATGCACGCCAAGCGCCATCGCCCCCTCACGCCATGAGGCGGGCACTCCGGTAAGCGCCTCGCTGATCAGCGCAACCATGATCGGCGTGATCATCACGGCGAGCACCACCGACGCCACTAGCAGGCTGGCGCCTGTCAACTCGACGGTGTCCTGCACGGAGGTCTTCTCCGCGCCGGTGATCAGGTGATTACCCACCAACGGCACAAGTACGAGAATCCCGATCAGCCCATAGATGACCGACGGCACCGAAGCCAGCACGCGCACGACGGGGACCATCACTCGCCTCAAGGCCGACGGGGCGAACTCGACGATGAAGATCGAGGACAGCAGCGCGAGCGGCAAAGCGATCAACAGCGCGATCGAGGTTGTGAGCAGCGTGCCGTAGATGACCGGCCACGCGCGCAGGTGGTACGCCGAGGCCGGCGGGTGCGGGCCCGTTTCGAACATTCGCTGCAGCTGACTGTCGAGATTGCCGCCTGAGCCCAGCCACGCAAAACCGCCGTTGTGCTCGATCGTCGGCCAGGCGTGGACCGCGACGAACACGACCATCCCCACCACGATTAGGCACACCAGCAACGACGACGCGCCGAGCGTGAGCTCGGCGCTGCGGTCTGACCAAGGTTGGCGCAAACGCGCCAATGGGTTTGTTACTTGAGGGAGATCCATTGTGTAGAGATGATCTTCTGTGCGGCCGCGCTGTTCTCGATCCAGCCGATGAACGCGGAGGCGGCACCCGTTGCTTTGCCCTTCGTAACCTCATAGAAGTGCGCGATACCCGCGTAGCTTCCGGCGGTGGCGTTGGCCAGCGTGCAGCCGACGCCGTTGAAGGCGACGTCATTTACGCCCTGACTGGCGAAATAGCCTGACAGGAAGCCAATCGAGCCCGGGTCTTTTTCGATCGCCTGACGCTGCAGGCCCTCGGAGGACTCTTCGGCTGCTAGCGAGGAGACTTTCTTGGCGCCGATCAAAAGCGTCGTGAAGTTGCTGAGCGTGCCGGCCGTGGAGTTGCGGCTGATCAGGTCGATCGGCCCTGTGGCAGTCGCGCCCGGGACCTTGCTCCATTCGCGGGTCTTGCCCGTGAAGATCGCTTCGGTCTGCGCCTGCGTGAGGTTTGGCAACTTGTTTGCGCTATTGGTGACCACGCACAGGTAGTACTTGGCGATCGGGTAGAAGCTCAGACCGGCCGGATCGGTCGTAAGCGGATCGCGTGATACGTCAGCGATCGAATCGCGGCCGGCGGCGACATTGTTGATGCCGACCTGCGTACCGCCCTGTGAAAGCTTGATTTTGACCTTCTTGTTGAGCTTGTCGTACTTCTGGACGAGCAGCGAGACGAGCGGGAACGAGGCGGTCGCTCCGCTGATCGAGAGCGTGCTCGTCGCGAGAGCGATCGATGGGACCGCTATCGAAAGCGTGAGAGTCGCCGCGACTAGGGCGGCGACACGGCGAGATCGGTGCATTGAAGTAGGGGCTCCGTTCGAATGGTTGACAGCGTGTTGTGCGGCAGCCTAGCATAATCTTCATAAATAAGATCAGGATTAGCTATTTTATGAAGAAGGCCACCGGCCCCCGAACACAGGGGGTCGGCAAAAAGAGCGCCGAGTACGACACAAGCCAAGCGATGACCACCGAGAACAACCAAGACCCACCTGCCCCGCAAGGCAGCCCCATCTCCCGCGAGCAGTGCGCGAACTGCGGCGCCACGCTCGTCGAGGACCAGCGCTACTGCCTGCAGTGCGGAGCCAGGCATGGCAAGCCGCGTCTCGACTTCGCCGCCTTCTGGGGATCACTGTCTCCGACCGACGGCTCAGGTGAGCGCTCCGATGCACGAAACGTCAACGCAACGACGGAGCAACCCAGGGCCCGGAGCACGACTGCGCGTCAGCCGGACGCGCAAGCCACCGGCACGGCGGCGGCCCGACCCAGTGCACAGGACGTCGGCGTCGCGGCTGGGCACCGGCGCAGCTGGTGGGGAGGCGCGTCCTTGCTCGGGCCCGGAGCGCCCTCGCGAGGTATGGTCGCCGCGCTTGCAGCCGCGGTGCTCACCGTCGGCATCCTCGCAGGCGTCGCGCTTGGGCCTGGTCCGGCCAACTCGCCGGCCGACAGCGCCACGCTTGCACAGCGCGCACTTGCCGCACTGGTGGCGAGTGCCCGCAGCGGCTCACCGACAACTACTTCGACGAGCACCGCGGCAACGCCCCCGCCGATCACAAGCGAACCCACTCCGACGGCCGCAACGACCGGAAACACAAAGGACAAAGCCAAACCGACATCGTCTCCAAACGAAGCAGGAAGCCCCTCGGAAAGCTCCAGCGAATCCACGACGAGCGGCTCCTCGGAAGGCTCCTCCAAATCCTTGAGGAGCTCCGGCGAAAGCGAAAAACCGGCGCCGGGCACGCCGATCAAACTGCCTGCGATCAAGCACGTGTGGGTGATCGCGCTCTCCGGCACGAGCTTCAGCGCCGCGCTGGCAGATCCCACAGCCGACTCGTATCTGGCCAAGCAGCTCGTGCCCAAGGGCACGCTGCTCAGCAACTACACCCTCAGCTCGAGCAGCGCACTTGGCAATGGGATCGCGCTGCTCTCAGGGCAGAGCGTGAACCTTGACACCGAACAGGACTGCCCCACCTACAGCGAACTGCAACCGCCGACAGTCAACGCAACCACCGGCCTCGCCGAGGGCGTCGGCTGCGTTTATCCGGCGACGGTCAAGACGCTCGCAGACGAGCTGACCGCCGGGTCGCTGACGTGGAAGGCGTACGTGCAAGGTATGCAAGCAAGCGCGCCGAGCGGCACCGCACCCGCTGCCGGCGCTCAGAGCGACACGCCCACAACCGGCCCAGCACCCCCTGCCGGTGCGAGTACCACGACCTCAGCCGGCACGGCAGCTGCCGCAAGTGACACAACCACGACACCGAGCATCGGCACGCCGAGTGGCCCCGGGCCGGGCGGCAGCGGCACGAGCACGGGGACCGGTGCGCAGACGCAGCCAACGACCGGAGTCACCTGCCGCCGGCCAGAACCGGGCGCCACCGATCCCAACCACACACCCAGCCCCGGTGCCCCCTACCTCACTTATCGCAATCCCTTTGTGTACTTCGGCTCGCTGCTCAGCGAAGGCGCATGCGCAAGCAACGACGTCGATTTGTCGCAGCTACAGGCGAGCCTCGCGACGCCCGCCAACACGCCAAGCCTTAGCTGGATTGCGCCTTCCGCTTGCAACGACGGCTCGGCCACTCCCTGCGCACCAGGCTCGCCGGCCGGGCTCACGCCCGTCGACGCTTTTCTGAAGGAAGTCGTGCCTCAGATCCTCGCGACCAGCGCCTACGGCAAGGAAGGCTTGATCGTGATCGTGCCCGACAGCCCGCCGGCCTCACCCGCGAGCGCCGCGACGAAGCCTGTCGGTGCGCTGCTGCTGTCCCCATTCGTGCACAGCGGAGCACGGGTCGCGGAAAGCTTCAACGACTTCTCGCTCCTGAAGAGCATCTCGCTGCTCTTCGGAGTCCTCCCCTTGGGCCATGCCAACGACCAAGCAACCGTGTCATTCGGGGCGACGGTCTACGGCGCAAGTGAAAAAGCGGCAAGCGCCGCCTCCACGGCCAAGAAGGCGGCCCAGGCCGCATCAACACAACCGCGGCGCCGGCCGCTCCCGGATCTCTCAGGTCCGGGAACGCCTGCGCCGCATCCCGGCGGCTGAACCCCCGCCTTCATGTCAAACAACGAACGGAGACCCCCGTTGCACACACATCGACCCGTCCACCAACGAGCTTCCCTTTGGCTCGGCGCGATCGTGGGCTCGATCGTCCTCTCGATGGCGATCGTCGCCTCGGCTCACGCCGAAGCAGTCGGAATCGAAGGAAGCCCGAACAACCTCACCTGCTCCGGTCACATATCGGCCGGTACGCCCGAACTCGGCAGCGAAGAAGTGCAGGCTCGCTATACGTTCTATTGCAACGGTCCGATCACGGGCTACCAGTTGCAGTCAAACGTGCCGATCACCGGCTTCGAGGCAGCGCCTCTGGTCACAAGCAACGCGACAAACCAGCCGCTCTCGGACACGTTTTCCTGCGGCGGCGAATTGCCCGGTTGGGCGGATAACTGCGAGGGCTCGACCAAGGCCGGTTGGGAGACGATCACCGGGCAGTTCTCGATCGGCAAGGCGCTGTGCGCCGCGCCACATCTCGACCCGCTCCTGACGGTCACCGACATCTACCTCGAAAAGGCCGTCCCGACGCAGGCGATCTCGGGTCCGTTCGACCTCGGCCGCCCGCTGCACTGCGCCGCCTCCTCCTACGTGGGCGGAACGCGCCTGGAACCGGCGCCGCCGCTCCCCTCGAAGGACAAGCAGACGGGCAAGCACGGCAAAGTCAAAGGCAAGAAAGCCAAAGCGGAGGGCAAAGCCAAGAAGAAATAGCGCCAAAGGCCTGTGCCCGGACGCCACCAGCATGGCGTCCGGGCACAAGTTCCATGAGGGACGACGTGTGTCTTTCTGGCACAGCAGCACCAAGCCTCACCCACGAAGACGGGCGTCGCTGAAGCGATCGGCCGCGCAGACTTCCGGACCACAGACACGCTCCTAAGAAACATCTAACCGGCTGATTACGTCGGCAGCGTACGCTTGGCCGGATGACCGCTACTCATCCCACCAGGTCTCGCCGGCCCTATCCGAGCAGACCTCAACGCCGCAGAGCGGTGTTGCTGGCGGTGCCGGTCATCTTGGCACTCGCGTTCACCAGCTGTGGCACGAGCGCGAAGAGTGCTTCGGCGACCCTGCCAACGGTTCCCTTGGCCCCGCCACAGTGCGCAGACGCGGTTGCCAGAGCGCTCGGGACTATCTCCGAACATGTCTACCGCGAGCTCTCGGGCGGGCGGATCGCTCTGCCGGCCGCCGAAAGAGTGGCGGGCTCACCGGCACTGCTAGCTGCGATCCAGGCCAATGATCCGGCGGCGGCACGCAAGGCGTTGGGACCGTTGCTGCGCGGCCAGCTCGTGCGTGTGCGCGTGAGCCTCGCGGGACGCACGTTCGTCGAATATGGCAGTGCCAACGGGATCGCCCCGGTGAGCACCCCGCTGAAGAATCTCGAAGGACACACGATCGGCGCGGTCACGGCCGCGGAGGAGGGCGTCTTCGGGTATGCCGGCACGCTGTATGCGATCACCGAAGCACAGGTCTTCGCCCGCTCCGGCGGGCGCCCGCTCGGCGGCTCGAGCAGCCCCGGGCCAAGCAGCATCCCCGACAAAGGCGAGATCACCTATAAGGCCAAGCGCTACGCCGTCTACTCGTTTCCAGGCGCCGGCTTCCCCCAGAAGAAGCTGCGCGTGTACGTGCTCGCCCCAGTACCGCCGGCTTCGACCTGCGCACCCACGTCGGCAGAAACGGCGATCGACGCTATCGGCCAGACGGCCAAGCGGATCTACCGTGAGGAGCAGTCTGGAGCCGCCACGCGCGCCGTCGTGCGCGACTTCGAAACCTCCCGCCTCTTCCAGGAAGCGGTCGCGGCCGACGACCCGGCCGCCACACGAGCCGCGATCGTGAAGTTCTTCGAAGGCACGCTGCACGTCGTGCGCGTACGCGCCACCTTGGGCGAAAAGCTCGTCGCCGACGTCGGCGGCCCGCATGTGCTGGCGCCGATCCGCGGCGATGTGCGCAACGCTCACGGACGCGTCGTCGGCCACTTCCTGCTGTCTGTCCAAGACGACCTCGGCTATCTGATCCTCGCGCAGCGCTTTGCCGGCGCGCAGGCGTTCCTCTACGAAGACAAGCGGCTGCTGCTCGGCAGCTCAAGCCCAGCGCCGCTGTCCATCCCCAGGCACGGCGAAATGCTGTTCGATGGCGTCCTGTACCACGCGTACTCGTTCACGGCCGAAGCGTTCCCGAAGGGGCCGCTTGAAGTCTCATTGTTGATTCCGCCGGTGCCCGGGACCTAAGTGACGCCCGCGAAACCGGCCGGCACCATGCGCGGTTCAACACCGGCGCGGAACTCACAAAACCGGCGCGCGAGCACTGAGGGAACGAACCTACCCTCCAAAACGAACCTCCCGAGAAGCCCAGCCCACAGGCTCAGATCATGCTGGTGGTCATCCGCTCGATCTCAGCGATCGAGGTCTGACCGGCGCGCACCTTGGCGATGCCGTCGTCGCGCATACGCCGCATGCCCTGACTCATCGCCGCGGCCGCGATATCGTCAACAGAGCCCCGGCTCAGCACCAGCGAGCGGACCTCCTCGGTGACCGACATCACCTCGTAGATACCCATGCGTCCTCTGTACCCGGTTGTGGCACAGCGTGTGCAACCGACCGGCTCGAAGGCCTCGGACTCGTACAGCCCATATTCGGCGAGCAAGGACTCCGGTGCTTTGCTCGGACGCTTGCAGTGCGGGCAAAGCGTGCGCACGAGCCGCTGCGCCACGACGCAGTCGATCGCCGAGGAGATCAGAAACGGCTCGATGCCCATATCGATCAGGCGCCCCAGCGCACTGGGAGCATCGCGCGTGTGCAGTGTCGAGAGCACGAGGTGGCCGGTGAGCGCCGCCTCCACCGCGATGTGAGCGGTTTCGCGGTCGCGGATCTCCCCGACCATGATCACGTCCGGGTCGGCACGCAGCATCGCGCGCAAGCCACCGGCGAAGGTCATGCCGGCCTTGGGAGCAACCTGCATCTGCTTGACCCCGGCGATACGCGACTCAACAGGATCCTCGATCGTGAGGATCGAGCGACTGCCGTCGTTGACCGCGCCGAGCGCCGCATACAGGGTCGTGGACTTGCCGCTGCCGGTCGGGCCGGTCACGAGCACGGCCCCATTGGGGCGGCCGATCGCGTAAGCAAAGCGATCCTGCTCGGTGCGCTGCATGCCAAGCGACTCCAGGCCGCGCACGGCCACACCCTTGTCGAGGATGCGCAGGTAGGCGCCCTCGCCGTACACGAGCGGGAGCGTCGTCACGCGCACGTCGACGCGACGCCCGGAGACCGTCAGAGCGAAGCGCCCGTCCTGGGGTACGCGCCGCTCGGAGATGTCCATCTCGGACATGATCTTTATGCGCGAGATGATGCTCGTGGCCATCGAGCGCTTGAGCGTCGAGGTCAGCGCGAGCACGCCATCGATGCGGAACGAGACGTGCATGTCGCCCTCGCCTGGGTCGATGTGTATGTCCGAGGCGCCCTGCTCGATCGCGTCGGCGATGATCGAGTGCACGAGCTTGACGACAGGAGCGTCCTTGTCGGCCTCGTCCATCGTGAACTCAGACTCGCTGTCGCTGTCGTCCTCCTCGACGATCTCTTCGACCGATTGCTCCACACGCGAGAGGCGCATGATCAGGATGTTCAGGTCCTCGATCGAGGCGGAGGCCGAACGCACGCGACGGCCCGTGAGCATCGCGATGTCGTCGATCGTCAGCACGTTCGTGGGGTCGGCCATAGCCAGCAGCAGCGTCCCGTCCTCCAGAAAGCCGACCGGCACGGCCTGATAGCGACGGATCGCCTCCATATCGATCAGGTTCACAGCACCCATGTCCAGCTCGTACACGGACAGATCGATGTATTCAAGGCCAAAGCGCTCCGCCACCACACGCGCCAACTGGTCGTGGCGCAGGATGCCCTGCTCGACGAGGATCTGGCCGGTAGGCTTGCCTTGAGCCCGAGCGATCTCCACGGCCTCCTCGACTTTCTCGCGCGTGGCGAAGCCGAGATCCACGACCACGTCGCCGATCAGACGACCGGGACGGCCATCAGCGAGTGCTTGCATCAGTGCATCGCGCTGGATGGTGCCGCTGCGAGCAGACTCGGGCGGCCCCACGGCAGGACGCAGCAGCGAGAGCTCGCTCACGGATGCACCAGTTGACGTAGGTCGATCCCCCACGCTTTGATGATCGGCATCCGAGGACGCCGACTTGACCGATTCCGTGGGGTTTCTCAGCGAATTGAGGGTTCTCCGGCGCGCCGGGAAGGACGGGTTGAGACCCCCGTCTGGGACATGCCCCCGCGCGCGCGGGGCATCTAGTTTTTGCGGGACGCCAGCGTGCGTGGGCGCGTGGAGCTCAGCTCAGCGGCCGAGACCCTGCTCGAAAGCGCCCTTGACACTGGCGTCGAGCGCGTTTAGTCGCTGCAGGGCAAGTGCCTCGGCGGAGGCCGGGCGCTGGGCGCCGGGACCCTCGCCGCCGTGATGGCAGAGCACACAGTGCTCAAGCGCCATGCGCCGCCCGCCGGACAGCGTCGCGGGAGCATGGGCGGCGATCAATCTCAACCCCAACTCGATGTGGCCCAACATGCGCCCCTCCTCCGTGCGGGTGATCTCCGCGCCATAGGCGTACTCGCGCGTCTTGCCGATGTCGTGCACGAGCGCCGCGCAAAGCAGCAGGTCGCGATCCAGGCGTGGGTGCACCGCGCACAGCTCGACTGCCAGTGTGGCGACCGCCACCGTGTGCTCCAACAGCCCACCGAGGAAAGCATGGTGCGCCGAGGATGAGCGACCCGGTCCGGCGGAGGGCAACGAACAGGGCGCGCGGCGCAGCTCGGCACGCAGCTCGCGATCGTCCAGCAAGCGCTGCAGCAAGCCTTTGAGGGCGGGATCGAACACCTCGCGCGCGAGATGTTCGTAGAAGCCCTCCAGCTCCTCGATGTCGCGATAGGAAACGGGCAGGAAGCGTGCGGCGTCCTCGTCTGTCACCTCGACCCGAGCGATCTGCTCGATCGCGAGCTGCAACTGCTCACGAAACAGCTCGGCACGCCCGCGCACCCGCACGAGCTCGCCACGCTCGAAGCGCCCCGCAAACAGGTCGGCGTCGCGGAAGACCCTGCCGGAGAGGCTGCCGGACTGGTCACGCAGCTCGACCGTGAGGTAGGGGTCGCCGGAACGGGTGATGAGCCGCTCCTTGCGCACGCACGCGAACACGCCGTCCACGACATCGCCGGCACGCAGGGTAGCGACTGTCTGCGCATCGGCCGCCTCCCCGCCGCTCACAAGCCCATGCATGGAGGCTGATCCGATCGGATCGAGAGTTGTGTCAACGTGCGCCCTCCGTCCGGCAGTTACGTTGGTTCCAGCGTGCGTTGTGGACATGTGGTGCCCATGATGTACGGTGGGTCGGATGCAGCCACTGATCTGGGATCGTCGCCCCGACGGCCTGCGGGCCCCGGCCATGGTGTGCTCGTTTCAGGGTTGGAACGACGCCGGCGATGCTGCCTCAACCGCGACGGACTTCCTCGCGCAGGCGCTTGGCGCGCGCCGCTTTGCCCGGATCGACAGCGAGGAGTTCTACGACTTCCAGGCCAACCGTCCGCACGTCAAGATCGACGAGACCCAGGCGCGAGTCATCTCATGGCCCTCGGTCGAGATCTTCGAAGCGCGTGCTCCGCGCGCCCACCGCGACCTAGTGATCGTGCAGGGCACCGAGCCCTCGATGCGCTGGCGCTCGTTTAGCTCGCTGATCGTCGACCTCGCTGAGGCGCTCGACGTGCAGCTGGTGGTGACGCTCGGAGGGCTGCTCGCCGACGTCCCGCACTCACAGCCTGTGACAATGACCGGCTTTGCCTCTGATCCAGCATTGATGGCGCGACTTGCATTGAATGCCGGCAGCTACGAGGGCCCAACGGGAATCGTGGGCGTGTTGCATGCCGGCTTCGGCCAGGCGGGGCTGCCATCGGCGAGCATTTGGGCAAGCGTGCCCCACTATGTTGCAGCTGCCGCCAGCCCCAAGGCGGCGCTCGCTTTGCTGCGCAAGCTGGAGCTGATGGTGGGGGTCTCGGTCGATGTCACAGAGCTCGAGGAAGCCGCCGCCGAGTACGAGCGCCAAGTGGGCTTGGCCGTGCGATCGGATCCGGATATCCAAGCGTTTGTGGATCGCTTGGAGCAGCGTGCCGTCGAGGACAGCCAGGCAGCGATCAGCCCGCAGGATTTGCCTTCTGGCGATCTGCTTGCGCGGGAATTCCAACGCTTCTTGCGCCAGCGGGGGATCGAGAGCTAGAACGTCTTTCAAAATGGACTCTGCGGCAAGGTGTTCATTTGGGTCATACAAGCTGGGTGCATGACCCATCTTTTTGAATGATCTGCCTAACACCCCCCTTTTGCGAAGGCTTAGGAAAGGTTAGGTCCCAAAATAAATCCCCCCGCTCCACCCCAAGGGGATATCGAGCGTGCAGGTCATTTTGAAAGATCTTCTTAGCGCGAGGCGATCCCGTAAGTCACGGCGGCTGAGCCCATCAGCAGTTTGTGCGATCCGTACTGCACCTCTGCGCTCGTCGGCTGGAAACCGGGCGAGAGCTGGAGCTTTTTGGAGAGCGCGTACATGACGAACTCAACCGTGTCGCTCTTGCCCTTGGCGGGGCAGATCGGCGAGTAGGCGGCCTTCCCGGCGGTGTTGGTGCCGACGATCCCGCCGGCAGGCAGCTTGCCGGCGGCGACGCCGGTGGAGCTCGGTTCGATTCCACCCACAACCCAGCGGATGCCACCTTCCGAGCCACTGGAGTTGTCGTCGATCACGAACAGGAAAAGTTCGGCGGCCTTAGCCGGCACTTTCTGCCAAGAGAGTGCAGGCGAGATGCCGGCGCCGGCACAGGTGTAGGAGACGGGGATCGCACCGTTGCGTTCGAAGGCGGGACTGGAGATCGAGAAAGTCCCGGGCGCGGTGTAGACCTCGCCGCTGGCATTCGAGTCGGAGGAGCTTGTCGAGCGGCTCGCTGAGGAGCCACCCGAAGAACTGGTGGAGCTTGAACCTCTGCCGGAGGAGCTTTTGGCGTTCAGTTCTTCCGGCTTGCCTTTGTACTGCTTGCAGTCTTCCATCACATAGCCGGGTTGACAGCTGGTGTAGTTCTTCCAGTGGGCATGAAATGCGTTCTCGAAAGCCGTGAGTGACGCACTGCGTTGAGCTGCGCTCTTGCCGGCACTGACCTTCGCGGCGATCCGGGAAGCCAGCAGTTCGACCTTGATGCGTGCGAGCAGGTCAGCTTCGGTCTGGTCAGACTTGGCAAGGTACTTCTGTAGAGAGCCAGCCTTGGGAAAGCTCTCATGCACGAGTTGGGCGAAGCGCTGCTTGACTTCGGCTTCGGAGATGCTGACGCCTCGCGCCGTGGCCTCGCCCAGCACCCACTCGGAGGTGATCAGAAAGCCAAGTGCCTGATGGGCCGGCGAGCCGGCCGCCCCAAGCGCCGTCTCGACCGCAAGCCAGTGCTGATAGCTCGCCTTGGAGATCGGCGTGTGCGAGACATAGGCAACCGCATCGACGCTAGAGGTACTTCCCTGCGTGGGCGCCGCCGCCGGAGAACTCGGCACCGATGCGGTATTCGTCGAGGGTGACCCTCCGCCACAGCCGGCGATCAGCCCGGCAGTAAACAACAAAAGCACCGGCAGGCATGCGCTCGTGCCCTTACGCTTCGGCGCGAGCGCCCCTCCCTTCAAGACCCCTCTCTTCATCCTCGCGAGAAGGCTATCCACTCGGCCTAAAGCGCAGCGAAAGTGAGACCTACCGCTCCCACGCTGGGCAGGCGATGCGGTAGTCGCACAGCCCGCAAACGCTCGGTGAGGGAGTCGGCTCGAAACGCTGCGCCAAGATCGCCTCGCCGACCTCGGCCACGACGCGCGCGATCCAGTCGGGATCCATCTCCGCGCTTGGGACGGGAACCTTAAGGTCGTCGAGCACGTAGTAGTAGGAGAGACGCTCGGCCTCGACCTGCCAGGACTCGCGCGCCCCAACCGCATACAGCGAGAGCTGCACATCGTCGCCGAGCTGCTCTGCGGTCTTCGGGCGCGAGGTCTTGTAGTCGATCAGCTCATAGGCCCCGTCGGCAAGCTTGTCGACGCGGTCGACGCGTCCACGCAAGTGATGGGGCCCAAGCCTGAATGAGAAGGAGCGCTCGAACCAAGCCGGCTCGGCCTCGTGGGCCTCCAGACGCCGGTGGTAGAGCACGAGCGCCGCGCGAGCCTTCACGTGCAGCTCTCGCTCTCGGTCGCTGTCGCCGAAGCCACCGCGGCGCCAGCAGTTCTCGAACAGCTCCATCATCTGCTCGACCGTCGTGTGCTCGGCTGCGTGATAGCGCTCCAGCACTTGGTGTACGGCGATTCCAAAGCGCTGGTGCAAAGTCTGCGCCGAGGGGATCTTCAAGACGCGCCCAAGCTTGTAGCGCAGGGGACAGGCGCGGTATGTGTCGATGTCAGACGCTGAGAGCACAACTCCATCCCCCCGCCTGGGCAGGAAAGCCTGTAGCGAGGGTTCCTCGCGACGCGCAAACGCGCCAAGCGCGGGTGGAGCGACAGCAGCTTTGGGAGCAACCTGCGCGTCCACCCGCTCAAGCTGGTCCTCTTCGCCGGACCCATGCTCACCCGATCGGCCTTCGCTTCGCTCAAGTTCGTTGGTGCCGGCCGAGCTTGGCTCAAACGCCTCACGCTCGCTGGCAAGCAGCGCCTCGTCCAGCGTCGAGGTCTGGAAGATCTCACGCTGCAGCGGCGTGCAGGCGGCGAGCAGGCGCTGGTTGATGTCGGCAAGCGCCTCGCCGAGACCCTGGCCAGGGGGACGGTCCTTGAGCGCCGCCAGCTTCACGAGCTCCAGGTAGCGCACGACGCCGTGCGAGATGTCCAGGTCGGTGTCCAGACGCAGCTCGCCCAGGCGCCCGGCGATGCGCAGTGCACCGCCGAGCACCTCCTCGCGCATCAGCTCGACCGTAGCCTCCAGCGTCTGCGCGCGCGCCTGCGAAATCTTCTCGCCACCTAGCAGCCTTGCCTCTGAGGCAGCTGTCAACTCCGCCGCCAACTCCTGCGGACTGCAGCTCAGGCGCGGGCGCAAAACCTCAAAGGCGATCCTCGCTTCCTCGTGCAACGCCTGGAAGTGCTCGATCCGCTCGCGCGCCTCAGGCGGCATCTGCGGCGACTCGATCGCCGGCCCAAGCGCCGCCACGATATCCAGCTTGGCTTTACGCGCCACCTGCACCACGCGCGCGATGTCCACCTGGCGCAGCTCGATCGGCGGACGCCCAAGCGCGCGCACCACCGCCGAGGAGTCGCTCGGATCGGTAAGCAGACGCAGCCAGGCCAACACGTCGCGCGCGGCCGCACGCTCGAAGAGCTCGATTCGAGAGGCAGGCACGGGCCAAGCATACGAGTGCGTACGCTCTATGGATGGACGGTATCGACTGGAAGGTGGCGCAGCGCGTCGGCGAGATGCTCGCCGGGGGCACAGATGGGTGGGCATCTCAATCACGCTCGGACGCGAGCGGAGTGCAGTCGCTGGCCGAGCGATTTGCCGCGCGCGTCGGCGCCTACACCGGCCTGCAGCCCCCGGAGCACCTGCCAACACTTGAGCTGATCGACCGTCCCGGTTGGATCGAAGCCAACATTGCGACGATGCGCCCGCTGCTGGACCCCCTGACCAAGCGGCTCGGCAGCGGCAGCGGCCCGCTCGCACCGGCAATGCGCTCGATCACCCAGCTCTTGCTGGGCGCGCAGGTGGGCGCGATCACCGGCATCCTCTCCCAACGCGTGCTCGGCCAGTACGACATCGCGCTACTGGAACCAGAGCAACCAGCGCGACTCTTGCTGCTGGCGCCAAACTTGGCCCAGGCCGCACGCAACCTCGACCTCGACCGCGAGGAGTTCACCGCCTGGGTCGCGATCCACGAGGTCACCCATGCCGTCCAGTTCGGCGGCGCCCCGTGGCTGCGCGATCACCTCGGCGCCATGCTGCGCGAGCTGATCGACGGCATGCAGGTCGGTGTCGAACTGGGCGGCCTCGCAAAAGTCCCCGACCCCTCGGACCTGCGCGCGCTCGTTGGACGGCTGCGCGGTGGCGAGCTGTTGCGCGTCGGGATCGGCGAGGATCGCTGGGCGCTGGTCGAGCGTATGCAGGCCACGATGTCGCTGATCGAGGGCCATGCCGAGCATGTGATGGATGCCGTCGGCGCGGAAGAGCTACCGACCATGGAGCGCATGCGCATTGCGATGAACCGCCGGCGTCGCGAGCGCGGCTGGCCATGGCGCATCCTTGAGAAGCTCTTGGGCCTGGAGATGAAGATGCGCCAGTACGAGATCGGGCGGTCCTTCTGCGACAAGGTTGTTGCACAGGCCGGCCCGAGCGCGCTAACGCTCGCCTGGAGCTCGGCCGAGATGCTGCCCAGCATGCGCGAGCTGGAGGATCCGGCCGCGTGGCTGACGCGAACACGCGTTCCCCTGCTGCCAAGCTAGGGGCTCTTTCCAGGCCTCTGAGCAAGCGCCACGAGGTTTCATAGCTTTTCTTTACAGGGTGTTCACGCCGACTTGAGATTGGCGTGTAACCATCCTTCTAGCACGGGTTAGGAACATGTGTTCGGTGCTAAAGTCGTACCGACCAGAACAAGTGTACCCCCCAAATCAGGAGAACCTCCCCCAGATGGCAACAGCCCAGTCAACATCAGCAAGTAGCGCCAAGCCGCGCCGCGCCGCCGCCCCCAGGAGCGCGAGAGCGAAGACCACCGCACGCGCAAGCACGTCGCGCGCAAGCACTTCCAGCGCCTCCAACAAGCGCTCCACCACCGCCGTCAAGAACCCGACGGTTGGCTCCTATGCCGAGCGCGCCGTGCTGATCCCCGTCGGCGCGGCACTGATCGCGCGTGAACAGGTGCTCGCACGCGTCAACGACACGATCGAGAGCTATGCCAGCCCGGCAAAGGCGAACGCGCAGCTGCGCAAGTTCGAGCGCCGTGGCAACACGGCTCGCAACCGCTTCGAGCGCGAGGTGCGCAAGACGCGCGTCCGCGTCGAACGCGAGGTGCGCCAGACGCGCGCTGGCGTCGAGCGCGAGGCACGTCGTGTCCAGCGCGAGGGCGAAGATCTGGCCAACAAGGTGCAGGAGCGCATCCTCAGCCTCGTCTGAGCACAACCCCTTCCCCCGTTCCAGGCCGGAGAGGCTGGAGACGGGAAGGTCTGCCGGCCTCATATCCCGCCGGTAGTAGAAGCACCCTCTCCTCCCTCGCCGCCGGGCGGTCCCCCTACCGCCCGGCGGCATTTTTTCTCGATCGCCGAGTCCGGCTCCAGCTACGTCTTCGTCGGCCACCATTCTCACAGCACCTCCCTCCACCACCAACCTCCCATCGCCGCCCTTTACCGGGCCACCGGCAGAGATTTGGCAGAATGCGGGCAGACATGAACTCAGACGTTGTCATGAAGGCGCTGGAGGTCGTGATCGACCCCGAGCTGCGCCGCTCGATCGTTGAGCTAGAGATGGTGCGCTCGATCGACATCTCCGAGAACGGAGTGGTCGACGTGACCGTCTCGCTCACGACGGCGGGCTGCCCGATCCGCGGCCACTTCCAGACTTCTGTCGCCGAGGCCGTCTCGGCACTAGAGGGCGTCACGCATGTCAACGTCTACTTCGACGTGCTCAGTGACAGCGAGAAGGCCTCCTTGCAACAGAAGCTCGGGCGCGGCAGCCTCCCAGCCGGCTCGCTCGCCCAGGTATCCAACGTGCTGTGCATCGGCTCGGGCAAGGGCGGCGTCGGCAAGTCGACGCTAACAGCAAATCTGGCGGTAGCCCTGGTGGCCGACGGCAAGCGCGTGGGCATCCTCGACGCTGACGTGTGGGGCTATTCGATCCCGCGTATGTACGGCCTCGGCGCGACCCGCCCTCCGGTCTCGCCACAGCGTAAGATCGTGCCGCTCCAGGCCCATGGAGTGAAGGTCATGTCGATCGGCTTCTTCCTGGAGGAGGACGCCGCAGTCGTGTGGCGCGGGCCGATGCTGCACAAGGCGCTCGGCCAGTTCCTACAAGACGTCGAATGGGGTGTGCTCGATTACCTCTTGATCGACCTGCCGCCAGGCACCGGCGATGTCTCGATGACGCTCGCCCAGATGCTCCCGCAAGCACAGTTCGTGATCGTGACGACACCGCAAGCAACGGCCCAGAAGGTCGCGCGACGCTCGGCGGAGATGGCCAACAAGGTGTCCTTGGAGATATGCGGAGTGATCGAGAACATGTCCGGCTTCACCACGCCAAGCGGCGAGCGCTATGCGATCTTCGGCGAGGGCGGCGGCAAGGAGTTGGCCGACGAGCTCGATGTGCCCTTGCTCGGCAAGGTGCCGCTGACGATGCCGTTGCGAGCCCAGGCCGATAGCGGCTTGCCGCTTGTGATCGAGGACCCAGACGACCCCGCGTCCCAGGCGATCCGCCAGGCCGCGCGTGGCCTTATCGCAATGGCGCCGATGGAGCTACCGACGCTGCCGCTGGTCGAAGTAGCGCCCCCGGGCCCGCCGACGCCACCGGCGAGTCCGAAGCCCGCCGGCATGTCTTTGCCGATGGCCTGAGAAGGTTCTTCATGCCGCGGGCTTGAGAAGGTCTTCAAAAGAGCGCTGCACGTCTACACCCATTTAGCGTGACGCTGGAAGATTTGTTTGGTACCAAACCTTTATCTACGCGTCCGCATAACGGGGTGTTGGCAAGACCTTCGTTGCTCTTATGTCAAGCGAAGCTCGGAAATTGCGAGGATCTCTCTGCTGAACTCGGCATTCACGCAGGCTCTCCGCCGGCCGTACTCGACAGCCACTGAGGGGGGGTCCAGTCCCCCTCAGGGTCCGTGGTTTGCCCCACCTCGATCAGATGACCGTCGGGATCGCGGATGTAGCAACGGATCTCGTACGCGTGCTGCTTTGGCGGCGTCAGGAATTGAGCACCACGGGCACTCCACTCGGCGTACACGGCCTCGATGTCCCTGACCCGGATATTGAGGAAGCTGTTGACCCGGTCGGGATCCCGTGGCGTCTCCAGTGTCACCGCCGGCTTGTCGTCGGTCGGGCCTCCGCCGGAATTGATGACGATCCAGCTGTTGGCCAGTTCGACATTTGCTGGTTCCCCAGGGCGGACCACCCTGCCGCCGAGTACCTCGGTGTAAAAGCGCCGAGAACGCTCGACGTCGTCCGAGACGATGAAGTGGGTCAGCACAATTCCCTCTGCTGACGGTCCGAGTTCGGCCATCTGCCACCTCCACTGGTTGGGACTCATACCCCGCTTACGGACGGGGTATGCCGCCGATACCACGATGATCGGTTCTGTCTCATACCACGGTACAGCTATAGGCCACCACGTTTGATCCGATGGCCCTGCCTTCAGCAAATCGGATAGCTCACACGGAGCTTCTCTTCCTTCTGCGGGTCGTGGTGGCCTCCCTCATGCACTGGCGTGGGAGGTAACAGGCCTCGCGGCCGAGCTGCCACCCTGCGAGAAAAGGAGTTCAGCGCTGATCGACACGAAAACCAGCTCCCAGTCCCGGAGCAAGCTTCCGGTCACCGACAGGCTGGCAGCAAGCAACGGACTACACGAACCGGCGCTCATGAGCCGTGAACATCCCGCCGCAAAGACTCCTTTGGGACGACGTTCTGAGGCCTACTTCGTGTTGGCAAAGTAGGGGATGCCTACTTGGCGTTGGCGAAGTACTCCGCGTTGATCGACGCGAACTTCTGCCACTCGTCTGGCAGCTGATCCTCGGCAAAGCAAGCGTCCACCGGGCAGGCCTCGACGCACGCGTCGCAATCGATGCACTCCTCCGGATCGATGTAGAGCATCTCGGCTGCGTCATAGCCGGGCTCGTCGGGCGTCGGGTGGATGCAATCCACGGGGCACACCTCGACGCAGGAATTGTCCTTCGTGCCAATGCACGGCTCAGCGATTACGTAGGCCATTCGCTTCCTTCTCGATTCGTTGATGAGAGCTACAAGCTTGCGGGACAACGAATAGTAGCGAGGCCGCCCATCTGCTTAACGGGAATGGGTCAGACGGGCGCCCCAACCGGCCCAACGGGCGAGCGCCCGGCCTAACGGCGAGCACCGGCCCCAAGCCGCACTCCGCTAGCTTTGGGCGATGCTCTTGCTCACCGGCGCCACCGGGCTCGTCGGCTCCGCCCTGCTGCGCCGCCTGATCGCCGAAGGACAGCCGGTCCGCTGCCTCGTGCGCGACCCGCGCCGGCTCGGCCCGCAGCGCGTGCGCGTGCAGATCGCGCTCGGTGACCTGGCCGACCCGCCGTCGTTTCGCAATGCGATGCGCGGAGTCGACACGGTCGTGCACCTTGCCGCCTCCACGCGCGACCAGCCGCACGGCTCGATCGAGGAGTTGGCGGCGATCGCGACCTGGCGGATGGTCGAGGCGGCACAGCGCGCCGGGGTGCAGCGTTTCGTGTTCTTCTCGACGCTTGGGGCCTCCAGCCACCACCGTGCTCGCCTGTTCAGGGCCAAGGCACTGGCCGAGCAGGCCGTGCGCGAGTCGGACATGCACTCGATTGTGATCGCGCCTTCGCTTGTGTACGCGCCGGGCGACCGCTGGCTGACGCTGATCGAACGCCTGTCGCTACTGCCGGCAGTGCCGATCTCGGGCCGAGGGCGCGCGGTCTGCCAGCCGATCTGGGCGGAGGACGTGGCGAGTTGCGTGGTCGCGGCGCTGCGCGGGGGTGGCACTATAGGCGGCGAGGCCACCGGCAACGAGCCCAACCATGAGCGCTACGAGCTGGCCGGCCCACAGACCATGACCTACAAGGAAGTCATTGACACGGTGCTGCGCTCACTGTGTCGTGAACGCCCGCTGTTGCCAATCCCCACGCCAATGGTCTCGCGCACGCTGCGGCTAGTCGAACGCGGGATACACACAAGCACCCCGATCACATGGGACGAAGCCGAGTTGCTCGAGGCCAACATGGTGGCCACTGGAGGAAGCATCAATGCCGAAGCCCTCGGCATTACACCGCAGTCAATGTCGTCGGTACTCGGTGGGTGAGCAAATTCCGTCGCGTGCACCGGGTACAATTGTCTGCACGGAAGGTGGAGTGGTCTGGGACCATGAGCGGGCTGATACCCGTGAGTCCGGGTCGCTCCGGATGGAGTTCGATTCTCCCGCCTTCCGCCAAGGATTGACTCGACTGGTGGCCGAATAAGGGAGCAGGCGTAAGGATCAGTGCGCTGACGGGTTGCCACCGCCACACCTTTCGCGGCCACCGTCGAGCAAGCCGTTCACAGGCCTACGTGGACCGCCGTGCTAATCTGTGCTTCGGTATCAGCCCGTTCCGGGGTTGCTCCCCGGTCACCCCGACCCGCCAGCAATGGCGGGTCGAGTCTTTTAACGGCGGGAACTAGGACACCGGCGGGCGGCGCCCTACCCAAGGCACAGCCGCCTCGACCTGCATAGCAAGTGCCAGCAGCGCCGCCTCGCCTGCAGGCCGGCCCACGAGCTGCACGCCGAGTGGCAGTCCGTCGGGTCCCTCATAGAGGGGCATCGAGATGCCAGGCTGCCCGCTAGCGTTGAAGACAGGCGTAAAAGGAGTGAACAGCCCCGAACGCGTAAACGTGGACATCGGGTCGGGCGCAGCCGTGTCGAGCGTGCCGATCGGCAGCGGACGCTCCGCCAGCGCGGGCGTGAGCAGAGCGTCGTAGGGGTGCAGGAACTCGACCAACTGGCGCGTGAGCGCCTGCAACTGGATTTCCAGGGCAAAGCCCTGCACGGAGTTGAAGCTCTGGGTCATCTGGTGGATCGCCCAGCTCATCGGCTCCATGTCCTCGGCTCTCGGCTCGTGCCCGGCGACCATCCCGGAGTAGACGATCTGCAGCGCGATGTGGATCGAGAAGACGGCGCCGAACAGCTCGGAGAGACCCTCGATACGCCAGGGAGGATCGACCTCCTCGACCTCGTGCCCGAGCGAGCGCAGCAGCGCGGCGGCGTCTGTGACCGCCTGCGCGCAGAGCGGGTCGACTACGGCGTCTGCGATCGGTGGAAATGTGGTTGCCGCGATCCGCAGTTTGTCGGACCGATCGGAGATCGGCCAGCGAGCCGCCGAGGCCGCGAACGGCTCGGAAGGCGGTGGGGCCCAGGTGGCGTCGCCCAGCTCGTAGCCGGCGAGCACGTCGAGGATCGCCGCCGTGTCGCCGACCGTACGCGTCAACACGCCATCGACGTCGAGCGGCGCTTCGCCGCGTTCGGGCGCCGCGGAGATGCGCCCGCGTGCGGGCTTCAGGCCGACAAGCCCGCAACAGGCGGCTGGGATCCGGATCGAGCCACCGCCGTCGTTGCCGTGGGCCACCGGCACCATGCCCGAGGCGACCGCGGCGGCCGAGCCGCCGGAGGAGCCGCCGGGCGTACGCTCCAGATCCCACGGGTTGCGCGTCGGGCCGAATATGCGTGCCTCGCTGACGGGAAGAATCCCGTACTCGGGCAGCGTGGTCGTCCCTACGATCACAAAGCCCGCCTCCTTGAAGCGGCGTGTGATGTTGCAGTCGTGCTCGGCCACGTGCTCCGCCAGCAAAGAGCATCCGATCGTAGCCCTCAGGCCGGCCACCGGGCGGTTGTTCTTGATCGCGATCGGCACGCCGGCGAACGGACGCTCATCGCCCGGGCCGATCTCCGCGGCTGTTGCTAGAGCGCGCTCGCCGTCGATCTCCACAAACGCGTTCAGCTGCGGGTTGAACTCCTCGATGCGCGCGAGCGAAGTCTCTACCAGCTCGCGCGAGGACACCTCGCCAGAGCGGACCATCGCGGCAAGCTCGGTCGCGGGACGGAACATCAGGTCACTATCGGTCACGGCGTTCCTCCTCATGGATGACCCGGCACGGCGCCACCAAGCGGTGAGCGCGGCTGATGCTTGCGCGATCCCATCGATCGCGGTGCGATCCACCGCTCGCCGCAACGGAGCCTACCTGGAGGATTCCTGCGACGATATGAGCCTGCCCACAAGGCAGCCGGGTCGATTCCAGTGCAATCCAGTGGGGTCGACTCTCAACCGGTCATCTCAAGCCTGAAAGCGAGTGCCCATGAGCGAGGTCACGACACAGTCGCCGCCCGCATCCTCCCCTTCCGATGAAGTCCAGTCAGGCCTCGAGGGCGTCGTCGCCTTCGCCACCGAGATCGCCGAGCCCGACAGGGCCGGCGGGTCGCTGCGCTATCGCGGCGTAGACATCGAGGATCTGGTCGGCACGGTTCCCTACGAGCAGGTCTGGGGCCTGCTGGTAGACGGCCACTTCAAGCCCGGCCTGCCCCCGGCCGAACCGCACGTCTTGACCGTGCGCTCCGGCGACCACCGCGTCGACGTGCAGTCGGCGCTTGCGATGTTGGCCCCCGAGTGGGGCTTCAACCCCCTGATCGACATCTCAGGCGTTCAGGCACGCGACAACCTCGCCCGAGCCTCGGTGATGGCGCTGTCGTTCGTGGCCCAATCCGCGCGAGACGCCGGGCAGCCGCCCGTGCCGCAGTCGGAGGTTGACAAGGGCCGCTCGATCCCCGAGCGCTTCCTGATTCGCTGGCGCGGCGAGGTCAACCCCGACCACGCCAAGGCAATCGACGCCTACTGGATCTCCGCAGCCGAGCACGGCATGAACGCCTCCACGTTCACCGCGCGCGTGGTCGCCTCAACCGGGGCGGACTGTGCGGCGGCACTGTCGGCAGCCGTCGGCGCACTCTCTGGTCCGCTGCACGGGGGCGCCCCCTCGCGCGTGCTGAAGATGCTCGACGAAGTCGAAGAGACCGGCGACGCCGAGGTCTGGGTCAAGGCCGCGCTCGACCGGGGCGAGCGCTTGATGGGCTTCGGCCACCGCGTCTACCGTGCCGAAGACCCGCGCGCGCGCGTCCTGAGGCGCACCTGCCGCGAACTGGGCTCGCCTCGCTTCGAGGCAGCCGAGGCACTCGAGAAAGCAGCGCTGGCCGAGCTAATGGCGCGCAAGCCAGACCGTGTGCTCGCCACCAACGTCGAGTTCTGGTCGGCGGTGGTGCTTGACCTGGCCGAAGTCACGCCAGACCTGTTCACGCCGATGTTCACCTGCGCGCGCGTGGCGGGCTGGTCGGCGCACATCCTCGAGCAGAAGCGCGAGGCCAAGCTGATTCGCCCGACCGCGAAGTATGTGGGCGAGGGACCGAGGCCTGTGTCCGACGTTGAATAAAGACGCAGATGTTGTTATTGACTTTGTGTAATTCACAATAGTGACTACGGAGAGTCGCTACTATCGCGATACACTAAAAAGTTAATATCAGCCCAGGGCGCGCTAGAGGAGCCCCTGACATAAAAACGAGGGCCCAGCATCCTGCCGGGCCCTCTAAGACGTCTATCGACCGGATACGCGTGCGACTGGAGCGCCGCACGCGCCGGTACCGGTCTGACTACATCATGCCGCTCATGTCCGGCATACCGCCGCCCGGCATGCCGCCGCCTTCCTTCTCCGGAACCTCGGCGACGATCGCCTCGGTGGTGAGGATGTTCTTGGCGATCGACGCGGCGTTCTGCAGCGCCGAGCGAGTGACCATCGCCGGGTCGATGACCCCGGCTGCCACGAGATCGACGATCTCGTTGGTAGCGGCATTCAGGCCGTGGCCCTTCTTAGCCTTGCGCACGTCGTTGACGACAACCGAGCCCTCCAGGCCCGCGTTCTCGGCGATCTGACGTAGCGGCTCCTCCAGGGCACGCAAAACGATGCGCGCTCCGGTCCGCTCGTCGTCCGAGCCGTCTGTGGATGCTCCGTCGCCATCGACCGAGACAGCCGCCGATGCCTGCAGCAGGGCAACCCCACCGCCGGGCACGATGCCCTCCTCAAGCGCCGCGCGAGTTGCCTGCAGGGCGTCCTCGACGCGGTGCTTCTTCTCCTTCATCTCCGTCTCGGTAGCCGCGCCGACCTTGACCACTGCGACACCGCCGGACAGCTTTGCCAGACGCTCCTGGAGCTTCTCGCGGTCGAAGTCCGAGTCGGTGTTCTCGACTTCGGCCTTGATCTGGTTGATGCGACCCTTGATCGCCTCGGCATCGCCTGCGCCATCGACGATCGTGGTGTTGTCCTTGCCCACGACCACACGACGAGCGTGCCCAAGCTGAGACACCTGGGTGTTCTCGAGCTTGAGGCCCATCTCCTCGGTGATGACCTCTGCCTTGGTCAGGATCGCGATGTCCTCGAGCATGCGCTTGCGGCGGTCACCGAAACCGGGGGCCTTAACCGCAACACCTGTAAAGGTGCCACGTAGCTTGTTCACCACGAGCGTCGCGAGCGACTCGCCCTCGACGTCCTCGGCGATGATCAGCAGCGGCTTGCCGCTCTGGATCACTGCCTCGAGCACCGGAAGCACGTCGCGCACCGAGCCGATCTTCTGGTTGGCGATCAGGATGTAGGGGTCCTCGAGGGTTGCCTCCATACGGTCCTGGTCTGTGACCATGTAAGGCGAGATGTAGCCCTTGTCGAACTGCATGCCCTCGGTGAACTCGAGGTCCATGCCGAACGTCTGGCCCTCCTCGACGTTCACGACGCCGTCCTTGCCAACCTTCTCGATCGCATCGGCAATCACGTCACCGATCTCCTCGTCACCGGCTGAGATGGTCGCGACGCGCGCGATCTGGTCCTTGCCGGAGACCTCCTTGGACTGCGAGGCGATGTTGGCCACGACCTGGTCGACGGCCTTCTCGATACCGCGCTTGAGCGCCAGCGGGTTGGCGCCGGCCGCCACGTTCTTCAGGCCCTGGCGAACGATCGCCTGAGCGAGCACGGTCGCTGTGGTGGTGCCGTCGCCGGCGACGTCATTGGTGGCGGTAGCCACCTCACGCACCAGCTGGGCGCCCTGGTTCTCGAAGACGTCCTCGACCTCGATCTCACGAGCGATCGTGACACCGTCGTTGGTGATCGTGGGCGCACCGAACTTCTTGTCGAGCACCACGTAGCGGCCCTTGGGGCCGAGTGTGACCTTTACGGCGTTGGCGACAGCGTCGACGCCGGCCTCCAGAGACTTACGCGCCTCGGAGCTGTACTTGAGTTCCTTGTGAGCCATATCTGTTCAGATCTCCTTGATTAAAAACGAGGGGCCCGGCTTGCCGGCCCGAGGGCCGGCTGCGCCACCCTCTTAGGCAACCTTGGCGAGAACGTCGGACTCGCGCAGCACGAGCAGATCCTCACCGTCGAGTTTGATCTCGGTGCCGCCGTACTTGCTGTAGAGGACCTCGTCGCCCTCGGACACATCGAGCGGGATACGCTTGCCGGCATCGTCGAGCTTGCCGTCGCCAACGGCGAGGACCTTACCCTTCTGCGGCTTCTCCGTGGCAGTATCGGGAAGGACGAGACCACTGGCGGTCGTCTGCTCCTCCTCGATGGCCCGTACGATCAGACGATCGCCCAGGGGCTTAAGTTTCATGCTGAGAACCTCCGTTTAGAATGTGCTTCCTTAGCGGCACCGTGCCATGAGGCGGCGGCACCCAACGACCTGGTTGGCACTCTCGTGGTGGGAGTGCCAATGGCCACGGTCAATATATAGAACAGATCGCGCGCGTCAAGGAGATGTTTGGCACTCTCGGGCTCGAGTGCCAAACAAATTGCAAGCGTCTGCCCGTCTCAGGCTCCAGCGCCTACCGACATCTGTCCGGCAACCAGTTGCTCGACTTCGGTGCCTTTCGTCGTGAGCACCCAAGCGTTAGGGGCTCCGCGAACCTGTCCGATGCCATTGTTGTAGACCAATCCAAGCTTATCCAGCCGAGCCAGCAACTTCGATATCTGGCCTTGATCGTCTATCCCCGCGGCCGCCCCAACCTGCCTGTTGGACGTGCCCGGATTGGCGGCTATCGCGAGCAGCACGCGTACCGTTCGGTAGGTCAAGCGCATCTCCAGATCGCGCAAAGGATCGCCGCTCCCGCCACGAGGCGGCGAGCTGCGCCTGGGGGTCGGGCGTGCCGCCTCCTTGGCGGCGGCCGCCGGGCCAAGGTAGGGAAGCACGACCATCGCCATCAGCGCACCTGTCAGCTCGAGCAGAGAGCCGGGCCGCTCGCCGGACCGTACAGGGCTCTTTGCGCGCCCTGTGCGCTTTGCACGTGTCGTACCACGGTCGCTCACCGCATGGGGGACGAGGCGCGCATGCAGAACCGATAGCACGCCTCCGACCACCCCTTCGCTGGTCAGCGGTGGCAGCGCGCCCGCGGACCTCGACTGTTCGCGCCCTTCGTCCACTGCGGCAACCACGGCATCCAGGACCGCCAGGCGCCGCTGGTGCACCCTGAGGCCGGCGCCGAGCGTCTCCACGACGCACAAACGTCCCATCGCCTGCTCGTCGTCGAGAAATTCCAGCAACCCCAGCCAAGGCAGACCTGATCCGCACGCGCCACTTCTCGGCCGGGTCATAGACATCGAGCACGTATCGCGAGATCTCCGCAAGCGACTGATCGAGCGCCGCCAGGAAACAGTCTTCGAAGTCGTCGAAGACCTCATAGAAGGTGCGCCGCGATACGCCTGAGCGGGCCACCACGTGTGCCACCGTCGCATTCGCACGGCCGCGCTCTGAAACGACGTCAATCATCGCGGCGACCATCCGAGCCCGCTGAATATCGGTTACATGGCCACGCTCAAACCCGTCGCGCTCGGGCGTACGGGCACGGCTCTTCAGACTGGCGGTTTGTCGCTTGGTAGGCATCAGCTGGACACCGACAATCCTCCGCCTAACGCTGGCCGGTTTCACCCTCTGTTTCCCACTGATGGGATTGGCGCCGCTTGCGAGGGCCCTCGTCCAGCTAGTTCTGCGCGCCGCCGAAGCCCTTCATCGCTTCCGTCATTGCTGTAGGCGTATCCAGAATCTGGGAGAAACGCACGACCGTGACGATGTCATCCATCGACACCGAACGTCCGTAAATCTGCTCGAGGAAGTTGATGAGCTCCTCGTGGCGGCGGAACTCGGGGTTGTCGTGCTTGATGTCGCGCGGCGAGAGCTCGGAGACCTTCATCACCTCGACCTGGTCTATCACCGCTTCGAATATCCGCTCGCGAGGCGAGTACTGGTAGCCGATCGTCACGAGCACCGCCTGATTCTTGCGGTACTTGCTCGACTTATCGCCGAGCCTGATCGTGGCCGTCTTGCGGCCCTTCTTCAGCTCATCGGCGAAGATCGTCGAGTAGAAATTGAGTACCTGCACGATGCGCAGGCTATCGGTCTTGCTCACAGATGGCTAGCGCCCGCGCCACCATCTCCCGCTCGCCCGCATAGCTGAGCGCCTTCTGCGCCTCTGAAAGACCCATCCAGCGCGCCTCCAACACCTCGTCGTCGTGGTCGGCCAGATCGCCGCCAAGCAATCGAAAGAGGAAGAAGTAGACGCTCTTGGCCACCCTGTGCCGATCGCGCACATACCAGTAGCGCACCTCGCCAAGCTCCTGCACCGACTCGACCGCCATTCCTGTCTCCTCGCGCACCTCGCGCGTGGCGGCCTGCACGATCGTCTCCCCTTTATCGAGATGCCCCTTGGGCAGCGCGAGCACCTGCGAGCCGTCGGCGGCCCGCCTGGTGGGCACGATCACGAGCACTTGGCCGTCGTGAACCACGACACCGCCGGCCGAGACCTCACGCTCAGAAGACATACCCCTCGAGTGCGCTCGGATCGTGTACCACAAGACGACCGCGACCTTGTGAGATCACGCCCGCGCGCTCCAAGACCGCAAGGAAACGCGAGGCCGACTCGCGCGAGGAGCCGGCCAGCTTGGCAAGGTCTGCCTGGGTAGCCATGAGCAGCACCTCCTGCGCCGGCGTCGCCGGCGGCGACCGCCTGAGCGACGAGCTCACTAAGTACAACGGCCACGCGACTTTGCACGGTCTGAAAGGACTGTTTGGCCAGACGATCGTTGGTCTCGCGCAGCCGACGCCCGAGCGCCACGACCAGGCGTATCGAGATTTCCGGATGCTCGACCATCAGCCTGCGCATGTCTGGGCCGAGCACGGCCACCACGCTCGTGTGCTGCACCGCCTCCACGGTCGCCGAGCGCAGCTCGTCCTCGAACATCGCCAGCTCGCCAAAGATGTCGCCCGGCCCGAAGGTGCGCGAGCGTGATCGTGCGACCGTCGGCGTGCTCGCGAATGGCACGAGCACAGCCTGAGCGCACGACGTAGCACGTATCGCTCGCGTCGCCCTCTCGGAACACGATCTGCCCCGGCTCAAAGCTGCGCGGCACCGCCAGCTGCGCGATCCGGCCAAGGTCATCCTGCTCGAGCGTCGAGAATACCGGCACGCGTCCGAGCAGCTCCACTATCTCCGCAACCTTGGTGGGAGTCATGCCCTGGAGATATCACAGCAGGCAGCCAAGGGGCCACGATGGAGTGGATGGTGGTTTGAGGCGGTCGATATCCGTCGCAGACCCTAACCCGCAACTTGCGGGCATCCGACGCTATCTTCACAGTATGGGTCCGTTGAGGTCGATCGCGCCGTTCATGCTCGCCGCCGCTTTCGCGCCGACGCCGACACACGCGCTGCTGCGCTCACACGAACTGTGGGCAACCGTTGATGTATGCAGCCCCAAGGATCAGCCGAATACGGTCGGCATCCGCGGCTCGATGCCCGGCGACGGCAACGCCAAGGACGTCATGTACATGCGCTTCCGCGTTCAATACCTGGATGTCTCCACCAATCAGTGGATCGACCTCAGCAAGGAAGCGGATTCGGGCTTCGTAAAGGTCGGCACGGCTCAGCTCGCACGCCAAGGCGGCCGCAGCTTCACGTTTGCCTCGAGCACCTCCAAGTCCGCATTCACCCTGCGTGGCCAGGTCGTCTTCCAATGGCGCAAGGCAAACACGGTGCTGCTGACGACGGCCATGCCCACCAGTGCTGGGCATACGAGCCTCGCCGGCGCCGACCCGAAGGGGTTCAGCGCCGCGACGTGCAAGCTCACATAGCGTCAAACAGGCGTGGATCGTTGGTGATGATGCCGCTCACCCCAAGCGCGGTCAGCTTGGCGATGCGCGTAGCGTCGTCAACCGTCCATACGTAAAGCTCGCCACCCTCGCGCTCGACCGCGCTCACCAGCGCCCCCGTGACGACCCGCCAGTGAGCCATGATCGGCGTCCACCGTCCCGCTTCGCAGTGCCTCGCCTGCGCGCCGTGGCAGCAGTCTCCGATAGCCGGTGAGAATCGCAAGGGCCGGGATCGCAGTGAGCAGGTGACTGGTGTAGTCGCGCCTGACGCGTGGGACCGACCAGCCAAGGCGCAAAGACGGCTCGGCCGCGCGCACGCGGGCAAGCGAGGATGGGTACATGCCGCTGATCAGCGTCCTTGCGGTGAGCCCAGCCTCGCGTAGAGCGTCCACCACGCGCAGCTCATACCCGGGCAGCTTTACGTCGACATCGAAGTCAAGGCCGGCAAAGCGCTCCCCGGCAAGATGCTCTAGCGCCTGCTCCAGGGTGAGCGGCGTGCGCGAGCGCATGTCCTCGTAGTCGTGGGCAACCATCAACTCGCCACTGCCGTCAGGGTGTTCACTGAGAACGTCGAACTCGATCATGTCCACCCCATGGGCCAGCGCCGCGTCAAAGCTCGCCGGAGTGTTCCCCTGCACGAGATCAGCCGCGCCCTTGTGGCCGACCCGTCGCGGGCGCGTGCCTGCACGGATGATCTCGTCAGTAGCCACCATCCGAAAGGATAGAGGCGAGTCTCGAGACCTAGGAAACCTTCAGCTGCTTGCGCCGAAAGCTGGCTGCTTCGATTGCCTCGACGGCCGAACGTGGACCGACGAAAGGCGCAAGGATCAGGAATGCCAGGTGATCGACCAAGCACGGCAGATAGCGCAACCGATCGTGCGGCGCGTAGCTCGAGAGGATCGCCCAGATCGCCCCCATGATCGCCTCGCCGGCGACAGCAGGGGCTCGCTCGGGCTCCGGCACCCTTCGGGTCATCACCTTGATGAAGCCATCGAGCACGCCGCTGACGCGCGCGACCATGCCGTTACCGGCGTCGAACAGGTCGATGAAGGTCAGCTTTACCAGTCCCGGATGCGCAGCGCAGTAGCCGATCAGAGCCTCCACGCCTTTGTGCACTCCCTCAGCCCACTCGGTGTCGTTGCGAGTGGCGCGCCGCACCGCGTCGTGGGCTTCGGCGGCGAACTCGTTGATGACCGCGAGCAGACACTCTTCCTTGTTTGGGAACTCTCGGTGGAACGCTTCGGTGGACACGGCCGCGGCACGGGCGATTTCAGCGTCGGTGATGTTCGTGTAGCCCTGCTCGAGGGCGAGCTGCACCATCGCGTCCATCACGCTCGAGCGCCGATCCTCGCGTGTCAGGAAGCGTGCGCGTTTTGCAAGGAGATGGGGCGGTCGTCCCGAGCCAAGCGTGCGTAGACGAGTCACCGCCGAGGAGCGGTATGAGTTGACCCAGTCGAGTAGTTCGTCGGTGAGACCCGCAAGCTCTTGGTGGCGACCTTCGCGCACGCGCCTGAGCACCACGAAACGCACCCCGCCCACGATCGCGCGCGGTGCAAGCGGCGGCAGCGTGATCCCGTCGGGCGTCAGGCTGAAGCCTGTCGCTACGACGCGCTCGAAGGCGGTGGCGGTCAACTGCAGGCGCTCGTGGCCACGCGGCCCGATCCCGATCGACTCGACGAGCACCAGATTGGCGCCACGCGGATCGCCGGCGATGCCTTCGAGGAATACCTGGGCTGCCGCGTACAGGCGGTTGGCCCAGCCACGCTCGCCCATCCATGCCTGCAGGACCCGTTTGCGCGAGGCACCGACAAGCGCATCGTAGGTGGCCAGGAAGCAGTCTTCCTTGTTGGAGAACTGCTCATAGAAGGCACGTCGTGAGACGCCGGCCAACGCGATCACGTGCGCCACGCTCGTGGCCCCATAGCCGCGCTGGTAGACCGACTCGGCCATACCTCCGTACAGGCGCGCGCGCTGGTGGCGTGCGACGGCCTCGCGACCGAGGCCATGGGGCCCATGCGGCAGACGCTTGTACAGGGGCGTAAGTCCGTCATAACCATCGTCGGTCGCACCCAGCAACAGCTCCTCGGCTGAGACCCGGGTGTAGACGGGAAGCTCTGGACAGTCCTCTCCAGGCAGGATCACCGTCGATCCACCGAGAGCAGTCTCCCTACTACTTGTTCCATTGATCCCCATTATTCGGGAAGATAATTCAGGGCTGAACTATTGGCAAGCCACCGCACGGCCGCGCCGAACGAATGTTTCTGACTCCGGTGGCCAGATGCGACGATTTGTCTCTTCCGCATCGTGCGGAGCGTCGAAGACATCACCCTCCCTTCTACCCCATCCCCAGGTCCCTACTTGTTTCCAACTCGATCTTATTCGAGAGGGTCGAGCGATTCAAGCTCGGAGCGTGAGTCTCCGCGGCCCCTGGCGAAAGCCGAGCTCGACGAGCACGGGCTCCAGAACCGAGCCGATCGCCGACTCCCCGTCTATTCGCTCGAGCGCCACCGTGTCCACGCGCCCAGCGCGTACGGCATCGGCCACGCGCGCAACGCCAGGCGACCGGCGGCTGCGCGGGCTCCCGCTCGCTGCTTCCGCCTGCCCAGTGACCCGGCCGCAGCCGCAGTCGCTCCCCGCCAAGCGTCAGGATCCCGCGTCCGCCGCG
Source organism: uncultured Solirubrobacterales bacterium (assembly GCA_963743555.1). Taxonomy (GTDB): domain Bacteria; phylum Actinomycetota; class Thermoleophilia; order Solirubrobacterales; family Solirubrobacteraceae; genus Palsa-744. Next base: position 354,597 of record CAVUQG010000014.1, read on the forward strand.
CTCCAGGTAGAGCACCGGCTCGTGGGCGACGAACACCACATACGCGCCCGCCACCCGCGCCGGGCGGCGTTGTCTGTCCCGCACGCCGTCGGCCAGGGCAGCACGGCGCCGTACGGCTGGGCTGGGATCGACCGCCGCGAGCACGAGCGTCGCGGCTCTGCCTCGTTCGCTCGCGCGCGCAGACGCTCCACCGCTCCGGGCAGCGCGAACTGGGCGCCACCGAGACCCTCGACGAAGTAGCCGCGCCGGCACACTCCAAGCGTCTCCAGCTCCGTGAGCGCACCGTACAGAGCCGAGAAGCCACCGGCGATGCCCTCGGCGGAGACCTGCTCGCGCGTCAGCACGCCATAGCGCTCGAGCAACAGTTCGGCAAGAGCGCGGCGGCGCGCGCGCAGCTCCTCGATTGCGTCCGGGCGAGCGCTCTGCTCGCGCGGAGCTTCCTCGCCAAAGAGCGCGAGCGTGAGCGACCAGCGGCCCTGCACCTGCGCGCTCGTGCCAAAGCGGCCCGCGCGCAGCGAGGGCGCCGCCAAAGCGCCTTCCCGCGCGCAACCCGCCTCGCCCGCGCACGAGCCGGCCCCGCAAGCGCGTGTGCGGCAAGCGTCTGACGTGGGGCGCGCAAGGGTGCCCAGGCGTCGTTGGTCACCTCGCCGGCCCAGACCAGGTCCCACAGCGCCTGTGTGAGCACGGCGCCTCGCCAGCTCCAACTCGGCAAGCAGGTCGGTGAAGAAGCAGGGTCCAGCCGCCAGGCGCTCGCGTAGCAGTGCGTGCTCGGGCTGTTCAGGCGCCTCCCCGCGCGTGCCGACGGGTGAGCTGGGTCGGCCCAGCAACGCGGCGTCCTCGCGGAAATACAGCGCCACACGCCCCGAGTCGCGCCCGAGCGAGCCCGCGCCGACCCAGACGACCTCGCCGCTGGCGCACAGCCTGTCCAGCCAAGAAGGCGAATAGGAGCCGGTACGAGAGGCGAGCACGTCGCGCTCCCAGGAGGCCACAGGCAACGCCAAGCCCTGCAGGGGGACGAGCACTTCGCGCAGGCGCTCCACCCCGCCGCCGCCTCGCTCAGAACCTGGCCGCCAACGGTCGACGCCCTGCCACGAAGGCATGAACGCACTCAGAGCATGCTCGTCGACAGGCTCGATCTCCTTGCGCAGCGCTGCCAGCGAAGCGCGGCGCAGACGGCGCAGAACCTGGATGTCACACCACTCGCGCCCGGCGCCACCGGGGCGCAGCTCTCCTCGCACCAGCTCGCCCGAGCTCTCCAGCTCACGCAATGCGGAGGAGACGTCCACGCGGTAGCGATCGAGGAACTCCACGCTCGAGAAGGGACCGTGCGTACGTGCATAGCGCCTCACCAGCTCGACCAAGGCGTCTGGCACATCTGCCAGAAACACCTCAGGCAGGCCGGCGGGCGGCGGGCAGCCAAGCGCATCGCGATAGAGACCTGCATCGTCGGCTGCGATCAGCCGCTCGTCTGCGGCGATGCGTATACGCACCACGCGCCGTTCGTGCTCCAGCGCGGCCAGCATCTCCTGCACGTCCAGGCCGGCGAGCACGCGCTCGCTCAGCTCCGCGACGCGCAGGTCGCCGACTGCGCGCAGCACATCTCCGAGCGCGTCCCGGCTCGTGGCCTGCGTGCGCTGCGAGCGGTGCTGGAGATCCTCCTCGATCTGCTCCAGCGCGGCGGGATCGATCAGCTCGCGCAGCTCCTCCTGGCCGAGCAGCTCGCGCAGCAGATCGCGGTCGAGCGACAGAGCGGCCGCGCGGCGCTCAGCGCTCGGCGTGTCGCCCTCGTACATATAGGTGGCCACGTAGTCGAACAGCAGCGAGCCCGCAAACGGAGAAGCGTGCTGTGTCTCCACCTCCACCAGCGAGACCTCGCGCGTTTCAAGGCCGCGCAGCAGCTCCTGCAGGCCGGACAGATCGAGCACGTCTCGCAGGCACTCGCGATAGGTCTCGAGCACGATCGGAAAGTCAGGGTAGCGACGAGCCACTTGCAGCAGCCCTTGAGCCTTCAGGCGCTGCTGCCACAGCGGCGTGCGCCGGCCCGGGTAGGCGCGGGGGATCAAGAGCGCGCGGCCGGCGTTCTCGCGAAAGCGAGCTCCGAACAGCGCCGAGTCGCCAAGCTCCGCGACGATTGCCTCCTCGACCTCCTGCGGATCGAGCGCCACCAAGTCGGCATAAGAGGCGGCGCCGGTGGCCCCGCAGGATTCGACCCGCGCTCGGCAAAAGCATCAGCGACTCGTGCAGCAGGGGGTTCGCCAGGGATAAGGGGATCGGCGGCGACGGGGGGGTCGGCAGCGGTCGGAGGATCGGCGGCGACGGGGGGATCGGCAGCGGTCGGAGGATCGGCGGTGGCAGCGGGCCGGGAAGAGCGACCGGCGCCGCGGGGGCGTCCCGGCCGCTCGACGCCCACTCCTCGGCCTCGTCCAGGTCCACATCGGGCAAGCGCACGACGATCCCGTCGTCAGACCAGATCGCCTCGCCGTCGATCCCGAAGCGCTCGCGCATGCGGGCTGAGATCGCAAGGCCCCAAGCCGCATGCACGCGGCCGCCATAGGGCGAGAGCACACACAGGCGCCAGTCGCCGATCTCGTCGCGAAAGCGCTCGAGCACGATCGTACGGTCGCTCGGCAGCACCTGCGTAGCCGCCTGCTGCTCGCGCAGATAGTCGAGCAGGTTGGCGGCAGAGCGCTCGTCGAGGTCGTAGTCGCGCACGAGCAAATCCGCGTCCTGGTTGACTGCCCAGCGCGTGAACGCGCCGATCGCCTTGCCCAGCTCCTTGGGCCGGCCGATGCCGTCTCCCTTCCAGAACGGCACAGCGCCCGGCACCCCGGGAGCGGGGGTCACGATCACGCGGTCGCGGCCGATTTCCTCGATCCGCCAGGAGGAGGCACCGAGCAGGAAGACCTGCCCCGGGCGGGCCTCATAGACCATCTCCTCGTCGAGCTCGCCCACGCGCCGCCCGTCCGGCAAGGTCACCGCGTAGAGGCCGCGATCGGGGATCGTGCCGGCGTTTGCGATCGCCAGCTGGCGAGATCCCTTGCGCGCGCGGATACGACCCGCGACACGATCCCAAACGATGCGCGCGCGCAGCTCGCCGAACTCGCTGGAGGGGTAGCGCCCGTCGAGCATGTCGAGCACGTTCTCCAAGAGCGCGCGCGGCAGCTCGGAGTAGGAGTGGGTGCGAGTGACGAGCGCGTACAGGTCCTCGACGCCGACGCCGTCCGTCCTGGTCGTCCTCCGCGGGCTGCTGGCCCCCCTCAGCAGAGGCGGCGATCGCGACGATCTGCTGGGCGAGCACGTCGAGCGCGTTGCGAGGCACGACGGTGGGCTCGATCGCGCCTTCGCGCATGCGCCGGCAAACGACCGCACACTCGAGCAGATCACCGCGGAACTTGGGGAAGATGCGCCCCTTGCTGACAGTCGCCGACGCCGTGACCGGCTCGCCCGATGCGCTGCAGGCCCCGTGCTACGGACTTGGGCGACTCGATCTGCAGCACCAGGTCGACCGCGCCCATGTCGATCCCAAGCTCGAGCGAAGAGGTCGCCACCAGGCAGGGCAGCTCGCCCGCCTTGAGCTGCTCCTCGATCGTCGTTCGCTCCTCGCGGCTAAGCGAGCCGTGATGGGCTCTTGCGATGTCGCGCAGCGCCACAGGCCTCGGCTGATCTACCGGCACGCCCCTCGGCCGCCCCCAAGGGCGGCCCATCCAAACCATCCCCAACGCCTTGGGAGCTGTCGACGTCATCTGTCTCGGCAGCGGCCAGCTCGTTGAGACGCAGCGCGACCCGCTCAGCCGAGCGACGGTTGTTGACGAACACGATCGTGGAGCGATGCTCGCGCACCAGTCGCAACAGCTCGGGTATATGGCCGGCCAGATCGAGTTGCGCGTGGACTCGCTGCCCTGCACAGGCTGAAGCGGATCGTCGCTCTGCGGGCCGGGCGGACCGGCCAAATCGCTCATCGACTCGACCGGGACGTGGATGCGCAGGTCCAGCGGCTTGCGTACGCCTGCATCGAGGATCCGCACCTTGCGCGTGGGCCCCACCAGAAGCGACCAACCTCCTCGAGCGGATTCTGCGTCGCCGAGAGGCCCACACGTTGCACGGCCGGGAGCATCGGGGCCGCGAGCGCTGCGCACCTGCTGCTCAAGTCGCTCGAGCGTCAGCGCCAGATGGGCGCCACGCTTGACCGAGGCCACCGCATGGATCTCATCGACGATCACCGTCTCGACCGTGCCCAGCATCGCGCGTGCTCGCGAGCCGAGGATCAGGTACAGCGACTCCGGAGTCGTGATCAAGATCTCCGGCGGTTTGCGCGCCATCGCGGCGCGTTCGGCCTGGGAGGTGTCGCCCGTGCGAATGCCAACGCTCACGCTCGCCCCGATACCGCGGAGAGGCGCGCGCAGGTTGCGCTCGATGTCGTAGGACAGGGCCTTCAGAGGCGAGACGTACACGACACGAACGCCTTCTCCGGTGCGCCGGGATTTGTCAACCTCGGCACCAAGCCGGTCGAGTGCCCACAGAAATGACCCCATGGTGCGGCGCGTCCGCTTGCCGTCCACGTCCCACTGCCAGCCGTGGCGGCGCGCGGCGATGACCCGGTCCGCGATGATGTCCATAGCCCGGTCCAGCGGCAGGACTTCCCAGTCGGTGCCGTGCGGCCGCCGGTACAGCACCTCGTACCGGCGGGCGCTGCCCGTGGTGAGCTGCAGGCTGGCCGAGCCCTTCGGGCACAGCCGCCCGCGGCTGACCGGCGAGTCCGGGTCGCCCTCGATCTGGATGACCTTCCCGTCCTTGGCGTACACGTTCTGGCCGCAGCCGACCGCGCAATACGGCAGATGCCTTGGTCACCTTGTCCGCGGTGCCGGTGCGCGGGGCCAGGCCAGGAGTCGCCAGCAGCTGCTCTTGGCCGCCGCTCCCCGGCCCAGCGGGTCCATGCCTGGTGAGCTACATACTGGCCATGCGTCGATCCAGGTGCGGACGCCCATCACGCCTCCTGTTCCTGTGACCCGGCCGTCCGCGGCCACATGGCGCGCGCATCTGCCCGTCGGCGGCGACCCGGGCCGCCAGCCAGCCGTACGGTTTCCCGGCGGCCGGGGTTCTCGTGCGGCGGGTTGGCCAGCTGCTGGCTGCCGGGCGGGCTGCCTGCCCATCACCGATCGTGTCGCTGCCGTCGGCCGGGAACGCCGGTCGCGATCAGATAAGCCTGCCCGGCCGGGATGCCCAGCCGGGCGCCGGCGGCCGCGTAGTCCAGGCCGTAAGCCAGCAACGTCCGGAACTGTTCCTCGTCGGCATCCTGCCCTCCTGCGGAGAACTGTACAAGTGCTGCGAGCGACCGGCATACCCGGCCTCCCGGGAGCCAAACCTTCCGTGCCGCGGCCTGCGCGGCCAGTCCGCGGGCGTCGCTAACAATATCGCTGTCGCGATCAGCTGTCCATTGCCGTCTGCCGCTGTCGTCCCGGCCCGAGCCGCCGGGCCGGCTGATCCGCCGGCCCAGGCCGCCACCTCGGCCAGCCCTAGGGCGTGGCCGCACTGCCCTCGTCCCGCCGGTGGGCGCCAGGACGGGGAGTGGATGTAGAAGGGTGGCGGCGCTCGCCGGGCTGGGGGCTGGGCAGCGGGAGCTCGTACCGGACCGGCGCTGGTGGTCGGCGTACTGGCGGACTGGGGTTGTAGACCTTGTTGAACTGCCACAGCATCCGCGCGAAGTTGGTCTGGCCGCGGGCAGGTTGCCGGCCGAGCGATCGCGCAGCGCCTCGGCGCGGTCCGCGCGCCGAGGTGCTTGCGGTTGATCACCGCCTGGGTCCGGACCAGCTCGCGGTAGAATTCCTCCAGCGGCAAGCGTGGTCGGGGACGACGGCGTGCTGGATGTCGAACAGCCGGTAGTCGCGGGTGGTCAGCCGCCGTGCCTCGGTGTGCCAGATCTCCGTCCCGGGTAAGGGGTCATCACGGACAGGTGCACGATCTCCGGGCACGGCCAGGGCGAACTCCCGGACGCCGGAACCGCCCGGCGTCCCAGGCCGGGTCCACGATCAGGTTGATCGCCACGATGATGCCGAGCTCGCGGGCCACCTCCAGGGCCCGGAAGTTGTCGTCCGGGCTGACCCGCTTGCGGTACAGGTCCAGGCCCTCGGCGTCGATAGCCTCCATGCCCAGGAACATGTAGCTCAGGCCCAGGCGGCGTCCACCGCTCGAAGACCTCCGGGTTGCGCAGCAGGACGTCGCTGCGGGTCTCCAGGTAGTACCGCTTGCGGATGCGCCGCCGCTCCAGTTCGGCGGCGATGCCGTGGCCGTGCTCGGGCCGGATGAAGGCCACGTCGTCGACGATGAACACGTTCGGCTCGCGCGATGCTCGCCACCTCGGCGGCCGCGGCCTCGGCGAGGCCTTGCGGTAGGCGCGGCCGTAGAACGTCCAGGCCGAGCAGAACGAGCAGTCCCACGGGCAGCCGCGGCTGAACTCGATCGAGGCGCACGGGTCGAGCTCGCCGATGAAGTACCGGCGGCGGCGGCGCATCAGGTCCCGCGCGGGCGGGCGAGTCGAGTTGTGCAGGGCCCGGCAGATCGGCGGGCCCCGGCCGGCCAGGCTCACCACGCCGGGCACGGTGTGCAGGCCGGCCATCCGGCGCCGCATCCAGCAGCGGGCCGATGGCGGCCTCGCCCTCGCCCCGGACCACCGCGTCGACGCGACCCTTCCGCCTGGGTCCAGCACGTCGCCGGCGATGAAGGACACGCTGTGCCCGCCGAAGAACACGAAGCAGCCCGGGCGGCCCGCTTTCGCCGCGCGCCGCGATGTCGATGGCCTCCGGGACGTTGGCCAGGTAGTTCAGCGAGATGCCGACCGCGTGCGGCCGGAATGCGCGCCATCTCCGCGTCAGCTCGGCCGGCGAGAATACCTGGAGGTCCACCACCCGGACCTGATGCCCGGCCGCCCGCGCGGCGCCCGCGACCCGCTCCAGGCCCAGCGGCTCCAGCCGCAAGAAGATCTCCGAATACATCAGCGAGCTGGGATGGACAAGCAGCAGGCGCATGATCACCTCGGGGTAGCGGAGAAGTCGGAGTTCTTGGTAAGCAGCCTGGCTGAACCTTTACCTCGTGGTACGATATGTAAACCTGGTCGCCCGGATTCCGGCCGGGACTGTGCATGAAACAGTGAGTCGTGGGAGACGGCCCTGGCCGTGCATCGCCACCGGCACGGCCGTGCGTCACCGGCAGGAAGGCGGCTTCCGTGGCCAGCATCGTGGCACTGATCCAGGCCGACCATGCGCGGATGGGCCAGTGGGTTCCAATCAGGAGGCCGCCCTGGCGCACAGCAGGACGGGAAAGGCCCGGCGCGAGGCGGACGGCGCGCGCGCCACCCTCGACGAGCATGCGTGCCGCGGTCGGCGAGACCCGGCTGCACCCGCCCGGTCGGCGGCCGGATCCTCGATCGCCCAGCCGGGGCCCACGTGAAGTGTCCTCTGGCGACACGGGCCCGGCGTCACTCTTTACCGCCAAACCGGCGGCCGCCGTTATCGGCTGTAACGCGAGGTATTAGGTCGTGACACGAGTTATCTGGTGCCCGGCGCATTCCAGCGGCTGGCTTGCTGTATCGGCGGTGGAGGTCAGGAATGGACGGTGCACCGGCGCCGCGCCCCGGAGCAGACGGCTCGCCCGGCCGCGGGAACGGCGAGGAGTCAGGTGCCCGCACCCAGACGGGTCGCATTCTGGGGCGCTGGCTAGCGACATCGACGACCGTTTCGGGGCGGCGAAGTTCGCCCGCAGCGTGCTGCGGAAGACCTTCCCAGATCACTGGTCGTTCCTGCTCGGCGAGATCGCACTGTACTCGTTCATCATCCTGGTGCTGTCCGGCACCTTCCTGGCCCTGTTCTTCCAGCCCAGCATGACCGAGGTCATCTACCACGGCAGCTACCTCAAGCTGGACGGCGTCCGGATGAGTGAGGCGTACCAGTCCGCATTGCACATCAGCTTCGATGTGCGTGGCGGCCTGCTGATACGCCAGATCCACCACTGGGCGGCGCTGCTGTTCGTGGCGGCGATCGGGATCCACGCGCTGCGCGTGTTCCTTACCGGCGCGTTCCGCAAGCCACGGGAGATCAACTGGGTCATCGGCACGATCATGTTCGCGCTGGCCGCGGCCGAGGGCTTCGCCGGCTACTCCCTTCCCGACGACCTGCTGTCAGGAACGGGGGTCCGCATCGCCGAGGGCATCATGCTGTCGATCCCTATCGTGGGCACCTACATCACCTTCTTCGTGTTCGGCGGCCCGTATCCCGGCGACTCGTTTATCCCGCGGCTCTACCTCGTGCACGTGCTGATCCTCCCCGGCCTGCTGCTGGCCCTGATCACCGCGCACCTGATGACGATCTGGCACCAGGGGCACACCGAGTGGCCGGGCAAGAAGCAGCGCGACAACAAGGAGGTCGGTGTCCCGCTGTTCCCGGTGTTCATGGCCAAGACGGGCGCGTTGTTTTTTTTCACTGGCGGCGCCCTGGCCGTCCTCAGCTGCGCGGCCCAGATCAACCCGATTTGGCTGTACGGCCCGTACGACCCGCTCAATGTCTCTTCCCTGTCACAGCCCGACTGGTACATCGGATTTCTCGAGGGCTCGCTGCGGATCATGCCCGGGCGTGGAGACCAACGTGGCGGGGCACACCTTCGTGTGGAACGTGTTCCTGCCCGCGGTCGCCCTTCCGGTCGCGTTCTTCCTGGTCGATGGGGGCCTACCCGTTCGTTGAGCAGTGGGTCCCGGGACCAGGAGGTATCACCTGGTCCTGGACCGGCCCCGCAACGTCCCGGGCCGCACCGCGCTCGGCGTCGCGATCCTGGCCATGGCCGTGGACATCCAGCTCGCCGGCGCCGACGATGCCATCGCCTACCACCTGCATATGCCCGTGGAGTATCTGGTCTGGTTCCTGCGGATCGGTTTCTTCGGCCTGCCGCTGATCAGCTTCGCCGTGACCTGGCACGTATGCCTGGCACTACACGCGCCGACCGCCGCAAGCTGCAGCAGGGCACCGTCTACGGCATCGCCGCGGCCGGGCGCGCGTATGTGCCGGTAAGCCGGCTGCTGTCTGCGGAGGAACGCGCCGTCCTGGAAACCCGGCAGCCTGTGGAACTCCTCATGCCCACCCCGCGTCATCTGATCCCCCTGCCCACGCCGCACCGCGTCGGGCAGGCAGGTGCGGGCCCGGCTCAACCACTTCTACGTGCGCACCCGGCTGGAGACGCTGAGCGCGAGAGCCGGGATGAATGGCCACCAGCCCGATCCGGACGGCAAAAGCAAAGAACCGGCCGATGGGGCGGGCGAGCAGCTCAGGCCGAAAGCGCCCGCCAGCCGCACCAGGTGGCGATACGTACTAGCACGGCAGGAGGATGGTGGAGCACAAGATGCGCCTGTGGAAAGCGCTCTGTGGCGGTGAGGATCTCGCGGGCGCAGCCCACGTCGATGAAGCGCAGGTCGGCCAGCTCGAGATGGACGTCATCCGCGCCGCCGTCCAGTTCCCGGCGGAGCGCGTCATGAAGCGCGGGCTGGCTGCGGATGTCGGCGTTGCCCGTCAGCACCAGTCCCCGGCGCTGCGGCAGCGGGCGGATCGCCAGCTGGGTGTCTGGACCAGAGGTGATGGATGGTGCCTGCAGGGCGCCGTGCTGACGGTAGGCCATGGTTTCGTACCCGCCGTTTCCCTTCCGGAGTTTATATCGTGTAACGATATGATAGGCGCGGCCGGGCTGATCCGGCCAGGGCTACCGGGGAGGTCCTGCGGGCGTGGATGCGGTGAGGTCCGCCGGTGCCGCCGCTAACCGCCGGAGACGCGCTGACGTCATGGCAGTTCGCGCCGGTGGTCAGCGCGCTGCTGACCCTGCTGGTCGCGACTTACCTGGGGCTGTGTCTTTAAAGTCGCGCGCCGCCACCCGGCGCGGCCGTGGCTGGCCGCCCGGACCGCGGCCTTCGTCCTGGGCATGGTCACCGTGGCCGTGGCCACGCAGAGCTGTGTCGGCGTCTATGACGACGTGCTGTTCAGCGCCCATATGGTCCAGCACCTGCTGCTCATCATGGTGGCCCCGCCGCTGCTCATCGCCGGCCGGCCGGTCACCCTGCTCCTGCACGCCGCGCGCAACCCGGTGCACACGTGGATCAAGCGGGCCGTCAGGTCGCCGGTGGTATCCGGCCTGACCTGGCCGCCGGCTGCCGCGGGGCTCTACGCGGTGGTGGTCATCACCACCACCTCACCCCGCTGATGAACCTGGTACTGGAGAACGCCGCCGTGCACGACGCCGAGCACGCCCTGTACCTGGTGACCGGATACCTCTTCTTCCTGCCGGTCGTCGGCTCGGAGCCGGTCAGGTGGCGGCTGTCGCCGCTCGGCCGCTACTTGCTGCTGCTGGTCACCATGCCCGTGGACACCCTAGTCGGCGTCACGCTCATGCTCATGCCGCGCGAACTGTTCCCGGCCTACGCCCGGACCGGCCGGACATGGGGCCCGACCCTGCTGGCCGACCTGCACCTGGGTGGCCTGATCATGTTCGCCGGAAGTGACCTGGTGATGACCGCGCTCGCGGTGATCATGGCTGTCGGGCTGGTCCGCGGCCGCGGCCGCACGCGGCCAGGGTCGGCCGCCGACCTTGACCGGTACAACGCACTCCTCGCCTCCCTGAGCTCAGGACGGCGCTCGCTGGCCTCAGGGGCGGCGATGACGCTGCCAGCTGACGGCGGCCACCGTCACCACGACGAGGACGGCGATCGCTCCCGCTAGCCGGTGGCCCGCCCGGGCTGCCGGACGAGCCGAGCCGGCGAGCCGGTCCGCCAGCGCGACCAGGCTGGCGGCCATCTCACGTCCCGCCGCGTCCGCCTCACGGCGGGAGCATCTCGAGCTCAGCCTGTTCCTCGGCCGCCGCCGCCCTCGCCGTATGGTCATTTCCGCGGGCTGACCTTGAGCTCCGCCAGGCTGCTGCGCCAGCTGTCACGCGTCATCTGCCAGGGTGGCGTCGCGTGACTCAGGCGCCGTGCGCCGACCCAGGCCAGCACGCCCGCGCAGGCCAGGAGCGCCCCGCCGGTGATCAGGGCCGCCGCCCAGACGGGCAGCGCAGTCGCGATCGCGGCGATCACCGCCGCGATCAGGGCGAGGACGCCATATGCTCCGGCCACGGCGGCGGCGGTCAGCATCATGCCGCCGACGATGGCCTGTCTCGCGGCGGCGAGCAGCTCGGCCCGGGCCAGCGCGACCTCGGCGCTTGCCAGCCGGCCGCCTGATCGCCCAGCTGATGCGCTAGCTCCCGGGATGTCAGCTCCCGGCCGGCCGGATCCTCCACCGTGTGCCGCGTCTGCCTGATCATGACCCCTCCTGACTCGCTGGGACCAGCGAGTCATCACTAACCATCGTGGTGCGACATAAACCTGAGCAGCTCCAGCCCGGTCGGCGGCTGGCCGCGGGGCGGTGACGTCGTCACCGTTCATTTGTATCGTGATACGATATACTTAAGCGATGAAGCGACCTGCCGGACCTCTCTGGGCCGGCCGAGGAAGAATGACCCGGGAGGACAGCATGCTGGCGCCGCGTGGCGTGGACGAGGTAACGGGCACCCGGCCGGGTCACCCCGGGTCGGCCGGGTGCCGGATGGAGGAAGCGGTCCGGGCGGCGGCGGTGATGGCCGAGGAAACCGAGGAGGCAGGAGGCCTGGGACGGCCCGGACGACCGGTGAACCGGCGATCACCATTCTTCATCGGTCTGACCGGTGCCGCGGGCGTCGCCGTCACCTACGGGCTGGCCGAGATCGTCATCAAGGCGGGATCGGTGCTGATCCTGGTCGGGATGGCCTTCTTCGTAGCCACGGGCCTTGAGCCCGTGGTCGCCTGGCTCACCCGTCATCGCGTCCCGCGGTGGGCCGGTGTCGTCATCGTCGTCTCGGGCATGCTCGGGATCGCCGCGCTCTTCCTCGCCCTGGCCATCCCGCGGCTCGCGGCCGAGGCGACCACGCTGGCGCACGCCCTGCCCACATACCTGCACCGGCTGCAGAACCACAATTCGGAACTGGGCAGGCTCAACGCGAAGTACGGGATAGAACAGCGGCTCGAGAAGCTGGTGTCCGGCCATGGCACTTCCCTGGTGGGCGGGATCCTGCCGCTGGGAAGCTGGTGCTCAGTACGGTCTCCTCCGCACTGGTCGTGGCGGTGCTCAGCATCTACTTCCTAGCCGGGTTGCCGCGGATCAAGCTGTTCGCCTACCGCCTGACACCGAACAGCCGGCGCCCCCGGGTGATCCTGATCGGCGAGGAGATCCTGAGCCGGGTCGGCGGCTACGTGCTGGGGAACGTCCTCACCTCGGCGGTTATCGGCGTCGGCACGAGTCTGTGGATGGTCGCGCTCGGCATCCCCTACCCGATCCTGCTGGGGCTCTTCGTGGCGCTGATCGACCTGATCCCCGTTATCGGGTCCTACATCGGCGGTGCCGCGGTGACGCTCCTCGCGCTGACCGTGTCGCTTCCCGTCGCGCTCGCCACCCTCGGCTTCTGCATCTGCTACAAGCTAGCCGAGGATTATCTGCTCGTGCCGAGGGTGATGAACCGCACCGTGCACGTGCCCGCGACCGTGACCCTGGTCGCGGTGCTGATCGGAGGAGCCCTGCTCGGGATCGTCGGCGCGCTGGTCGCGATTCCGGTCGCCGCGGCGATCCGGCTGCTGGTGAGCGAGGTCGCCTTCCGCCGCCTGGACAAGAGCTGACCGACGGGGGTAGTAACGAGCCCCGCCCGGCAGGGCGCCAGCGTAGACGGGGCCGATCCCGCCGGACAGCGCCGGGATCGCGCCGTAGCGCAGCAGGCCCATGTCCTCGATACTGTCCACCCCGGCGAGCATCCCGGCCACCGGGCACGCGACCTTGACCTGTGCGTTCAGCCCGCACGGATGGCTGATCCGGGCATGTTGCCCTAGGTCGCCAGGCCAGCCCGGCCAGAGCCATCAGTGGGACCAGGCCAGGCCTACAGCCAGATCGGGCACAGATAGCCGGGACCAGCGCCGCGAATATGAAGAAGAAGCATATGCCATCCTTTGCCACTTTACATCGTTTCGCGATATATTGGTGAGGAGAAGTTAAGTGCGCCGCCGTACCGGCCCGGATCGCCTGATGATCCGCCATCCGGGCTGGCCGGGTCTGGGTGCCGGGCTGGCGCACCGGCGGGAAGACCTATGAAGGAGATGTGTGCCATGTCCGGAACCGGCGTCGGGATCTATGTCATCGGCATCGCCCTCCCGCTTTTGCTGGCCGTGATGCTCGCGTTGATACTGCTCGCGGCCCGGCGTTCCCGGTCGTCCCGGGACGCTTCCAGGTCGGCGGTACGCGGTTCGCGGGAGGGTGGGCACGACGGCGGGCAGGCCTCGCGGCCGGCGTGGCGCCGTGAGCACAGCGGCAGCCCGATGGACCTGTGACCAGTCAGGTGGCGGGGTCCGGGGGCAGGTCCAGGCCGTGATCGCCCTGCCGCCGTCTAGGCCCGGTAGTGAACATGACCTCGCGCCGCGGGCGGCATACCGTCTGCCCCGCGATGCAGACTCACCGGCCGGCTGGACAGGGACGCGGCGGGACGTGCGATGGCGAGGCTGACCCGCCGGGACTTCGAGCGGCTGCTGGAATTCCGGGTCACCTTGCGCCGCTTCCAGCGCTGGAGCGAAGATCAGGCGCAGGCGGCGGGCCTGACTCATGTCCAGCATCAGCTGCTGGTGGCGATCAAGGGGCATCCCGGGGATACGCCGCCCGCCGTCGGGGACATCGCGGGCTATCTGCTGCTGCGTCCGCACAGCGCGGTCGAGCTGGTCGACCGGGCCGAGGTGGCGGGCCTGGTCAAACGGGCGCCGGACGGGGATGACGGCCGCGTCGTCCGGGTTCGCCTGGCAGCTGCGGGTGACCGCATCGTGCAACAGCTGACCCAGGCCGAACTAGACCGCCTGCACGAGCTCGCGACCGTGCTGGATGAGCTGGTTAAGGGCTACGAGACAGCCGATCCGGGTCTGCCCCGGAGCCGCTTACGCCGGAACCCGCCTGGCAGGAACTGCCGGCCAGGTCGCCAGCCACCGGGGGAGCCGATCGCTCACGGGGCCGCTCGCTCAGGTGAACAAGCGGCGGGTCACGACGCCTTCGCCCACGTCACTGCCGAGCCACAGGTCGAAATGGTCGCCGATGCCGATGTAGTCGGCCACGTCGTCCCCCGCCAGGCGCAGGGTGGCCAGTCGGCGGCTGCTCCCCAGGAACGCAGCGTCATCCTCACAGGTGACCAGGGCCGCGAACACCCGGCTGTCGCCGGAATCGTGGTTGCGGCTGCGCACCACCATGCGGTGTGGGGAGGTGCCGAGCTGGGCGCCGGGACCGTCCTGTCCGCTGTCGTACAGCGTGATCAGGGCCTGGTACTTGTATCGCTTCACCGGTCATCACCTTCCGGATCTGTCGGCGCTCCGCGATGCGGGATCAGCTGATATCGTATCACGATATACGTCGGCTATCCATCGAGGTGCCACGAGGGACGGAGCTGGGGACGATCCGGTTTGCATGCGGCCAGGCACGGCGTGAGGTCAGTATAGATCGTACCGCGATATAAACGGGCGGCACCGGAACCTCCTCGTGGTCGTGCTGACCCTGACTACCGGTGCGCTCAACGCCGCGACCTGTCTGCGTCTCGGCCGCGCTCGCCCCGGGCTGGTCCCCGCGGCGGTGTCCGTCCCGCTGACCGTGGTCGTCGTGTCCGCGCTGCGCCGCGGCGCAGCGCGGTGACTGTGAGAGCCTGGGGATATGCCTGCTGAGCCGGACCGCGGCGATCATCCCGCCGCCCTTCCCGCCGGGACCGCGACCGTGCTGCAGGCCGCGACCCGGGTGCTGGCCGGTGTCGCGCTGCGCAGTCTGGATGTCCTGGACAGTGCCGTGACGCTGCCGCAGTTCCGGGTGCTGGCCGTGCTAGATGATCTGGGCCGTGTCCCGTCCGGCCGGGTCGCCCGGGCGCTGGGGCTGGATGCCTCGACCGTGACCCGGCTGGCCGACCGTCTCGTCTCGGCCGGTCATGTCGTCCGCGGAGAGCAGGCGGGGCACCGCGGCGTGGTCACGCTGGAGCTGACCGGCAGTGGCCGTGAGCTCGTCCGGGTGGCGGCGGCCTGGCGTGAGCAGGAACTGGCCCGCATCCTGAGCCGGATGCCGCCTGAGGAGCGGGCCGCCGTTACCGGGCTACTCGCCTCGCTGGTCGAGGCGGCGGGTGACGGCTACGGCCTGGGCGCGCGTAGTCCCGTCCCGCTGTAACCCGCGAGCGTCGCGGTCGCCCGCGGATCAGCCGATGACGGGGATGCGGAGTGTGATCTGGCCGGCCCGGGCGAAGGTCAGGATGAGCGTGACGGTCTGACCGGGCCGCAGCCTGCCGTGTACGCCGGTGAGCAGCAGCCGGTCCGGGTTGGGCGGCCCGACCACGAGGGCGCCCCCGGCCGGACGGGGATGCTGATCTGGGGGATGACGTGCCCCTGGCGGGTGAACTCAGCCCGGCGGGCTGCGGGACTGCTGGCGCGGACCAGCACGGCGTTCGTGCTGGGGTCGGTGTTGACCAGGGTCATGGCGACCTCCGCTTGTCCGGCGCGCGCCGCCGGGGCCGGAACGCGAGCCCCTAGGACCTCGACGAACGTCCCCACCCGGGCGTTGGCGCCGGCCTGGCTCGTGGAACCGGCGCCGGGCTGGGCGGTGCCGGCGCGTGACCGGGAGCGGTGACCGCGGCTGGGGTTTCCGATCCGCACCCGGTCAGGCCAGCGGCCAGCACCAGGGCGGCCAGCACCAGGGCAGCCAGGGGTGCCGCTCCGGCCCAGGCCCGGCGCCCCGTCACGGCGCCGGCCGGGAATCGGCGCCGGCCCGCTCCCGGCGCGGCCCGCGGAGGCCTGCCCGTTCCGCCGCCCCGGAGCCGGCCCGCCATCCGCCCCGGCCCCGCCATCTGCGCTCGCCTTCGCCTGGTCCGCCGCCCCGGGTGTGGGGACCAGCAGGCTGATCTGGTCGCCGCGGCGCAGGATGAAGCCGGGATCGGCGTCCCGGTACCGGCGGGCGCGCAGCACCGAGACCGGCACGCTGCCCGCCGGCCAGGCCAGGCCGTCCAGCCGGGCGCCGTCTGCCGGCGTCCCCGGGGCCACGTCGAGCTCGACGACCCGGTAGCCGGCCAGCGGGGCCGGCGGGGCATGCGGCGTTTCCTCCTCGTGCCGTGCGCCGGGTCCGCCTCGGTCCGGGCCGCGCCGAGCTGGCGGGAGATGGCCCGCAGCACGCTGGCACCGGTGACCCAGCCCTGCACCCGTTCCCCGTCCGGGGACAGCACGGGCAGGCCATCGCGGCCGTAGGTCTCGAGCTGGCGCAGCGCCTGGGTCACCGATTCGGTGCCGAACAGGACCTGCGGGTCGTGCCGGCCGGTGACCGGTCCCGCCAGCGCGGCCCAGTCTGGCTCGGCACTGTCCCGGCCGGTGGTGGGCGGGATGGGCATTGGCGGGCCGGAACGGGCGCATGGTGCCCGCGACCTTCAGGTCCTGCAGCGCCCGCCAGGGGGCGGCGCGGTCGATGTCGGTGCCCCGGCGCAGCAGTTTGGTGGTGTAGATGGTGCCGTAGCTCAGCGCCCGGGACACGGTGGAGGCGATGGCGATGGCCAGCATCACCGGCAGCGTGATGGCGAAGTTCCCGGTCATTTCCACCACGCTGGCCAGCGAGGTCAGCGGAGCCCGGGCGGCCGAGGCGAACACCGCGCCCATGGCCACGACCGCGTACAGGGCGGGCTGGCCCGCGCCCGGGCCGAAGATGTGGTCCGCGATGTCGCCGAACGCGTAGCCGGAGGTCACCCCGATGAACAGTGACGGCGCGAAGATGCCGCCCGAGCCGCCGATGCCCAGGCTCAGGCTGGTGGCCACGATCTTCGCGGCCGCCAGCAGGATGAGGAACCACAGCACGTAACCGCCCGCCACGGTCTTGTACATGACCGGGTAGCCGACGCCGTACATCTGCGGGATGGCCAGCAGGAACAGGCCCAGGACGATCCCGCCGACCGCGGGCCGGGCCCATTCGGCCGGTTCTTCCACGCCCGTCGCACAGGTCCTCGACCAGGTAGACGATCTTGGCGAAGGCCAGCCCGATCAGCCCGGCGATGACCGCCAGCACCGCCACCAGCAGGTAGGTGCGGGCGTGGTGCAGGTCGATGCCCGCCGGGAAACCGGACAGGAACGGCGCGCTGCCCAGGAACTCACGGCCGATCACGTCGGCCACCATGGCCGACAGCATGACCGTGAACAGCGCGTCGACCGAGAACTCCCGCAAGATGATCTCGACCCCGAAGAACACCCCGGTGATCGGCGCGTTGAAGGTAGCCGCGATGCCGCCGCCTGCGCCGCAGGCGACCAGGATCCGCAGCCGGTTTTCCGGCATCCGCACCCACTGCCCGATGGTGGAGGCCAGGGCCGAGCCGATCTGCACGATCGGGCCTTCCCGGCCGACCGAACCGCCCATGGCGA
>CAVUQG010000015.1:0-263764 GCA_963743555.1 uncultured Solirubrobacterales bacterium
CAACGAGCGCAACCCCCGTCGCATGTTGCCAGCATTTAGTTGGGGACTCATGCGAGACTGCCGGTGACAAACCGGAGGAAGGTGGGGATGACGTCAAGTCATCATGCCCCTTATGTCCAGGGCTACACACGTGCTACATTGGCGCATACAGAGGGCTGCGATACCGCGAGGTGGAGCGAATCCCTTAAAGTGCGTCTCGGTTCGGATTGCAGGCTGAAACTCGCCTGCATGAAGGCGGAGTTGCTAGTAATCGCGGATCAGCATTGCCGCGGTGAATACGTTCCCGGGCCTTGTACACACCGCCCGTCACACCACGGGAGTGAGCAACACCCGAAGCCGGTGGTCTAACCCGCAAGGGAGGAAGCCGTCGAAGGTGGGGCTCGTGACTGGGGTGAAGTCGTAACAAGGTAGCCGTAGCGGAAGCTGCGGCTGGATCACCTCCTTTCTAGGGAGCACATAACAGTGCCCCGAGCGTAACGGCCGTCAGGTCCGTGGCCCTCTCGAGGGTCTTGAGATCCTGTCGGTGTCTGTACGGTCGGGCCTAGCATGTCGACCGAACCTGGCTGGATGGATACGCAGCGCAAAGGCTCCTGACTACTTGGAGTCGAGCGAGGCAAGTCCGCAACGATGCCAGCATGCTGTTGAGTTTTGAGAGACCGGCGTCCGCCGGCGGTGGGGCAGACGCGCAAAGAGCGCGCCCGCACTACCCAGCGCCGACCGGCGTTATACGCCTCTCGACGGTCCTTGAAAACTGCACAGAAGCCACATCAGCCGCCATCGATAAGCGGCGGCTGAAAAACGGGTATCACCGGACCGATGGAGCCCACATCCTTGCAAAGGGATGTGATCGAAATCGGTCAGATCACCGTCAAGATAGTAAGGGCGCATGGTGGATGCCTTGGCACCAAGAGTCGATGAAGGGCGTGAACGGCTGCGATAAGCCACGGTTAGGCGCTGAATAGCCTATGACCCGTGGATTCCCGAATGGGGAAACCCAGCGCTGGTAATGCGGCGTTATCCCCGGTTGAACACATAGACCGGGCGAAGACAAGCGGGGGAAGTGAAACATCTCAGTACCCCGAGGAAAGAAAATCAAAAGAGACTCCCTGAGTAGTGGCGAGCGAAAAGGGATCAGCCCAAACCCGACAGATGTAAGCGGACATGCGTTGTCTGTTGGGGGTTGTAGGGCGTTTGTTCCGGGTCGTGTCCGGCCCGGCAGGAGTTACAAAATCATGTGGTAGTCGAAGCGTGTGGAACCACGCACCATAGAGGGCAATCGTCCCGTAGACGAAACTGCATGATCTTCTGTCAGACGTTCCTGAGTAAGTCCGCGCCCGTGAAACGCGGACTGAACCTGGGGGGACCACCCTCCAAGGCTAAGTACTCCTTGGTGACCGATAGCGGACTAGTACCGTGAGGGAAAGGTGAAAAGTACCCCGGAAGGGGAGTGAAATAGTACCTGAAACCGCGCGCCTACAAGCGGTGGGAGCAGACTTGTTCTGTGACCGCGTGCTTTTTGCATAACGAGCCGGCGAGTTACTCGTCTGCGGCAAGGTTAAGCGATGAGCGGAGCCGTAGCGAAAGCGAGTCCTAATAGGGCGACATAGTCGTAGGCGGTATACCCGAAACTGAGCGAGCTATCCATGGGCAGGCTGAAGCGGGGGTAAGACCTCGTGGAGGGCCGAACCGACCTAGGTTGAAAACTGGGCGGATGACCTGTGGATCGGAGTGAAAGGCTAATCAAGCTCAGTGATATCTGGTTCTCTCCGAAATATATTTAGGTATAGCCTCGGATAAATTACGTAGTGGCCGTAGAGCACTGTTTGGATAAGGGGCCCTACCAGGTTACCGATTTCAGGCAAACTCCGAAGACCACTACGTCTACTCCGGGAGTCAGTTGCTGGGGGATAAACTTCAGCGTCGAAAGGGAAACAGCCCAGACCGCCAGCTAAGGTCCCTAAGTACTAGCTAAGTGGGAAACGATGTTCGAGTGCATAGACAACCAGGAGGTTGGCTTAGAGGCAGCCATCCTTGAAAGAGTGCGTAACAGCTCACTGGTCAAGTGTTCGAGCGCGGACAATGTAACGGGGCTCAAGCTAGTCACCGAAGCTGCGGGTGTGTGAGGTCTTCGGACCGATCACGCGGTAGGAGAGCGTTCCCATGCCAGTAAAGCGGCGGCGTAAGCCAGCCGTGGAGGCATGGGAAGTGAGAATGCCGGCATAAGTAACGAAAGAAAGGTGAGAATCCTTTCCACCGATTGCCCAAGGATTCCTGAGTAAAGTTCGTCTGCTCAGGGTTAGTCGGGACCTAAGGCGAGGCCGAAAGGCGTAGTCGATGGCCAACAGGTTGATATTCCTGTACCACGTATCTTCCGTTTGACCGATGGGGGGACGAGGAAGGCTAAGGGACCCCAGGCGATGGTTGCCCTGGGACAAGCATGTAGGGGTGGTCCATGTTAAATGCGGGACCGCATAACCTGAGGTGCGATGTGAGCTGGCACTAAGCCGGCGACTCCCCAACGCCATACCTCCGAGAAAAGCCTCTAGGGAGGAAGAACGTGCCCGTACCAAAACCGACACAGGTGGGCAAGTAGAGAATACTAAGGTGATCGAGATAACCATCGTTAAGGAACTCGGCAAAATTGCCCCGTAACTTCGGGATAAGGGGCGCCCCAGTAGGGTGAAGGCTCTTCGCGAGCACAGCCCGAGGGGGCCGCAGTGAATTGGCTGAAGCGACTGTTTACCAAAAACACAGGTCTCTGCTAAGTCGTAAGACGACGTATAGGGGCTGACGCCTGCCCGGTGCCGGAAGGTTACGTGGAGTTGTTAGGGCTTGACCCGAAGCAGCGAAGCTAAGCCCCGGTAAACGGCGGCCGTAACTATCAGTTGACCGAGGTAGTTGTAAAACTTGGCTATATGCTGGAACACCCGTGTATCCTGCACTACTCGTAGCGCAAAGTTCCGTCCGAACCGAACGGTACAGTGAAAATGTGACAGGTGCGGACAATCAGCAGGAAAGGTCAAGCGTCCAGTTGCATCGGAACGGTCAACCGCGCAAGCGGTGTTCCGAGCAGCGTCTAAGGCGCTTGGAATCCTCAGAGACTATACGCCGAGCCCATCTTCCTGACCGAGGATGGGATGAGATAGTCCGCTCTCATGGGCGACCATGAGAGTCGGCCAGAAATGTGCCGACCGCTTGGACTTCGGTCCAAGTCGTAACAGTAGGAACGGTCCTAAGGTAGCGAAATTCCTTGTCGGGTAAGCACAACACTTGCCCCACCGTCTCGCGAGAGGCGATCGAGAACCGGCTCATATCGGGGAAACCCTCATGTCGACGTTGACAAAGGGCAATCCCGAGGGAAGTCCTAGTGACCCCCTAACGACTGATCCGAAAGGAGAGGCGTGTCACGCTCCGGAGAGTCCGGAAATCTATGTGATGCGCAATACGCCGGCCCTCATCGAAAGACAAGGCGCCTATGAAGTGGTAGCACCGCTGGATCCCTGGTATGTCACAGGTCTGACGGATGGTGAGGGATGCTTTTGCATCTCGCTGGCCATCCGAGCGAAGCTACGAACCGGTCTCGAGGTGAGACCATCGTTTTCGCTCTCACTCAATGAGAAGGATTTGGGACTGCTGGAAGGTCTGCAAGCGTTCTTTGGTTGTGGTTGGATCCGTGAGTCCAAGAATGATCGCACCTTTAAGTATGAGGCGCGGTCGATCGGGGACCTTACGAACAAGATCCTGCCTCACTTTGAGCGTTTCCCTTTGCGGGGAGATAAGGCGAGAAGCTGTGCAGGCTTCTCCCGCGTCTGCCGGATGATCGAACAAGGAGATCATTTGCAGTGTCAAAGCCTGAGAGAGATAGTGGACATCGCGTACCAAACGAATTTGGGAAAGCGACGTCACTCAAAGGCCACGCTTCTAAGGGTGCTGGATGAGGTGAAGGGATAGTCTGCGCTCTCGGATAACGAGAGATCACGTGAAGTTCCGACCTGCACGAATGGCGTAACGACTTCAGCGCTGTCTCAACGATGGGCTCGGTGAAATTGCAGTCTCGGTGAAGATGCCGAGTACCCGCGGCTAGACGGAAAGACCCCGTGAACCTTTACTACAACCTGGTATTGGAGTTCGGTGCATTTCGCTCAGGATAGGTGGGAGGCTTTGAAGCGCTGGCTGCGGCTAGCGTGGAGCCAACCTTGAGATACCACCCTTGGTGTATTGTGCTTCTAACAGCATTCCGTGAATCCGGGTGCTGGACAGTTCCAGGCGGGTAGTTTGACTGGGGCGGTCGCCTCCCAAAATGTAACGGAGGCGCGCAAAGGTTCCCTCAGCACGGTCGGAAATCGTGCGTAGAGCGCAAAGGTAGTAAGGGAGCTTGACTGCGAGACCGACAGGTCGAGCAGGTACGAAAGTAGGTCTTAGTGATCCGGCGGTAGCAAGTGGAAGTGCCGTCGCTCAACGGATAAAAGGTACTCCGGGGATAACAGGCTTATCGGGCCCAAGAGTCCACATCGACGGCCCGGTTTGGCACCTCGATGTCGGCTCGTCGCATCCTGGGGGTGAAGTCGCTCCCAAGGGTTGGGCTGTTCGCCCATTAAAGCGGTACGCGAGCTGGGTTCAGAACGTCGTGAGACAGTTCGGTCCCTATCTGCCGTGGGCGTTGGAGAATTGAGAGGATTTGTCCCTAGTACGAGAGGACCGGGATGAACGCACCTCTGGTGTATCTGTTGTCCTGCCAAGGGCATAGCAGGCTAGCTACGTGTGGATCGGATAACCGCTGAAAGCATCTAAGCGGGAAGCCGGCCTCAAGATGAGTTCTCCCATCCCCTAGAGGGAGTAAGGGCCCTGGTAGACCACCAGGTTGATAGGCCGGATCTGGAAGGACGGTAACGTCTGAAGGAGACCGGTACTAATGGCCCGAGGGCTTGACGGATTTTTTATTGATTGCCCCTTCGGGGGTAGTGGTACCCGCTGTGGCGCTGTGTAGTTTTGAAGGACCCCGAGACGCGTGGTCTCTCACGTTTTTCCGGTGGCCTTAGCGAGGGGGAAACACCTCTTCCCATTCCGAACAGAGAAGTTAAGCCCCTCAGCGCCGATGGTACTTGGCTCGCAAGGGCCTGGGAGAGTAGGACGCCGCCGGTTTCTTTACGCACACGAGCCGCCCCAAGGGGCGGCTCGTGGCGTTTCTATGGCCCTCGTGACCAGGCCCATTCGGTACTGTGACCCGGGACACTAGGGGTTCCTTGAAGACCCCGCCCCGCGCGGCATAGCCGCGCAAGATCTCTCCGGCGAGAAGGAGCCGCGCGACACTCCGGCGCGAGCTCGCCCACCGACAGGACATAGACAGACCTGCTCCGCGGACGCAACGATCCCCGGGCGCCGCGCACCCAAACGACTCCGCAGAGCCATCCGATGCGGATGCACAGCCCCGCGGGCATCGCACTGGTCGTCCGAGCCCTCCCACGAGCAAGGGGAAGACTCGATGGTCCACTCGTCCCGGTCGACCTCCCAGTCGACGTCGTAATCGTCCTCGAGCAACAGGAAAGAGCGGACCAGCTGCAACGTCCTCACGAGACGCAACGGCGCTCCGGGTTTGCGTGATGAACAGAACATGTGTTCGTAGAATAGGAAGGCCTTCGGACGGAACGCATGCGAACAGGTGTTTGTGTGCCCAATGTGTCGCGGCCAGGCCCACAAAATGGCTCAACCAAGCGGATTGCAGCGCTTCGTCTCTGCAACGAGAATTGCGCGGGGCCTCTGCCTTGGGCCGGGTGCGGTCGGGTTGGTTGCTCGAAAAGACGCGATGCCCCCCGCGCGCGCGGGGGGCATCGTCCTTTTGGGACAGTGTCCGCCAGTCGGCCCTTGTGTGCTGGGGAGGCGCGTACACGCTCCGCCAGCCGATAGGGCACCGTTGGCAGGCCGCGAGCACGCACGCCGGCCGCTTGTCGTAGGACACATGTGCGCCCGGGCGCAAAAGCCCCACGGGACGGAGGACTGGATCAAAAGGGAGGGTCTGAGGCACGCCGCTCGAACTAGTCACCAAGATGGCTGTTACGCTTGCCAGGCGCTCAACCCAGGAACCGACGCAGGTTCCTCGCCGGCGCATTCAGCTCATGGAGAAGTTCGTCATCGAAGGCGGCGCCCCGCTCTCCGGCACGATGGTCCCGGCCGGGAACAAGAACGGTGCTCTGCCCATCCTCGCCGCCTGCCTGCTCACGGAGGACGAGATCGTCGTGCACAACGTGCCGCGCATCCGCGACGTCGACGCGATGCTCGCCATCCTCAAGTCCCTCGGCGTGTCGTTCGAATGGCGCGGCGCCAACGAGCTTGCCCTGTGCGCCGCCGACGTGCACGACACCGAGATCGACCCGGAACTCGCCGAGCAGATCAGAGCGTCGTTCCTGCTTGCCGGTCCACTGCTTGCGCGCTTCGGCCGTGCGCTGATGCCGCCTCCAGGAGGCGATGTCATAGGCCGCAGACGCCTCGACCCTCACCTGGACGCGTTCAGGGCGATGGGAGCGGACACGCGAGTGCAACCGCGAGATCGTCTTGAGCGCCCCCGCGGCCTGCGCCCCACCGACGTGTTCATGGACGAGCCCTCGGTGATGGCGACCGAGAACGCGCTGATGGCGGCCGCGCTGACTCCTGGCACCACCGTGATCGGCAACGCCGCCTGCGAGCCCCACGTTCAGGACCTGGCGCGCATGCTCGTGAAGATGGGCGCCGACATCCAGGGCATCGGCTCGAACCTGATCGCGGTCGGCGGCGCCAAGCGCCTACACGGCTGCGAGCACACAGTCGCGCCCGACCACATCGAGATCGGCAGCTTCATGGCGCTCGCCGGCGTGACCGGCGGCGAACTGCGCATCAAGGACACGGTGCCGGGCGACTTGCGCATCATCCGACTGGTGTTCGAACGGCTCGGCTTGCGCTCGGTGCTCGACGGCGACGACGTGATCGTCCCAGGCGAACAAAAGCTCGTTGCGCAGTCGGACATCGGTGGCTACAAGTGCAAGGTGCAGGACGGCCCTTGGCCCGCGTTTCCGGCCGATCTGACCTCGATCGCCGTCGCCCTCGCCACGCAGGCCTCGGGCTCGATCCTGGTGCACGAGTGGATGTTCGAGAACCGTCTGATCTTCACCGACAAGCTGATCCTGATGGGCGCGGACATCGTGATGTGCGACCCGCACCGCGCGATCGTCACCGGGCCTCGCCGTCTACGCGGCGAGCGCGTGGAGTCGCCCGACATTCGCGCCGGCATGGCCGTGCTGCTCGCGGCGCTGTGCGCGGAAGGGCGCAGCGAGATCGGCAACATCCGTCAGATCGACCGCGGCTACGAGCGCATCGACGAGCGTCTGCGCGAGCTCGGCGCTCGCATCGAGCGAGTCGCCACAGAGCCAGTGCACGCGTAGGGCACGGCTACTCTTTTTGCTCGATGCCCCCTGCGCGCGCGGGGGCATTGCCATTTTGGAAGCAACCGCACCACCCGTAGCCCATCTCGTCAGCGCAGTCCGATTGAATGGCGAGACATGACCAAGCCAATTCCAAGCTGACTGCCCCGAGACCGATGATCCATCCGATACCCAGCGGCACTCGGGACGTGCTCCCGGACGAGACGCGCGAGGTGCGCGCCATCACCGATGCGTTGCGTGGCGTGTTCGAGCGCCACGGCTACGGCGAGGTATACACGCCTGCGCTCGAGTACGAGTCGGTGCTCGCACGCGCCGACATGGCTGAGGCCAAGCCCGCCTATCGCGTCTTTGACGAGTCGGGCGCGGCACTCGTGCTGCGCTCGGACATGACCGTGCCGATCGCGCGCGTGGTCGCCACGCGCTATCCCACCGAAGATCCACCGTTGCGCTTTTGCTACCTGGCGCACTGCTATCGCGGCGTGCGTCCGCAGCGTGGACAGCCGCGCGAGCTGCTGCAGGCCGGGATCGAGCTGATCGGCGCACCCGCCCCACAGGGCACCGCCGAGGCGCTTGGCGTGCTGTGCGCGGCGCTCGACACGGTGGGCCTGGAGGGCTACCGCATCGGCCTCGGCGACGCTTCGCTGTTCCCGGCGCTGATGGCCGGCTTGGGTGTCCCAGAGCAGGCCAGGCCGCGCCTGCTCGAGGCACTTGCCGACCGCGACTTCGTCGGGCTGGACGAGGAGCTCCAGCAGCTCGATCTGGCAGAGGCCGATCAGGAGCTGCTGTTAAGCGTGCCCCAGCGCCGTGGTGGCCCGGAGCTGCTCGAGGCCGCCGAGGGTGTCGTCGCGGACGCGGTCGCGAACATGCGCGAAGTGCACCAGCTGCTCGAGCCGGACGTCGCCGCGCGCGTGATCTTCGATCTGGGCCTGGTGCGCAGCATCGGCTACTACACGGGCGCTGTATTCGAGGTGTACGACCCCGCGCTGGGGACGCCGATCGGCGGCGGTGGGCGCTACGACGAGCTGCTCGGCCGTTTCGGTCGCCCCTTGCCGGCCGTCGGCTTCGCGCTCGGGGTCGATCGTCTGCACATCGCCCTGATGGGCGAGGAGCGCGGCACGGGGGTATCGCTGTGAGCGGCCCCACGAATGGCTCGCCGGGCGCTTCTGAGGGTCCGCCGGCTGCGGCAACGGGTCAATGACCGCGTAACGTTATGGGTTCCGCTGCCAAGGGCTCCTCGGGTGCCACCGACGGGCTCACGATCGCCGTCCCACGTGGCGCCCTGTTCAAAGAGACGGTCGATCTGCTGAGCGGCCTCGGTCTCGACACCTCCGAGCTGCGCTCCAACGACCGCAAGCTGCTGTTCGAGGACATCGGCGTGATCACGATGCGCCCCTCGGACGTGCCCACCTACGTGGAGTCAGGAGCTGCCGACATCGGCATCACGGGAAAGGACGTGCTGCTCGAGCAGGCCGCGGCGCGTGGCGAGGGCGGGCGCGAGGTCTACGAGCTGCTCGACCTGGGCTATGGCCGCTGCACGATGGTGGTGGCCAGCAAGGCCGGCCCCGACCCGGCCGCCGAGGCGCTGCGCCGGCTCGGCGTGATGCGCGTCGCCACCAAGTATCCCCGCATCGCCGAACGCTACCTGGAGGAGACCGGCAGGCAGGCCGAGATCGTCGAGGTCAAGGGCTCGGTCGAGCTTGCGCCGCTGACGGGCATGGTCGAGGCGATCGTCGATCTCACCGCCACGGGCACGACGCTGCGCGAACACGACCTGATCGTGCGCGAGGAGATCGTCGAGTGCACGGCGCGCCTGATCGCGAACCCCGTGTCACACAAGCTGCGGGCGCGGGAGATCGACAAGCTGTTGGAGCGCCTGCGTGCCGCTCGGGCAGCGCGCGGCTGGTCGACGGCCGCTGGTAGGCCCGAAGCTCCTGGCAGCGGGTGAGCGTCGCTGAGCGTCGGCGGACGCTGAGCGGACCGACGAGCCAGCGCAGGTGCAGCGCGCGGTGCCGACCTGCGCCGGATGATCGGCGGCGTAGAGGGGATCGAGCAGACAGTGGCCGCGATCGTCGCGCGCGTGCAGGCCGAGGGCGACGAGGCGGTGCTGCGGTACACGCGCGAGCTCGACACGAATGGGGCAGACCCGCTCGCGTTGCGCGTGCCCGGCGAGGAGCTAGACCAGGCGCTGGAGCAGATGCCACTCGACGTGGTCGCCGGGCTGCAGGTCGCGATCGCGAACGTCGCGCGTGTCGCGGACGCCTCGATCGGCGCCGACACGGTCACCGTCGACCTGGCGCAGGGACATACGGTCACGTTGCGCGAGCTGCCGGTGAGCGCGGCTGCCGTCTACGCGCCCGGAGGTCGCGCCGCCTACCCGAGCACGGTCGTGATGGGCGTCGTGACCGCTCGCGCGGCAGGCGTGCTCGACGTGGCCGTGTGCACGCCGCCCGGGCCCGACGGACAGGCGCATCCGTCGATCCTGGCCGCCTGCCGGCTTTGCGGCGTGGAGCGCGTGTACCGCATGGGCGGCGCGCAGGCGATCGCGGCGCTTGCCTTTGGCACCGAGTCCGTGGAGCGCGTGGACGTGGTCGTGGGGCCCGGCAACCAGTACGTGCAGGAGGCCAAGCGACGCCTCTCCCACGTCGTCGGCATCGACGGCTACGCCGGGCCGAGCGACCTGATGGTGGTGTTCGGCGCCGACGCCGATCCGCGGCTGATCGCATTGGATCTGCTGGCTCAGGCCGAGCACGGCGCCGGCAGCCTCGTGGCGGGCGTGTCGAGCTCGCGCGCGGCGCTCGACGCGCGTAGCCGCTGAGATCGAGCGCGAGGCTGTGTCCTGGCCGCAGCTGAAGCCGGACGCTTGCGTGCTGATCGAGGTCGCCACCCCGGCCGCTGGGATCGAGCTGGCCAACGAGTTCGCCCCTGAGCACCTGCAGCTGATGGGAGCCGCCGAGCAGGCGCTCGCCCAGCGCGTGCGCACGGCCGGGTGCCTGTTTCTCGGGCGCAACGGGGCCACCGCCTTCGGCGACTACACGGCCGGCTCCAACCACGTGCTTCCGACCGGGGGCGCAGCTCGCTTTGCCTCCACGCTCTCTCCGCGCCACTTCCGCCGACGCATGTCGGTGGTCGAGATCGGCGACGAGGCCGCCGCCAAGCTGGCGCGCGCGGGCGCGCCGATCGCAAACGCCGAGGGCTTCCCGTTGCACGCCGAGTCGATGTCGGCGCGAGTAAGGGAGAATGAGACCGGATGAGCCGAGAAGCGACAATCGAGCGCAAGACCGCCGAGACCGAGGTGCGCCTGACGCTGGCGCTCGACGGCAGCGGCCAGGGCACGCGCGAGACCGGCGTCGGCTTCCTCGACCACATGCTCGACCTGCTGGCCCGCCACGGGCGCTTCGACCTCGACGTGCAGGTGAGCGGGCGACCTGCAGACCGGCGCCCACCACACCGCCGAGGACACGGCGATCGTGTTCGGCCAGGCGCTGGATCGCGCGCTCGGCGACCGCGCGGGCATCTACAGGTATGGATTTGGGGTCGTGCCGATGGACGAGGCGCGGCGCCAGTTGCACGATCGATATCTCCGGTCGCCCTTTCACGTTGTTCGAGGCGCAGCTGCCGCCCGGCTCGACCGGCGGCTTCGACCACGAGCTGACCGAGGAGTTCTTCAGGGCGCTGGCCAACTCGGCCAAGCTCACCCTGCACCTGGAGGTAGCAGACAGGCACGAACGCCCATCACATGATCGAGGCGGCGTTCAAGGCCTTTGCGCGCGCCCTGCGCCAAGCGGTGGCGCTTGACCCGACCGAGAGCGGCGTGCCGAGCACGAAGGGTACGCTGACCTCATGAGCCTGCTCGACGAGCCCGTCGACATCGCCGTCGTCGACTACGGCATGGGCAACCGCCGCTCGGTCGAGAAGGCGCTGGCGCACATCGGCGCGAATGTGACGCATCACAAACGACCACGAGCGCCTGCGCGCCGCGGCCGGCCTTGTCGTGCCGGGGGTGGGAGCTTTTCCGCGCGGCATGGTCAAGCTGCGCGAGCTCGGCTTGGACGAGCTCTTGCGCGAGCGTCTCGCCGCGGGCACCCCCGTGCTGGGAATCTGTCTCGGCATGCAGCTCGGCTTCGAGCGCTCGACCGAGCAGGGCGGCACGCCGGGCCTGGGCGTGATCGGCGGCGAGGTGCGCGAGCTGCAGCACGGCTCGCTGAAGCTGCCGCACATCGGCTGGAACGAGGTCAGCCTCGATCGCCGGCTCGCCGCTGACCGAGGGCCTGCCCGAGCGCTGCGCCTTCTACCACGTGCACTCCTTCGCGCCAGTGCCGAGCGCAGCCGAGGACATCCTTGGAACCTCCGTCTACGGCGCCCCGTTCGCAAGCGTCGTGGCTCACGACAGCTTCTACGGCGTGCAGTTTCACCCAGAGAAGTCCTCGGCGGCCGGCCTGCGCCTGCTGGCGAACTTCGGGCGCATCTGCGCTCGCGCCTCGGTGCCGGTCGGCTCGTGAGGCTCGCCAAAAGCTCGACGACGCCCGCGCGCGCGCGGGGAAAGGCTCGCTGAGAGTTCGACACCTCCCCCGCACACACTCGGGGGCTCGCAAAGTTCGCTGGCCCGGTGAGCCTGCGCAGCAACCGCCAGCTCATGAACCTGTATCCGGCGATCGACATCTCGGTGGCAAGGCCGTGCGCCTGACGAAGGGCGACTTCGACGCCAAGAAGGTCTACGACGAGGACCCGCTGTCAGCGGCGAGCGAGTGGGTGCAGGCCGGGGCCAAGCGCCTGCACGTCGTGGACCTCGACGGAGCGAAGGCGGGCGCCCCGCGAACCTCGACCACGTCGGTCGGATCGTCAAAGAGCTCGGGGTGCCGGTCCAGTTCGGCGGTGGCCTGCGCTCGCTCACCGCGATCGAGGACGTATTCGCGATCGGCGTAGAGCGCGTGATCCTCGGGACAGCAGCCTTCACCGATCGAGACACTGCTGGGTGAAGCGCTCGGACACTGGCCGGGGAAGGTGCTCGTATCGGTCGACGTGCGCGGAGGACGGGTGGCGACGGCCGGATGGACCGAGACGATCGACGGTGGCCCAGGCGAGATCATCGGCGAGCTCGGCCGTGCGTGGCGCGCGCGAGCTGGTCTACACCAACGTCGATCGCGACGGGATGCTGCAGGGCCCCGACTTGGAGGAAGTCGGGCGCGTCGCCGAGGCCGTGCCCGGCAGCTTCGTCTACTCCGGTGGCATCGGCTCGCTCGTCGACCTTGAAGGCCTAGCGAGCCTGAACGCGCCCGCGCTCAGCGGCGTGATCGTCGGCAAGGCCCTGTACGAGCGACGCTTCACGATTCCCCAGGCCCAGACAGCGCTGCGTGAGTAGGGGTTGTTGTGCGGTGGGCGCATGCGCCCACCGGAGGACCGCACATGTGCGGTCCTCAGACAGGGCCGCATGCGGCCCTGTCGGTCGTGCCACATGTGGCACGACCCCCAACCATCTACGCTAGACCGGTGCACTACAAGCGTGTGATCCCCTGTCTGGACGTCGACGGCGGCCGCGTCGTCAAGGGCGTCGAATTCCTCGACATCCGCGACGCCGGCGACCCGGTCGAGCTGGCTGCCCACTACGACCGCGAGGGCGCGGACGAGCTCGTGTTCCTCGACATCACGGCTACCCACGAGCGCAGAGACACGATCGTCAAACTCGCGCGCAACACCGCCGACGATGTGTTCGTGCCGTTCACGATCGGCGGCGGTATCCGCTCGGTAAAGGATGCCCAGGCGGTGCTCGACGCCGGTGCCGACAAGGTCTCGGTCAACTCGGCAGCGCTCGCGCGCCCAGAGCTGATCGACGAGCTTGCCGCGGTCTTCGGTGCCCAGTGCGTGGTGCTCGCGATCGACGCCAAGGCAGGTGGCTCGGGCGGAGATGCCGACGCTGACGATGCCGGCGATGACGGTACGCGGCGAGAATGCCGGTGGCGAGAATCCCGGCGGCAACGGGGCACGAGCGAGCTGGCAGGCATATGTGGCCGGCGGCCGCACCTCCACAGGCCGCGACGCGGTGCAGTGGGCGCGCGAGGGGGCAAGTCGCGGAGCAGGAGAGATCCTGCTCACGAGCATGGATCGCGACGGCACAAGCGACGGCTACGACCTGCCTTTGACGAGCGCCGTCAGCTCAGCGGTCGACGTGCCGGTGATCGCCTCCGGGGGAGCGGGAGAGCTGCAACACCTCGTCGAGGCGCTGCAGGCCGGGGCCGACGCCGTGCTATGCGCCTCGATCTTCCACTACAACCGGCACACCGTCGCGCAGGCCAAGGATCATCTCGCGGCAGCCGGCATCCCGGTGCGCATCGACTGAGCGGCGTCGCTGGGCGCCTATGAGCAGTCAATATTTGGAGCGTAGATGACGAGCATCAGCGAGGACGTGAGCGGTAGAAGTGTCTTGGAGAGCTTGCGTGAGCTGCCGGGCGGGAATGAGCTGCTGGCCGCCGCGCGTGGGCACGAAGGCGAGGTCGAGCTGGTCGGCGGCGCCGTGCGCGACATCTTGCTTGGCGGATTGCCGCGTGAGCTGGACGTGGTGGTGGATGGCGACGTACACGCGTTTGCCGAGGAGTTGGCAGGCCGCGTGGGTGGTGTAGCGAGTGTCGAAACCTCGATGCCCCCCGCGCGCGCGCGGGGCATCGGCGAAATGGAAGCTCCGCTGGACGGGCACGAAGTAGGTGACGACGGCGACCGTGGGCACATCGGCGGCCAGGTGGAGCTGACGTACCACGAACGCTTTCACACCGCGGTCATGCGCTGGCCGGGAGGCGAGATCGACATCGCCATGCGTCGTAGAGAGACCTATGCGGCCCCAGGCGCCCTACCCGAGGTCGCTCCGGGGAGCGCGCAACA
The DNA here is from genome assembly GCA_963743555.1 of uncultured Solirubrobacterales bacterium. Lineage (GTDB taxonomy): Bacteria > Actinomycetota > Thermoleophilia > Solirubrobacterales > Solirubrobacteraceae > Palsa-744. The sequence continues at coordinate 14,283 of CAVUQG010000015.1, forward strand.
AGATCTCGAACGCCGCGACTTCACGATCAACGCGATCGCAGTCGCGCTCGCCGGGGAGCAGGCGGGACGGATGCGCTCGGTGGAGGGAGCGCTAGAGGATCTCAGCGCGCGACGCCTGCGCGTCTTGCACGACGCCGGCTTCAGCGACGACCCGACGCGGATCCTGCGACTCGTGCGCTACGCAGCACGCCTGGGCTTCGAGATTGAGCCGCACACAACCGATCTGCTGGCGTCGGCGATCGCCGGCGGCGCCTTGCGGACGCTCTCCGGGCAGCGCCTCGGCGCCGAGCTGCGCCTGGCGCTGGCCGAACCCGAGCCGCTCGGCCCGCTGGCCGAGCTGGAGCGCCTGGGCGTCCTGCGCGCGTGGCAGTCCGGCGTGAGCTTCGACGAGGCTCTGGCACGCACAGCGCTCCAAGCCTTGCCCGAGGACGGCTCGGTGCGCCTGCTGCTCGCCGCGTCGCTCCTGCTGGACCTGTGCCACGAGCTCGACCGCGAGGAGACCGAGCCGGCGATGCGCGGCTTTCTCTACGACCTCGAGCTGCCGGCGGGCGAGGGCGATCGGGTGTTCGGCATGGCCGTCAGCGCGGTATTCGTAGGCGACCACGTCGACGGCGTGGAGATGCTCTCCGAGGTAGCCGAGCTGATGCTCGGCACGCCCGTGGAGTCGCTCGCGCTCGCCGCAGCGAGTTGTGAGCTGCGCGACGGTCCCGGCTCCTACAGTGTCCATCTCATCGACGAATGGCTCAACCGGCGGCGCCACGTCGCACTGGAGCTCACCGGCGAGGACCTGCTCGCCGCCGGCGTGCCGGAGGGCCCGGAGGTGGGCGCACGCCTGGAGGAGTCCTACCGGCTGCTGCTTGAAGAGCGGATCGAGCCAGGCCGCGAGAGCGAGCTGCGCGCCGCGCTGGAGGCGAGGATATGACTGAGCTTTTCGAGTTGCCGGGAGGTGGTCGTGCCACATTCACCGGACGCGCTCAAGGCAACATGTCCAGTGCCGGCGGGGATGGTGCTGAGCACGGGCTGGCGGCGCGCGAGCGTCTACGCGAAACGCTTGGCATACGACGTCTGGTGCGCGGCTATCAGGTACATGGGACAGTGGTGGGCCGTATCTCCGCCGACGGCGCCCATGCGGGCCTTGCCAGCGGCGGGCTGCCTGGCCTGGAGAATGCCTTCGAGTGTGAGGACTCCACCAGCCAGCCCGCATTCGAGACCGACGGCCATGCGATCGCAGCTCCAGACTTGGCGGCAATGGTGCTCACCGCCGACTGCATCCCGGTGGCGCTGGGTGCACGGGGCGCCGTGGCTGCGCTTCATGCCGGCTGGCGGGGGCTCGCCGGCGGTGTGCTCGAGGAGGGGGTTCGTGCCTTGCGTGAGCTCGGCGGGAACGGAGACATCGTGGCGGTGGTCGGCCCCTGTGCCGGCGCCTGCTGCTACGAGGTCGGCGAGGATGTCCACGCGGCCTTTGCCGGTGTCCATCGCACCTGAGGGCACAGCGACGGTCGCCTGATCGACTTGCGCGCGATCGCTCACGAAAGGCTGCTTGCCACAGGTGTCTCTGAGGTGCTCGATGTCGAGGCGTGCACGATCTGCGACGAGCGCTTCTTTTCTCATCGTCGCGAAGGGACTCGCGCCGGTCGCCAGGCGGGGCTCGCATGGTGAGTTGATCAGCGGCCTGCGGGCCGAGCGCGTGCGCGCCAACCTGGATGCAATACGTGCGGAGATCGCAGTGGCGGCCGAGAGCGCCGGGCGCGACCCGCGCGAGGTCGACGTACTTGCGGCCTGCAAGTACGTGGCGATCGAGGAGCTTCCAGTGCTCGCCGAGGCGGGCATCGGGCTGGTCGGCGAGAATCGTGCCCAGGATCTACAACAGAAGGTCGCCGCCCACGGCGACCTGTTCAGCTGGGACTTCATCGGCGCACTGCAAAGCAAACAAGTGCGCGCGATCGTGCCACATGTGCGCCTGATCCATTCGCTGGCCAGCGACTCGGCTCTGCGAGAGCTCGGACGTCACAGCGACCGGGCGCGCCCCGGACTGAGGTTGCTGGTCCAGGTCAACCTCGCCGGCGACCCGGCGAAGGAAGGAATAGCTCCCGAGCAACTCGATGCCTTCATCGCACGCTCGCCTTTCCCGGTCGCGGGCCTGATGACGATGCCGCCGCTGGCCGAGGACCCCGAGCAAAACAGGCCCTGGTTTAGAGCTTTGAGCGAGTTGGCCCAGGAGCGCGGCTTGGAAAAGCTGTCGATGGGCACGACCCAAGACTTCGGGGTGGCCGTCGAAGAGGGCGCCACAATCGTGCGAATCGGCACGCGGTTGTACGCTTAGGGTCGAGGAAACGGGTCCAAAGCGTTTGGCGTGCCAAGATTGGAATCATCGGCACTAGCAGGGAAAAGCCCGTTCTCCACGAAAACGCCCTCTAGCAATGGCATTTCGCGACTCATGGCACCGTGCTCTCGTGTACTTCGGCTTGGCCGAGGAGTATCACGACGACTACGAGGAGCCCCCGCACGAGGAGGAGATAGCCGACCGCTATCGCGACCGCCCCAACGTACGCCGCCTCTCACCGCGTCGTCGCCGCGACGAGTTCGACGAGATCTTCGCTGAGGACGAACCGCGCGGACGCCCGACCACGACGCTGCGCCCCGTTGGACGCGGCAACGGCGACGTGCGCGTGCACCTGGTCATCCCCAAGTCCTTCAACGACGCCCAGCAGATCGCCGACAAGTTCAAGGACTCGATCCCGGTGATCCTAAATCTGCAGGGCGCCGACACGGACTTGTCAAAGCGCCTGATCGACTTCGCCAGCGGCTTGACGTATGCGCTCGACGGCGGCATGCAGCGGATCGCCGACAAGGTCTTCATGCTCACCCCGCGCAACGTCGAGATCTCGGCGGAGGAGCGGGCCAGGTTGATCGAAAAGGGTTTCTTCAACCAATCCTGACGCGAGATGTCTGGCGCCTCGTGGCGTCCTCGTTCGCTTATATGCAAAGCACACTGCGCGAAACTGCCTGCCTGCCTGCCTGTGCCCAGAAGGGGTATGCCCAAAAGGGTATGCCCCGAATGGGGTACGTCCTTGCGAGGCTTGGACCTCTCAACGTCAGGGACCCTTGATAGCCGTGAGGGCCGGTAGCCTGACTGCCCTATGAATATCGGTCTAATCGGTTGCGGCAACATGGCGCGTGCGATGGCGCGTGGCTGGGGTCGGCCGGTGCTGTGCTTCGACCCCGTGGCCGAGCGCGCGCAGGCGCTGGCCCAGGAGACGGGGGGAGAGGCGCTCGGCTCAAACGCCGAGGTGGCCGCACGCGCCGATCTGGTGGTGCTCTGCCACAAGCCGGCGCAGCTGGAAAGGATCGCCGCTGAGGTCGCGCCCGCCGCCAAGGCCGTCGCATCGATCCTGGCGGCGACATCGCTTGAAAAGCTGAGAAGTACCTACCCAGGACATCCCGGTGTATCGCTTCCTGCCCTCGCTGCCGGCTGAGGTCCGCGGTGGCGCGATCGTACAGGCCGCTGACCCCAAGCGCGCCCCTGAGCTCGCGGACACGCCAATCGACGCTGAGGTGCGCGAACTGTTCGCCGAGCTTGGCACGCTTGTCGTGCTGGACGATTCACTCGTGGACGTCGCGATGGGTCTGATGTCCTGCGCCCCCGCCTACGTTGCGCTGGTGGCCGAGGCACAGGTCGACGCAGGCACGCGTCGAGGTATCCCGCCGGCCCAGGCCTCGGTGCTCGTCACCGCGACGCTGGCCGGCACGGCCGAGCTATTGCGCCGTCGCGACTACGACACGCTGGCGGTTCGGCGCGAGGTCACCTCGCCCGGCGGTGTCACCGCACGCGGCTTGGCTGCGCTTGAGCGGGGAGGCCTGCGAGCCGCATTTGACGACGCGCTCGACGCGGTGCTCGGGGAGCAGCAGCAGTGACCGTAGTGCTCGCCAGCGTGCGCACCGAAATCGCCAGCTACCTCTTGACGCTGATCTACGTCTACACGCTGCTGATCATCCTCTACATCGTGACTCAGCTTTTGTTCACTTTCGGCGTGCGCCCGCCCTACTCACGCGCAAGCGACGCAGTGCTCGGCTTTCTGCGTGACGTGTGCGAGCCCTACCTGCGCATCTTCAGGCGCATCATCCCGATGGTCGGAGCGTTCGACTTCAGCCCGATCGTGGCGATCATCGTGCTGTCGCTGGTGGGCAACCTGCTCGTCAGCCTGATCCACGGTTGAGCCAAGTGGCCAAACGCCAGGCCCGCCTGTCCGTTCGTGCCCTTCAGAGTGCGCCCTCCGAGACGCGTCCCCCCGGACACATCCGGCAGATTGCCCTGGCGTGGCTGTGGACCATCCTGGTGATGGCGTTCGTCGTGGCGCTCGACCAGCTCTCCAAGGCCGCCGTGCGCAAATCGATCGTCCCCGGCGAAACACGGAGCGTGCTGCCCGGCATACAGTTCGTCGACACCCGCAACCAGGGTGTGGCTTTCGGCTTCCTCCCTGGTCGTCATGTCATCGTGAGCGTGCTCGTCGGCGTCGCGTTGCTCGTGCTGCTGGCCTATTTCGCGCGTCACTACGACAAGCCCCTGATCTGGCTTCCAACAGGGATGCTGCTCGGCGGGGCGCTGGGGAACATCATCGACCGGCTACGGGCAGGCTCGGTGACCGACTTCATCAAGTTCCCGCTCGGCTGGCCCCCATTCAACCTCGCCGATGCCAGCATCACGCTCGGTGTGCTGTTGCTGCTGATCGTCGTCGAGAAGCGGGAATGACGCCGCAACTGAAGATCGCCTGGCAAGACGAGCATCTGCTGGTCGTCGACAAGCCCGCCGGCCTTGTCGTGCACCCAGCACGCGGACACCGCGAGGGCACGCTCTCCCAACTCCTCACGGACACAGTCGGCGGTGTGGCCGGGGGCGACCCGGATCGGCCGGGAATCGTACATCGCCTGGATCGCGACACATCTGGGCTGCTCGTGGTCGCCCGCAACGAGGAGACCCATCGACTATTGCAAGATGCTCTGCGCAAACGCCTGATCGAGCGCGAATACCTGGCGCTCGTCGAAGGCTTGCCGCCCGCGCGCAGCGGCACGATCGAGGCGCCGATCGGGCGCCACCCACGGATTCGCACGCGCATGGCCGTTGGCGGCACGGCAAGTCGCGAAGCACGCACCCACTTCACGCTCGAGCGCTCGCTGCCCGGCGTGTCGCTGCTTCGCTTGCGCCTAGACACGGGACGCACCCATCAGATCCGTGTTCACCTGCAGGCGATCGGGCACCCGGTATGCGGCGACCCCGAATACGGCACGGCCGGCATGCTCGGCTTGACGCGCCAGTTCCTGCACGCAACGCGCCTCGCTTTTCCCCACCCGATCACAGGAGAGCCGGTCGAGGTCAACTCGCCACTGCCTGGGGATCTGCAAGAAGCGCTTGAGCGGGCCGAGGCGGGCTCCGGGCGATAGACTGAGCCGTCGTACTCAACTCAATGCCGTGCGACTGCGCAACGCGGCCCTGCCCGAACCACGCATCTAAGCGTGCTCGGGTCCGCGACGCACCGCCCGGATTCAAGCAAGATCAAAAATAAGGGAGCACCCGTGAGTCAAGTTGGAATCGCGGACCTGCTGGAGGCCGGAGTCCATTTCGGTCATCAGACACGCCGCTGGAACCCCAAGATGCGCCGCTTCATCCATGGTGAGCGCAACGGCATCTACATCATCGACCTGCTGAAGACCGCAGTGCTTCTGCAGCAGGCACAAGAAGTGGCAGCCCAGATCGCCCATCGCGGCGGCACCGTGCTGTTCGTCGGCACCAAGAAGCAGGCTCGTGACGCGATCAAGGAGGTCGCCGAGGCGGCCGACATGCCCTACGTCAACCACCGCTGGCTCGGTGGTCTGCTGACCAACTTCCAGACGATCAACCAGCGCATCCGTCGCCTGCACGATCTCGAACGCTATGAGACGGAGGGGCAGCTCGCACTGCTGCCGACACGCGAGCGCATGGCCGCTCAGGCCGATCTGGCCAAGTTGCGCGCCAACCTCGGCGGCGTCAAGAACATGCAACGCACCCCCAACGCGCTGTTCGTGATCGACCTGAACGTCGAGGCGATCGCCGTGCGTGAAGCCCAGCGTCTGCGCATCCCGATAATCGGTTTGGTCGATACCAACTGCGACCCCGACGGCATCGACTACATCATTCCCGGCAACGACGACGCGATGCGCTCGTGCGCACTGATCGTCAAAGCGATCGGCGACGTCGTGGCACAGGGCCACGCTGTCTTCCGCGCCGAGGAGGAGAAGGCTCGTGCTGAGCGTGCCGAGCAGGCAAAGCGCGAGGCCGAGGAGCGCGCCCGTCGCGAGGCCGAGGAAAAGGCAAAGCGCGAGGCCGAGCAGGCCAAGCGAGAGGCTGAGGAGCAGGCAGCCAAGGAGGCCGCCGAGAAGCAGGCAACCGCGGCGGCCGCACAAGCTGCTGCTGCCAAGGCAGCGGAGCCGGCACCGGCGCCGGCTGCTTCACCGGCCGCTCAGACACCAGCGACGCCGGCCCCGGCCGCAGCAGCTGCGGCTCCGGCCCCCGCGCAAGCCGCCAAGCCAGCGGCTCCGGCTCCGGCGCAAGCCGCCAAGCCAGCGGCTCCGGCTCCGGCTCCGGCGCAAGCCGCCAAGCCAGCGGCTCCGGCTCCGGCGCAAGCCGCCAAGCCAGCAGTTCCGGCTCCGGCGCAAGCCGCCAAGCCAGCAGTTCCGGCTCCGGCGCAAGCCGCCAAGCCAGCGGCTCCGGCTCCGGCGCAAGCCGCCAAGCCAGCGGCTCCGGCTCCGGCGCAAGCCGCCAAGCCCGCCGCTGAGCAAGCTGCGCCGGCTCAGCCCCAGCCAGCAGCGCCAGTCGCCAAGGAGGCCGCACCTGCCGCCACGGAGGCGCCTGCAGCGAGCACACCAACAGAGGCTGCGCCGGCCGAGCCAGCCTCGGCAGACAATGCGCCGGCCCGGCCAGCGCCTGCAGACAATGCGCCGGCAGACAGCGCGCCCGCTGAGGCCGCGCCGGCAGAGACACCAGCAGAGGAGACCAGCGCATCGTGAGCACGACCGAGATATCTGCCAAGGATGTGAAGGCCCTGCGCGAGCGTACCGGCGCGGGCATGATGGACTGCAAGAAGGCGCTCACGGAGGCCGAGAACAACATCGATAAGGCGATCGAGATCTTGCGCCTCAAGCAGGGCAAGAAGATCCAGGATCTGGGTGAGCGCACCGCCACCGAGGGCACCGTCCAGGCCTACATCCATGCCGGTGCCAAGGTCGGCGTGATGATCGAGGTCGACTGCAACACCGACTTCGTCGCCAACAACGACGATTTCGTTGCTTTCGCCCGTGACATCGCGATGCAGGTCGCTGCGACGCCCACCGTCAAGTACGTCTCCCGCGAGGATGTGCCAGGCGAGGCGCGCGACGCTGAGGCTCGTATCTACGAGCAGGAGGCCGCCGAGAAGCCGGAGAACATTCGCGAGAAGATCGTCGCCGGCAAGCTCGACTCTTGGTACGGCACGATTGTGCTGCTCGAGCAGGAGATGCACAATCCCAAGTTCGACAGCAAGACGGTGCAGCAGCTGCGCGACGAGCTGACGGTCAAGACAGGCGAGAACGTCGTCATCAGACGCTTTGTGCGCTTCGCCGTCGGCCAGTAGTCAACCCAGATAGGCTCTGGCGTCGATGAGCGCCCCAGCTTTCAAACGCATACTGCTCAAGCTCTCCGGCGAGGCGCTGATGGGTACGCTCGACTACGGCACCGACCCCGAGCGGGTGGCCGCGGTCGCGCGTCAGGTGTCCTCCGTGCGCGATCAGGGCGTCGAGGTCGCGATCGTCGTCGGCGCCGGCAACATCTACCGCGGCATGAAGGGGGCGGCCGATGGCATGGACCGCTCGACTGCCGACTACATGGGGATGCTCGCCACCGTGCTCAACGCGCTGCCGCTGCAGGACGCGCTCGAGAAGACCGGCACCGACACGCGCGTGCAATCCGCGCTGGGTATCTCAGAGGTCGCAGAGCCCTACATACGCCGGCGCGCGATGCGCCATCTGGAGAAGGGGCGCGTCGTGATCTTCGCGGCCGGCACCGGCAACCCGTTCTTCACCACCGACACCGCCGCCGCCCTGCGCGCCGCCGAGATCCACGCCGAGATTATTCTGATGGCCAAGAACGGCGTCGAAGGCGTCTACAGCGCCGACCCGGCGCTCGACCCAAGCGCTCAGTTCATCCCGCAGATTACCCACATGGAAGCGATCGAGCGGCGCTTGCGCGTGATGGACTCCACGGCGCTGGCATTGTGCATGGAGAACGGGATGCCGCTCAACGTCTTCAACATGGACGACGAGACCAACATCGCGCGGATAATCTCCGGGGCGCGCGTGGGGACGCTGGTGAGCGCATGACCTTCGACGAGAGGAGCCACGATGGAGAGGAGCCACGATGGCCGCTGAGATGATCGACGCGCTGCTCGAGGACGCACGCGAGCGGATGACCAAGTCGTTGGAGTCAACCCAGCACGAGTTCTCCTCGGTGCGAACCGGTCGCGCGAGTCCTGCGTTGCTCGAGCGGGTCGTGGTCGACTACTACGGCGCACAGACTCCCCTGAATCAGCTGTCCACGATCTCAGCTCCCGAGGCGCGTCTGATCACCGTCCAGCCTTACGACAAGTCCTCGATCAAGAACATCGAGAAGGCCATCAACGAGTCCGACGTCGGCCTGAACCCGTCTAACGACGGCAACCTGATTCGCCTTGTCGTGCCCGAGCTGACAGAAGAGCGCCGCAAGGAACTCGTGAAGGTTGTGCGCAATCTTGCCGAGGAGGGGCGCATCGCGATCCGCAACGTGCGCCGCGACACGATGCAGCACCTGCGCGAGCAGAAGTCCGAGGGCGAGATTGGCTCAGACGATGAGCACCGCGCCGAGGGTGAGCTGCAAAAGCTCACCGATGGGCGCATCGCTGATCTCGACGGTGTACTGAAGGCCAAGGAGGAAGAGATCCTCGAGGTGTGATGGTGGCGATCGCCCCATCAAGCACTTGCACGGCGGAGGGCCGAAGACGTTATGGATGAGAGCCCCGAGGCGGGCACACCGGAGGAGAGCTCGGCTGCCCGCTACATCGCGATCATCACCGATGGCAATGGTCGCTGGGCGCGCGCCAACGGACTACCTGTCAACGAGGGTCACAACGCCGGCGCCGACAACGTCAAGGCACGCTTGCGCGATGCCGCGGAGTTCGGTGTCAAGGAGCTGACCGTCTACTCCTTCTCCACCGAGAACTGGTCGCGCCCGCCGGAGGAGGTACAAGGTTTGATGGAGATGTTTGCCAGGCGCATCTCCAGCGAAACTCCAGAGCTGCATAAGGAAGGCGTGCGGATGCGCTTCATCGGGCGGCGCGAGGGCATTAACCCGAAGCTGCAAGGACACATGCGAGCAGCTGAGGAGCTAACCGAAGCCAATACACGCATCACGCTGTTCGTTGCTTTCAACTATGGCGGACGCGCCGAGATCCTCGATGCCGCACGTGCGTTCCAGGGAGGCGGCGAGGAGGAGTTCCGTCAGCATCTCTACGCACCCGAGATGCACGACCCTGACATCATCATCCGCACCAGCGGAGAGCGGCGCCTGTCCAACTACCTGCTGTGGCAGTCGGCCTACTCCGAGCTCATCTTCCGAGACGAGCTGTGGCCCGAATTCTCGCGTGAGGCGCTGGAGCAATCGCTGGCCGAGTTCTCAGAGCGCCGCCGCCGCTTTGGCGGGCGCTAGCGCGATGTCGCCCCTTCGCATGGCCGCGCGAGCCGCCTCCAACACCGAGACGGGCTCCACGGGAGCCGCCCGGCGACCGGGCGGCTCAGATGTCGGCTCGCGCATCATCTTCGCGTTGCCGTTGATCGCGCTCGCGCTGTTTCTCGTGATCGAGGGCGGCGCCATCTTCGCCGCCGGCATCTTTGTGATCGGCTGCATCTGCATGCACGAGCTGTACGGCATGTACGAGCGCACCCATCCTGTACGCCTGGCCGGCTTTCTCGCGCTTGCCGGGCTGATCGCGGCCGCGGCGTATGGAAGTCCGACCCACCCGACCCTGGTGCTGCTTGCCGCGTCGGTCGTGCTGCCGTTCCTGTTCGCGATGACGCTCGCTCAGCGCCGCCCGAGCGTGGGGGGAATGGCGATCACACTGCTGGGCATCTATTGGATCGGCTTTGGGTTCGCTCACGCCGTGCTGCTGCGTGGGCTTCCCCATGGCAATGGCATCGTGATCGACGTCCTGGTCGGCACGTTCCTTGGGGATACGGGTGCTTATCTCGGCGGTCGTCTCTTCGGCCGACGTCCGCTCGCGCCCGGCATCTCGCCGAACAAGACCGTCGAGGGGCTCGTCATCGGCATGGCCTGCGCGGTGCTGGCGGTGTGGTTCGCCGGGCGCTACCAGGAATGGCTGCCAGGCGCGCACGCGCTGGTACTTGGGCTGGGAGTGGCCGTGTTCGCGCCAATCGGCGACCTGTTCGAGTCGTTCGTCAAGCGCCAGGCCGGCGCCAAGGACACAGGCAGCCTGTTGGGCGCACACGGCGGCGTGCTCGACCGGCTGGACGCGGTGCTATTCACCGCGGTTGTCGGCTACTACATCTGGTTGGCGTATGTGTGACCTGGAGAGCCGTGGACACTTCGCGGAGCGGCGTCCTCGGCCGCACGCGTGTTTAGCACGCCACGCGAAGCCTGCCTGTGCCCCGAAGGGGTACGTCCTTGCTCCACTCGGTCCACGACCCTCCAGGTACGCAAAATTGCGACAGAGGCGACGATGACTAAGCGCCTGCTGATCCTCGGCTCAACAGGTTCGGTTGGTACCCAGGCGCTCGACGTGCTTGAGCGCAGCGACGAGCTCGAGCTGATCGGTCTCTCGGCCGGGCGCTCTTGGGAGACGCTGGTCGAGCAGGCACGCTCGCGCGGCGTGCGACGGATAGCGCTTGTCGATGAGCATGCAGCGCGACTTGCCGCGGATGCGTGGCCTGAGGGGGAAGTTCTGAGCGGGCCCGAGGGGCTGGTACGCCTGATCGTGGAGTCGGATGCCGACCTTGTGCTAAATGCGCTTGTGGGGTCCGCCGGCCTGGGCCCGACCGTGGCGGCACTCGGCGAGGGCATCGATCTCGCGCTTGCAAACAAGGAGTCATTGGTGGTCGGGGGCGAGCTGGTGGTGGCGCTCGCCGAAGCGACCGGCGCGCAGATCGTGCCCGTCGACTCCGAGCACACCGCGCTTCATCAGCTGCTCTCTGGGTTGCCGGCGGGGAGCGTGGAGCGCCTGACGATCACCGCTAGCGGGGGCCCGTTTCGCGGCCGCTCAGCGCCCCAACTTGCTGATGTGACCGTTGAGCAGGCACTCGCTCATCCCACCTGGGCGATGGGGGGCAAGATCACGATTGACTCCGCGACACTGATGAACAAGGGGCTGGAGCTGATGGAGGCCCACCACCTGTTTGGCACTCCCTACGAGCGCATCGACGTCGTCGTTCATCCCCAATCGCTGATCCACGGTCTCGTCCAGCTTGCCGACAGGGCGATGCTCGCCCATATCGGGCCGAAGGACATGCGCATCGCGATCTCCTACGCCCTGCACGGTGCGGTCAGTGTCGAGCTTGCCGATCGCAGCGCTTGATCTCGTGCAGGTCGGCGCGCTCACCTTCGAGCCGGTGGACCTGGAGGCCTTTCCGTGCCTGCGCCTGGCCCGTGAGGCGGCACAGGCCGGCGGCACCGCGCCGTGTGTGCTCAACGCGGCCAATGAGATCGCGGTGCACGCCTTTCTTGCCGGGCGTCTGCCGTTCCTTGGTATCGCCGAGGTGATCGAACGCACGCTCGACGTGCTGCCCGGGGCACCGATCAGGGCCTTCGAGTCGCTGTATGAGGCCGACCGTGAGGCAAGGCGCGTCGCGGAAGGAGCCGTGCCGGCCGTGTGATGCTCAAAAATGCCCGATGCCCCCCGCGCGCACGCGGGGCATCGGGCATTTTTGAGGCTCCCCAGACCAGGCTGGTGTCCCGTCCGGTCGGGTTTGTCGGATAAGGGGGTATGCAACCGCTGTCTCAACCCGCTGTCCGTACTCCCCTGGCGGGGATCGCTCCGCGATCGTGCCGCCGAAAGGCACGGTATGATCACGGTATGACCAAAGTCTCGAAGATGACGATTTCCCTACCTAAGGACCAAGCAGAGCAAGTACGCGAAGCCGTCGCACGTGGCGATGCCGCGAGTGTTTCGGGCTACATTTCGGCTGCGCTGTCGGCCGTGATGGCTGTGCCGGCCGACGGGGACGACGACACCCTTGCGAATCTCGTGGCGGACATGCTCGCCGAGGATGGGGCGCCCAGCGCGGCGGCGTATGAATGGGCCGACAGGGTTCTCGGCTTGACCGAGATCGCGGACTGAAGTGCTCGGTTTCACGCTCGACACGGGCGCTTTGATTGCTTTGGAGCGCAAAGACGAGCGGATGAAAGCTCTGCTTGCGCGAGTCCTCGCCCATCCCGAGGCGATAATTCACATTCCTGCTGGTGTCGTAGCGCAGGCATTCCGGGACGGCTCCAAGCAGGTGCGGTTGGTCATGCTGCTGAAGGAGACACAGGCGCGGGTGGTGGCTCTCGACGAGGACACGGCGCGAGCGGCGGGTATTCTCCTTGGGTTGCGAGGCACAAATGATGTTGTTGACGCGAGCGTCGTCATGTGTGCCCGTCGCCACGGCCAGCCTGTCGTGACCGGCGATCCGGACGATCTGCGCCGTCTCGACGCAAGCCTCGAGCTGCACGCCATCTGAGCTACGCGCCGGCGTTGCGGCGAAAGATGCTGAGGCGCCTGCCAAACTGATGGCATGAGCTGGGTGTGGACAATCCTCGGGATCATGGCCTTGATCGTGCTGCACGAGCTTGGCCACTTTTCGGTGGCCAAGGCCGTCGGGATGCGTGTCGAGCGCTTCTCGCTGTTCTTTCCGCCGAAGATCGCCGGGATCAAGCGTGGCGAGACCGAATACATGATCGGCGCGATTCCCGCTGGGGGCTACGTGAAGATCACCGGGATGAATCCTGAGGAGATCAAGACGTTGCCGCCGGAGGTCGCCGCTCGTGCTTACTACAACCAGCCCCCTTGGAAGCGGATCGTTGTGATCCTCGCCGGGCCCGGCGTGAACCTGCTGATCGCGTTTCTGCTCTTCTGGGCCGTGCTTTTCACCGGCAGCCTCAGCGGTGCTGTGACGTTGTCGAACCTGAACCCGAAGACGGAAACGGTCGTGCCTACGACGTCGGTGCAGGCGATCGAGAAGGGTGAGCCGGCCTACGGAGTGCTGAAGCCCGGCGACAAGATCCTTGCCGTGGATGGCCATCCCGTGACGGTGCTCGCGGCTACGAAGGCGATTGCGGCTCACCGCTGCGCTGGTACCCCAACTGACGGCTGCCGTGCACAGACGCCCGTGAAGATCACGATTCGGCGCGCCGGCCGTGTGCTGACCGTATCGACCTATCCGCGCTACAGCAAGTCTGTGGGGCGCATGCTCGTGGGCTTCGATTTCGGCTACACCGCGAAGTCGTTTGGTGTCTTCTCCGCGGCAGGCACTGCGCTGTCGGAGATGTGGGGGACGACCACGACGATGATCACGAACATCGGCAAGGCGTTTACCAGTTCGAAGGTGCGCAAAGAATTCCACAGCATCGTGGGGATCACGGTGATCGCCCAGGAAGCCGTCGTCGCCGGGCCTGGCTATGCGCTCGTGTTCCTCGGTTTCGTGTCGCTGGCGCTAGCGATCATCAACCTGTTCCCGTTCCTGCCACTCGACGGCGGGCACGTACTCTGGGCGGTAGCTGAGAAGTTGCGGGGACGACGCGTGTCGCTGACTGCGATGTGGCGCTTCAGTTCGGTGGGGATCGTGCTACTGCTTTTCTTGGTCGTAAGCGGTGTCCACAATGACATCATTCATCTGGGTGGCTAAGGCCAGGACCTGACCCGGCACGGGTCGCACTACGAATCCCGCGCTCCAAGGGTGCCTCTCTACGCGTCGGACTGCTCGCTCGGCGCACGCACGCATACCCAGCTCTTGACCAGCGGGCCAATACGCTCAGGCATGGCCGGGCCGAACAGCGTCTCCATCTCCCTGCGTGTGAGCAGCGATATGTCTTCCCAGTCGCCGGCGGCTCCCAGTCGCCAGTAAGGGCGCCGCAACACTATCGGCAGCCAATGGGCAAACGGCAGCAGCGAATGTGGCTCGATCGGGAAGGAGACGGCCGGTGTTTGCACGAACCAGCCGCGGCCCACACGGCGTACTTCGCTGGCGAACGCGGCACGTCGCGCGGGCGGGACGTGCTCGATCACGCTCGAGCTGTAGACGAAGTCGAACTCGTCATCGGCGAAGGGCAGGCCCGCGGCCGCGTCGGCCCGCACGAACGGGCCCGGATAATCGGGGCGCGCGGCCATGTCCACACCCGTGATGTCCAGTTCGGGCTCCAGCGCGCGCAAGCCCAGTGCGCCGCAGCCGACATCGAGCACTCGCGCATCCTTAGTAAGCCCGCACAGTGCAAAGAAGTGCTCATGTCGGCGACGCCGCGCGCCTGCGGCCAGGGGGGAGGCGAGCTTTGCTAGCGGGCCGCGGGCGGTCCCGTAGACGTCGTGTGATGAGTGCTTGTCGGCTGCCATTGGCTCGCAGCTTACGCATGCACGCAGGCGCTAAACGCGAGCTTCACAGATCGCCGATGCCCGCACACCTACAATATGGGCATGGCTTCCAAGCGCCAGATCCATGTCGGGCCCGTAGCTATCGGCGGCGGTGCGCCCGTGGCCGTGCAGACGATGACCAAGACCGAGACCGCGAACCTCGCGGCCACGATGGATCAGATCCGCAAAGTGGCCGAGGCCGGGGCCGACATCGTGCGCGTTGCTGTGCCGCGCGAGCAGGATGTCGAGGCGCTGAAGCAGATCGTGCTCGACTCGCCGATTCCCGTGATCGCTGACATCCACTTCAACCACACGCTTGCCCTGAAGGCGATCGAAGCCGGGGCGCACTGTGTGCGACTGAACCCCGGCAACATCGGCGGGCCCGAGAAGGTGGGCGAGGTGATAGCCCTGGCTAAGCAGACCGGCACTCCTCTGCGCGTTGGCGTCAACAGCGGCTCGCTGCCCAAGCACCTAAGAGATCTGGAGTACGAGAATCCCGTGGAGGCGCTGGTCACGGCTGCCGTGGAGACCGTTGAGCTGATGGAGCGCCTTGACTTCGACAACTTCAAGGTGTCGATGAAGTCAACATCTGTCCCGAACACGATCGCCTCCAACCGGCTGCTCGCCGAGCGCATTCCTTATCCGCTGCACCTTGGCGTGACCGAGGCAGGAACCAAGTGGTCGGGTTCGCTGAAGTCGGCTGTCGGCCTCGGCACGCTGCTTGCCGACGGCATCGGCGACACGATCAGGATCTCGCTTTCGACCTTCCACGCCGAGGAGGAGGTCAAGGTCGCCTGGGAGATCCTCAAGGCTTTGAAGCTGCGCGAGAAGGGGCCCGTGCTGATCGCTTGTCCCACCTGCGGGCGGCTGCAGTTCGACATGGACACCGTTGTCGTGGAAGTGGAGCGCCGCCTCGAAGCGTATGAGGACCCGATCGAGGTGTCAGTGCTCGGCTGCGCGGTCAATGGCATCGGCGAGGCCAGGCACGCCGATTTCGGCATCACGGGGGCCAAGGACATGGGCATGATCTACTCCAAGGGCGAGCCTTTGAAGAAGGTGCCGACGCACGAACTGGTCGACGAGCTCTTCAAGGAGATCGACCGCTACTACGCGGCCGGCAAGACCGTGCAGCGCGACGAGCGCGAAGCAGCCGAGGCACGCGAGTGGCTCGCGGCAAACGAGGACGCGACTGCGATGACGCCGGAGAAATTGGCGGCGCTCGAGGCGGCGGCTGCCGAGCAGGAAACCGAGGCCGACGCCGTGCTCGAGTCGATGTTGCAGTCCGCCGGGGCTGCCAACGGTAATGGTGTGACGCTCGACGAGTCTGCCTCGCCGGTTGCCGGTCGGCGTTTCAGCCGCAGTTGATGCTGTTCGGGGCCGCACATGTGCGGCCCCGTGACACGCCGCATGCGGCGTGTCATACGACCGGCGCATGCGCCGGTCGTCCCCTCGCGCATGCGCGAGGGGAACAACACATCAGGCTACGCGCTGAAGCGCTCCGCGACCTTCGCCCAATCGACCGTGTTCCACCACGCGTCGAGGTAGTCAGGGCGCTTGTTCTGGTACTTCAAGTAGTACGCGTGCTCCCAGACGTCTACGCCCAGCAGCGGGGTCTTGCCGTCTGAGATCGGGTTGTCTTGATTCGGTGTGCCCACAACCGCCAGGCCGGATCCGTCATGCACTAGCCAGGACCAGCCTGAGCCGAACTGATTGACGCCCGTTTCCTTGAGCTTGGCCTGGAAATCGCTGAAGGAGCCGAACGTGGAGGCGATCGTCTCAGCCAGCGCGCCGTCTGGCTCGCCGCCGCCGTCCGCGGACATCGACTCCCAGAACAAAGAGTGGTTGTAGTGCCCGCCGCCGTTGTTGCGGACCGCGGTCCGCTTTGCCTCAGGCACTTTGTCGAGATCCTTGAGCACGTCCTCGATCGGCGCGTCGGCCAATTGGGTGCCCTCTAGCGCGGCGTTGACCTTGTCCACGTAGGCCTGGTGGTGCTTGTCGTGATGGATTTCCATCGTCAGCTTGTCGATGTGCGGCTCTAGCGCGTCGTATGCGTAGGGAAGCGGCGGTACGGAGTAGGCCATCGGTGCTCCTTGGGTTGGGGACGAGTGCTGGATGTAATTCATAGCGTGCGCGGACGCTTGGGGCGTGAACGATCTGCCCGCGCGTACGACTTCTATTTTTTGGGCTACCCCGCTTTGGCCTCGCGCAATACCCGTAGGAGCTGAAGGATGCGTAGGATGCCGTCCCAAGCTATGACCAGGCTGACCGAGTATCTACTGCCGACCGAGAAGCAGGCGCCCGCCGACGCCGAGGCGATTTCGCACAAGCTGATGGTGCGTGCTGGGCTGGTCCGGCAGATGGGGACGGGCATTTGGACCTGGCTTCCTGCCGGCTGGAAGGTCCACCAGCGCGTGGTCGCGATCGTGCGCGAGGAGATCGACGCGATCGGCGGACGCGAGATGCTGATGCCGGTGCTGCAGCCCGCCGAGCTTTGGCGCAAGACTGGACGGCTTGGGATCGAGGAGCTGTTCAAGCTGCAGGATCGCAAGGGCTCAGAGCTCGTGCTGGCGTTGACCCACGAGGAGGCGGTCACTTTCCATGCTGCCCAGACGATCAACTCCTATCGCGACCTTCCCCTGATCCTGTACCACTTCCAGGTCAAGGAGCGCGACGAGGCGCGGCCGCGAGCCGGCGTTTTGCGCACACGCGAGTTCGTGATGAAGGACTCCTACAGCTTCGACCGCGACCAGGCCGGGTTGGAGGAGAACTATGCGTTGCACGTTGGTGCTTACGACGAGATCATGCAGCGCACCGGTTTGCGCTTCTATCGCGTCGAGTCGGATGTTGGGGTGATGGGTGGACTCGGCGCGCACGAGTACATGGCACCCTGCCCGGCCGGTGAGGATGAGGTCGCGCTCGGCGACGGGTATGCCGCCAACATGGAGGTGGTCGAGAAAAGTTCCGACTATCGCAAGGACGGGGATACCCACATGCTCGGCGAGAAGAAGCTGACGGTGGAGACGGCGATCGAGATCGGGAACATCTTCAAGTTGGGTACGCGCTACTCCGAGCCGTTGGGCGCCACATACCTCGACGAGCACGGCGCGGAACTGCCGATCTGGATGGGCTCCTACGGGATCGGGCCCGCGCGAGTCGTGGCGGCGGCCGTCGAGCAGTTCGCCGACGAGCACGGCATCTCCTGGCCCAAAGCGCTTGCTCCGTTTGCCGTGCACCTTGTTGCCGTGGGCCGTCCGGGCACGCCCGAGCGTGACGCGGCCGACGCGCTCTATGAGACGTTGCTTGCCGGCGGTGTCGATGTTCTCTATGACGATCGCGAAGCGGGGCCGGGGGAGAAGTTCGCCGACGCCGAGTTGCTCGGCTGCCCCCTACGCTTGACGGTTGGGCGGCGCAGCTTGGAGTCAGGCGAGATCGAGGTGCAGCTGCGGCGCGGACGCGAGACCGGCCCGTCCCTACCGCTCGGCGGCGATCCGGTGGAGCTATTGCGGGCGCTGGACGAGCTGTGCCAGAGCGCCCCCTAGAGCACCCCCTAGAGCAGCCGTCCGGCCCGGCTCCCGCCGCCGGACGGAGCCGTGGTAGGAGGTCTCTCTTTTTGCAAATTGCCTATGGTGGCTACAAAAGTAAATACGATTGTGAATTCATAAATAGAATGTCCCACAGCCTCCTCTCGTGCACGGACGCGACCGAATAACCCTCCGCCGCCTGGTCGGCTTGGATCGCTCCGGGCCGCCTCCACCACAAACACTTACTGGCCAGCCGCTGCGGCCCTGGACGATTCCCAACGCGATCGGCTTCGTGCGGCTAGCGCTGATTCCTGTGTTCCTGGTGGTGGCGCTGTCGAGCAGCGATGGGGTGGACGCCCTATCGGCGACGCTGTTCGCCGTGATCGGTTGGGGCGATTACGCCGATGGGATCGCCGCCCGCGTGACCCGCCAGTACAGCCGCCTCGGGGCGCTGATGGATCCCGTCACCGATCGCCTGCTCGTCGTCAGCGGCGTGGTCGTGTGTTGGCGCTTCGATCTGCTGCCGCGCTGGGCGCTTGCGGTGCTCGTGGCGCGCGAGCTGTCGATGGTGGCGCTCGGGCGCTATGGGCTCAAGCACGGCGTGGAGCTGCGCATCAACTGGCCTGGACGCGTCGGCGTAGCGCCTTTGATGGGTGCGTTGTTCTTCGCGATGTGCGGTCTTGGCACGTTCGCCGAAGTGCTGCTGTACATCGGACTCGTACTCGCGCTAACCGCCAGCGCACTGTACGTGCGCTCGGGGCGCGAACAGCTACGCGTTAGAGCCGACGGCGAGCACTAGCCTCGCGTTTCTCTGTGGTGGCTAACGCGCCCCGCTCGGGTCGCGAGCAGCTATGCGCTAGAGCCGGCGGCAGCACTAGCCTCGTGCTTCTCTGTGGTGGCTACCGCGCTAGCGCGGTCACACTCGAAGCGCGCTCGGCTCGGCGCTGGCGCCACATCTCGAGCAGCCTCTCGCCCGCGAGCCACGCCCCGATCGTGCCGGCGCACAGCAGCAGTGCCATCAGGCTGACGTTGTAGCGCGGCTGGTCGTTGAACGGCGTCGCGAAAGTCGCAACCGCCAGCAGTACGGCCGCGCTCATCGTGAGTATTAGGCGACGGGTCAGGGCGATACCGGCCAGCAAGCCGATCACCGCGAAGATCAGGTAGATCTTGTGCTGCGCTGGGCTCGTGTCCGGGTGGTATGTGCCGTTGCCGCCGGTCCACGCGACCGTCCACATCTTCCAGAACTTGCTCCACAGCATCGACGCGAACGCCGCCGGTTTGCCCAGCGCGTATTTACGCACGTTGTTGAGGTTTTCTTCGTTGACAGCCGCGTTCTCGGAGAGGCCGGGGTGGCGCGCTTCGATCAGGCGGAAGACCGGGGCGGAGGACTGCTGCCAGTAGCGGCCGCAGTCCTGGGGGAAGTGGCGGCAGACTTCGGGCGCGAGCTTCTCCTCGGTCGGCACCAGCTCGCCCTTGCCCGGCAGGTAGCTGCCGATGAAGAACGCGTCGGGGCCGGCGTTCGTGATCGGCACGAAGCGTCCCTCCTTACTGGATGCGTATAGCAACCATGGGGAGAGCACGAGCATCAGGGCCACGAGATACACGCCGCCGCGCAACAAGGCCGTACGCCAGTCTGGGCGCTCGCTGAATGCGAGTGCGATCGCGATCACGGCCATGCCGATTGCCATGTCGCTACGTGTGAGGCAGGCGATCCCGCCCATGACGCCGGCGGCGAACAGCCACAACAGCTCGTTGCGGCTGCCATAGCGCGAGCGGGCCAGCATCGCGGCGGCTACCGAGGCGAGCAGCACGAGTGCGCCACTTGGCTCTGAGAGGAACGTGCGCGTGGCCTCGATCAGCGGCTCGTAGCTTGCCACCAGTGCCGTGGCGATCACCGCCGCCCACGGCCCCGCGAAGACCCAGGCGAGTACCGCCACCAGTATGAGCGTTAGCACCCCCGCGGCGAGCTGCGTGTATTGCGCAGGGCCGGAGGCGTGCGTCGCGAGCTTCAGTGAGTGATGGCCGGACAGGCGTGTCGCGATCGCAAATGCGATCGAGGTTCCCGGGGGCCACTTGAAGGTGGCGTAGCGTTCGTCGGCGAGGATTCTGTTGGCGTTGCCGACATAGCCGTTCTCATCGGCCGAGAGATGTGTGTTCGTGCCGATCGCCGTATTGCGCGCTACGCCGCCGGCGATCACGATTACGACAATCAGGGCCGCCGCGACCATCTCCGAGCGCGCCAATTTCAATTTGAAGACTCTCAAGCTCAACTTTACCTTTTGGTCTATACTGACGGAGCAGCATGGCAGCATGACCGGCAGCTCAGACCTGCATCCTTGCGTAAGAGGAGATGGCTCGCGATGGATACGTTTCCCGATCTCGGTTCGATGAGCGACAGTGAGCTCAAGGATGTGATCAGAGAGCTCACCGAGGAGGAGATGGAGATCTCCTACAAACGACGCATTCTGCACGGCAAGATTGACATTCTTCGGGCTGAGTTGGTGAGCCGTCTGCGCGAGCAGCACAAGGATGGCGATGTGGCGATCACCGGCGATGACGTGCAGCGTCTGTCGGACATCCTCGCCAACCGCGCCGGCGGAGTCTCGACAGACGAGCTGTAGGTAGCTCGTGGCTTTGCACTGCACCGAGTGCGGCTTTCTCAGCGACGAGGGTGCCAACTACTGTCCGCGTTGCGGCGCGCTGTTGCCGCGTGGTGAGGGACCCGCGGGCGAGCCGGTGACTGCCACCTACCGGATCGACGACGCCGGCGAGCTGGTGCCGGTGGAGCTCGGCAAGGTGACCGCGCACGGACCGGCGCTCGTGATTCGCGCCGGCGGAGGACGTGCGGGCGAGAGCTTTCCTGTCGACCGCGAGCGGATGAGCATCGGCAGGCGCCCGGACTCCGACGTGTTCCTCGACGACGTGACCGTCTCGCGCGACCATGCTCTGCTTGTCAGTCGCGGCGACACCTGGTACCTCGACGACTGCGGGTCGCTGAACGGCACATACGTAAACCGCTCGCGGATCGACTCGCACCGCCTTGAGGAGGGCGACGAGTTGCAGATCGGTAAGTACAAGCTGACCTATCACGCACGCTGATGTCTGGCACCTCGCAAATCGAGACTCCCACGGATGAGACGGCCAACGGAGCGGGCGCCGCCGATACACCCAAGAAGGCGCTGACGATCGGCGCGGTCTGCAAGGCGCTCGTGCAGGAGTTTCCCGACATCTCGATCTCCAAGATCCGCTATCTGGAGGACCAGAAGCTGTTGACGCCGCGCCGCACGCCCGGCGGCTACCGGCTGTATACCCAGAGCGATGTTGCGCGCTTGCGCACGATTCTGCGGATGCAGCGCGACGAGTTTCTGCCGTTGCGGGTCATACGCCAAGAGTTGGCCGCAGGGCGCGCGGGCGACATGCAGGTTCCGCGCCCATCAGGGCGCGAAGGTGGCAAGCGCGCTTGGCACACGAGCATGAGCGTACGCGAGCAGGAGGGGGCGCTTTATACGCTTGAAGACGTGCTGGAGGAGACCGGCGCGGAGGCGACGCTGGTGCGGGAGCTTGAAGAGTACGGTGTGGTCAAGGGCGAGATGCGCGGCGGAGTGCGCTATTTCGACGAGACGGAGCGCGAGATCGTCGGTGCTGTCTCAGAGCTTGCGCGCTACGGCGTGGGTGGGCGCAACCTGCGCGTGTTCCGCTCATCTGCCGATCGCGAGGCCAGCCTTTTGCAGCAGATCCTCGCGCCGGCGCTGCGCTCGCGCAACCCCGAGCGCCGCAAGGATGCCGTCGATGCGCTCGAGAACCTGGCGGCGGTCACCACGCATCTCAAGCATCTGCTGCTGGTGCGCGACTTGCGCAAGATCGTCAGGTGAGGTAGCCGCGGCGTGCTGAGCCGCCCTCGATGTTCGACGTACTACCGGTGAGTCTCTGCTGGAGCTCGGCTCATCCCATCCACGGACCGACCATCTCATCCCTTGATTGAGGACCTGCGCGCGTTGATCCGGGACGTTCCCGACTTTCCCAAGGCGGGAATCATGTTCAAGGACATCACTCCGCTGATGGCCGATTCCGCAGCACTTGCTCTGGCTGTGCAGGGGCTCGCTGAATATGCGCGTTCCCTCGACGTCGAGTGTGTGCTGGCCGCCGAGGCGCGCGGGTTCCTGCTGGGACCGGCACTGGCGCTTGCGCTCGGGACCGGCTTCGCTTTGGCACGTAAGCCCGGCAAGCTGCCGTATGAGACCGTCAGCGCCGAGTATCAGTTGGAGTACGGTCTGGACCGGCTGGAGCTCCACAGCGACGCGATCAGGCCAGGGGCGCGCGTGCTGGTCCACGACGACCTGCTCGCCACCGGCGGCACCGCACGCGCGTTGTGTGAGCTGGTCGAGGGTCTCGGTGGGGTGGTCGTGGGGTGTGGGTTTCTGGTAGAGCTGGCGCTCCTGGGTGGCCGCGAGCGGCTGGCTCCGCACGAGGCTCACGCGCTGCTCAGATATGAGGCCTGACCGATGCCCACCGTTCGACGCTCGCGCACAATCGAAGCTTCGCCCGAAGATCTTTGGGAGGTTCTCGGCGATCCCCACCACTTGCCGCGATGGTGGCCGCGAGTGAGCAGGGTGGAGGCTGTCGAGCAGAATGCCTTCACTGAGGTGTTGACAGGGCCCAGTGGAAAAATCGTACGGGCCGACTTCAAGCTGCTCGAGCAGGTCGATGGGCAGCGAATTGTCTGGTCCCAGCAGGTCGAGAACACGCCGTTTGCGCGTGTGCTGCGCAGTGCCGAGACGGAGATCACCCTCGCGGGCGCCTCCGGAGGGCACGCAGCCGGCGGTCTGGCCGATGGACATGGCGTGCATCACTCATCCACCGAGGTGACAATCGAGCTGCGTCAGGAGTTGCAGGGATTCGCGCCCAGGCCTGGCAGCGGATCGTGGATCGGCGGACTATCCCGTTTTGGCAGTCCGCTGGTGCGTCGCGCGGCGCACTCCACGATTGACGAAGCGCTCGACGGGCTGGAGCGGATCATGGGCGGGGCAGCGGCGTGAGCACCGTTCCAAGGACAGCGCAAGACCCTCGCTCCAAGCATGCTGTTACGCGCGATTTTCCTGCGAGCGTGGGGCTGCCTGAGCGGATGCGCTGGTGGGGGTGGGGCGATCCGCTGCATCCACAGGGTCTGCCGGCCCACGCCCTGAGCTTTCTAGGAGAGACGGTTGGCCTCGTCGCTCGTCCGTCTCCGCCAGTGGCGCTCGAACACGTCGAGCTCGAACCTTCATCCATCTCCTCAAACGCGCTTGCCAGCCTGCGCGAGATTCTCGGCGCGGCGCACGTGCGCGACGATCACA
Organism: uncultured Solirubrobacterales bacterium; assembly: GCA_963743555.1. Lineage (GTDB taxonomy): Bacteria > Actinomycetota > Thermoleophilia > Solirubrobacterales > Solirubrobacteraceae > Palsa-744. The sequence goes on from CAVUQG010000015.1 coordinate 37,791, forward strand.
GCGACCGCGTCTTGCACGCCGCCGGCAAGGGCTACCCCGACCTCGTGCGGCTGCGTGCCGGACGACCGCTTGGCGGCCCCGACGCTGTGCTCTACCCCTCCTCCCGCGAGCAGTTGCGCGCGCTGCTGAGCATGTGCGCACGCGAGTCGCTGGCGGTCGTCCCGTTCGGTGGTGGCACGAGCGTGGTCGGCGGTGTGGAGCCACTGCGGGGCTCCCATCGTGCGGTGGTGGCGCTCGACACGGGCCGCCTGACGAGCATTTTGGAGCTTGACGAGCGTTCGCGGATGGTCACCGTCCAGGCGGGCGCCAGGGCACGCGAGCTGGAGGACTGGCTGAGCGCGCGCGGGCTGACGCTCGGCCATTTCCCGCAGTCCTTCGAGTACGTCTCGCTTGGCGGCTGTGCGGCTACGCGCTCAGCCGGACAGTCCTCGAGCGGCTATGGACGCTTCGAGCGCATGGTGCATGGCCTGCACATGGTCACCCCGGCCGGCGACATCGAGCTGAGCGCCTTTCCGGCCAGCGCGGCAGGCCCCGGCATACGCGAACTGGCGGTCGGCTCGGAGGGGACCCTTGGGGTGATTGACGAGCTGACGTTGCGTGTGCGTAGAGCTCCTGTCACGCGCATCTATGAAGGTGTGTTCTTCGAGAGCTTCGAGGCCGGCGTGCACGCTCTTCGCGGGCTTGCCCAGAATCGCTGTACACCTGATGTGGCGCGCCTCTCAGACGAGCAGGAGACGCGCATGTCGCTTGCGCTGGCCGGCTCGGGCGGGGCTAAGGGCCGGCTCGGACGAGCCTATCTCGATATGCGCGGCTACAGCGGCGGCTGTCTGGCGATTTTCGGCTTCGAGGGTGACGCCGAGGAGCTCGGTGCGCGGCGGGCGGCGGCAACCGAGATCGTGCGAGCCGCGGGGGGGCTGCGTGTGGGACGCTCGCCTGGCAAGGCCTGGCTTGACTCGCGCTACTCGGCGCCCTATCTGCGCGACGAGCTGCTGACCCACGGTGTGCTGGTCGAGACGCTCGAGACAGCGACGCGCTGGTCGAACGTGCAGCAATTGCACGAGCGCGTTGCCAGGGCGATCGAGGATGCGCTCCGTGCGCAGGGAACGCCGGCTCTCGTCATGTGTCATGTCTCACACCTTTATGAGACTGGGGCTTCGCTGTACTTCACGTTCATCGCCCGCCAGCGTGAGGGTGAGGAGATCGAGCAGTGGCAGGCGGCCAAGGCGGCAGCAAGCTCGGCGATCGTGGCAGGGGGCGGGACGATCACCCACCATCACGCGGTGGGACGCGACCATGCCCTGTGGTTGGAGCAGGAGATCGGCAGCACAGGCATCAGCGCATTGCGTGCGCTGAAGTCAGAGCTCGACCCGGCCGGCATCATGAACCCGGGAAAGCTGTTGCCCTGAGATCAGTGCAGCGTGAATGCGCCGCTGAGCACCGTCGGCCCGGGTTGGCTTGGGTGCGTGTTCGTCTCTCGCGTGACGATCAACTTGGCGTAGTCTCCTGCGTTGCTAGGCAGCGGGTTGCCGCCCTTCATTTCTCCGTTCGAGCTCACGCTCGAGGCACGGCCGAGCGGCTCGGCGTTCGACGGCGAGTTGTACAGCCACACCGCATAGAAGAAGCCAGATGATGGTGGCAGGCCTTGCGCGGTGATATAGAACGCGCGTCTGCTGCCGTCCGAGAGCACGTACGCGACGCCGACGGCTTTCGTGCGATGGTTCGGGCGAGCTCAGCCGGATCGTGCTGTCGAGCCTCGGCTTGGTGGTACTCGTCGTTGATGTCGAGGAGGTCCCGCTACCGCTCCCGGTAGTGGTTGTGGGCGTACTTGCAGCTGTCGTGGGCGGTGTCGAACCTTTCCCGCCGCCGCTTGAGACGAGCACCACGACGACGACGATCACCACGACGATCGCGCCGAGCAATAGCGCTCCTGCGCGCCGTGAGCCCGCCGAAGTCTGCGCGCTGCGTGGCTCCCGCGGACGTGGTGGGGGAGCACTCGAGGCGCCAGCACCTGCCCTGGCCGGGCCGGAACCGGTCCCCGCGACAGTGGATCTCGATGCGGCGGTCGCACTCCTCGCACCCGTCGCGCCATGCCTCTCACCTAGCCCACTCTCTGCGCCTGGCCTTGCGCCACGCCCGCTCCCTGTGCGCGAGCCTGCTGGGGCGGTCACACCCTCCGCGAGCGCGTCGAGTGCTGTGTGCGCCCGGTCGCGCACGGTGTTCTCCGGAATGCCAAGCAGCTCGGCTACCTCGGCGTAGCTCTTGCCGCGATCGAGTACGAGCGAGAGCACGGCACGCTGGTCGGGTGGCAGTCGATCGAGCTCTGTCATATGAAGAAGCGACCCGGTGCCCTGTCGGACACCAAGCGCCGCCCGTAGGCTATCGTGGCCGGCCGATGGCCATCCCACCAGCCGCACAGATCAACGAGCACCTGCTGGGTTTCGACCGTCTCTACGGGCTCGAGTTGCTGGAGTGCTCGGAGACCGAGATGCGCGCCCAGGTAGTCGTTCGCGACGATCACAAGCAGCCGGCGGGACTCGTTCACGGCGGCCTCTATGCCTCCGTAGCAGAGGCGATCGCCTCGATCGCGACCGGCATGACAGTGCTCGACGAAGGCTGCATGGCGATGGGGATGTCCAACAACACGAGCTTTTTGCGTCCCGTGACCTCGGGCTCTGTGCACGCTCACGCCACACGCATCCACCGCGGGCGCACAACCTGGCTGTGGGACGTCAACTTCAGCGACGACGAGGGCCGCACCTGCGCGATTACGCGTATGACGATCGCCGTTCGACCGCTACCCAACTAGACGCGTGATTGGTCGGTCGATTGCTACCGAACTAGACGGGTGATTCACCGTTTGACCGCTGCCTAATTAGATGCGTAATCCTTAGGCCCGGATTATAACCTAAAAGTTATAAGCACCCACGCAACAACTTAGAAGTTATATGTCGGGATGGCGTATTGGGAACTACCCGACTAGACGATCGGCAGGCGCGGCGGGCTAGCCTGCGCCCGGTCCACGTGGCACGCTCGCCCCTGCCGGCACCTGAATCGACAGCGGCGCGCTGCCAAAGCCGCTGTCGGGCAGGGCCGCGGGCAACGGTGCCAGAGGTAGCCCGGTCGTGTTCAGCGGCGCCATCGTCTCGGCTGCTTCCCTGGCAAGCGTTGGGTGCCGGCCGAACACGCTCACGACCACGTTGCCCGTGGGAATCGCGAGTGTCGAGCCGCCCTGTGCGGAGCTCGCGCTGACTCCGCGCAACGATACCGTCGGTCTCACGGTGACGCCCCCGGGGACGAAGCTGTTGTCGGGCGAGGTCACGATCGATACGGGTGTCACGCATGTGTACTGGCCGCCGAGCACGCAATCGCCGTAGCGGATCGTGACGGCTTCGCTTGGATCGATCGCGACGCTTGTGATCTGCATGCCGTGGAAGCTGAGGCCGAGCCAGTAGACGGGGAAGCGGCTCTTGACGAGCACCGACTCCAGCGGCTGTGGGCCGATCGGCTGGTCTTGGAGCGTGTTGCCGCAGGAGGCAAGTGCAGACACACACGCGGCAAGCACACATGTAGCGAGTACACGTGTGGTCATGGTACGTGTAGCAGGGGTACGTGTAGCAGGGGTACGTGTAGCCGGGGTACGTGCGGTCACGACAAGGTGCGAGCGCTGGCGCCCGGTCGGCGCCTCGGGGCAGCTATGGCCACGGTCAGACAACAGGCAGCGTGCGATCACGGGAGGCAGAGTAACGGCACGACGGCCGCTCAGCCCCGGTAGGCGTTGGTGATCGGCATGCGCCGGTCGCGCCCGAAAGCGCGCTCGGTGATCTTGATTCCCGGGGGGGCCTGGCGGCGCTTGTACTCGGCAAGGTCGACGAGTCTCGTCGCTCGCTCTACATCCGCGCGCGGCAGGCCTTCGGCGATCAGCTGCTCACGGCTGCGGTCAAGCTCGATGTAGCCATGCAATATGCGGTCGAGCAGCTCGTATGGCGGCAAGGAATCTTGGTCGGTCTGGTTCTCGCGCAGCTCGGCTGAGGGTGCGCGGTCGATGATCGTAGCCGGCATCGGCTCAGACGCTGACGTGTCGCGGGTGTTGCTGAGTGTCTGTGCGGCAGAGGGATCGTTACGCCAGCGCGCGAGCCGGTAGACGAGCGTCTTGGGGACGTCCTTGATGACCGCAAAGCCGCCCGCGAGGTCGCCGTACAGCGTCGTGTAGCCGACAGACATCTCCGACTTGTTGCCGGTCGTCAGCACAAGCCAGCCAAACTTGTTGGAGAGTGCCATCAGCAGGTTGCCGCGGATGCGAGCTTGCAAGTTCTCCTCGGTCAGGTCCGCTTCCTGGCCCTCGAAGTCTGCTTGCAGCGTCTGCGTGTAGGCGTCCATCACCGGCTCGATCGTGAGTTCGTGCGTGCGTAGTCCAAGTGCTCGCGCGAGCATGCGCGCGTCCTCCTGTGTTGCCGAAGAGGAGTAGGGCGAGGGCATGATCGCCACGTTCACGCGCTCCGCGCCAAGCGCATCGGCTGCCATGCAGGCCACAAGTGCCGAGTCGATCCCGCCGGAGAGCCCGAGCACGACCGAGCCGAAGCCGTTCTTCTCGACGTAGTCGTGCAAGCCCAGCAGCAGCGCCTCGTAAACCTCTTGCTCGCGTGAGGCGATCGGTGCGCGCAGGAGGGTTGGGCTCGACTCGTGCGCGGCGGAGAGGGGTCGCGTCGTGTGCGCTTCGTGGTTCGTTGTGGACCGGGACTCGGGCATATTGGGGTCGGGCTGTGTGGTGCGCAAGAGCGGATGCCCCGCGCGCGCGCGGGGGGCATCGCCATTTTCGAGGTCGATGTCGCACACGATCAGTTCCTCCACGAACTGTCTCCCCCGGGCGATCGTCTCCCCGCTCGGGTCGAGCGCGAAGGAGTGCCCGTCGAACACCAACTCGTCCTGGCCGCCGACCATCCCGCAGAACGCCACATAAGCGCCGGTCTCGCGTGCACGCTTGCCGAACAGTCGCTCGCGCTCCAAGCCCTTGCCGGCGTGGTAGGGCGACGCAGAGGCGTTGAGGATCAGGCGCGCCCCGGCGGCCGCCTCGACCGAGGCAGGAGGCCCGTCGATCCACAGGTCCTCGCAAACTGTGACCCCGAGCACGACCCCAAATCCCTCATTTACAACCCCTTCTTCAGGCTCGTTGCTCGATGTCTGTTCACTGGTCCGCGAACCGGGCTTCTCGAGCAGCGGGTCGAGTTCCAGCGTCATGCCGGCGTCGCCGCCCGCCTTGAAATAACGTTGCTCGTCGAACACGCCGTAGTTGGGCAGGTGCACCTTGCGGTAGATCGCGTGCACGGAACTACGAGCGAGTACCGCAGCCGAGTTGTAAACAGCGCTGTCGCCGCGCTCGGGAAAGCCGACGATCGCCACGATCCCTTCGGCAGCGCCTGCCAGCGCGTGTAGCTTCGCCTCGATGTCCTCGAGGAAATGGGCGCGCAACAGCAGGTCCTCGGGCGGATAGCCGCTGAGCGCGAGCTCTGGGAACAAGACCACCTGCGCGCCGGCGTCGCGGCCCGTATCGATGCCGGCGCGGATGCGCTCAGCGTTCCCCGCCAGGTCGCCGACGGTCGCGTTCATCTGGCAGAGGGCCAGGCGCAGCTTGCTCATAGTCGCGGCGCGTGCGCCACTAGCGGGCTGTTGCCGCGCCGGGCCGTTTGGCGCGAGCGTGCTTCGCGTGGGCACCTGCGGTCTTCGCCTTGCCGCTGGGGCTCTTCGCGTGCGCACTTACGGTCACAGTCGTGGCGTCGGGACTTTTCGCGTTCGCGCTGGCGGCCTTCGCTAGCGCCGCGATCGCCCGCTTGAGCTCGTACGCGATCGTCTCGAGTTCCGGCAGCGCGTCGTAGTCGCCGAGCAAGCCGAAGCCGAGATGCCCGTCATAGCTCATCACAGCGATGCCGAGCGCCTGGCGGTGAGCGAGCGGCACGACGGGATACAGGGCCTTCAAGCGCCGCCCGAGCAGGTACAGCGGAAACTGCGGTCCCGGAACGTTGGTTACGACCAGGTTGAAGAAGCGCTGGCGCGCCTGCAGGCGCGCGGCCTGACTCAAGATCGTGGGCGGAGCGAAGCCGGCGAGGTTGGTCAGTACCTCCGCTCCGACCGCTTGGCCGGAGTCCTTGAGGTCGTCCATCTCAAGGCGCACTTGCGCAAGGCATTCGACTGGGTCTGTGATGCCGACTGGCATTGGTGCCCACATCGCCGCGACCTTGTTGCCGAGCGCGGGTGGGTGGGCATTTGTATCAATGTCGGCGCGTATCGAGACTGGCACCATCGCCTTTAGCACCAGGCCCTCGGTGTCATATCCCTGTGCGCGCATGTGGCGCCCCAGCGCGAGACTAACGGCGGCCAGCACCACATCGTTGAGCGTGCCTCCGAGCGAGTTCTTGATCGCCTTGAACTGGGCCAAGTCGGCGTCTATCCAGGTGTAGCGCCGGTGCGAGCTGATGTCCACATTGAGCGGACTCGGCGGTGCCGGCGTGTTGATGCCGGCCAGGGTGGTGGCGCCGACACCGAGGACGGCGTCCTTCAGGTGCCCGAACGCTCTACGCGGAGTTCGCACCACGGCGCGGGCACCACGCACCATCTCCGCCGGCACGGTCGAGCGCTCGACAAGCGCGTCGGCTAGTAGCTTCGCTGCTCCCGGCAAAGGTCGCGCGATCCATGGCACCGGTGGGCGAGCAGGACCGGTCGGCTCCGGCGAGACGTCGAACAGCACGGTCGTGATGTCAACGCCTGAGATCCCATCCACTAGCGCGTGGTGTGTCTTGGCGATCACGGCGAAACGTTCGCCCGCCATGTGCGCAACCAGCCACAGCTCCCACAGAGGCTTAGAGCGATCCAGGCGCTGGGAGAAGATGCGCCCGGCGAGCTGCTTGAGCTCGCTCTCGTCCTCGGGGCTGGGAAGCCCGGTGTGGCGGATGTGGTAACGAGGGTTGAAGTGCGGATCGTCGGCCCATACAGGCCGCCCTTGACCGAGTGGCACAAACGCCAGTCGCTGGCGGTAGCGCGGCACCAGGTGCAGCCGCGAGAGGATGTGCTCTACGAACTCCTCATACGCCGGTGCTTGGCCTTCGAAGACCATCACCGAGGCGACGTGCATGTGCGCCGAGCCACCGTCCTCCAGGTGCAGGAAGGCCGAGTCCAGGCCTGTCAAGCGGTCAAGGTTTGCCATAGAGCACGATTGTCGCGGGTCCGAGGCCCGCCGTCAACGCCGCGGCCGGCGTTCGCGAGAAGTCGCGTTTGAGGTGATAGGTCTCGTCATCGTTATTGGGGGATCCTCCCAACATCCCTTATGCGAGCACTCAGGATGAATGTTGGGTACCAAAGGTAAATTCCTCGTTCCAGTAAAGGGGGGTGTTGACGTGCACGACTATTTGAAAGACCACTCAGCCGGATTTGAGAGGCTTATGGGCGACCAGAGAGTGCATGCCAAGCTCATCCACGTTCGCGTGGCCCGACAGCGCCATGTTGAGGTCGAGATCGGCGAGAAACGCGCGCAGCACGTCGATCACTCCCTGCTCGCCGCCGAGCGCCAAACCCCACACGTACGGCCGGCCCAGGCACACGGCGCGTGCTCCAAGCGCAAGTGCCTTCAGCGCGTCCGCGCCTGAGCGGATGCCGCTATCGAACAGGACCTCGCAGCGCTCGCCGACGGCCTCGACCACGCCTGGCAGCGCCTGCAAGGAGCCGATCGCACCGTCCACCTGTCGCCCGCCGTGGTTGGAGACGATGACCCCCTCGATCCCGTGCTCGACCGCGAGCTGTGCGTCCTGGACGCTCTGGATGCCCTTGAGCACGATCGGCAATTTCGTGCACTCACGCAGGAACTCCAGGTCCGCCCAAGTAACAGCCGGGTTTGAGAACTGCCATGCCCAGTAGGCCACCGCGCTCGGCATGTCCTCCTCGGGTGGCTTGGGCAAGGCTGCTCGAAAGACAGGATCTTGCAAGTAGTTGACGTTGCCCTCGCCGCGCAGGAACGGCAGGAAACCGTCGGTCAAATCGGCCGGGCGCCAGCCCAACAGCCACGTGTCGAGCGTCACCACGACAGCCTCGTAGCCGGCGCTCTCCGCACGGGCGATGAAGCTGCGCGCGAGCTCACGGTCGCGTGGCCAATACAGCTGGTACCAGAAGCCATGCTCGCGCTCGCCTTCGGTGTCTCCCTGGGGCGCGTCGGTCGCAACGCGTGCTGCATCGGCTATCTGCTCGATCGTGTGCGAAGCAGCGGTGCTGGCGATCAGCGGCAGTCCGACGTGTGCGGCCGCGCGCGCCGAGGCGAGCTCGCCGTCGGGGTGGGCCACGGTCTGCACTCCGATTGGTGCCAGCAGCACAGGTGCCGGCAATTTGATTCCCAGCACCGTCCGCTCCAACGAGCGCTCCGAGACGTCTTTCAGCATGCGTGGCACGATGCGCCACTCGTCGAACGCCTCGCGATTAGCGCGGATCGTGTGTCCGCGCCCCGCGCCACCCTGGATGTAGCCGCGCGGTCCGCGCGAGAGCATCGCATAGGCGTCACGCTCCAACTCACGCCAGTCAACCGGCCGTGACGGCTTGCGTCCGCCGAGCATTCCGGCGACATAGATCTCGTGCTCGTAGTTGGAGTAAGGCGGTTGCAGAGCCATGGGTAGGCGAATCCTATTCGGACGCGTCGAATGGGGTCGGGTATGAGCCTGTCTCAAGGATTCTGTACGCCCGTTCGAGACAGGCTCTAAAGTTTGGACCATGACATTCGACCAATCCAAGATCGGGCAGGTAGTGGCAGCACAGATGGAGGCGCTCGAAGGTCGCTACGGCGAGGAGTGTGAGATCGGCAACGTCTGCACGATCGTGGAGGTGCTCGGGCCGCACGGCTCGGACGTCTCGGTGCGCTCCAGCGAAGCGCGTCCACACACGACGATCGGGCTGCTACGGATGGCCGAGGCGATGTTGCTCAACAGGATGGGCTCGTCTTCTCGTGGCGACGATGAGTGACTTGATTGGGTGCATTTTTTGACGTTAATCTTGCCGTGCAATAGATCTTGACAGCACAGAACGCGTGGTTTACGACGTTTTAGACGTTTTGGATAAGTGTGAGCCTTCTCACACTAGACGTCTGCGAGTGTCCTCTAGCGTCTCTCTGATTGCCTAACCCTGCCGAGTCGTCTCCTTGGATGGAGACGAGCGGGGGACCCACTGCCGGGCCCGACGTAAGGGCCCGGATGGGGCGAATCGGCTGCTGATGCAGCCGTAACGTCCGGCCGGCGCATGTTTGGACGACATGTGCTCGGCCGCCGTGAGCCCGACAGCTAACCCCGTAGGCGGATACCCAAGGAGACCTCTTGTCGAGGCCATACATAGTCGGGCGCGTTCGTCGCGCCCAACCGGTGCTGCTTGGCGCGAGCCTGACCTGTGCCGCGGCACTGACCATCGCACCCGCCGCCGGCGCCGAAGGCGCAAGCGTGGCGGCGCTACCGACAGCTCCCGCAAATTCTGCAGGCGCTGCGATCCCACCGCTGTTCGGGCCGGTTGTGCTTCCAGCAGCGCCAGTACGTGTGAAGTTGCGCATACGCAGAGCACAGTTGAACGTGCTCGACGGCAGTGCGGCAAGCGTTACAGGCGCCTTGCACCCCGGACTGGTCAAGCGGGCCGTCGAGCTGCAGCGGCTCGGGCGTCACGGTTGGGAGACGATCTCGCACACGCTCACCACGGGTGCCGGCCGTTTCGTGTTGCGCTACTTTCCGCACCGCCTGCTCAGCGAGCCGGTGCGAGTCAGGTTCGCCGGTGACGCGGGCGACCTCAGCGCGCACCGCGGCATCGGGCGCCTGACCTCCTACCGATTGGCCGACGCCTCTTGGTATGGCGGCGGAGGTAGTCTCGCCTGCGGGGGCGAGCTCACCAACTCGACCTTGGGCGTTGCGAACAAGACGCTGCCCTGTGGCACGCTCGTGACGCTTCGCTACGGCGGGCACACCGTGCGCGTGCCGGTCGTCGACCGCGGGCCCTACGTCGAAGGTCGCGAATTCGACCTCACCGAAGCGACCAAGCGTGCGCTCGGCTTCGAAGGGGTTGGCGAGGTATGGAGCAACCGCTAGAGCCCGCGGGTCTTTAGCGCGAAAAACTGGCGATGCCCCGCACGCGCGCGCGGGGCATCGCCCATTCTCCTAGATGTCCCCCTTAGCTCGCTCCTCGCTTGCCTGATGGGGTCCATTCGCTTCATGGCCGCCTCCGTCGCGCTCGGCGGCGCTGCCGTTTACCGGTGCTCCTCGGCGGGCACAACCGCAAGGACCGCTACCGTCTACGTACACATGAGCAAGCCCACAAGACAACGAGCCCGTAAGCACGGCCCTCCCGGTAGGCGTGTACGCCGCAAAGCCGTCGCGGCGACGGTGGTGGCGGTGCGCTTCGTGCGCCTGGCTCGCAAGGTCAAGCACGCCCGGCGCAGGAGCCGCAAGGCGCGCCGTCGTACCGCGCTGGCCTCCGGTGCTGTGTCGCTCGGTTCGCTGGCGGTCGGGGCTCTGGCGCTTGGGGCGGTAGCGATCGGGGTGCTTGCGATCCGCCGCCTGGCGATCAAGCGAGCCGCGATTGGCCGGCTCGACGTGGGCGAGCTGAAAGTTGCTCGGCTCGAGGTCGACGAGCTAGTCGTTCGCACTCGTAGTTGAATATGCGCCAGTGAGCCATTTGCGTCCCAGCGCCGGAGATCAGTCGTGGATCTGACCTTCAACGAGCGTGAGCGAGCCTTTCGCGACGAACTGCGCGGCTGGCTTGCCGATAATCCACCCGCTCCGCAGCCGAGTGAGGGTGGCGAAGACGCGCATTACGCTTGGCGGCGCGACTGGCAGCGCCGGCTGTACGACGCCGGCTGGGCGGCGCCTGCATGGCCGGCTGAGTACGGCGGTCGTGGGGCTTCGCTGACAGAGTCTGCGATCTACTTCGAGGAGCTTGGGCTTGCTCGCGTGCCCTTGCCGGCCAACGTGCTCGGTCTGTTGCTTGGCGGCCCGACGCTGATGGTTTGGGGTACTGATGAGCAGAAGGAGCGCTATCTCGCACCGATCCTCTCGGCCGAGGAGATCTGGTGCCAAGGGTTCTCAGAGCCCGACGCCGGCTCGGATTTGGCTGCGCTGAAGACGCGTGCTGTGAAGGACGGCGATACCCGATCGGGCACAGGCGATTGGGTCGTCACCGGGCAGAAGGTTTGGACCAGTGGGGCCCAGTACTCCAAGTGGTGCATGCTCGTTGCTCGTACCGATCTCGATTCGCCCAAGCACAAGGGACTCACCTACTTCCTGATGGACATGGAGCAGGACGCCGTACAGGTCCGGCCCCTGCGCCAGATCACCGGCGAGGCCGAGTTCAACGAGCTGTTCATCGAAGAGGCGCGCATTCCCGACGCCAATGTCGTCGGCGGCGTCGGCAACGGCTGGAAGGTGGCGCTGACGACGCTGATGAACGAGCGCGCTGGACTTGGCTTTCTTCTGCAGGTGCGGTTGCGTCAACTGCTCGACGACACACGGGCGCTTGCGCGTGAGCGTGGGCTGCTCGACGATCCGCTTTACGCCGACGCGCTTGCCGAGATGCACATCCGCTGCGAGTCGATCCGGCTGCTTGCCTGGAAGGGTCTCTCAGACATCGAGCGCTACGGCCAGCCTGGTCCGGGGGGGTCGCTGGTGAAGTGGTTGTGGTCGGATACCAACCAGCGCCTGACTTCGCTTGCCGCCGAGATCGCCGGGCCTGAGGCGCTTATTGACGGCACCAGCTGGAGCTACGAGCTGTTGCGCGCGCGCGGCAACACGATCGAGGGTGGCACAACCGAGGTGCTGAAGAACATCGTTGCCGAGCGCGTGCTTGGCCTTCCACGCCTGAAGGCGGTCATCTAGGTGGTTGTGATGGGGATGGGCTCCGCTCCTAGCGGAGCTCCGCTGTTTGGCGTGCCCGTTGTTTCAGGTGGCCCGGGCACATTCGCGACTGCAGGGAGGCGCGGCTGATGGACTTCGGCCTGAGCACTGACCAACGCGAGATCCAGCGCACGGCCCGCGAGCTGTTGGCAGAGCGGGCCCGGCCGGAGCGCGTACGCGAGCATGCCGAGGGCGGTCGTCTAGATGAGGCGCTCTGGCGTGAGCTTTGCGAGCTTGGTTGGCCTGGGATTGCGATCTCTGAGGAGTACGGCGGGCAGGGGCTCGGGTTGGTCGAGCTTTCGATCCTTTGCGAGGAGTTGGGGCGCACACTTGCGCCCGTGCCCTTGCTGAACTGCGTGTTGGCCGGAGCCCTAGTCGAGCATGCCGGTTCGCCTGAGCAGCGCGAACGCTGGCTTCCCGGGATTGCCGCCGGCGAGACGATCGGTGCGCTTGGGACGATGCGCGATGGCGTCGCCGAGTTGGTCCTGGGGGCGCCAGAGGCACAGGTGCTGGTGCTCCTCGATGCGGCAAGTTCTGACGTGCGTGCGTGCACGCGCGAGCAGGTCACAATCGAGCCGGTCGATTCGATCGACCCCACGCGTCCGGCGGCGCTTGTGCGCGCAAGCGCTGACACGGGGGAGAGGCTCGACGGCGACGTGGCCGGCGGCGTCGACCGCGCGCTCGTAGCGATCGCCTCCGAGCTTATCGGTGTCAGCGAGCGTGCGCTTGAGATGACCGTCGCCTATGTCAAGGAGCGCAAGCAATTCGGTGTACCCGTCGGCGCCTACCAAGCCGTATCCCACCGCTGCGCTCAGATGCTGCTCGACACCGAGAAGGCGCGTGCCACCACTGCGTTCGCAGCTTGGGCGGCCGACGCCGATCCCGGGCGGCTCGGAGAGACCGCCGCGATGGCCAAGGCTGCCGCCTCCGAGGCAGGCGTCGAAGTGACCGCCTCGGCGATCCAAGCCCACGGTGGGATCGGCTTTACCTGGGAGGCCGATGTGCACTGGCTCTACAAGCGTGCGCTGGTGGATGCGGCATTGCTGGGTGGGGCCAAACAGCAGCGGGCGCGTCTGGCGGGAATCCTCGCCCATACGTGATAACGTACGCTCGTATGTCAAGCGTACGCAAGTGGGACGGTGCCAGTTACGATCGCATCTCCGGAACGATGGAGGCGCTCGGGCTTGAGGTGCTGTCCCGGCTGGAGCTGCAGGGGGATGAGCTGGTACTCGACGCGGGCTGTGGCTCTGGACGCATCGCCCAGACGCTGATCGAGCAGTTGCCGCGCGGTCGTGTGATCGCGGTCGATCAGTCGGCCTCGATGGTGGGCGCGGCCAAGCAGAGGCTTGGTGAGACAGCGGACGTTCGCATCGTCGATCTGCTCGAGTTGGATCTGGAGCAGCCGGTCGACGCGATCATCTCCACCGCCACCTTCCACTGGATCGCCGACCACGATCTGCTCTTCGATCGCTTGCACGCCGCGCTGCGGCCGGGCGGTCGGCTCGTGGCTCAATGCGGAGGAGAGGGAAATATCACAATCCTGCGCGGTAAGGTAGCTCCGCTACTCGAGCTCGAGCCGTACGCCGCGCACTTCCGCGACTGGCAGCCACCCTGGAACTACGCGGGAGCAGAGCCGACCCACCAGCGACTTCTGTCCGCCGGCTTCGCCTCAGCCAAGTGCTGGCTGCAGCCGGCGCCACGCGAACCTGATTACCCGCGCGAGTTCCTCTCGACGATCGTGCTTGGCCCGCATGTGCAGCAACTACCCGACGAGCTGCGCGAGCGGTTCATGGATGATGCTCTCGAAGCGATTGGAGAGCCGGTCGTCGTCGACTACGTGCGCCTGAACATCGACGCTCTGGCATAACTCACTCGCAATGGTCGCGAATCGAGCGGACTGTCGCCTCGCTCGGCTCGGAGAGTGCGACGGTCTCCTGGGTTTTGAGCTGCGCGGGAGGTTCAGAAGGGTGTCACTGTGCGCAAGTCGGCGAGACGCGCGGCGGCGCTCTGCCGTTCGTCGTAGGTCACGAACGCGTCGATTGGGGAAAGCGTCAGTGCTGCCGCAACGTGGATGGCATCGAGCGTGCGCAGCGCCGGCTCGGGTAGTCCACCGGCGGCAACAAGTATGGCTTGGTCGATTGGCACGATCGCCAGTGCGTTGAGTACCTCGTCCGCTTGTTCGATCAACGCATCGAGCGAGAGTTCTGGATCGTCCGCCGCAGCACGGCGAATCGCGCGTGGAAGCTCGGTGAGCACAAGGTCACTAGAGACGAGATCCGCTCCCTCTAGGAAGAGGTTCAGCGCGTCACTCTCCTGCTCCTCGCGGACAAGCTTGACCAACGCAGAAGTGTCGATGTAGAACAGCGTCACTCAGCGATCGCCGCGAGTCTCGTCCAACGCCCGGCTGATCGTACGCGGGTCGCCAGGGAGGCGCAAGGGTCTCGGAAGGGATTTTCGGATTGGTCGGGCAACCCGCCCTTCCGCGATGAGGCGATCGAGGGCGGCGCCCGTCGTCGCGGGTGGACCAAGCTCGGCGACTGGCCGGTTGCGGTCGGTCACAACCAAACGCTCACCACGCTCTACGCGTCGCAAGTAGCGGCTGAGGTTCTGGCGCAATTCTGCAACCCCAACAGTAGTACTCATGTACATAAAAGTAGCATGTTGTGTACGCCGGTTGCAGCGCTAGATTCGCTAGAGGTGCCAGTTACGACCCCCGAGGTTTCCAGTGAGCCTGTAGCAGAGGCGTCTGTAGAAGGCGTCGGGCTGCTTGTAGCCCACCTCGACGCCGATGCTTTTGCAACTAGGTGGCTATCGGGAAGTGCCACCGCTGTTCGTCCAACGCGGCAGCCTCGTTGTGGCAGCGAACGCGCTTCCTTTTCGACGACATGCGCAAGCTACTGCTAAGCGGGTGGCCGACACCCCTGATTAGGTTGGCCAGGCGGGCGGCAATCCAACCGATCGGTACGTTTTGCCGGTGCTGATCGCGTCACGGTTCTCCGAAGTCCTCCCGCTCATCGGTGTGGTGATCGGTGGCGCTCTCACAATCACGGGTCAGTTCGTCCTCGCGTGGATCGGCAAGAATCAGCGACGCCGCGTCGCTGCACGCCTTTTCCATATAGAACTCGCCGGTCTTGTCCTGGTGCTCGACCGCGAGCAGGCTGAGAGGGTCTACGAGGAAGCGAAAATGCGATACGAAGGCGTCCTCTCGACTTGGCATGAGTACCGTGACGCCCTCAGCATCCTGGATGAGAGCACGTGGTCGTCGCTCTGGCTCACGATGCAGACCCTCAACAGCTTTTTCTCAATGTCCGCCAGACCGATGGCCAAGACCGAGATCGTCGGCCTGCACCTCGCCGTGGCTCACCTTGCGCGTCGGGGCATTGGCGATCTCGTAGCGCGCCAGTTCGGGGGCATGCAGTTCGACACGATCGCTGATCCATCCGGCGAAATGGACGGTGACGGCATCGCTCTCAGGCTCGCGAGCGATCAACGCGATCAGCGCATTGGCGTCGATGACGACGCGCTTGGCGGCGTCGTCAGGAGGCTCGGCGTTCAAGCTCGGTGCGTCCCTCGAGGATCAGCTTGACCGCTCCCGTGCCGGGCTTCATCTTCGCCCGCAACGTCTTGATGCGTCCGAGTGTCGCGAGCGCGCTCGCCGTATCGGCGCCGGCGGGCAGATGGTTGCGCAGAATGCGCTCAGCGGCGCTGTCGATGTCCTCGTGATGTCGCGCCGCATCGTCGGCGAGCCGCTCGAATGTTCTGCGCTGAAGGCGTATCGGCCTGGGCATCGTCGCCATGATTGAAAGTCTATCCACGCTTCCATACAGGGTAAAGGGGAGGAGAGCGAAGGTGCGGGCGCGACACCGGGACGCGCATCCAACAAGCCCAAAGAGGGCAAAGCCGCGCAGCAGGTCACAAGCCCCTGATGCCTGCACTTCGCTTCAGTCAGTCGCCCGCACCACCAGACATGGTCCCACCCCGAAGCATCCGACGCAACCCCAACGTCGTCGACGCCTCTCCTGGCGCCACAACACGCGTCGCCCACCGCGCAACAAAAAAGCCCGTTGCTCCTATGTCAAGCGAAGCTCGGAAATTGCGAGGAAGTGCTCTCCGAAGACGATCGAGAGTGCAAACTGCTGAAGCGACTCGCGGTTGAAGGTCAGGCGACTCCGGCGTGGTCGCGTGGGAGAGCGTTTGGCTGGTGGTTGGGGTGGGGTGTGCGGGGTTGGAGTGTGATGCGTCCGCCGCGGGCGGGTACGATGAATACGTTGCGATGGGCAACCCGCTCTGCTCGCCGGTGGGAGGGTTCGAGGCGGGCCTGGCGGAGGATTGTCCTGAGCACGATTCGCGCCTCGGCGAGGGAGAAGGCGGCGCCGATGCATCGTCTGGGTCCGCCGCCGAAGGGAATCCAGGTGTAGGTGCCGGCGCGGGTGTCCAGGAACCGCTCGGGGCGGAAGGCAAGCGGGTCGGGGTAGAGCTCGGGGCGGCGGTGTACGAGCGTTATGTAGGGGACGACCATCGTGCCGCTGGGGATCGTCAGGCCGGGTAGGTCAAACGGCTCGGTTGCGAGTCGTGCGGTGAGCGGGAACGCTGGGCGCAAGCGCATCGCCTCCTTGATCACCGCGTCGAGGTATTCGTCGTCTCCGTCGAGCGCGGCGGTTTGCAAGCGCGCTAGTGCGTCGGGGTAGCGGGTGACGCGCTCGAGTATCCACGTTAGGGTGGAAGCGGTCGTGTCGTGGCCACCGAGCAGCAGGGTGCGCATCGCGTCGCAGATCTCGTCGTCGGTCATTAGGCGGTCTTGGCTATCGAGTGTGCGCAGGAACATTCCGAGCACGTCCTGGCCGTCGAGTTGATCGCTGTTGCGGCGGTGGGCAACCTCTTCGAGCACGATCGCGTCGACTGCGTCGATCGCTCGACGAACTCGGGGGAACGGTCTGTCCCACCCGTTCTCACGGCTGGTCGCGATGATCGTCTGCAGGAAGAACCGCCGCGAGTGGCCCTCGGCAAGCAGCGCGAGCGTCGCCGCGCGCAACCGTCCAACGCGCGCGGGGTCGGTGACCCCGAACACGGTGGCCATGATCACCTCGAGGCTGATCGCTTCCATGTGTGGCTGGGAGGGCGTAGGGTGCCCGTAGGGCCAGCGTGCGAGGACCTCTTCGGTCTTGCGCTGCATCGTCTCGTGGTAGCCGCTCAACGCGTCGCCGTGGAACGGGGGGAGCTGCGTTCGTCGCCTGCGCATGTGCTCCGGGCCGTCGATGTTCGTGAGCCCGGTCGGGCCGAGGAAGAGATGGTGCGCGGATGCCTTCGCCAGTGCCGCTCCGAGGCGAAGCACGCCGGTGTCAGCTGTGAAGACGCGCTTGATGTCCTCGGGATCGGTCAGGCATAGCCACGGCCCGGTCGCCGGCATCGGCACGAGGAAACGGTCGCCGAGCCGCTGGCAGTGGCGCGCGAACTGCTCCGGGGCCAGCCAGTACTGGGCGGCATTGACGACCGCGGGGCGCCGCAGTCGCGGCACGTCGGTAAGCGTTTGGGCCATGAGTACATCCCTCTCTAGTTACTCCGTGCGAAATAGAGTAACATAGTCTCTAATGTCGCCTATAGCTGAATTTCTCGAGGCTGCTCCCGTCGTGGGAGAGGACGCGCTGTTTGACCAGGTTGCCGCGGCGGCGCTCGACGAGTTCGCCGAGCACGGCATCCGCCGCACCTCGATGGAAGACATCGCCCGCCGCGCCGGCGTCTCACGAATGACGGTGTTCCGCCGGTTCGCGAGCAAGCAACGCCTCGTCGAGATCGTCATCGCACGCGAGGTCAACCGCGGAATGCAAGAGCTCGACCTCCTCTGGGAAGGCGCGGAAACACTCGAGGACCGACTCGTCGCCGGGTTCGAGTTCGCCGGGCGCTACGTACGCGGGCACCCACTATTCGACCGGCTCCTGCGCAGCGAACCCGACGTTCTCCTACCGCCGCTCACCCTCGACGGCGGGCCCGTGCTCGAGCTCTACCGATCACTCATCGCCAACCGACTCCAGGCCGAAGTCAACGCCGGTCGCGCCGCAACAACAGACATCGACGGCGCCGCCGAGGTGATCGCACGCCTCGCAATCTCGCTGCTACTCACCCGCGACGGGACCATCACACTCGACGACCCAAGCTCCGTCCGGCGCCTAGTCAACCTCACACTACTCCCCATGCTCCAACCACACTCCGACTAGCGCCGGCTGCAACCCCGCAACTCAGCCGGCCTCGACACGCCAGCCACCGCTCGCCCCTCGGTCTCTCTCGGACGCAAGTCGCCGGGCCGCTCTCGTCCAGCGGCGCGGTCTGTCCCGCGGCGCGTATGCCGGGCGTCGTCGGTGAGGTCGGGGAGGGCGAGTACTAGTACTCGCCCTAACTGAATCGGTACCGCCGCGTTCCGACGTTTGATCGGAAGTTCCCGTCCTCGAAAGCGGCGTCGAGGTCTTCGCACGGCTGCCGGTCAGGAAGGGCGGTGGTCTGAGCGAAGCCCTGCTGGTCTAGTGCTTCCGTCAGCGCTTCCGACTCGAGCGAGGCGATGCCGTCTTAGACGTCCGAGTGCGATCGGCCTGCTCCTCTGGGGGATCAAACAGTCCGGCAAGATCTCCGATCAAGCCACGGCCGCGTGAGGTTCTACATAGCGGAGAAGGTCGGCAGAGATGCAGTTTAGCTTCTTGTGGTTACACCTTGCCTACGCTGCCGCTCAGGACGAAATGCGCAAGCTTCCGTAAGCAAGTCAACACGTACGCTCGACCTGGCTGCTCCATGCCGCAACCTCCAGCGAGCACGGTTCGACCCAGCCCGCCGGACCCAGCGCTAGATTCGCCCGAGTGTCCATCGAGTCATCAGAGTTGAGCACGGCGCATGTCGATTGCGACGCCTTCTATGTCTCGGTCGAGTTGAACCGCCGGCCGGAGCTGCGCGGGTTACCGGTCGTCGTGTCTGGCACCGGGCCGCGGGCCGTGGTAACCACCGCCAGCTATGAGGCTCGCCGCTTCGGCGTGGGCTCGGCGATGCCGGCCGCGCGTGCGCGCCGGCTATGCCCGCAAGCCGTGTTCATACCGCCCGACGGGGCGCACTACCGCGAGGTCTCCAAACGCATGATGGGCATTGTGCGCTCGCATGTGGAGCGCGTCGAGGTGGTGGGGCTGGATGAGGTCTACCTCGACCTGAGCGGTCTGTATTCGCCGCGTGCGGCCATGCGCCGAGTGCTGGCCGACATCAAGGCTGCTACGCAGCTCGTCTGCTCGGTGGGGATCGGGCCGAACAAGCTCGTGGCGAAGGTCGCCTCCGACGCGGAGAAGCCGGCGGGATTTGTCGTACTGACGCGCGAGCAGGCGTGTGAGCGCTTCGCTGGCGCGCCGCCTGGGCTGATCCCGGGGATTGGGCCGAAGACGGCAGCGAGGCTCGAGGCGATGGGTCTGCACACGTTGGGCGAGCTTGCCCGAGCACCCGAACAGACTCTGATCGAGCGCTTCGGGCCCAATCAGGGGCGTGAACTGCGTCGACGCGCCCACTTCGAACATGACGGGCAGGTGAGCGAGGAGCGCAAGGTCGTCTCCGAGTCGCGCGAGCGCACTTTCGACAGCGACATCCGCGATCCCGAGTTGCTGCGCGAAGCGCTCACGCGCATGGCAAGCGAACTCTGCGCGAGCCTCTCTGCCCATGAAAATCACGGACGCACAATCGGCATAAAGGTGCGCCTCGACGACTTCTCCACGGTCACGCGCGCCCGCACGCTGCCTGCGCCGACCTGCGACGCCGAGCAGGTCACGCGTGTAGCGCTTGCCTTGTTGGAGGAGTATGCGCCGGCGCGACCGGTGCGCCTGTTGGGAGTGCGCGTCGCAGGTTTGGCTGGGCGCGGGACACCGCCACGCACGCAGGCGCTGGGCGTCACTGCCGACCAGTTGGAGCTGCCGGTGTAGGCTTCATCGCACGATGGCACTTGTCAAGGCAGGAGAGATCGAGCTCAGCTACGACCGCGCCGGCGACGGCCCGCCGCTGCTCTTGATCATGGGGATGAGCGGCACCAAGCACCATTGGGGCGGTTCTTTGCTTGAACAGCTGCGGCGCGATTTCGACACGATCGTCTACGACCACCGCGATGCAGGCGACTCGACGCGCACCGGTCAGCCGTTCACGATCGTCGACCTGGCAGAGGACGCCGCTGGACTGCTCGCAGCTCTCGATGTGGACTCGGCGCATGTGATGGGCATCTCGATGGGCGGCATGATCGCCCAGGAGCTGGCGCTCGCTGATCCCGACCTCCTGCGTTCGCTGACGCTCGGCTGCACCTACTGCGGCGGCGAGGGCAGCGTGCTCGCAAGCGAAGGCGTTATGCGCAAGCTGGCCGAAGCGATGAGCTCGGGCGACCGCGAACGTGCGATCCGCGCTTCCTGGGAAGTGAACGTCTCACCAACCTTCGCTGCCGATGAGGCCGCATGGGCGAGGTTCCTGGCTAAAGGCATGCGCTACGGCCTGCCCGTGGAGGTCATCATGCGCCAGATGCAAGCGATCGCCGGACACGACACGAGCGCGAGGCTCCCAAGCGTCGACGTCCCGACCCAGATAGTGCATGGCACCCTCGATCAGCTGCTCCCGGTTCACAACGGCCACATGATCGCCGAGCTGATCCCCGACTCGCGGCTGGAGATCTACGAGGACGTCGGTCACATGTTCTTCTTGGAGCAGCCAGAGCGCACGGCGCAGCTCTTGTGTGAGCACGCCGCGCTGCATGTCTAGATTGGCGCTTGTCGCGCTCCTCAGCACACCCTCAGCGGCTGGGTTCGGCATGACGCCGCTGAGGTGGCGGACTCGGCCTGACGATTGGTCAGCAGACGATGCGCGTGTGAAGAAACCCATGCGGTGGCGGACTCAGAGCAACTGACCGTCGCCGGCGCCGGCGACGTGCGACTCTCGGCGGAGCAGGCAGGGAGCGGCACGCCGATCGTGCTGCTGCATGGTCTCACCGCCACCAGACGCTACGTCGTGATGGGCTCCAAGGCGCTGGAGCGCTCCGGCCATCGCACGATCGCCTACGACGCGCGCGGGCACGGCCATTCCAGACCGGCGCTTACCCCCGACGCATACACCTACGAGCTGCTCGCCGAGGATCTGCGCGCGGTGCTCGACCGGCTGGAGATCGAGCAGGCGGTTCTTGCCGGCGCTTCGATGGGCGCCCAGACAGCACTCCACTTCGCGCTGCGCCTCCCCGAGCGGGTGCTTGCGCTTGGGCTCATAACCCCGGCGTTCGACCCTGACGTTCACAGTGAGCCCGGATTCTACGAGTCGTGGGACATGCTCGCGCAAGGACTTAGAGAAAGGGGAGTGGAGGGCTTCGTCGCTGCCTACGATCTCGATTCCATCCCCGAGCGCTTCAGGGAGACCGTCGCGGCCGTGTTGCGCCAACGCCTCTCCTCGCACGATCACCCGCTCGCTGTGGCAGATGCCCTGCAGGCCATCCCACGCTCGCGACCGTTTGACAGCTGGGAGGAGTTGCGATCGATCGAGATCCCAACGGTTGTAGTCGCCAGTCGCGACGAGGCCGACCCGACACACCCACTCGCCACCGGTGAACGCTATGCGGCCACGATTCCCGGCGCCAAGCTTGTGGTGGAGGACGCAGGTCCGCCCGTGCGCTCGCCGATCGCCTGGCAGGGAGGACAGCTCTCCCGGGTGCTCGCCGAACTGGCATCGTCCGTGCCAGGTGGCTAGCCTGGTCGGCGGCGCCTCTGTTCAGCCTTTGGCTTTCGCGGGCGGTCGCTTTTGCTCAGTCGCTGGCCTTCGTCGGCCCAGCTCGCCGTTAGCGCTCGCCGGCAGTCGCCTCCGCCGCAACGATCCCGCTGTCGGGCTCGGATATCCCTGCGAGCGGGGCGGCGCTCCGTGTTCGTGCGGGAACCCGCAACAGCCATGCTGCCGGAGCGGGAAACCACCAGTTCCACTTGCCCATCAACGAAACAAGCGAGGGGAGCAACAGCGCCCGTACGACGGTGGCGTCAAGCAGGATGCCGGCGCCCAGGCCCGTGGCCAGGACCTTTATGTCGGTGTTCGGCGCTGAGGCGAGTGACGCAAACGCCAGGAAAAGGATCAGCGCTGCGCTAGTGACGAGGCGCCCGGTGCGCCCAAGGCCTGTGACGACCGCCTGGTCGGTCGAGCCCGTGCTGTCGTATTCCTCACGCACCCGTGCCAGGATGAACACCTCGTAGTCCATCGACAGGCCAAACAGGAACGCGAACACCAGGATCGGCACCCAGAAGGTGATCGCCCCCGTGGCGGGAATCCCAAAGATCGCCTGCGAGCCGTGGCCCTCCTGCCAGAACCACGTCATGAAGCCGAACGCCGCGGCCATCGAGACGAGGTTGAGTATCACCGCCTTGACGGCCAGGACGATCGAGCGGAACGCTCGCGCCAGCAGCACGATCGTGAGCAGCGCGATGATCGCGAACATCAGCGGGAAATTGCCAAATACCGCGTGTTGGTAGTCGAGCTCGCTCGGGCCCTCGCCCGCGATCCCGATCACTCCGGGACGGCCTTCGATGGCGGCCCGGGCCGTGCGTACGGCGGTGAGCGTCGTGGAGTTCACAGTCTCCTCGCGCGGGACTCCCACGACGATGCTCGTGCCATCGCGGTTGCTGTCGGGTGCCGTTGAGCGCAGGGCATCCGCGATCCCGGGAACCCCCGCCAGGCGGGCGCGTACATTGCCTGCCTGGGGAGCGTGCACCAACACCTCAAGCGGCGTGATCACCCCGCTCGCCGCGCCGCCGGCACGGATCCGTTCGTAGGCCACGTGCGCCGTCCCGCTACGGGCCTGCGCGCTCGCGCTGGTTTCGCCTGTGGTCAGGCTGAAGAAGGGCACGATCAACACCGCGAGGATGCTGACCGCAAGCGCCGTTCCGAGCCACTTGTAGCGCACGAGCATCCGTGACCATGCCGTCCACCCGCGTGAAGCTCGATCCTCGTGGCGGATCCGCGGCCAGTCCACCCGTGGCCCGATGCCGCCGAGCAATGCGGGTAGCAGGGTCAGCGCCACACAGGTCGAGACCAGCGGGATCAGCATGCCTGCGTAGCCCACCGAGCGCAGCCCGGGCACGGGCAACACGACCAGCGCGATCAGTCCGATCGCGACCGTCAGGCCCGAGAGCACCACGGCGCGACCGGCCGTCGCCATCGCCACCATCACCGCCTCGTGGTTCTCGCGTCCGTGCGCTCGCTCCTCACGCCAGCGGGTGACGATCAGCAGCGAGTAGTCGATCGCCACCCCAAGTCCCACAAGCGAGACCAGGAACTGCACGAGGAAGGAGACATTGGCTATGTAGGTGAGCGCCAGGATCACAAGCAGCGTCGAGAGGATCGCCACAGCCGCGATCAGCAGCGGCAGGAAGGCCAGCAGTGAGGCGAACACGAAGGCCAGCACCGCAAGCGCACCCAGCCCTCCGATGACCGTCTCGAGAAACACCCCAGGCCCGCCATGGCTTTCTTCGCTGGCGGAGAGCTGCAGCAGGCCGGTCATATTGGCTCGGGTGCCTCGCGGGAGGGTGGCGTTCAGCACCTGCTCGGCGCGCTGGGGGATCACGGGCAGGCCCAAGGTTCGCTCCAGCGGTGAGAACAGGAAGGCATAGGTGGTGCGCCCGTCGCGGCTGATCAAGCGCGGGTCGCCGGTGCTCGCGAAGTCGACAACGCGGATCACGGGAACGCTCGTGCGCACGTGCTGGAAGCTTGCTGCGATCTGCCGTTGCTCGCCGTGGACTGTCTGTCCTGGAGGGACGGTGATCACCGCGATCGCTGGCGGAATGATGCCACCGTTGCCGTAGGTCGCGATGATCTTCTGCGCCGTCTCATAGCCCGGCTGCCCGGGTAGCGAGAAGTCGAGCTGCAAGCGTTTGGAGACGTGCGAGGCACCCGCCGCACCGGCAAGAAGCACCACAAGCCAGCCGACTATCACCACGCGGCGGTGGGCCAGCACGAAGCGCGTCAAGCGCGCGATCGTTGTTTGCTCGTCGCTACTCGTGCCGTTGCCAGACGATCCCGAGATATCCGAGCCGGCATGCGGAGCGTCGACGCCGTGGGGGTCGTGAGCGGCCGGTCTGGACATCTGGACGCGGCTCAGGCTAGCGCCGCGGAGGGATCCGGGGTGGGTGGGTCTCGATCCTCCACGATGGCCCCTCGCAGCAGCGCTGCGTAGCGTCCGTCTAGATCCCTCAGCTCCTCGTGGGTGCCGCGCTCCACGATCTTGCCATTGTCGAGCACCAGAATCTGATCGGCGTCGCGGATCGTGGAGAGACGGTGGGCGATCGCGATCGTGGTGCGCCCGCGTGAGAGATCGTCAAGCGCGAGCTGTACCGCTCGCTCGGTCTCGGTGTCAAGCGCCGAGGTAGCCTCGTCAAGGATCAGCACCGGTGGGTTGCGAAGGACCGTGCGCGCGATCGCGATGCGCTGCTTCTCGCCACCGGAGAAGCGATAACCGCGCTCGCCAACAGGGGTGTCATAGCCCTCAGGCAGCGAGGAGATCAGCTCGTGGATCTGGGCGGCTCTGGCGGCGTCTTCGATCTGCTCGTCGCTTGCGTCAGGACAGGCGAAGCGCAGGTTCTCGCGGATCGAGGAGTGAAACAGGTAGGTCTCCTGGGAGACAAGCCCGACGGTCGCGGCAAGCGACTGCAGCGTGACGTCGCGGATGTTGACCCCATCGATGCAGACCTCGCCCTGCTGGGGCTCGTACAGCCGGGCAACGAGATAAGCGAGTGTCGTCTTGCCCGAGCCTGTCTCCCCGACGAGTGCCGTGCGCGTACCGGCGGGGATCTCCGCGGAGATGCCCTCCAGCGTCCAGGGAGCTTCGGGCGCATAGCGAAAGCAGACACTCTCAAGAGTCACGTCCCCGCGCACGCCTTCAAGCGCCTGCGCCGTGGGACGCTCCTCGATGTCCACGGGCAGGTCGAGGTACTCGAAGATGCGCCCGAACAGGGCAAGCGAGGTCTGCACTTCAAGGCCCACCGACAAGAGCTGCTGCATCGGAAACAGCAGGCGTGTCTGCAGCGTGGTGAATGCGACCACCGTTCCAATCGAGATCACTTCGCTGCCGTGCACGCTGCTGTAGCCGGCGAACCAATAGACGGCGGCGGGCATGATCGCAAAGCTCATCTGCACCGAGGCCATGCGCCAGCGCCCGGCCATGCGCGCACGCACCTCCAGGTCGGCCAGTTGGCTGGACTCGGTTGTGAAGCGGCTGGTGAGCTCGCCCGAGCGACCCATCGTCTTGCCGAGCAGGATGCCCGACACCGAAAGCGACTCCTCGACGAGCGTCGACATGTCGGCCAGGCGCCCTTGGCGCACCGACTGGATGCGCCTGCGCTCGTTGCCGACACGGCGAGTCAGCCACACGAAGAACGGCAACAGGACCAGCGAGAACAACGTCAGCTGCCAACTGAGCGCGAACATCGCGGTAACCGTCGCGGTCACGGTGGCGACGGTCGAGACGGTCGAGGTGGCTGTGCTCGTCACGACGTCATCGATGCCGCCGATGTCATAGGCGATGCGCGCCTGCACCTCGCCGGAGCGTGTACGCGTGAAGAAAGCAAGCGACATGCGTTGCAGATGCGCGTAGACGGCGGCGCGCAGGTCGTGCATCACACGCTGGCCGACCTGGTTTGAAATCCAAGTCTGCGCGACACTGATCACGCCGTTGATGACCGCCAGCGCGATCATCCCGGCGACTAGCCAGCTCAGCAATTCCAGGTCGTGTCCGATGATGCCCTTGTCGACCGCTTCGCGCAGCAGAAAGGGTGAGGCGACGCTGAGGATCGAGCCGACCACGATCAAGCTGAGCAGCGCGCTCAGGCGCACGCGGTAGGGGATGAACAGGCGTCCGATTCGCTTGAGGGAGACCGGCCGGTCGGGAACGTCCTCGGGACGCGGCTTGGAACCCGAGCCGCGCCGGCCCTCGCCCGCGTGCCCGGAGGCGAACGGCTGGTGACTCACTGCAGGCATGCCGCTGGAAAGCTCAAGGTCCCGATTCTAGTGTCGCGCCTCTCGGTCTCATGGAAATGCCACACCACCATGAAGGCTCGCTGCTTCACCTGAGTATCGGGCGACCTTGTCGTATCGATGCACTCGCCGGCGGCTACCGTCCGTTTGAAGATGTGATCTGCAGGCGCGAAGCAAGTCGGCAAGCGTCGTACTCAGTGGCGTCCAAGGTCCGTGGCTCGTAGGATGGGAGTCGATGGACCTGTCCGCTGCTGAGATCCGCGTGCTCGGTTGCCTGCTCGAGAAGCAGCGCACCACGCCCGATCACTACCCTCTTTCGCTGAACTCGCTGCGTCTGGCATGCAATCAGGCGACCAACCGCGAGCCGGTGGTCGACTACGACGACGCGATCCTGCGCGACGCGTTGCATCGCCTGGAGCGACGCGGCTACACGCGCCTGGCAGGCGCGAGCCGGGCGGCCAAGTACCGCCACCTGCTCTCTGAGGCGCTGCCGATGTCAAGCGCCGAGCAGGCTGTCATGTGCGTGCTGATGCTGCGCGGCCCGCAAACCCCAGGCGAGCTCAAGCAGCGGGGAGAGCGCATTCACGCCTTTGCGGGACTGGATGAGGTGCACGAGACGCTGGCCGCGTTGATCGGACGCGATCTCGTCGCGCAGCTGGGGCGTCGCCCGGGCCAGAAGGAGGACCGCTACACGCAGCTGCTGGGTGACAGCGACAGCCCCGACAGGTCCCTGGTCGCCACGGGAACCCGCGACGCCGGCCGTCGAGCCGATCGCCACGTATGAGCCCGACGATCTGCGTGATCGGGTGGCGCGCCTGGAGCGGGAAGTGGCTGAGTTGCGCGTGGCGCTCGGGCAGGTCGAGGGCGAACAAGGTGAGCGAGTGGCAACAGGTGAAGGAAAAGGGGAGGGAATAGAAGGGCTAGAGGGAGCGGGTGAGGGAGAGAGAGCGGGTGAGGAAGCGAGGGAGGGTGAGGAAGCGAGGGAGGGTGAGGAAGCGAGTGAGGAAGAGGAAGAGAGAGCGGGAGTAGCAGAGAGCGGAGGTGGGGTCGGGCCCTTCGGACATCGCCCGCAACAGGGGGCCCCACTCGGGGATGTTGATTGTGTTGAGCCCACCGGGGACGTCCACAGCATCAGGCCCGCCGAGGATCGTGCTGACGCCCAGCACGCTTGGCACGAGGCCGCACCATCGACTCCATGATCGCTACACACCTGATCCTGGCCTCCTCGGCATCCGACACCGCCAGCGGCGTGGGCATTCCCGTGGCGATCGCGGCTGGACTGGTGTCGTTTCTCTCGCCGTGCGTGTTGCCACTGGTGCCGGGTTATCTCTCGACGGTGATCGGCGTCGCGCCGGCAGACATCCAGCACGCCGGCGCCAGGCGCGTGCTCGTGCCGAGCCTGCTGTTCATCGCCAGCTTCTCGTTGATCTTCATCCTGCTCGGGCTCACAGCCACGCAGGTTGGCTCGCTGCTTAGCACCAACATCGAAACGCTGCGCACCGCCGGCGGTTTCCTGATCATCCTGATGGGCATCGCCTTCCTGGCGACGCCGTTCGTGGATGCGCTCAACTTCCAGTGGCACTCCGAGTCGCTGATGCGCCTAGCCGGACGGGGCGGCCCGCTGATCGCCGGAGCCGCCTTTGCGATCGCCTGGACACCGTGCACGAGCATCACGCTCGCGGCGATCCTCACGCAGGCCGCGGTGTCCGAATCGGCCGCGCACGGGGCGCTGCTGCTTGCCTTCTATTCCGTCGGGCTCGCGATCCCATTCCTCTTGATCGCACTGGCGTTCGAGCGCATGAGTGGGGCGCTTGAGATCGTCAAACGCCACTTCCCGGTGATCGTCGGCATCGGTGGGGCGGTCATGATCGTGCTGGGGTTGTTGATCGTCACCGGGGAGTTCACGATTCTTAATTCCCAGACGAATAGTTGGCTGCACGACACCGGTCTCAACGTCTCGAACGTCTGAGCGCCGGCCTCCGCGCGCCCGGCGACTACCTCGCCCGTTGACGATGACCAAAGCTCACACACCATCCCCTCAGCGCACCGCGCTGGTCTCGGTCATCGCGGCTGCCACGCTGGTCGTAATCAAGCTCGTCGTCGGGCTGCTCTCACACAGCCTGGGCGTGCTCGCCGAGGCGATCCACTCGGCCACGGACCTGGCCGCGGCAGTGCTCACGCTGTTCGCCGTCAGAGTCGCCAGGCGCCCCGCGGACCGCGACCATCCTTACGGCCACGGCAAGGCCGAACACCTCTCGGCGCTCGGCGAGGGCGCGATCTTGATTGGAGCATCGATCGCGATCGCGATCGAGTCGATCTACCGACTCACCGGTCACGGCCCGCGGGTGGAAACGCAGTGGTACACGTTTGCAGTGCTGCTGGTGGTGATCGCGATCGACGCGACGCGCTCATATGCCTCCCATCAGGGAGCTCACCGTCACGCAAGCGCCGCCCTGAGCGCCAACGCGCTGCACTTCACGCTCGACTTGGTCGGCTCGGTGGCCGTGGTGGTCGGCCTGTTGCTCGTTCGAGCCGGCTACCCGAACGCGGACTCGATCGCCGCTCTGTTCGTCGCGGGTCTGGCCCTGTTCTCGGCTGTTCGCCTGATGCGCCGCAGCGTCTACGTACTGATGGACACTGCCTCCGACGACGTGGCCGAGCGCAAGGCACGCGACGCGATCGAAGCGATCCCCGACATCGTCAGCCTCAGGCGCTTGCGCATGCGCGAGGTCGCCGGTCGGCACTTCGCCGACATCGTCGTCGGCGTGCCAAGCGACGCCGACCTCAGCTATGGCCACGCTGTTGCCAGTGCCGTGGAGCTGGCGATCGAGCGTGAGCTGCCAGGCAGCGATGTGGTCGTGCACATCGAGCCGGACGGCTCAGGGGTTGCGTCCTCCGCGCAGGCTTCGCACTCAAGTGGAGCGCAGCTACTGGTCCGTCTAGGGCCGGCTGCCACGCAAGCCGACGCCGAAGCGCTGGCGCGATACCTGCGTGCAGAGTATCCCGAGGTGCTCGACGTGGCAATTCGCGCGTCGGGAGATGCGATCGACAAAAGCTCGCGCGTCAGTTGATCGTCACTGGGCGCTGGGCAGGGTGAGTGGGCGCTGGGCAGGGTGAGTGGGCGCTGGGCAGGGTGAGTGGGCGCTGGGCAGGGTGAGTGGGCGCTGGGCAGGGTGAGTGGGCGCTGGGCAGGGTGAGTGGGCGTCGAGCAGGGTGAGTGGGCGTCGAGCAGGGTGAGTGGGCGTCGAGCAGGGTGAGTGGGCGTCGAGCAGGGTAAGTGGCGTCGAGCAGGGTAAGTGGAGTTGGGCAGGGAGTGGCGTCGAGCAGCGTGAGCCGAGCTTCGAGACGTACCCCGCGCAAGAGCAGAGTCGCGGCCGTTCAGTGCTCAGCTGGGAGCGGCTGCCCATCCGCGAGAGCTCCGACAGGCTGCGGGCTCGCCCCCCTCCTCTCCAGAAAACGTTTTTCCCAAGCCTGCTGGTTGCGCTTGGCGTCGAGCACGAAGGGCGAATAGCCGATCGCCTTGACGATCAAGCGGTTGATCTGATCCCAAGGAGAGGGGAGAGGGCGCAAAACGTCCACGAACAGCACCACGCGCGTCTCCTCGGTGTCGTTCCAGACCTCATGGTTGAAGGTGTCGTCGAACATCAGGCTCTTGCCCGCTTCCCAGTGGCGGATGTCATCGCCCACCCTGATCCTGCACTGCCGGGCATCGGCCGGTACGATCAGCCCGAGGTGGTAGCGCAACACCCCCTTGTAGGGCCCGCGGTGGTCGAGGATGTGCTTGTGCGGCGAGAGGATCGAGAACATCGCTGTCGTCATCCCGGGAATCTGGCGCATCAGCGCAGCCGTCTTGGGACAAGTGCGCACACCCAGCTCCGCCTCGAAGCCGTAGCCATAGAGGAAATAGGTCTTCCAGTCATCATCGTCGGTTATCTCAATCTGATCCTTGGATATATCCTGGAAGTTGGGCAGCGCCTCACGGTCGACCAGCACCCCCTGAAGCTCTTCGCGGATCGTCTCCCAGTTCGCCTCGATATGACCAATCCAAGGGAAGTGCTCCTCGGAAAAGAAGGTCGCATCGCCCACCAGTGAGCGCTTGCCGATGAATCGCTCAACCGGGGCCAAAATCAGTTCGCCGACGGCGATCGTAAGCTCGACGGCCCGCTCCCACATCGACTGCTTCATCTATGCCTCCTCGCTTCGGCTTCTTCTCTCCCAAGATGTTGGCACACGCGCTTGGGAAGGATTCGGACCGGGGAGTGTCATAACGTGAGGCGACCCCAACCGACGGAGGAACAGGCCGTGAGACTCTCCACAGCAAGACAAGCACCAGCCCGACGCATATGGATGTTCTCGTTGCTTGCGCTCGCGGCCGCGATAATGGCGCTGGCAGGCTGCGGCAGCTCGAAAGAAACGAGCTCCTCCGCATCCACCCCCGCCGTCTCAACTCCGGCGACGACGAGTGCGACGACCCCGACCAGCTCGACCACGACAAGCTCTGCGCCTGCGTCGGGCGCACTCAGCCTCGCCGCAAACCCCGAAGGTCAGCTGAAATACAACACCAGCACGCTGACAGCCAGCGCGGGCAAAGTCTCGATCGACTTCACGAACATGTCGCCGCTCGAACACAACGTGACCATCGAATCCTCATCGCACGCAGTCGTTGGCGCCACGCCGACATTCAAGGGCGAAAGCAAAACGCTTTCGGTGACGCTGAAGCCAGGCACCTACAAGTTCTACTGCTCGGTCCCAGGCCACCGTATGGCCGGCATGGAAGGCACGCTGGTCGTGAAGTGATCGAGAAGCGCGGTTCCGCGCCGGGCCCCGCGTGTAGGGCCTCGCGCCGGGCCGGGCGTCGTACAGGGCTTCGCCTCGGGCCGCGCGTATGACGGCCCGGTTGGACGGTCCGATGATGCCGCAAATGAAGCGATGCCCCCCGCGCGCGCACCCCATGCGGGGCACAAGCGGGGGGCATGCCTCGAATCTTCTCTTTACGCGGCCTCACGTAGCGCCGCGAGCTCTGGCGACTCGGCCAGCTTCTTCAGCGCCCGCTGCTCGAGCTGGGAGGCCCGCTCCGCGGAGAAGCCAAGGCGCTTACCTATCGCGGTCAGCGTTTGCGGCTCCTCGCGTCCCGTCCCGAAGCGGAGCGTGAGCACGGTCCGCTCGGTGTCGGGCAGCTTGGCGATCGCGTTGTGCACGATCCGCTCGCGCTCGTTGTCCCAGGCGCTGTCCTCCGGCGCCTCGGCGTCGGAAGGCAGCAGATCGCCAAG
Organism: uncultured Solirubrobacterales bacterium; assembly: GCA_963743555.1. GTDB lineage: Bacteria > Actinomycetota > Thermoleophilia > Solirubrobacterales > Solirubrobacteraceae > Palsa-744. The sequence goes on from CAVUQG010000015.1 coordinate 68,941, forward strand.
GGCGGTGTCGCCGTCGTCGCCGACCTGCTGGTCGAGCGAGACGAGTGCAGCACGCTGGTGGCGCACCTCCTCGACCTGCTCGATCTCAAGGCCGGTCTCCTCGGCGAGCTCCTCAAGCGTCGGCTCGCGGCCGAGCCTGACCGATAGCTCGCGCTCGACGCGTCCAACCTTGCGCGAACGCTGGGCTACATGCACGGGCAGGCGGATGGTGCGCCCGGAGTTCTCGAGGCCTCGTTGAATGGCTTGTCTGATCCACAGGGTGGCGTAGGTCGAGAACCTGAAGCCCTTGCGCCAGTCGAACTTCTCCGAGGCCCTGATCAGGCCGAGCATGCCCTCTTGGACAAGGTCGGCAAGCGGCAGCCCTTGGTTCTGGTAGCGCCGTGCATTTGAGGCAACGAGCCTCAGGTTCGAGTTGATCATCGTTTCCTTGGCGCGCAAATCGCCACGCTCGATCTTCTGGGCGAGCTCGATCTCCTGTTCAGGTGTGAGCAGGGGGTAGCGGCGCGAGTGCGCAAGCAACTGGTCGACAGACTCCGGGATGAACACCTCGGGGGTCAGATCGATGGTGGGGGTGGGCTTTTTAATCGGGTCTGGCATAAGCGTCTCTCTAACTATGGAGTGTCGAGGGCTCGGCCAGCCGACCTGCGGCCGGCTGCGCCACCCTCGTAATCCGATGCTTGGAGTCGGAATTATACGTCGCGATAGTTGCGTTGTCAACCATTATTCGTGGATTAGGTCCTTGATCTGGTTCGACGTCTCAGCGCCGCAACCTTCCCATGCAGGACATAACCCCCGAAAGCAGCAAAAGCTCCGCAATTTGAGCGATAAGCACGAAACGACTGCATTAAGGGCTCTACCCGCTTGCAGCCATCGCATATCAAGCATCGGACGATTTGCCGGCTTTGATTAAGGATTTGAAGGTCGTACCTGGACGCCGAACTCTCCTTGCGGTCCTCCGCTCGCAATATCGTCCTTCAAAATAGTCCGCGACGATCTTTTGAAGACGTTCTAAGCTCCCTCGCCGTGAGCGACGATCAGCAAGAAGATATGGGCGCTGTGGGCGAGTCCGAGCGCCAACAGTCCGATCGCCAAGGCGGCCCTGTCCAGGAGCGTTTGCGTCTGTTCTCGCCCTCGCTGCTTGAGGGCCAGACAGCGATCGTCAGCGGCGGTGGCAGCGGCCTTGGACGCGAGACGGCGCTGGAGTTGGCTCGCTGCGGCGCAAGAGTAGTCGTGTGTGGCCGTCGCGAGGAGCCATTGCTCGAAACCGCAGCGCTTTGTCAGCGCGGACTGGTCGAGACTCGAGCATGCGATATCCGTGAGGAGCAGCAGGTCGACGCGCTGGTCGAGCAGGTGCTGGAGCGTCACGGCCAGATCGACCTGCTCGTCAACAACGCCGGCGGCCAGTTCCTGGCGCCCGCGGAGTCGATCACGCCAAAGGGCTTCAGGACGGTCATCCGGCTCAACGTCGAGGGCACCTGGCTGATGACGCACGCGGTGGCGACTAAGGCCATGATCCCCTCAGGGAGGGGCGGCAAGGTCTTCAGCGTGACGCTCTCCCCACACAACGGCATGCCAGGCATGGCCCATTCAGGTGCCGCACGCGCGGCAGTCGAGAACTTGATGCGCACGCTCTCGGTCGAGTGGGCGCGCTTTGATATACGCTTGCTCGCGCTGGCCGCAGGCCAATTCGAGACGCAGACGCTGCTGACCAAGTATCCGGCGGCGATCGTGGAGCGCATCGCGCACACGATCCCGCTGGGGCGAATGGGCAGCGAGCAGGAGTTCGCCTGGCTCGTCGCCTATCTGGCCTCGCCAGCCGGCGATTTCTTCTCGGGGGCAGTGATTACGATGGACGGCGCCCGCGACGACTGGCTTGGGCCTTGGCCGCCGGCTCAGGCGGCCGACGAGCAGGGTACGCCGCTCAGTGAGGAGCGTCGTGGATGAAGCCTGAGTGCGGCGTTCGCGGTAATGAAGTCGAGCGCGGCGATTGCGGGACGGATGAGCCTGTGCCTGGTGGCCTGGCGACAGACGAGGGTTTGCCATCCGGTCGAGAGCCTATGTTCGCGAGCACAGCACGAGCCCATTTCTAAATGCGCCCCAACAAACGCTCATCCCCACTCAACACGTGGATGAGTAATTTGTAGGCATGCTCGCCTGAAGGCGAGCGGTGCTAGTGGTACACAGACACCGATGTCAGAGCAAGATCGAAAAGAGCCAGACCCGGCGCTTGACGCTGAGCGGCCCCATGGGCTCGATCCCAAGCGGCTGGTCGACCGGCGCACGCTGCTCAAGAGCGGACTGCTGGCCGGCGGCGCACTCGCGGGCGGCGGTGTGGCGCTTGCCGACTTCATAGCTAAGCAGGAAGCCAGTTCGAGTTCGGGCGCTACGCACGCAAGCGGACATGCCGCGAAGGCGCGCCATGGTGGTGGCACTGAAGCTCACGGGCATGACGAGAACGCCGCAAAGCAACCGCCTGGCTCGGGCGAACGCTTTCGCCAGCCCAACATCCTGGTGATCATGGTCGACCAGTTGCGCACTCCCCAGTGGTTCTCAGCGGCCGACAGCGCCGCTGCGCTGATGCCCAACCTCGCGCGGTTGCGCAACGGGGGCGTGTCGTTTGCCAGCCACTACACGGCCTCCAACGACTGCACGCCTGCGCGCGCAGCGCTGGTGACGGGGCTTCATACCCACCAGACGGGTTGCATGATCACCGGCGGCAGCACGCTGGACCCGGGCTTTCCGACATGGGGCACGATGCTGCGCGAGCAGGGCTACCGCACGTATTGGTATGGCAAGTGGCACCTCACGCACGGCGACAACCTGTGGGACTCCTCTGAAGACTCCGGAGCGCTCGAGCCCTACGGTTTCACCGGCGGCACCTACCCGTCGCCCGACGGCGCGCCCGGGCAAGGCTGGCGGGTTGACCCGCACATCGTCACGCAGTTTGAAAAATGGTTCCCCGCCGCGCCGAAGCACGAGCCTTGGTGTACGACCGTGTCGTTCGTCAACCCGCACGACATCGCCTGGTGGTACCGCTGGAGCCGGCGCTTTGCCTCAGAGGCCGAACCGTCGAGCGTAGTAGGTGAACTGCCGCCGAACTTCGAGACGCCCGAAGAAATGGCCGCCAAGCACAAGCCGCTGCTGCAGCGCTCGCTGCAGGACACCGCTCAGGTCTCCTTTGGCACGGTGCCCTACAGCGGTCCTGAGCTCGAACAGACATGGCTGCCGTTCCTGGACCTATATCTGCAGCTGCTCGGAGAGGTGGACGGGCACATAGGCGCAGTGCTCAACACGCTCGCGAGTCGCCCGGAAGTGGCGGCCAACACGGTCATCCTGTTCACCTCCGATCACGGCGAGTACGGCGCGTCGCACGGTATGCGCGGTAAGGGCGCAAGCGCCTATGAGGAGGCGATCCGCGTGCCGTTGATCGTCAGAGACCTGCGTGAGAAGCCGATCACGCAGGCCCCGGCACAACCGCGCACCGGGCTCACCTCGAGCGTCGACGTAGCGCCGCTGCTACTCGACATCGCGACAGGCTCCTCGGCGTGGCGCAAGGACAACGACTACTCGCAGATCGCCGCTCGCCACGAGATTGGCTCGATGCTGAGCGATCCTCTGGCCCCAGGACGCGACTACGTACTGCACGCCACGGATGAGACGGTGACCGAGTTCGCCATCGAACCATACGCAGCCGAAGCGCCGCTGCACGTCGTGGCGCTGCGCACTGCAAAGGCCAAGTACGCGACCTACTCCAACTTCGCCCCGGACAGCATCAAGCTGCTGGACGCCGGACGCGAAACCGAGCTATACGACTACAGCACCTCAGAAGGGCGCATGGAGCTGGACAACCTCGCCGACAACAGTGCCATGGAGCCAAAGCTGGATGCGCAGTTGCAGCGGGCGATTCGCGAGGAGTTGCGCGAGCCACTGCCAACCCGTCTCTACAGCGCGCACAAGCGAGGGCTGCTCGACTACTTCAACACTGCCGGCAAGGCTGCCCTCAAGGCGACCGAACGGCGACGTGAACGTGCCGAACAAGAAACAGAAGAAGAAACACCATTCGGCGAAGAACCGGGGTTTACGACCCGCGCAAGACCCAACGGACGCCATCGCCTACGAGCCGGCCGGCGAGGATCCAGACGCCGAGGTCCCAGAGGGCTAAGTTGAGCGTTCTGCGGCGCGCAGCCCGGAAAGGGTCCAAACGGCAAAGAGCGCGATGAGGGCCAGCGCGCAGGCGAATGCCAGCGCCGTATGTTCGTGCACGCCGGAGATCAGTCCACGGCCGGCCCCGAGGAAGGCAGTCGCCGGGTTGACGCTTGCAACCGCGTGAATCCAGCCTTTGAGTAGCGACAGTGGCACATAGACGGGCGCCAGGAACAGAATCAAGAACACTGGCGTTTGCATCAGCGGTCCAGCCTGGATAGAGCGGAAGCGGAAGGCGACTCCCGCGGACCAGCCATAGCCGACGAGCACGAGCAACAGCGCAAGGCCGTAGAGGCCAAACATGTCAACGCCGTCTCCGGTGATGCGCATACCAGCCAGCAGAGCGACTGAGGTCACGACGATGAGCGTGATCACCGCGCGACTGAGCGCCACCAGCGCGTAGCCCAGCACGATCCCGCGGCGGTTGCCTGCCGCGAGCATCAAGCGCCGCGCGAACCCGCTTTCGAAATCGACGGCAACCGTGAAGCCGGTAAACAGCCCACTGAACAGTGCCGACTGGGTCAACACGAAGACGAACTGGAAGGCCGTGTAGCCGGCTGGAAAATCGAACCCCGGCACCGAGCCAAGCGCGGAGAGCCCGCCGGCAAAGCTCGCCAGGAAGACGAGCGGGAAGACAAGCGAGGGCACGATCAGATCGGGGCGGCGCAGGTAGGTGTGCATACTGCGCGAAGCGACCGCGCGAGCCACTCCCCAAGTGCTGGCGCCAACCGGATGGTCGATGTTCGCACCAGTTCCCGTTGCCTTCGGCGCAGAGGCCATGGCGGAACCTGCTCCGGCGCTTGTCGGCTCTGTCGGTCGTGCGCTCGGCGTCATGTCCTTTGCATCCTCCCGCGCAGCGTGAGCACGACCAGCCCAAGACCGAGCAGCAGCAGTCCAATCGCGACCGCAAAACCGCGCTCCAGCGCGGCCGCGTCCCAGCCCACGATGAACAGGCTGCGAAACGCCTCGATCAGATAGGAGATCGGGTTCCAGTTCGCGATCGTGTGAAACCAGCCGGTCTTGAGCAGATTGCGCGGCAGTGCTTGAGGACAGGAAGATGAATACGAAGAACAGCGGGAACATCCCTTGCACCGCCTCGCCGGAGCCGGTCTTCAGCGCGGCCGCACAGCCGATCGCCCCGAACGCGGTCGCCGCGAGCGAGCCGAGCACGATCGCCACGAGCGCCCCCGCCACGCCAGCGTCGAGGTGCGCGCCGAAGATCAAGCCGATCAGGATGTAGATAGCCGACTGAAGCGCTCCGAGCACGGCGACGCCCACAAGCAGTCCGACGATCAGCGCGAGCCGGCGCATCGGCGTGAGCGCAAGTCGGTTAAAGAAGCCGCTCTCGATGTCCTCAGCGAGGTTGGTACCGGTGTTGATCAACGAGAACATGCTGCCTTGGATGAAGGCCACAGCGATCGCGAAGGAGATGTAGGAGTGTGTGGGAAAGCCAGGCAGGCGCGTGGCAGACTGCAGACCGCTCGCGTTCACAGCCAGCAGCAATACGGGAAAGAACACGATCGGGAACATCTGAAAGGGCTGGCGCAGCGTCTTTAGCGTCGAGCGCTTGGCGAGCGCTCCGATCTGTGCTGTGATCGGTGCGCTCACGCTACGGCCGGCTCGGCGGACGTAGCGTCTTTGTCTTGCTCGCCGGCGCTGTCGGCGGCACCCTCCAGCGAGCGCCCCGTCTTGGCTAGGAAAACGTCGTCGAGGGTGGGGGAGTGCAGACGCAGGTCCGCAACCTTCAACCCCTCGGAGTCGAGCACCCGTACGATCTCGGCCAAGTCGCCGGCTCCTTCGGGGAGTTGGGTTGCCACACCGCCAGCCGAGGCCGCGGTCTCGGGCCCGAAACGGTGCAAAACAGTGGCCAAACGCTCGCGATCGCCGGGATCCTGAGGGACGGCCTCGACCGTCTGGCTTGCGATCTCGGCCTTTAGCTCGGTCGGCGTGCCCTCGGCGACGATCTTGCCGTTGTCGATGATGCCGACACGGTTGGCGAGTACGTCCGCCTCCTCCAGGTATTGCGTGGTCAGGAAGACGGTCACGCCCTCCTGCGCAAGTCGCCGTACCTCATCCCACAGCGCCGCGCGGCTTTGCGGGTCAAGGCCGGTCGTGGGCTCATCCAGAAACAGCAGCCGCGGGCGGTGGAGCAAAGCGAGCGCCAGGTCCAGGCGACGCTTCATGCCGCCCGAGTAGGTGCCGATCTTGCGCTCAGCCGCTTCGGTCAAGCCGACACGTCCCAGCAGTTCCTTGCCACGTGCTTCGCGCTCGCCCTTCGGTAGCCCATGCAGAGCGCTCTGCAGACGCATGTGCTCACTGCCGGTGAGGAATGGATCGAGCGCTGACTCCTGCAGCGAGACGCCGATCGCGCGCCTGACCTGTGAACCCTGGTGGACAACGTCGAGGCCCGCCACGCGAGCGCTGCCCGAGGTTGGCGGCAGGAGCGTGGTCAGGACCAGCACGGTTGTGGACTTACCGGCTCCGTTGGGGCCCAGGAAGCCATAGATCTCGCCCGGGGCCACACGCAAGTCGATGCCATCGACCGCCCGCACGCCGCCCTTGAAGACGCGTACCAGTCCCTCTACTTCGATTCCGTTGTCGAGATCGCTCATCGACTGGACGTTATATCCAGTCTCTGACGGATATCTGGGGATCTAAACGAAAAGTTCGTCGGGTGAGCCGATGATGCGCAGGTGATCGTTGACGCCCGCGATCGTGAACAGACGTTGAACCTGCTCGGTGCCGGCTGTCAAGGCCAGCTCTTGGCCTCTCTCACGTGAGCGCTCGTGCGCGGCGAGGATCACACGCAGGCCAGCCGAGTCCACGAACTGAAGGTCCTGCAAGTCGAGCACCATGATCGCGCTCGCCTCGCCGCCGGCGCTGTCGATCGCCTCTTGCAGCAACGGCGCGCCGAGCAGGTCCAGTTCGCCGTGAAGCCCGAGCACGATTCGATCTGACTCGTTGCGGACATCGATACGTAGATGCTCCCCTGGAGATGCCACGCCAAAAATTTTAGCGCTGTGAGGGCGCTGATTGTGATGCGCGCAAACCAAGCAGCGCGAGATCGTCGCGCAGCCCGAGTTTGGCGTGCTCCAGAGCCACGTCCTCGACGTACTCCAGCAGGCTATCCAGGTCCAGGCGCGGAGCTTGGCGGCACAGCCCGATCAGGCCCGCCTCGCCCAGCTCGACATTTGGGCGACCCGCATCGGTGACGCCGTCGGTGTAGAGCAGCAGCGTCTCACCGTCGCGCAACTCGGCTTCGGTCTCAAGAATCTCGATCGGGTCGAGCACGCCCAGCAGTGTCCCGGGGCGGCCGATCAGCTCGGCCTGGCCGTCGCGATCGATCAGCAGCGGTGGGGGATGTCCGGCGAGCGCGACCGTCAGATGGGTCTCAGCACCGGTGTGGTGTGCGGCGACGAGGCACACAGTGCAAAGGTCGGCACCAGGAGGCTGACGGCGCAGCGCGCGGTGCAGCGTCTCGAGCATCTCGGTAGGCGATTGACCGCTCATCGCTGCGGCACGCAACGTATGGCGCGCGAGCGCCGTCACCCCTGCGGCGCGTGGACCCTTGCCGCAGACGTCGCCGATCACGAGCATCCAGCGATCCGCCCCGTAGTCGAAGACGTCGTAGAAATCGCCGCCGACTTCGTTGAGCTCGCCCGCGGCGCAGTAACGCGCGCGAACATCGAGACCGGGGATGTCGGGCAGCGACTCCGGCAGCAGCGCCTGCTGAAGGGTTTGTGCGATGCGTGAGCGCTCGGTGTACAAACGAGCGTTTTCCACAGCGGTGCCGGCACGGCGGCCGAGACGTTCGGCGAGCGCGAGATCAGCTGGGGAGAGGCGGCGCATCGACTCGGCCGAGACGAGCGTGATCGCGCCGATCGGGCCGGTCGCGCCGATCATCGGCACGATGATCACCGCAGTGGCTCCGATCGCACTGAGCAGTTCAAGGTGCTGGTTATCGCGCGCGTATTGCGCGAGCGCGTCGGCAGGAATATCGGTGTAGATACGCGCTTCGCCCGTGCGGATTACCTCCGGCACGCCTGCGGGCTCGTCCAGTGAGGGCCGGTAGTCGCGGTTAAGCTGCTCCGCCAGCTCGAGCTTGGCCGGATCGGGATGGTGGACTGCGACGCGTTCGATCTCGTCTTTTTCGTTGACGAGTTCCACCGCGCACCAGTCGGCGATCTGGGGCACGGCCAGGCGCGCGATGCGCTGCAACGTCTCGGCGTAGTCAAGTGAGGAAGCCAAGACCCTGCTTGCCTGAGCCATGAAGCTTTCGGCCAACTGCACACGCTTGACCTCGGTGATGTTCTCGAAGACGTTCACCACATAGACGATGCGTCCGCTCTCGGGATCTGTGATCGGCGAGGATCTGACGATCAGCCAGCGCTCCTCGCCGGTGGCAAGCACGACGTTGCGGACCAGCAGCGGCCCAGGCGTCTCACCCGCGAACAGCTGCCTACCTGGCATGTGCTCAAGATCGAGTTGGCGCCCCTGCTCGTCGAGCACTAGGAAACGCGGCATGATCGACCCGGGCTGGGAGCTCATCAGCTCCTCGGGATCTGAGACGCACAGCAGGTCAGCGGCAGCTTGGTTTGCAAAGACGGTCTGTCCATGTTCGTCGACAACCGTGATCGCCTCGGCCAGGTTCACGAGAATCGCCTCCAGGCGCCGCTCGACGCTGCGCACCTCCGAATACAGGCGCGCGTTGTCGATTGCCAGCGCCGCACGCCGCGCGAGCTCGCAGACGAGCTTGAGATCCTCCTGACCATAGGGCGTGCCGCCACCCAGGCGCAAGACCGAAAGGGCCCCCAGCGTACGCTCGCGGGCGTTCAGCGGCGCGACCACCGCCGAGTGGTAACCGTGGTCGATCATGAACTCGGCGTGCTTCGAGCCCTGCGCGAAGGAGCTCAACAGCGTGCTCGTCATCTCAGGCAGCAAAACCGGCTGTCCACTACGCAGAACCTGGGCAACGGGATGCCCTCCGTCGGGGTCGAGTGGGTGCTCGACGCGCAGCTCTTCGAGTTCCCGGGCAAGCTCAGGTTGCACGCAGGCGACCGCTACCTCCCTGATCGAGCGGTCCTCGTCGCGCAGATCGATCACGCACAGATCTGCCAGTCGCGGCAGCGTCAAGCTCGCGACTTGACCCATCGTGGTGCTGGGGTCGAGCGAGCTGGCTAGCACCGCTCCCGCATCGATGAGCACGCTCGCGGCAACATCCCCCACCGAATGGGCGTCAACGCTGATCTTCTCCCCCTCGGGTGGTTGCGGCATCGGTTGTGCCCGGCATCGTGGAGATTCGCCTGCAGCACTTGGCCCAGATGCCAGGCACAAATCAGTATCGCAGCCCTCACAAGCTCGTCGATCGCCCTAGGAGGTTCTTCTACTAGCGTCCGTACCAGCGACGTCCTCCTCCTCCACCACCCACGGGCGCGCCGCCGACGAAGAAGCCGATCAGCCACAGCAGAAGCGCGATGATCAGTACGTACCAGAGAACGTGCACGGCAAAGCCCAACCCTCCCAGCAAAGCCAAGATGAGCACCAACGCCACTAGAGCAACCATGTCAATCCTCCATTTGTGGAAACCGACGCGTTACGCGCCTGTGGCCATCAATTACCCCCGAGTCCTCGCTGCTAACCGTCACCGTGAAAGCCGGGTCAGCTCATCGTGCGGCTCTTTGAGGTGTCTGGGAGCGCGGCTGGCGCGGGTCGCTGAACCTGAGCGCCAGCGTCTCGTGAGCGCCCGTGCTCAGCACTTCGTGGCGATCGGTCAGTTGCTCGATTACGCCACCCAACTCGCCCAACTCGCCCAACTCGCCGAGCTCGGATTGCTCGATCAGCTGTTGAGCACGACCGACGCTCAGGGGCGATATGTGCAACTCCAAGCCGCGCGGCTCGATAGTCACGTCAATGCTCAACTCCTCGCCACTAATGGTGGTTTGGGCATGCTCGACAAGCGCGTCGGCGAGCAGTTGTGCATCAGCGATGCGATCGGTCGAGAAGTGAGCATGTGCGGCAAGCGTGATCATCAGACGCGGCAGGATCGTACGAGCGAGGCTTATCGGTGCTATGCGGATCGTCGTCTTGTGTATTCCGGGAAGCGCGGGCGTAAGGGCCTGATCGCCGCCGGCACGCAGTGGCGCAAGCGCACTGGCTTGCGGGGCGTTGAACCACATCCGCACATCGGTCCCGCACTCCTTGCCGTCTGCGAACTCGACTGTCTGCGCGAGCGTTTGGATTACATGCAGCCCGATCCCACCGGTGTCTGTCTCAAGCGACTTTGGCTCCCCCGGGAGCCCTACGCCCTGATCGCGAACGAGCACGCCAAGCGAATCGGCGGCGAGGTACAGCTCGACCTCCAGCGGTCCATGATCGCCTTCGTAGGCGTGTAGGACGACGTTGTTGCACGCCTCGGTGACGGCCGTGCGCACATCGTTTAGATCGCTGTGGTCCAACTCGATGGCTTCGCCGACCCCTGAGAGCATCTCCCTGACCATCACCACGTTCTCGGGGGTGTTGGCTAGGTTGAGGCGAACATTTGGGGATGAGTCGGCCATCGGAGTAAGTGATCCGCCGCAGCAAACCGCCGAAGAACTGTTGCTCGCCTCTCGACTGTTTATAAGGGGAAAAGATACCGCCTGCCGGCGGCGCCTATACCTCGCTTGCGTCGCGTGTGAGGGCTCGCAACTGGTCAAGCGAGCGGCGCAGCAGGCGCGAGACCTGCATTTGCGAAATTTTCAGGCGGCCGGCAATCTCCGTTTGGGTGAGATCCTCGACGAAGCGCATGTGCAGCATCGCTCGTTCCCTTGCAGGGATGTGTCGGATCGCGGAGACGATCGTGGCGTCAAGCTCCACCAACTCGTAGCGCTCATCCTCGCTGCCCATGCCGTCGCCGAAAGTGATCGTGTCGTCCTCGCCGCCGGGCCGTGGCGCGTCCAGAGAAAGCGATTCGTATGCCTGAGTTGCCTGCAGTGCGTCAATCACTTGCTCGGTTTCGAGTTCCAGGTACTGCGAAAGCTGGCTGACGGTTGGGGCACGGCCTTGTTCGCTTGAGAGCGTCTCCTGTGCATCGCGCACCTTCAGCGCCCGCTCTTGATCACCGCGCGGCACGTGTACCGACCAACCGCAGTCGCGGAAGTAGCGGCGCATCTCGCCGAGGATCGTGGGCACGGCAAACGAGGGGAATGAGTGCCCGCGTTGGGGGTCGAAGCGGTCGAGCGCCTTGAGTAGACCGACAGAGGCGACCTGCAGGAGGTCGTCGAAGGGCTCGGAAGAGCGGTCATAGCGGCGTGCCAAGCTGCGCGTCAGCGGCATGAAGCGCTTGACCAGCGCTTCGCGTGCGCCGGGGTCGCGCTGCTCCTGCCAGAGGGCGAACATATGGTCCAGATCCTCGGTGGTACCGCGGTCGATGTGCAGACTGTGCGTGGCTATCGCGACTGACACGATCTCAACCTCCTCCTGGGTTCGTTGGACATTTTACTCCTCGGGCACCCTCAACCGACACGCCCGAACGTGCTTCTGTGATGTGCCTACCCCCATCCGCGGAGATCTATGCACCCAATGTTGTGGGTGCGGCGTACGGCCAACTCGACGCCAAGGCGGCCAATTCAGGCTATCCCTCAATGCCGTACACGGCGGTCGGCAAGTTCGATTGCGTCCCCCACGGCAGGCCGATGGAGGCGTATCCTGCGGGCGTATGCACTATCGATCTTGGGTAGCAGCCTAGTCATGCCTCGCTCGCTGTGGAACGGCACGATCGCCTTCGGCATGGTACGCGTGCCCGTCAAGCTGCACACTGCCACAGAGTCCAAGAGCATTTCCTTTCGCGAGCGCCACGTCGGCGACGGCGCGGCGATCGAGCATCGGCGTGTGTGCGTGGCAGAGGACCGCGAGGTGCCATACGGCGAGATCGCCAAGGGCTTTGAAGTGAGCTCGGGCTCCTATGTGATGCTCTCCAAGGAGGAGATAGCCGCCGCGGAGGGGCCGGAGGCGCATGTGATCGATGTAGAGCACTTCGTCGACGGTCAGGAGATTGACCCCGCCTACTACGAGCGCGCCTACTACTTGAGCCCAGGAAAGCTCGGCGATGAGGCTTACCGCACCCTGCACAGCGCGCTGAAGACTTCCGGAAAGATCGGGATCGGGCGCTTTCTCTTCCATGGCAAGTCCCATCTCGCCGCGCTCCGGGCCCTCGAAGATGTGATTGTGCTGCACACGATGCGCTTTGCCGACGAATTCGCGGACCCGCGTGAGCTTGAGATCGCAAAGGCCGACAAGCAGCCGAGCAAGCTCGAGATCGACACCGCACGGCTGCTGGTCGACCAGCTCGTCTCAAGCTTCGAACCCGATGCCTACCAGAACAGCTATCGCGCGGCTGTGCTTGGCGTGATCGAGCAGAAGGCGCGCGGAGAGAAGATCCAGGCGCCACAAAGCCAAGAGCAGGCCCGGGAGGGGGAGCTCTTGAGTGCCTTGCGAGCGAGCCTCGAGGAGGGTCATACGCGTAAGCGCCGGCGCCCGACAAGCGTCAAGTCGCAGCCCGCCGGCAAGGACTCGCCCTCCTCTGGTGATATCTCTAGCTCATCGGGCAAGGGGCCACGTTCACCTGGCGGGGCGCCACATTCCTCTGGCGGGGCACCACGTTCCTCTGGCGGGGCGCCACATTCCTCTGGCGGGGCACCACGTTCCTCTGGCGGGGCACCACGTTCCTCTGGCGGGGCACCACGTTCCTCTGGCGGGGCACCACGTTCCTCTGGCAAGGCACCACGTTCACCCAAGGGAGCGACTTCCGCACGCCGCCGGACGCGAGGGGAGGACTGATGGCGCGTCCACTGTGGTCGGGTTCGCTGAGCTTCGGTTTGGTGAACGTGCCGGTGGTGCTCTACAGCGCCGTGCGCGATCGCGGAGTGCACTTCAGCCAACTGCACGAGCCCGACGGCTCGCCGATCCAGACACGGCGTGTATGCGCGCTGGAGGACCGCGAGGTGCCATACAGCGAGATCGCCAAGGGCTATGAGATGGAGGACGGCAGTTGGGTGCTGCTCAGCGACGAGGACCTCGCCGCCGCCGCGCCCCGCAAGAGTCATACGATCGACATCGAGGCCTTCGTCGAGGAGCGCGAGATCGACCCGGTCTACCTCGATCGTCCTTATCTGCTGGTCCCCGAGAACGAGAGCGCGGCGCGAGCCTATGCTTTGCTTGGCGAGGCGATGGGCGACTCCGGCAAGGTTGCGCTTGGACGTTTTGTGATGCGGGCCAAGGAGCATCTGGTCAGCATCCGTCCACGTGGCGAGCTACTGACGCTGACGACGATGCGCTTTCACGACGAAGTCCGCCCAAGCGCCGACATCGCGGCGGAGATCGACGCCGAGGCGATGCCCGGCAGCGAGCAGATCGAGAACGCGATCGCGATTATTGCCGAGCTCGAGGTGCCGTTCGAGCCGGCCGCCTATCGCGACGAGCATCGCGCCCACCTGCAGCGCCTGATTAAGCGCAAGCAAAAGGGTCAGAAGATCTCGACGCCTACGGCAGCTGTCAAGTCAAAGCCAAAGGAGGCTCCGATCGCGCCGGACCTGATGGGCGCGCTCGAGCAGAGCCTTGCGCGCATACGGGGAGGGAACCCCGGTGCCGGCAAGAAGAAGACAAAGAAGTCACCGGCAACTCCGCCGGCCCCGCGCCCGAGCAGATCGGGCGCCAAGCGCTCCAATTGACGGCGCACGTCAACCTCTGAACTGACCGAGGGTGCGCTACTTGCAAGTGCCGCCGCGAGCCCGGTTGGGCCGCGGTTGTGACTGTAAGCGCCGCCGCGCCTGTGCTTACCCCCGCTTGGGCAGCATGCCTTCGTAGATCTGCTTCTGCGTGGCGCCGGGACCAGGCCTGACGTTCAACTCGCCGCTCGCGATGACCTCACCGCAGTGGCTGCAGTGCATCTGTGGATGTGCGTCATGGCCGCAGGCTGTGTGGACAGGAATCCGTGGTGGGCCGGCCTGCGGTGAGCTGTACTGGTCTCCCCACTGCATCAAGGAGATGATCACGGGGTTGAGATCCAGGCCCTTGCGTGTGGGGACGTATTCGTAGGACTCGGGATGCTCGCTGTAGAGCTTGCGCCGCAGCAGCCCATGCTCGACGAGCATCTCCAAGCGATCGGCAAGGATGTTCGAGGCGACGCCGGTACTGCGCTTGATGTCGGCAAAGCGCCGGCGACCGAGCAACACGTCGCGCATGATCAAGAGCGTCCAGCGCTCGCCGACGAGCGAGAGCGCCGCGGCGATCGAGCAGTTCTGGTCGGTGAAGGGGCGATAGGGCATGTGTCGATCGTAGCGGAGCTGGTTGCATTTTGAAAGTCGAATGTGCTAGCGTGGCCACGGCCACTTGCAAAACGCAACCACATGTGGAGGAGGTGTCACGTGCAGCGGCAATGGAAGGTCCTGACGTTTGTCATCACAAGCATGCTGGGAGCCCTGGCGGCGTTGTCGATCGGGCCAGTCCTCGCAGGTGTGGCCTCCGCGCGCACAGGCCATGTCGAGTCGCGGGTGGCGGTCGAGGCAAACTGAGCGCGCTCGCCGAGTCCGTCCAATCACATTCGCGGATCTGCCTGCTTGAGCAGCGTGAGATCGGCTGATCTGCCTGCAAGGCCTGCTTGCGCTGGCCTCTTGCGCTTGTATATATGCCTGGTGATGGGAACCCGGAGACGAATCGAAGCCTGCTGATGGTGCCAACGACGCGCTATGCGCGCAGCGGCGATGCGACCATCGCCTACCAGCTCGCGGGGGAGGGATCACTCGATTTGCTGTTCCTGCCGGGGTGGATCTCCCAGATCGAGCAGCTGTGGGAGGCCTCGGCCGTGCGTCGCTTTCTGGAGCGCCTGGCTGTATTCAATCGCCTGATCCTGTTCGATCGCCGTGGAAGCGGGCTTTCGGACAGCGCAGGTGGGTCGCACTCGCTCGAGCAGGAGATGCACGACGCGCTCGCGGTGCTCGACGCCGCCGGCAGCGAGCGGGCCGCGCTGCTCACCTACGGCTTGGGTGGACCGGTCGGCGCGTTGCTGGCGGCAAGCCATCCCGAGCGTGTCGGCGCGCTGGTCATGTACGCCTCGATCGCTCGCACCTCGTGGGCTGCCGACTACGACTGGGCGATGACAAAGGAGGATCGTGCGCAGTGGACTGAGCAGACGATTGCCTCCTGGGGCGAGCCCGGCGGTCCTGGGCTCGCTGTGATGGCGCCCTCGATGGCTGAGGATCCAGCGCTAGCGACGTGGTTTGCGCGCTTGCAGCGTCTGTCGGCGAGCCCCAGTCAGGCTCGCATATTGTTGACCGCGGCGGCTGAACTTGACGTCCGCGACGTGCTGGCCAGCGTGCGTGTACCGACGCTCGTCATGCACAGGTCGGGGGATACGGCCTGGGATCCACGTCACTCGCGCTATCTGGCCGAGCACATAGCCGGTGCGCGCCATGTCGAGTTGAAAGGAGTGGACTCGCTGCCGTTCGTCGGCGACAGCGACGCGATCGTCGAGGAGATCGAGGAGTTTCTGACGGGCGCCCGCAGCCGCGGGGAGCTTGCGCGCGGGTTGCTGACGGTGATGTTCACCGACATTGTCGATGCGACGGCTCGGGCAGCCACCTTGGGCGATGGCCGCTGGCGAGACCTGCTGGCAGAGCACGACACACGGGTGCGAGCGCAGCTTGCCCGCTTCGGTGGTCGCGAGGTTAAGACGGTTGGAGATGGCTTTCTCGTGACGTTCGACGGACCGCCGTCAAGGGCTTTGCGCTGTGCTCTGGCGGTAGTTGCGGCGGCGCGAGAGCTGGGCCTTGAGATCCGCGTTGGTGTGCACACGGGTGAGTGCGAGTTGATCGGCGAGGACGTCGGCGGCATGGCGGTGCACATTGCCTCGCGCGTTGGCGCGCTCGCCGGCCCGGATGAAGTGCTCGTCTCGGGCACCGTGTTCGGAACGGTTGTCGGTGGCCCATTCGCGTTTGAGGATCGCGGCCTTCACGCGTTGAAGGGTGTGCCTGGCCGCTGGCCGCTGTTCGCGTTGGGCGCTTGAGAGAGGGCAACGGCCTATGAGCGAGATGCGGCGATTGCGCACGGACGTGCTGCCGGCTGAACCGTCTAGCCCTCGCTACGTCGTAGCGTGCAGTCGGTACCTGTGCAGCTGCGCTCGAGTCGGCCAGCCGAGATCGTTTGAGCCAAGCCGACGCACCAGCAAGTTGGGCAGCCGCGAAGCGCGACCAAGCCAAACGGGCCTAGCAGGAGGGCGACCGGGCCGATCTTCGTGGTCAGGGCGATTGCCGCGCCGATCAGGCCGAAGCCGAGCACTCCACGCGCGAGATGGCGGGCGACAGATCTACTGGCAAGAACGCTTTGCATGGGCTCAGGCATTATCGGTATCCGCAGAGACGATTGGGCCGGTTAACGTATTGAGCTGCGCGCGCAGCGCTTCGCGGCCACGATGCAAACGTGACTTCATCGCGGCACGGCTGAGACCAAGCGTCTGCGCTGTGGCCTTTCCAGAGAGGCCCTGAACGTCGCGCAAGACGAGAACAGAGCGTTGATCGGCCGGTAGCGCCGCGATTGAGTCGACGATCCGCTC
Organism: uncultured Solirubrobacterales bacterium; assembly: GCA_963743555.1. Taxonomy (GTDB): domain Bacteria; phylum Actinomycetota; class Thermoleophilia; order Solirubrobacterales; family Solirubrobacteraceae; genus Palsa-744. The sequence goes on from CAVUQG010000015.1 coordinate 85,730, forward strand.
AACTTCCAGCCGGGCGAGGGCGAGCTCTTCAACCGACGCTTCAGTTGGGGGAGGGGAGATGAGTATGGCTCCTCGCAGTGCCATTCGCGATCTGCGGATGCACTCGTGGCGCACGATCTGAAACATCCACGAAGCGAGTGCCGCGGCGGCACGCAGTGTGCCGATCTTCTGGTAGAGAACGATCAGCGCTTCTTGGGTCGCTTCCTCTGCGTCCTCCGGTGTTGAGCAGAGCGTACGCGCGAAGCGATGCACGTGTGCATGTGAGCTATCCAACAGAATCGCTATCGCACGCGGGTCACCTTGCTGGGCGGCATTAATTACTTGTTCGGTGGGCCAGGCCCAGCGCGTATCAGTCACTGGAACGAACCTTTTCATAAAAAAGAAAAGGCACACGCAGAGCACGACGACGGCTGCGATGAGGTAGATGACGGTCATGGGCAGACACCGGATCGATAGTGAATCATTACAGCTCCCGTTTTGTCGATTGGACCTCGCACAGATATGAGAGGTCCAATCTCGGAAAAGGATTCGCCTAGCTCAATGCGAGGTGCTTGCAGGCCAGACCAGCACGGGACCACGGACGTCGAGCTTGACCGCAGAGCCGGGGGATAGTCGTGTCTCTCCAAGTGTTCGCACGAGCAGGTGCTTTGCCGTCTGTGGCTGGTCGACCTGCACGTGCAGGACAGCATCATGTCCGTGGTAGCCCGTTCGCACGATTCGCCCCGCAAAGCCCATCTCGCTGTCGGCGGGATGCAAGTTGATCTGCTCTGGGCGGATCAGCACGCTCACCGCGCAAGGTGTCGGCAACATCTCGCCGTGCCATAGCGCCGGAAGCTTGCCGAGCGGTGTCTGGACGGAAGCTCCGTCGAGTACGCCTACGATCAAGTTGGCCTCGCCGACGAACCGCGCGAGCCGATCGTCAAGCGGGCGCGCGTAGAGCTCTTGCGGTGTTGCATGCTGGGCGATCTTGCCATCGCGGAGTACGGCCACACGATCGGCGAGCGAGAGCGCCTCGTCCTGGTCGTGGGTCACAAGCAGAGTCGTCGTCGCCGACGCTTGCAGGATCCGCTGGACCTCCTCGCGCACACTGGCACGCATATGAGCATCGAGCGACGCGAACGGCTCGTCCAGGAGCACGACCTCGGGCCCGACCGCCAGCGCTCGCGCCAATGCCACGCGCTGCTGCTGGCCACCTGAGAGCTGGTGGGGATAGCGCCGCCCCAGGTCGGCCAGGCCCACGAGCTCGAGCAACTCGTTCACCCGTCCTCGCCGGGCGGCCCTGGAAAGCCCGAACCCGACATTCGCGGCGACGGTGAGATGGGGAAACAGGCCTCCCTCTTGAGGCACATATCCGATCTGCCGCCGCTCGGGTTGGACATGAATGGCAGCTCCGTCCACGACGCGCTCGCCGATCTTCACGATGCCACGGTCGGGTCGGTCAAAGCCTGCCAGCAGTCGCAGGAGCGTCGTCTTGCCGCTGCCTGAGGACCCAAGAATCGCGGTGAACGATCCCGCGGGTACGCTGAGATCCAGGCCAGTGAGTACCGGGTGGTCTCCGAAGCCCTTGTGCAAGTCCACGATATCGAGGCCGCTTGGACGCTCGGCGTCTGTCGTGAGCTTGCGATGGCGGCTCTCACCGCCGTCCGGCCCGCCCAACGTCTCGTCGGGGCGGGGAATGTTGCTCATCTTGCCAGCCTCCCACGCGATGGTAGGCGGTCGAAGAAGCGGCCGAGCACCACACTCGGCAACGCCGCGATGGCGATGATCGCAAGCGCAAAAGGCGCGGCCTGCCCATAGGAGAGGTTCTGCTGGTAGGCCCAGAACTGGGTGGAGAGCGTTTGCACGCCTGTCGGGATCAGGATCAATGTGGCGGTCAACTCGGTCACCGCGGAGAGGAACACCAAGCAGAAGGCCGCGGCCAGTCCGGGGGAGACCAGTGGGAGCGTGACTCGCATCAGCACCGAGACACGGCCTCGGCCGAGCGAGCGTCCGACCTCCTCGAGGCCGACCGGAGCCTGGGCGATCGAAGCTCGCACACCGACGAGCGCCAACGGGAAGAACAGGATGGCGTAGGCGATCACGAGCAACGGGGCGCTTTGATAGAGAAATCCATTTGCATAGCGCTCGGTGAAGTATGAGAGCGCAAGCGCGATCACCAGTCCGGGCATCGCGAGCACAAGGTAGGTGCTGCGCTCGAGCAAGAGGTACCCCCGCCCGCTGTGGCGAATCGCGAGCAGCGCCACCGGTAGCGCCATCGCCGTCGATAGTGCCGCGGCGATCGCGCTGTAGAGGGCCGTGTGCCAGGTGGCGTCAAGCAGGGACACCCCGGTGAGAAAGGCATTGCCGCCTCTGAGAATCCAGTAGATACTGGAACCGATTGGCACGCCCAACGCCAAGGCGACGAGGACGGCGAAGCCAACGAGGGCAGGCAGTCGGCCGCGTCCAAGTCGATGAGGTCGAGCGACTCGCTGGGCGAGGGGCCCCGAGCGGCTGAGCCTGCCTCGGCCACGCGCCAAGCCCTCGCCGGAAAGAACCACGAGGCTCAGGAGCACCAGCACCAGCGATAGCGCCGATGCCGTTGGCACATTAAAGGACACGTTGAACTCGGTGAATATCTCGGTGGTGAAAGTCTGGTAGCCGAGGATCTCAAAGGCACCGTACTCGGCCAGCAACACGAGCGCCACAAGCAGGCAGCCGCCGAGGATCGCCACCCGAGCCTGCCCGAGCGTCACCCGCCAGAAGGTTTGCAGCCGTCCCGCTCCCAGGCTGCGCGCCAGCTCCTCCTGGCCAGGATCGGAGTTGCGAAAGCTCGCGGCGACAGGCAGGTAGACCAGCGGGTATACCGCAAGCGTCATCACCAGCACCGCCCCTTGAAACCCGGCGACACGGGTACTGAGCGAGGCCCATCCGAAGCTCACCACGAAGTCGGGGATGGCCAGCGGCACGACCACCAACACCGCCCATACCCGACGGCCGGGGAGGTCGGTGCGCTCGACAAACCAGGCCGCCGCCGTGCCGATCACGGCACACAGCGCCGTCACCACGACGGTGAGCCTTACCGTGTTCCACAGCAGGTCGGCTGTGAGCCCGCGGAAGATCAGGTTCAGGATCGTCGAGGTTCCGGCGCCGTGCGCCTCGAAGAGCAGGAACGCCAGGGGCGCCACCAGCACAAGCGCCACAGCCGTGCTCAGCCCAAGCAGTAGCCAAGGTCGTGGGGCGCTCCGGGGGGATACAGACACCGGCCTGGACGGCGAAACGGGTCCGACGATCGTGGGCGCCTGCGTCCCCATCTTAACGACTCGATCGAGCGCGGCGTCTCACAGCAACCCTGCTTCGCGAAGCAGCCCGATCGCCGTAGACCCGTCGCCAAGCTGCGGAATCGTGATCGAGTTCGGCTGCAACTCGTTGAAGGGTGTCTCTGGGGCGGCGGTGGCGACACCGGGGACGATCGGATACTCGAAGCTGAGCGAGTGGGCGATTATCTCCTGGCCTTCTCGGCTCACAAGAAAGGCGAGGAACTTCTGAGACGCGCTCTGGTTCTTGGACGACTTAAGGATCGCCGCTCCGGACACGTCGATCACATAGCCGGGATCGTGTGGTGCGAAATAGGCGATCTTCGAGTGGATGCTCTCCGCGCCGAGCTCAGCGCGCAAGCGGTACCAGTAGTACTGATTGATAACGCCAAAGGCGACGGCCCCGCGGTTAACTTGGCTTGAAATCGTCTCGTTGTCGGGGTAGATGTGACTGGTGGCGTTGGCCTTGATCCCTTCAAGCCACTTCTGTGTGGCGGTGGGGCCATTAGCACGGGCCACAGATGTGACGATTGGTTGGAAGTCTGTCTCTCCCGCGGCAATCGCCAACTTGCCGCGGTACTTGGGGTCGGCCAGCTGCAGGACCGAAGTCGGAAGTTCACTTGCTTTGATCAGGCTTGGGTTGTAGATCAGTACGCTGACTCGCGCGGACACCCCAAGCCAGTCCCCCTGCGGGGAGTTGAACCTGCTCGGAGTCCTAGCGAGCGTCGTGGAATCTACCGGAGCGAGCAGGCTCTTGCCCTGGAGGTACTCAAGCGCCGGCGAGTTCTCGGTGTAGAGCACGTCCGCCGGCGAGTTGGATCCCTCGGTGACGATCTCATCGGCAAAGGTGTCCTCGTCGTCGCTACGCACGTTCACCTTGATGCCGCTCTCTCGTTCGAAGGCGGCGACAAGCGTGTCTGTCGTCTGCACATGTTGGCCGTTGTAGAGAGTGATGGATTTGCCCGAGCTGGAGGACGAGCCTCCACAGCCGGTAAGCAGGCCGCCCACGACAACGAGCAACAGAGTGATAAGGAGCGGGCGGTGTGTTCTTTGCATCGTGGGGAAGACCTCGGGCATCGTTATTTGGCGCTTTTGCGGGCAGTCACCGTAAGAGCGTAGGAGTGGAGCATGCATGGAGTCGGACGGCGCTGCGGCAAATTCCGACTTAGTGGCTCGGGTATCATGGCCGGGGACCCTACCACAAGATTAGGGTGCCCTAACTAATTTGCCTTCGTGTGTCTTCTCGCGATGTCCTCGCGATGCCCTTCCGCGCGAACGGCATATGGGCACAGGCGCTCAGCTGTACCGTCCGGAGGTAGCAACTGGGAGATCTCCGTCTGTCAGGACTGCGCGACCGCGACCGCGGTCTCGAGGCCGGCCTCGGTAGAGACGAGGATCGCCCCCTCGCCGGTGGCGTAGGCCTCCTCGCCGTGCTGGACGATGTCCATGCCGAGCGCCTCCTCGTGTTCGCTGGCTCGCAGCGGCATGACCAGACCGATCAGCCGCAGCAACACGAAGGTGGCCGTGAACGCATATGCGGGTCCGGCAAGTGCTGCGATCGTCTGCCAGCCAAGCTGGCCCGCATTGCCATAGAAAAGACCATTCGACTTGCCGTTCCAGGAGAGCTGAGCAAAGAAGCCGATGAAGAGAATGCCTGTGAGCCCGGCTGTGCCGTGAGCGGCAAGCACGTCGAGCGTCTCGTCTATGCGTGTGCGTGGTCGCCAGACGATCAAGGCATAGCTGGGCAGGGCGGCGATCGCGCCCAGCGCCATCGCCCACATCGGGCTGATGTAGCCGGCGGCCGGTGTGATCCCGACACACCCGACGATGATCGCGGTCGCCGCTCCGATCGCTGTCACCTTTCGTCCTCGCAGCAGGTCGATTCCGAACCAGACGACAAGCGTGCACGAGGGCGTCAGCAACGTGTTCGTGAACGCCAGCACACTGGAATGTCCCGCCGAGAAGCCACTGCCGCCATTGAAGCCAAACCAGCCGAACCAGAGGAGGCCCGCGCCCAACAGGACATAGATCGCATTGTGCGGCAGCAGCGCTTGGCGTCCGTAGTCCTTGCGGGCACCCACCACGAGCGCGGCCGCCAGGGCGGAGAAGCCCGATCCCATCTCCACCGGCACGCCGCCGGCGAAGTCGAGCGTGCCATGCGCCTGCAGCCAACCTCCGCCAAAGGCCCAGTGAGCCAGCACGGCATATACAAGGACCGACCATAGAGCCGCGAACACAAGGAAAGGAGCGAACCGCATCCGCTCCACGACAGCCCCCGACACGAGTGCGGTTGTAACGATGCAGAAGGTGGCCTGAAAGGCAAAGAAGACGAGCTGTGGAATCGCCATCCCCGCTCGTGGGGCGAACGCAACACCGTGCAAAAAGGCGTTGCCCAGTCCGCCGACAAACCCATTGCCTTTGTCAAAGGCCAGCGAATAACCGACGAGCGCCCACATGACCGTCGCCACCGCGAGCGCGGCGATCGACATCATGAAAGTGTTCAGTGTGTTCTTCGAGCGCACCAGCCCCGCATAGAAGAGGCCTAGGGCGGGGGTCATCAGCAGGACCATGGCGGTGGCGGCGAGCATCCAGGCCGTGTCGCCCGCACTCACACGGCTGGAGGCGATCACGCCGGCCAAGGTGGTCACTTGTCCACCGGCGTTACGGCGCTTTCGTCCGTCTCGCCCGTGCGAATACGAACGGCTTGCTCGAGTGCCATCACGAAGATCTTGCCGTCGCCGACCTCGCCGGTTCGCGCACCGGCACAGAGGGCGTCGACCGCGGTCTGGGCAAACTCGTCGGAAACGGCCACCTCGAAGCGGACCTTCTCGGAGAGCCCCATCTTCACAGTCGTACCGCGGTAGGTCTCGACCCGATCGAGCTCTCCTCCATGACCCTGGACACGGCTCATGGAGATACCTCGAACCTCGGCCCGGTAGAGGGCCTCAAGCACGTCATTGACCTTCTCGGGGCGCACGATGGCGATCACGAGCTTCACGATCTCGCTCCTCCCTGACGACAGGTGCCTCGGATTGACAGCTGAACCCGGACAGCCAAATTTCATCGGGGGCATCTCCTCCCACCGAAGGTGGGCGAGCCTATCATGGGGCTTTGCGCCTACGGCTCCGGTGAGGAGGGGGAGGCGGTTGGGCTATCTCTCGACGTCGGCGAAGACGGCTGACCAGTCGTTCTTGATGCCCCGCTCGTCAAGCCGAGGCGATCGACACATCTACGAGCCATATCGGCTTTCGTTGCATAGTTCGCGACGGCAACTAGAGCAGCGTCTAATGTCGCTCTGCGTCGTACATCCTCAGTGCGTGTAGGCCGGCTGGGTGCGCACGCAATTCGTGTACGACCTCAGCTGTGTATGGCGGCAACTCATCCGGCTGTGGTAGCTGCACTCCATATCCCACGGGCATCAGCATGGGGGCCGCGAGCGCGGAGAAAGTCAAGTCGGCAGCCGTGAACTCCTCGCCACAGATATAGGGTCGACCATCGCTCAAGTACTCACCGACGGCATCGAATACGGCTCGCACTTCATGCTCGGATCGGAGGCCTGTCGTGGGTGTGACATCAAGAACGTGTGCCACGATCGCAATCAGGGCCGGGTAGCCGAGCCGCAGAGTCATATGCTCCCACGCAGGCACGCCGGTGCAGCCGTAGTCGAGCGCAAGGTCGCGACGCTCGCGCAACTGCTGATACAGCCAGCATCTCGACTGCGGACCCAAGCGTGTGTCGAAATGGTCCTCGAGTCGTCTCACTACCGCCGCTCGATCAGGGTCCCTGGGGTATAGGACGCGTGGGGGAGTGGACTGAGCATCGGCCCAGGCAAGGATGTCCGTGGAGTCGGCAAGAGCACCGTCGGCACAGCGAAGCACCGGTGCTGTGAGACCTCCTCCAGCGCGTCGTGTAGCGAAGCGATGGATTGCCTGTACGTGGGCTTGCTCCACATACGCGATGTGGGCACGGTCGAGCGCCCATCGTGCCTTCTCGCAGTAATGACTGATGGGGATCGTTACGAGGATGTTGTCTGTCACGGTTCTAGGCATGGCTGTATCAGCGTATTGGCTGCGCTGTCGATAGCCAAGCCGTAAGCAAATCCATGCTTACGTGCCCGGCATCCTTGACGGAGGATCTCATGGCATGATCACCGGCTAACCATGAAGAGCTTCAAGAGCTGGGATCAGACCGAGATCGTCTATCAGGAGTGGGGCGAGCAGACAGATTTGCCGCCGGTCGTGCTGCACCACGGTTTCGTTGTCGATGCCAATGCCAACTGGGTTGCACCTGGCATTGTCGACGCACTGCTGGGTGCGGGAAGGAGGGTGCTCGCCCCCGACGCCAGGGGCCATGGCCAGTCTGGCAAGCCACACGATCCGGCTAGTTATGGTGAGCAGCGAATGGCGCGAGATCTGGCTGTCCTGCTCGATGTCTGCGGTGAGCCGCAGATCGATCTTGTCGGCTACTCGATGGGGGCGATCGTCTCGCTGATCTTCGCGAGCGAGGATAAGCGTGTGAGGCGGCTCGTCGTGGGCGGTGTCGGATCTGGAGTGGTCGAGTGTGGGGGAGTGGACAGACGCGCGATCCCTAACGACACGATCATCGAGGCTTTGAGCGTCGAGGATCCCTCCACGCTCCTTGAGTCTGGAGCGACATCCTTCCGTGTGCTGGCAGACGCATTGGGCGCCGATCGTGAAGCCCTGGTCGCGCAGGCCTCGTCCATTTACAGGGGAGACATCGGGCTGAGTCGCATATCGGCGCGGACGCTCGTCCTTGCCGGAGAGGACGATCCACTTGCAATCAGACCTAACGTTCTCTGCAAGGGGATCCCGGACGCAACGCTGATGATGCTCACTGGCGATCACATCGGAGCCATCGCCGATCCTGACTTCGCACGGTCCATCGTCGACTTTCTTGCCTGAGCGTTGCAGGGGCTAGAGGCAGGCGGCCAGGGTCAACAGGTGCCGACGTAGGCCGCGAGGTGCTCGCCGGTGAGGGTGGAGCGAGCGGCGACAAGCTCGGCGGGTGGGCCCTCGAAGACGATCCGACCACCGTCATGGCCGGCGCCAGGGCCGAGATCGATGATCCAATCGGCGTGCGCCATGACCGCCTGGTGGTGCTCGATGACGATTACCGACTTGCCGGAGTCCACGAGCCGGTCGAGCAGGCCAAGCAGCTGCTCGACATCGGCGAGATGCAGGCCAGTGGTCGGCTCGTCGAGGATGTAGACCTCGCCCTCCTCGGCCATCTGGGTAGCCAGCTTGAGCCGCTGCCGCTCACCGCCAGACAGCGTGGGGAGCGGCTGGCCGAGCTTGAGATAGCCAAGCCCGACGTCGGCGAGCCGGTCGAGGATCAGGTGCGCTGCCGGCGTCTTTGCCTTGCCGGTGCCGAAGAATTTCTCGGCCTCGACCACAGACATTGCGAGCACCTCGCTGATGTCCTTGCCGGCGAACTTGTACTCGAGCACCTCGGCCTGGAAGCGCTTTCCTTCGCACACCTCGCAGGGGGCGGCGACACCGGCCATCATGGCCAGGTCGGTGTAGATCACACCGGCTCCGTTGCAGTTGGGGCAGGCGCCCTCGGAGTTGGCGCTGAACAGCGCCGGCTTGACACCATTCTCCTTCGCGAACACCTTGCGGATCGGGTCGAGCAGTCCGGTGTAGGTCGCGGGGTTACTGCGCCGCGAGCCCCTGATCGCTGTCTGGTCGACCGAGACGACCCCGTCGCGGGGCGGGCTGGACTTGACAATCGAGCCGTCGATCAGCGAGCTCTTGCCCGAGCCGGCCACGCCGGTGACGACGACCAGCACGCCGAGCGGGATGTCGACGTCGACGTCCTTCAGGTTGTGGGTACTGGCGCCGCGGACCTCGAGCGTGCCGTTCGGCGTCCGCACCTCGTCCTTGAGGGTGGCCCGGTCGTCGAGGTGGCGGCCGGTGATCGTGTCGCTTCCCCTTAGCCCCTCGACTGTTCCCTCGAACATCACCTCGCCGCCCTCGGTCCCGGCCTTCGGGCCGAGGTCGACGACATGGTCGGCGATCGTGATCGTCTCCGGCTTGTGCTCCACGACAAGCACGGTGTTGCCCTTGTCGCGCAGTTGCAACAGCAGCTCGTTCATGCGCTCAATGTCGTGCGGGTGCAGCCCGATCGTGGGCTCGTCGAAGACGTAGGTGACGTCGGTGAGCGAGGAGCCGAGCTGGCGGATCATCTTGACGCGCTGAGCCTCCCCGCCCGAGAGCGTGCCCGAGGGCCGCTCAAGCGAGAGGTAGCCCAAGCCGATGTCCACGAACGAGTCGAGCGTCGCTCGGAGCGCTTCCAGTAGCGGCGCGACCGACTTGTTCTCGAGCTTGCTCACCCATGCAGCGAGGTCGCTGATCTGCATCGCACAGGCGTCGGCGATGTTGATCCCCTTGATCTTCGACGACCGCGCCTCGGCGCTGAGCCGAGTCCCTTCGCACTCGGGACAAGTAGTGAAAGTGACCGCCCGCTCCACGAAGGCGCGGATGTGGGGCTGCAGCGAGTCGACGTCCTTGGAGAGCATCGACTTCTGGATCCGCGGGATCAGACCCTCGTAGGTCAGGTTGACGCCATCGACCTTAATCTTGGTCGGCTCCTTATGGAGCAGATCGCCCAGTTCCTTCTTGGTGAACTTCCTGATGGGCTTGTCTGGGTCGAAGAAGCCGCAGCCCAGGAAGATCCGCCCGTACCAGCCGTCCATGCTGTAGCCAGGGATCGTGAGCGCACCGTCTCTAAGCGACTTGCTGTCGTCGTAGAGCTGAGTAAGATCAATGTCGTTAACCGAGCCTCGGCCTTCGCAGCGCGGGCACATGCCGCCGAGGATGCTGAAGCTTCGCTTCTCTTTTGTCGTGCGACCAGCACGCTCGAACGTGACCGCCCCGGCGCCCGAGATCGAGGCGACATTGAAGGAGAACGCCTGGGGCGAGCCGATGTGGGGCTTGCCGAGCCGGCTGAAGAGAATGCGCAGCATCGCGCCCGCGTCAGTGGCGGTGCCGACCGTGGAGCGAGCATCGGCGCCCATCCGCTCCTGATCAACGATGATCGCGGTAGTCAGCCCTTCGAGCACATCGACCTCGGGCCGCGCCAGCGTCGGCATGAAGCCCTGCACGAAGGCGCTGTAGGTCTCGTTGATCAGCCGCTGAGACTCCGCGGCGATCGTGCCGAACACCAGCGAGCTCTTGCCCGAGCCGGAGACACCGGTGAACGCCGTCAGCCGGCGCTTGGGGATCTCGACGCTGACATCCTTGAGGTTGTTGACGCGGGCGCCATGCACGCGGATCGACTCGTGGCTGTCGGCGGTGGGGGGCGCCGGCGAGCGCTTGCTCTTCTTCGTGGCCATGCTTATCGTGCCTACCATCTCTCAGGCCGGCCCGCTCACCGGGTCCTGAAGCAGCCCGAGGACATTGCCGTCGGGGTCTGTGAAAGTGGCCACCAGGCGGCCGCCACCTACGTTGTGCGCGGGTTCCTTCACGGTGGCGCCCGCGGCGGTCACCTCGGCCAGCTTGGCCTCAATGTCGGGCACTTGCCAGAAGGTCACCGGCGAGGTCATGCCTTGTGGTCCACCGCCCGGCACCAGCCCGATGTGCTGGCCCTCGGCCTCGAAGCCGACGTAGTAGTCCGAGTCGGCCTGCGGTGGGATGCCGAGCAGGGCGGCGTACACCGTCTTGGCCGCCGCCAGGTCGGACACGGGATGCAGCACGGTCTTGATTCCCTGGGTGGAAGAGTCGGTCATGGTCGCTCCTGAAGTCGTGGGTCACATCGGCCCGGTGTGTACGGTCAGGTTAAGACGAACGGCGAGGCGCGAAATCGACAGTCATACCGCGCGCGCGAGGAGGGGGCTCTTGATCATCGGAGGGCGGCATCCGTAGGTGCCATATTGCGGCACCATATGGTGTGCTGGCGGGCGGCGTGCTGAACGTGAGCGACGGTTCCTGCTAGTCGAGTGTCGGCGGTTCGGCTTTGCCGTGCCGCCGGCCTTCTTGGCTACGAGACGGGAATGAGACGCTCGGCTCGAAATCACCGCCGTCACAGTCATCGCTTTGGTGCCCGAGCCGAGAGGCGGGGGAGAGCAGGGCCTTTCTTCATGGGCTTCGCCCACCTCGAACTTGAAGTAGCAAGCTTCGATTTCCGACCCATTGGGGTTCACGCTGCCTTCCAGTCGCTCGCCTTCTTTGTTGCTCGATTCGTTGAGCCATATTACGGTCGGCTTTTCCGTAGTTAGCTTGGGTTTATGGTCGTTGAGCTCTCGGTGTCGGGCGGCGTGGGGGTCGTTTCGGTCAGGGTGCTCGTGCTGCCCGATTCCGTGCCGGTCGGTTTCGTGGGGCCGGTCGGTGCGGTGGGGCCGGTCGTCTCGCCTTGGGTCTCGTGCGTCTTGAACGCTTGGGGTTCTCCGCTGCTCTGTCCGCTAGCGCTGCCGGCGACTAGACGGAAGCTGTAAACGGTGCCGGGAGTCAGGCTCAGGTGGCTAGCGGACACGTGTATCGGGCTTGACCCTTCGGTCCGCTGCGGCGAGCATTGAGCTGAGTGTTCGTAGGAGCCGATACCGTATTGGAAGTAACAGCTCTCGATGGCCGTGTCGTTGGGGTTGAGCGTCCCGTTGAGGGTGGCGCCGGTGGCGGTGACCGCGCTGGCGGCGAGCGTGACAACGACTGGCGTTGTCTGCGGCTCCCATTCGAGGCTGACGGTGTTACACGCCCTGGCTGTAGCGCAGGCTTCGACGGCGTCCTTGACGGTTGAGGTGCGTGAGTCGGTGAGGCTCAACGTGGTGTCGGCGATCCCGTCGCTGTCGCTACGAACAGAGGATGCCGAGAGCGCGCCGCCTCGCGGCTTAACGGTGAACGTGACCGGCTGCCCGGAGATGGGTTCGCCCTCCTGGTTCAGGACCTTCACGGCGATCTTGGATGCCTCCGTGCCGGCTGGCACCGGATTGGGGTTGGCGCTGATGATCCTGATGCTGCCCGGAGTGGTGGAGTGCTGGAGGGTCTCGTTGGTCTTGGCGCCGGCGACGATCACCGTCCTCGTGCCGCGTGCGATCTGCGTGCCTTCGGCGTCAACTGTGGCGATGATCACCTTTGCGACATAGTGGCCGGGGTACCGGTAGACGTGGCTCGGGCTCACTAGGCTGCTATGGCTGCCATCGCCGAACTGCCAGTGGTAGCCGGAGGCGGGCGCGTGGCCGTCTAGGATGGCGCGAAAGGCGACGGGCTGCTCGGCGCGGGGGGTGTCAGGGTTCAGCTCGATCCCCACGCTGGCCGGGTGGTCGCTCGTCTGTTTGAGCGAGCCGGTGTGCCCGATCGCGACACCAGCGGCTCCCCCAACCACCAGCATCAGCACCGCGAGCCCAAGTGTCACCAGTGGTCTGCGCGGAGGCGGCAGGTGGCCGCAGCCGTGGGTGGGCTCGTGCAGCCCCGCTCGCAGCCCGCGGCACAGGACCTGCAGGTTGAAGTCGGTTGCGGCCAGCCCGTCGAGCCGCCGATCCGCTCGCGCAGCGTGCGCGCGACGACTAGGGACCTGTCGGCCTTTGCGTGGTCGCCTCTGAGCAGGTGCATGGTGCCCAGTTCGTGGTGGCCCCACGCCTCGGCGACCACATCTCCGAGCTGTTCGGCGGCGTGGATGGAGAGCTGCAGCGATTGCAGCAGCTCCTCCCAGCGCTCGAGCAGCGCGAGCAGCATGGCGAGCGCACGTGCGAGCTCCAGTACGTCATCCCAGCGCTCGTCGCGGCTGTGTCGTTGTGCCATCTCGATCAGGTCTTCGGCATCGTCGTCAAGCGATTCGACGTCGAGTTTCATCTGCAGGAACCGGCGACACTCCACAGCCTCGGCGTGCTGTGGGGGTCAGGAGCGTCTGCCGTCAAGGCGGCTACCTGTGCGTGATCGAGGCGACGATGGAAATATTGGTCATGAGATAAATGCTAACAAACTGAATCCGTCCTCGGCTGGGCTTTCGGGTTCTCTTTAATTTGTTGTCCACCCCCAGAGTAATCTCGTAAAAGCCGAACGAGTCCTCTTCTTTGGGGATATAGCAAGGACATGACGTCTCGGGTTCTTCCCATCGGCGTGTCTCCGCTAGTTCGGCCGGTTGCGCGAGGCGCCGTCCGTCACGCGCCTACACCCGCGGCAGACAGTTGGGTCCGAAGTCAAATGACGGGACTGTGACAAAACCTGTGTCGCGCGTATGCCTGACGATACGGCCGCCAAGCGGTTCGCTTTCAGTACTTAGGGACACGCCACGTGCCGCGCGGGACGACCTTGACTTCTGCTCGGATAAGAGGAAAGTATGGGCGACCCGACGGGAGCCTCCTCGGTCGAAGAACGACCCGAGGCGACTAGGAGAAGGCAGTTCGTGCCGATAGCCATTCCGCACCCAGGCTCAAAGCGTTGGCCCTTCTCGCCGTCGCCGCCTCGTGCTGTGCGGGTCGGCGAGAACATGGTGCCGCCTTGGGGCGCCATCAACGGATGGAGGCGATATGAGCAGTGTCAAGGTGAGCAGCGAGAGCGCGGCGGGCACCGAGCCTGTGACGGCCGAGGAGTTCAAGCTCGAGGTCGTGGTCGTGCCGGTCTCGGACGTCGACCGCGCGAAGGAGTTCTACGCAAGACTCGGCTGGAGGCTCGACGCGGACGTTGCTCGCGGTGAGGACCTCCGCCTCGTCCAGTTCACGCCCCCTGGCTCCGGGTGTTCGATCCAGTTTGGCACCAACATCGCGTCGGGCGCCCCCGGCTCAGCCCAGAGCCTGTACTCTGATTGTCGCTGACGTCGAAACTGCGCGTGAAGAGCTGCTCGCGCGTGGTGTGGAGGTGGGCGAGGTGTTCCACGAGGAGGCGCTGGGCGCTCGTTTCCACGATCCCGGCCGTGTGCCCGGGCCGGCGCCCGACCGCGGCACCTACGGCTCGTTCGCCGCGTTCAGCGATCCGGATGGCAACGGCTGGCTGCTCCAGGAGATCACAACGCGGCTACCGGGTCGCTGAGAGGAGAGGTTGATGAGCACGACATACGACTCTGCGGAAGATCTGGCGGGCGCACTCAGGCGGGCGTCAGAGGCGCACGGCGAGCACGAGGAGCGAACGGGACAGGCGGATCCGGACTGGCCGGACTGGTACGCGCTCTACATGGTGCGCGAGCGCGCCGGCGAGGAGCTGCCGAGATGAGCAGCGACTATGACGTGATTGTCCTCGGTGGCGGCTCACCGGGCGAGCATTGCGCGGGCGCCCTCGCGGAGGGCGGCCTGCGTGTGGCCGTCGTGGAGCGCGAGCTCGTGGGAGGCGAGTGCTCGTACTGGGCTTGCATTCCGTCGAAGACACTGCTGCGACCGGGCGAGGCGGTTCATGGGGCGCGCGAGGCCGCCGCGAGCGCCGAGGTCGACGTGCAGGCGGCGCTTGCCTGGCGTGACTTCATGGTCTCCGACTATTCCGACGCTGGACAGGAGCGCTGGCTGGCCGATCACGGCATCGAGTTGCTGCGCGGCAGCGGGCGGCTCGCCGGTCCCGGCGTCGTCGAGGTCGACGGCGTGCGGCACACCGCCAACCATGTGGTTCTCGCGAACGGTGCCGATCCGGTCGTGCCGCCCGTACCGGGCCTGCGCGAGCTCGACGGCGTTTGGACCAGCCGCGAGGCGACGTCCATGAAGGCCATTCCGCGTCGCCTGCTGATCTTGGGCGGTGGGCCGGTTGGGGTGGAGATGGGACAGGCCGTTCGTCGGCTCGGCGGCGAGGCAGTAGTCATCGATATGTCCGAGCACGTGCTCGCGCGTGAGCCTGCGCCGCTAGGTGAGGCACTCGGCGAGGTTTTGCGCAGCGAGGGCATCGAGCTCGTCCTGTCCGCGAACGCGACCGCCGCACGACGTGAGGGCGAGGACTACGTGCTCGAGATCGACGACGGGCGCGAACTGCGCGGCGACCGGCTACTCGTCGCGACAGGCCGGCGTCCGCGCGTGCGCGGTCTAGGCCTCGAGACAGTCGGCGTCGAGCCAGATGCGCACGGAGTTCCGGTCGACGCGCACCTGCGCGCGGCAGAGCGTCTGTGGGCGATCGGCGATGTCAACGGCCTCTGGCCGTTGACCCATGTTGGCAAGTACCAGGGCGAGGTGGTCGCTGCGAACATTCTCGGCGATCCGCGAAAGGCCAACTACGAGGCCGTCCCGCGCGTCGTTTACACAGACCCGCAAGCCGCGGCAGTGGGCGCTTCCGCCGGCCGTTTCAGCGCCATGGTCCCAGTGTCGGAGGTGTCGAAGACCGCCACCTACTCGCGCGCGTACGCCGAGCACAACGGCTTTTTGGCGCTCCTCAGCGACGGCGAGCGGCTGACGGGTGCCTACGCGCTTGGTCCCGAGGCGGGCGAGTGGCTGCAGCAGGCCACGCTTGCGATTCGAGCCCATATCCCGCTTGATGTCCTGGCCGACACGATCCAGCCGTTCCCGACATTCTCGGAGATCTACGTCGCCGCGCTGAAGGCGCTCCGCGGCGAGATGGCGTCAGCGTCCAAGGCGGTCGGCGCAGGACCACCGACGGTGAGCTGACGGAGGGAGAGATCATGACGAGCGCAACTGCGGCCCCGACTAGGTCGTGGCGATTACGGCTAATACCGGCTTGACCAACCACTCTGAGGCGAGGAGGGAGTACACCGCTGCGCGCTGAGATTGCACCTGGCGGCACGTTTCCCTACTACGAACTGACCGACCACGCCAAGACCAGGCGCAAGCTGCTGCTGAGCAGTTCTCTGCCAGCGAGTTCGCCGCGCAGGACGGGATTCGCGGGCGCTACCCCAGTTGGTCGCGGCGGCGTGTGAGGTAGGCGGTCTCGGCCGTGTTCCCGCCAGCTCGATGGCCTTGCGCTTGGCGGTGGTTGTCAACCAACCGCCGGGGTTGGGCGGTACTCCATCAGTCGGCCACCGCGCTACAGCGGTCGCGAACGCCTCGGCCGTCGCCCCTTCGGCGATGTCGAGGTCACCGAACCGCCTGGTCCGGGAGGCGACCACCCGCGCCCACTCCTCGTGCTGGGCTTGGGTGATCGCCTTCCGGACGTCGACCACGCTCACAGGAACGGCCGCACCTCGATCTTCCGGTTGCAAGCCTTCGACCCCTCGGTGGCAAGCTCGAGCGCCACATCGAGGTCGGGAGCCTCGATGATCCAGAAGCCCGCGACGTACTCCTTCGACTCCACGAAGGGCCCGTCCGTGATCACCGCCTCGTCACCCCGGTTGTCGATGACGGTGGCCGGGTCGGGCGACCCAAGGCCGCCGGCAAACACCCAATACCCCTCGGCCTGGAGCCGCTCGTTGAACACGTCGATGGCAGCGTCCTCCGTCGGAGTGTCCGGGCCGGTGCCGTCGTCGATCACAGAAACTAGATATTGCATCTCGGATCATCTCCTGTCATTCAGGGTGGCCCCTCGTGGACCGCCGCTACCCCTTCTACGAACACGTCTGCCCCGATCGGACACCGCCTCGCGGAATTCTTTTCGAGGACTTTTGCCACACCGGTTTTTGAGGCTATTCGACAGCGCCACGGTTTCGGACTACTACGCGTGCGCCCAGTGGCTGGGGGAAGGCTGCTGACGCTGGCACGAGCGTCGAATGGTCGATAGCGAACCTCGCCTCTCCACTTCCAATTTATACCGGATCGAAGGCCCTCATGAGGCCGCGATTCGTGCCGCATAATCGCCAGCCGAATGGCAAAAGAGAGATTTCGAACGGGTTGCGCGGGCAACTCAGGCGGAGGTGAACCGGATGGGCGATGACGTATTGGATATCCAGGAGATCGACCGGACTCAGGTTGCGGAGGCAGGCGGCAAGGGGGCGCTTCTGGGAGAGCTCCTGCGAATCGAGGGGGTGCGGGTGCCACCCGGGTTCTGCATCACAACAGAGGCATTCCGGCGGATCGTGGCCCAGGCACCGCCGATCCATGCACAACTCGACCGCCTCTCCCGCGTGGAGCTCGCAGACCGAGACGGCGTGGCCGCGCTCAGCGCCGAGCTTCGCGGAAGGATCGAGGAGGTCGTCCTTCCCGGCGACATGGCGGAAGCGGTCGCCGGCGCGTTGGTCCGGTGTGGCGAGGACCTCCCCTACGCGGTCCGCTCCAGCGCCACCGCGGAGGACTCGCCGACGGCATCCTTTGCGGGTCAGCACGACACCTACCTGAACGTCTGCGGTCTGGAGGCGATCCTGCGAGACGTCCGCCGCTGCTGGGCCTCCCTGTTCAGCGAGAGGGCCGTGACCTATCGCTTGCGGGGTGGCATCGAGAATCGGCACGCCCAGATGGCCGTGGTCGTGCAGCAGATGGTCCAGCCGATCGCCTCGGGAATCCTGTTCACCGCCGACCCGCTGACCTGCAACCGGAAGCTCGCCGTTGTGGAGGCCATCCCCGGCTTGGGCGAGGAATTGGTCTCAGGACGGGTGAGCCCGGACGTCTACACGGTGCGCGAAGGTGCGATCGTCCTACGGACACTGGCCAGCAAGCAGCCGGCGCTCGCGGATGGGGACATCCTGGCGCTCGTGCAGCTGGGACGACGGATCGAGGAGTTCTTCGGACGCCCTCAGGACATCGAGTGGTGCCGGGCACAGGACGGGTTCCAGATCGTGCAGAGCCGCCCGATCACCACGCTCTTTCCCGTCCCTGAGGCGGGAGATGGCAAGAACCACGTCTACGTCTCCGTGGGGCACCAGCAGATGATGACGGATCCCATCAAGCCGCTGGGGCTCTCGCTGTGGCAGCTCACCACACCGCGGCCGATGTCCGTGGCGGGCGGAAGACTCTATGTCGACGTCACCGAGATGCTCGGTAAGCCCACACCTCGGGCAGGGCTACTCCGCGCCATGGGGGGGTCCGACCCGCTGATGGGTGACGCGCTGCGGACGATCGTGGAGCGTGGCGACTTCGTTGCGGCGCGCCCTGACGAGGAGCTCACCGGGGTGTTCGCCCTCGCCGAGCAGGAACCGCTCGATGCCGACCCAGCGCTCGTGGGCGAGCTGATTGAGCGAGGCCAGGCGTCGACCGCCGCGCTGAAGCGGGCGATCGAGGCGAAGTCCGGACCGGAGCTGATCGAGCTCATCCTGGCGGATCTCCCGGAGTCGAGGCGGGTCATCTTCAATCCGCGCGGCCTGGAGGTGATCACCTCCGCGGCGGAGGCCGGTCGGTGGCTGAACGAGCATATGCAGGAATGGCTGGGCGAGAAGAACGTGGCCGACACGCTCACGCAGTCTGTGGCCGGGAACGTCACCTCGGAGATGGGGCTCGCGCTGCTGGACGTGGCAGATGTGATTCGCCCGTTTCCGGAGGTCATCGCGTTCCTGCGGGATGTCGATGACGAGCACTTCCTGGACCACATGCCCGCGCTCGCGGGCGGCAACGAGGCGCGCGATGCCATCCAGGCCTATCTGGACTCCTACGGCATGCGGTGCACTGGTGAGATCGACATCACCCGGCCGCGGTGGAGCGAGCAGCCGTCTGCCCTCGTGCCGATGATCCTCGCTCATGTCAGAAACTTCGAGCCGGGCACGGGTTCGCAGCGGTTTGAGCAGGGACGAGGAGAAGCCGAGATGAAGGAGCAGGAGCTGCTGGCACGGCTCCGCGACCTGCCCGACGGCGAGCGCAAGGCAGGGGAGACCAAGCAGATGATCGACCGGGTTAGGACCTTCGCCGGGTACCGCGAGTATCCGAAGTACGGAATGGTCAGCCGCTACTTCGTCTACAAGCAGGCTCTGCTGCGCGAGGCGGAGCGCCTGAAGCTCGCCGGAGTGCTGGGGGAGGCGCAGGACATCTTCTATCTGACACTCCACGAGTTGCACGACGTCGTGCGCGACCAGGCGGTGGATGAGGAGCTCATCCAACAGCGCAAGGACGCATTCAACTCATATCTGTCGCTGACGCCGCCCCGGGTGCTGACCTCGGAGGGCGAGGTCCTGGCCGGGAGCTACCGGCGTGACGATCTCCCGGCCGGCGCGCTCGTGGGTCTTCCGGTGTCTGCCGGAGCCGTCGAGGGGAGGGCGCGCGTCATCCTGAACATGGCGCAGGCGGACCTCGAGCCAGGCGACATCCTCGTCACCACGTACACCGATCCCAGCTGGACCCCTCTGTTCGTGACGATCGGCGGCTTGGTCACCGAGGTCGGCGGCCTCATGACCCATGGTGCGGTGATCGCGCGCGAGTATGGCCTGCCGGCCGTCGTGGGGGTGGAGAGAGCCACCCGGCTGATCCGCGACGGGCAGCGGATCCGGGTGCACGGGACCGAGGGATACGTCGAGGTCCTCTAAATGCGTGATTCCATGTCGAGAACCGCCGGCTGGCTCCGCTCACCATGTGAAGGGCCTCGAAAGGCGAGGCCCACCACACAAGGAGACGACGATGCCCAAGTACCTGCTTCTCAAGCATTACCGCGGCGGCCCCGAGCCGCACCATCCCTTCCCGCCGATAGACCAGTGGGCGCCCGAGGACGTGGAGGCACACATCGCCTTCCAAAGACACGTCGGCGAGCTGCTGCAGGAGAGCGGCGAGTACGTCGACGCGCAGGCGCTCACGCCGGGGCGCACCTGGGTGCGCTACGGCGGTCCGGACGCGGCGCCCGTCACCACCGACGGCCCGCACCCCGAGACCAGCGACCTGATCGCGGGCTGGTACATGATCGACGTCGAGTCCCGCGAGCGCGCGCACGAACTCGCTGCGTACGTCTCCTCCGAGCCCGGCCCCCGCGGCGAGCCGCTGTACGAGTGGATCGACGTCCGGGAGATCATGTCCGAGGCACCCTCGGAGGACTGATCCAGCGTGATCGAGGAGCCGACGCAACGGCTGGACGAGAGCGGCCCGCGTGGGTTCAGGCGGGACCTCATTCCTCGGGTGCTCGCAGGCCTGGTTCGCCGAGGCGAGGACTTCCACGCCGCCGAGGACGCCTAGCTGCGACAAACGACCAGGAGGAAGCGACATGGCCAGGCTGATTTATTCGGCGATCGCGTCGCTCGACGGGTACGTCGAGGACGAGCAGGGCAAATTCGACTGGGCGGCGCCGGATGAGGAGGTGCACGCGTTCGTCAACAACCTTGAGCGGCCCGTCGGCACCCATCTGTACGGGCGGCGCATGTACGAGACGATGGTCTATTGGGAAACCAACGGCGATCAGGCGGCGGTGACCCGGGACTTCGCGGAGATCTGGCGGGCGGCCGAGAAGGTTGTCTACTCCCGGACGCTTCAGACGGTGTTCAGCGAGAGAACCCGAATCGAGCGTGAGTTTGACGCCGCGGCGATCAGGCGGCTGAAGGAGAGCTCGCGATCCGACATCACGATAGGCGGGGCGGAGCTCGCCGGCCAAGCGATCGCTGCGGGCCTCGTCGACGAGTGCCACTTGTTCCTCAACCCGATCCTCGTCGGCGGTGGCAAGCGCGCATTGCCGGACCAGGTGCACGCTCGGCTTCAGCTCCTGCATGAGCGCCGATTCAGGAACGGCGTCGTCTACCTCCACTACCACGTCACTGTCTGACCTACACACCATGAATGACCTCGAGACGGAGGATGCACCGATATGAGCGAACTCATCGCAGACCTCTTCGTCAGCCTCGACGCTTGTGCATAACCTCGCGAGCGCCGGACTCGTGGACCGACTGCGCCTGATGGTCTTCCCCTTGACCTGCGGGAGCGCCGGGCGCGAGCACATCTTCAGAGAGGGACAGCTGGAGCGCTGGGCACTCAGTCCTTGGAGGTCAGCTCGCGGAGGAAGCCAGGGAAGCGGCCGGCGCCGAAATCGAAGTAACGCGCCCAGTCGGGGATGATGCTGATCCGCGCCATCCGGTCGTAGGTTTCACGACAGGCCCCTTCGAAGGCGGCGAGCTCCTCGCCCTCCATCGACTTCGCCGCTGCCTCGAGGTACTCCGGCACCGGGCCGTCGACGACCTCGATCTCGGCCTCGCCGCGCAGCAGCAGGGAGCGCGCCGGGCTCGGGGTGTCGATCGTCAGCGCCACCCGCGGCCGGGCGCGGAGCGCCGCGAACTTCGGCGCGGTCGGGTGCGTGGCGAGGACCACCGCCTGGCCGGTCCAGAGGAAGCCGATCGGGATCACGCGCGGCGTGCCGTCGACTCCGTTGTAGGCGAGGCGGGCGAGCGCTGCTGTACGCAGGATCTCCTCCCCGGCGTCGAGCTCGGCTTTCAGTTGGGCGGCATTTGCCTGGGTCACTCCGTCCTCCTTGTCCGTCATCAGGGCTTGGGTCCTACTCGAAACTTTAGGTCGGGGCAGGCGGGCCGGATCACAGAGGGCATCGAGGCAAAGCCGTGGGGCGTCCGCGAGTTCACGATCATGGACCCGGGCAACAAATCACTTTCGCTTCGGCCAAGAGACCGATCGGTAGCCAGTGCAGTCGCGCTGGTGGTGCGCCTGGGTGCGGCGTCCCGCCGATCTGAGCCTGCGCCGAAGCCCGTTCATGTGAGACTCTGGACGTCTCACCCATATGAAACTCAGCGCCACTCGAACCACTTGCTCTCGGGGGAGAGACGACAGATGACTGCGGGCCGCGCGACTGACACCCGTGTCCACGCGGTCGCGTGGGCAAAGGCTGACCCGCCCGGCGCCGAGTTCGCCGTGATCGAGTTCGAACCGGGGCGCCTTCGCGCCAGGGGCGTCGCGATTGGGTCCGATCCAGAGCCGTACCGTCTCTCGTTCGAGCTGCAGACGCGCGAGGAGTACATCACCGACAGGGCCGTAGTCGAGACCCAGGGCGCCGGCTGGACTCGACATTTGGAGATCCAGCGCTGCCCCACCGGTGTCTGGAGCGCCTCGAGCCAGGGCGCCGGGAAGCTCGAGATGCCAGAGCCCGGCGGCGATCCGGCAGAGCTGGGGGAGTCCCTCGACCTGGATCTTGGTCTCTCACCGGTCTTCAACACGATGCCCGTACTGCGCCACGACCTGCACAATGGGGGCAGCGCCGAGGATTTTCTGATGATCTGGATCTCGGTTCCAGACCTATCGATCCACGCCTCCCCACAGCGCTACACCTTCCTCGAGTGCCGTTCCGGCGAGCAGCGGCTGGTTCGCTTCGAGGCGGTTGGCGAGGGCGAAGACTTCGTTGCTGACGTGCAGTTCGACTCCGACGGTCTCGTGGTCGACTACCCGGGCATCGCGAGCCGGATCGGGGGCAAGGTCTCTCGCATGGCGTGAGAGACCCTCCGCGACGCGATCGCCGTCGCTGGCTTTCCGCAGCTATCGCGATCTCAGGTCACGGATCTTGCTGGGTGACCATTCCCCGGCCGCGCAGCATGCACTCTATCGCGCAGTCGTAGTCCCTCTGGCCGAGGAGGGCCAGCGTCCCGCCTGTCGAGGATCCACACTCGACCGGAGTGGGGTATCGCGAGACCCGGCAGTGGCAGGGCGTAGGCGATCTGGTCACCAAACAGCACGGCGACCCACCGATGTCGGTGTAGCGACGCTGACAGCGACATCCGGAGGCAGCTCCTGGCCGAAATGAAACGGCTCGGCAGGACATCCACGTAAGCCAGCCCCAGCCTGACTGTCTCAAATGGGCGGATTACACCGTCTCAGATGAACGGGATTCCCGTCTCACATAAACGGGACGCCGCGGCTCGGCGGAGACGACTCCTTTCACGCGATAGCGAAAGCTGGCGCGCAGCGGCTTGCGGGCTGGCGACTGGTACGTTACTTGCCAAATTTGGGCGAGCTGCTCGGGGGTTGTTGGTGTCGGAGTCGGTTGAGCTTGCGACGATCCTGCTTACCGATCTGGTGGGCTCGACTCGGCTGGCTACCTCCGTGGGCCCGGTACGCGCCGATGAGCTGCGCGAGGGGCATTTCGCGCTGTTGCGCGACGCGATCGCAAGCTGTGGGGGCAAGGAGGTAAAGAACACCGGCGACGGGTTGATGATCGCCTTCACCTCGGCCTCGGCGGCGGTCAAGTGCGCTGTGGCGATGCAGCAGCTGTTCGAGCGCCGCTACGGCAACTCCGAGCAGGGCCTGCACGTGCGCATCGGCCTCGGTGCGGGGGAGTCGACCGTCAAGGACGGGGACTACTTCGGGATGCCCTCGATCGAGGCGGCTCGGCTGTGCGCGCAGGCGCCCTCGGACGGCATCCTCGTCTCAGGGCTCGCGAAGACGCTCGCCGGGCGCTGCGAGGGCATCGAGTTCACCTCGGCGGGTGAGCTCGAGCTGAAGGGCTTTCCGGAGCCCGTCGAGGCATTCTCGGTCTCCTGGGCGCCGATAGCCGAGGAGACCTCCGGCGTGGGCCGCTGGCCCTTGCCGGCGCTGCTGCGCTCGGTGCCGCCCGTCTCCTACGTGGGACGTGTCGAGGAGCGCGCTGGGATCGAGGAGGCGCTGGTGCTCGCGCGCGGCGGCGCACGCCAAGTGGTGCTGCTCTCCGGTGAGCCGGGGATCGGCAAGACGAGACTCGCAAGCTTTGCAGCGCACCGCGCGCACGCCGAGGGCTTCGCGGTGTGCTGGGGCTCGTGCTCTGAGGAGCTGGCGGTGCCGTATGAGCCGTGGATCGAGGTCTGTTCGCAGATAGTCGAGCACGCCCCGCAGGAGCTGCTTGAGCGTCACTGCAAACGTCATGGCGGAGAGCTCAGCCGGTTCGTTCGCACGCTGGGCGAGCGCGTGGAGGAGCTGCCCGATCGCCGCAGACCTCTGACCCCGAGACCGAGCGCTATCTGCTGTTCTCGGCCGTGGCGGGACTGCTCGAGCAGGTCGCACAGAGCGTGCCGGTGTGCGTGGTGCTCGACGATTTGCACTGGGCCGACGGGCAGTCGGTTGCCCTCCTCAAGCACGTGGTTCGCACCGCCGAGCAGGAGGCGCTGCAGGTGATCGCAACCTACCGCGACTCTGACCTCGGCAAGGATCACCCGCTCGGAGCGGTGCTCGCCGACCTGCGATCGGTCGATGGCGTGCAGCGCATCGCCCTGCATGGCCTCGGCTCAGACGAGGTGGCCCAGATCATGACGTCCGTCGCCGGGCACGAGCTCGACGAGGACGTCCTTCAGCTGGCGCAGGAGATCGCCGACCGAGACCGATGGCAACCCGTTCTTCGTGGGGGAGATCCTGCGCGGCCTTTGGGAGTCCGGGGCGCTCATCTTCGACGAGGACAGCGGGCGCTGGAGCGTCGAGCGCTCGGCTGCGATCGCGCTGCCCGAGAGCGTGCGGGAGGTGATCGAGCGGCGCGTGGAGCGCCTCGGCGAGGAGACGCTCGAGCTGCTGAGGCTCGCGGCGGTGATCGGCCGCGTGTTCGACGTGGAGCTGCTCGAGTCGATGCTGGAGATCGACGAAAGCCAGCTGCTTGACCAGCTGGAGGCTGCGGTTGCCGCCTCGCTGCTGGCCGAGTCCGACGAGCGGGTGGGCCGGTTTCGCTTCGCCCATGCGCTCATCAACCAGACGCTGTATGAGGGACTCGGCGCCACCCGCCGCGCGCGGATGCACCAGCGTGTTGCCTAAGCGCTCGAGGACCTCTACGGCGAGGACCCGGGTGAGCACCTCGGGGAGCTCGCGCTGCACTGGCGCCTGGCTGCCGTGTCGGTCGACAAGGCCAAGGCGGCCGACTACGCGCTTCGCGCCGGTCAGCAAGCTCTTGAGGGCCTCGCGCCGGCCGAGGCCGTGAAACTGTTCGCCGATGCTGTCGAGCTGATGGGCGACCTCGACAGCGCCGAGCGTTGTGAGGCCCTGATCGGGCTCGGTGAGGCGCAGCTCCAGACCGGCGATGCCGCATACCGTGAGACGCTGCTCGACGCGGCGCGGATCGCCTCGGCCTCGCGGACGCCGAGCTCGCCGCGAGAGCGGCGCTGGCGAACAACCGCGCAGGGGTCTCGAGCACGTTCGGTGAGGTCGACGCAGAGCGGCTTGCGGCGATCGATAGGGCGATCGAGCTCGATGATCCGCCGAATCGTGGGCGCCGCGCGCGACTGCTCGCGCTCAAGGCGCTGGAACTCCAGTGGGACCCGGACTTCGGGATGCGTCGCGCGCTCGCCGAGGAGGCGATCTCGCTGGCTCGTGCCACGGAGGACACGAGGACGCTCGCCGAAGTCCTCCGGAACGTAGTCGAGGCGATCCGAGCACCGGATACGCTCGCCTGGCGAAGCGATCTTGTCGAGGAGCTCGTTGGCTGCGTCGCCGAGGTGGGCGATCCTGCGCTTAGTTTCTCGGCGCACACTTCAACGACTTTCAGACTTGCGTCGAGCGGGGAGACCTCGAGCGCGCAAAGCTCGCACTCGATCAGCTGCAGCTGATCGCGCACGAGCTCGACCAGCCCACGTTGAAGTGGTTCGCCACATACATCGCGGCCGGTTGGGAGATCATGCACGGCGATCTGGTCGCCGCCGAGCGCCTAGTTCGAGAGCGCGTTTCAGATCGGGCAGGAGGCGGGACAACCCGACGCCGTCCTTGTCTACGCCGCCGCGCTGCAGCAAGCGCGTACCTATCAAGGCCGCGCACAAGAGGTCATCGAGATGATGGAGCAGAGCGTGAGCGCCTATCCGGCGATCGCGGCCTGGCGAGCCGGACTGGCGTCGATGCCTGGCTATCTCGATCGAGGAGTCGAGGCCGCGAAGATCCTCGAGCAGGCCGCGAGTGACCGCTTCGAGCACATCGCGCCGAACGCGGTCACGTTGACTGCGCTGGCGCTGTATGCCGACGCCGCCGTGTTGACAGACAGCTCGGGCCCCGCCTCGATCCTGTACGAGCTCATCGAGCCGTGGGCCGACCAGATCGTCTGGAACGGCGTCATCGGCTATGGACACGCCCGTATGTGGCTGGGCCTGCTCGCTGCGTGCATGGGAGAGCACCAGCAGGCCGATCAGCACTTGGCGTTCGCGTGCGATTTTCAGGAGACCCACGGCCTGCTTCTGTGGGCAGCCCGCGCCCATTTGGGCTGGGCGCAGGCGCTCGCCGGGCGAGGCGATGCTGCTCGAGCACTCGAGCACGCCGCCCGCGCGCTCGAGCTCTCGCGCGAGCACGGCTACGGCGCCTTCGAGGGGCTGCGCAGCGGCTCTCGTCGAGGCGCAGTCAGCCGCCGAGACTGACCGGCGATGAGAAGCGTCGCCGACTCTGCTGCTCTGCGGGCTTAGCGAACGTCATGCAGCGCGCCGACGGCGCACCTGGTTTGGACGGTGGGTGTCGCGCAAACCTCCGGTCTGTCCGGGGTGGTTTAGACACTTCTGGGTATGCCCCAGAACTTTCTTGAGTGTGATCGTGAGCAGGTGTTTTTGATGCCGCCGGACCCGCGGGATTGGCTGCCGGAGGGTCATCTGGCGTGGTTCGTGTTGGCGTCGGTCGAGGAGATGGATCTGAACGCGTTCTATGGCTCCTACCGCCAGGATGGGTGGGGCCGCGCGGCGTTCGAGCCTTCGATGATGGGGTGGATTCAACTGGTGGTCGCAACGCCCAACGTTGAGGAGTTGCGATGCCAAGAAGAAGCCGTGCCATTGATCGTGCTGCTGCGGCAGGGACGCGTTCCGGGGGACGTCCGTCTGCTGGACGGAGGGAACATCGGGTCAGGTTCTGGGGGGCGATCGCTCGAGGCGCATCAAGCGAAAACGCCGCGATGGAGGCGGGGGTCCTGCCGAGCATTGGTGTCCGGTGGTTCCGCGAGGGTGGCGGCATGCCGCCTCTTACCCTCGCGCCGGTGTCTGGGCGCTATCTGTCCTTGCTGAGCGGGAGGAGATCGCAGTGTTGCTCGCTGGTGGTTGTGGGGTGCGAGCGATCGCGCGTCAGCTCGGTCGTGCACCGTCGACGATCTCCCGGGAGCTGCAACGCAATGCCGCGGTCCGCACCGGCCGACCCGAATATCGAGCGTCGACCGCCCAGACGCATGCGGACCGTCGCGCCCGCCGACCCAAGCCGGCGAAGCTCGCGGTCAACCCGGAGCTGCGGGCCTATGTTCAGGCTCGGCTCGCCGGGGCTGTGCAGCGACCCGACGGGAGCGCTGCGGGTCCCGAGGTCGGCTGGCGCGGGCGGCGTCATGGACCGCGAAAGGACCGGCGTTGGGGACAGTGTTGGAGCCCGGAGCAGATCGCTGGGCGACTCCGCGTTGACTTTCCCGATGATGAGTCGATGCGTGTGTCTCATGAGGCGATCTATCAGTCGCTCTATGTCCAGGGCCGCGGAGCGCTGCGCCGGGAGCTGACCGCTTGTCTTCGGACCGATCGAGCGTTGCGGGCTCCCAGAAACCGGACGTCGAAGGGCAACCGGAGCTTCGTGACTGACGAGCTGTTGATCAGTGAGCGGCCGGCTGAGGTTGATGACCGGGCTGTTCCGGGTCACTGGGAGGGCGACTTGATCCTCGGTGTGGACCGGTCTGCGATCGGGACTTTGGTGGAGCGCTCAAGCCGGTTCACGATGCTGTTGCATCTCCCGCCGATCGAGGGTCACAACAGCCCAAGAGTGAAGAGCGGCCCGCCGATCACTGGTGCCGGCGCCGGCGCTGTTCGTCATGCGATCGCTGACACGATCGGGACCCTTCCCGAACAACTTCGGCGGTCTCTGACCTGGGACCAGGGCATCGAGATGGCCCAGCACGTCCAACTACGACTCGACACCGGTCTACAGATCTACTTCTGCGATCCACGCAGCCCGTGGCAGCGCGCCACCAACGAGAACACCAACGGCCTGCTGCGCCAATACTTCCCTAGAGGCACCAACCTCACCCGCCACAGCGCCGAGGAACTCATGGCGGTCGCGGCAACGTTGAACAGTCGGCCACGAAAGACACTCGCGTGGCGGACACCCGCCGAGGTCCTCACCGAGTACTTCAGCGCCGCTGCCTGACCGCCGCCCGGCAGCATCCACGCGCCCCAAACCCGCCGAACCATGACATCCCCTTGGGGGGTGCCAGACGGTCGCGCGCGGCTATCGCCGTTCCGGCCCGCCCTACGGGCAAACCTCCACGACGACAGCCGCATCACCCAGGCGAACCCAGTCGCCTCTTCCAACCCTTAGAGTCACCGGCTACACCGCGTTGCGAGGACCGGTTGAGCTCAGGTGGTGGCGCTGCTTTTGTATGCGTACGCGCGTGGTGAGCGGTCCTCAAGGGGAATCGAGCGTCGGTGTGTGGAGGATGTCGCCTACCGGGTGATCGCCGCGCAGCAGACGCCGGATCACGCGACGATCGCGCGGTTTCGCGTGCGCCACGAGGAGGCCCTGGCGGGCTTGTTCAGCGAGGTGCTGGGGCTCTGTCGGGAGGCGGGGCTCGTGAAGGTGGGGCTGATCGCGATCGACGGCACGAAGGTTCATGCAAACGCGTCACATCACTGGAACCTGGACTACGAGCAGCTCGCGCGGGAGATCCTGAAGGAGGCGGGCGAGATCGATGCCGCCGAGGACGAGCTCTATGGGCAGGCGCGCGGCGATGAGCTGCCCGAGCACCTGCGAACCCACGAGGGCCGACGTGCTGCGCTGCGCGAAGCCAAGGAGAAGCTCGCGCGCGAGCGTGCAGACAGAGAAGACGCGAAGGTGAAGGCGGCTGACGCGGAGTCGCTGGGTGTGGAGCTCGTGCTTGATCCCGAGGTGATCGTCGCTCGCGTCCAGGGCCGTGCGGGGTGGGTGCGCGAGGCGCGCCACCAGCTCGAGGAGCACCGGCGGCTACAGGCTCAGCCGATCCCACGCTCGCGAGCCGAGCGGCTGCTGGGAGCAGAGCAGCGTCTTCAGGAGAACCTGCGGGTCGAGCAGGAGGCCAACGACGCTTATGAGCATCATCGCGCGACTGCTGTGACCAAGGACGGCCGGCGGTTCGGGGCACGCCCGAACCCATATGTGGCGCCCGAGGTGCCGCCGGGGAAGATCAACGTGACTGACCTCGATTCACGCAACGTCAAGACGCCGCGCAGCTACACCCAGGGTTACAACGTGCAGGCCGCTGTGAATGAGCATCAGATCGTCTTGGCGGCCGAGGTCACGCTCACCTCACCAGACTTCGGGCAGCTCGAGCCGATGGTCAAGGCCACCCGCCGCGAGCTGCAGCAGATCGGTGTGAGCGAGGCGCCCGGGATCGCGGTCGCGGACAGCGGCTACTGGCATGAGCAGCAGATCGACGAGGTCGTGAACATGGGCACCCAAGTCCTGATCCCGCCCGATGCCGGCAAGCGCAACACACCCCGCCGCGGCTGGAATGGCGGCCGCTACGCCTTCATGCGCGCCGTGCTCGCCGGTGACCACGGTGGCGGGCTTTACCGAAAACGCAAGGCGATGGTCGAGCCCGTATTCGCTCAAACCAAGCACAACCGACGCATCAACCAGTTCCAGCGGCGAGGCAGATCCGCCGCACGCTCGGAGTGGCGGCTAATCACCGCGACTCACAACCTGCTCAAGCTCCACAAGCACCACCTGGCCGCCCAGGCGGCCTGAAACGGCATCTTGGCCGCACGCACACTCCACCCGGCACACAGACCCCGATCCCTACCGGGTCCACCGCCATCGCCGCGGGCATCACCATCACCGCAGACGACTTTGCGCGACACCCACCATCACGAGTGGGAGTGACAGTTCGCCGAATACGTGCCGGGACTTGCGAGCGAGACCACTTAGGTAGTGGTGGACACTCAGTGCGCCTCATACAGCCCGACAAGCCTCACGACCACCGAACGCGAAGCCGGTCAGCGACTCGCAACGGTGCACGTGGCGAAGATGGAAGACGATCATCTCGCGGCCACAGACCACCTCTTATTCAGTCAGTCCCAGATGGCCGCGTACAAGTATGTCGCAACCCGGGCTAAGCCAGCGCGAGACCACCCGCATACTTGAGCTCTCGTCAACCCGAAGGTCGACACTCTCGCTTGTAGCGGGCCGGTCGAGCGGGTCTCTAGCCGGACTGAGCGCCGTAGCTCGGCCCGTGGTTCCGGGGCGTCAGAGTCGTCCGTTGTCGCGTAGCCAGATCAACGCGCGGAGGGTGACGTTGCCGCGCCAGTCGGTCATCTGCGCCGGCGCCCAGGCCCGCCAGTCGAACATCCAGCCGCCGTCTTGCTGCTGTTCGGACTCGACGGCGTCGAGGTGAGCCTCAACCTGGTCGTCGCTGAGTAGGCCGCGTGAGCGGCTGCCCGGGCGCGGCGAGAGGTCGAGCGGGCGCAGCGCCTCTCCCTCCGTGCCGCCGATGGGCGCGAGCGCCGAGGCGTCGACGCGGGCGGCCAGCGACGCGATCGCCGCGCGGGCACGCTGGTCGTCAGGAACCGCGTCGAGGAATCCGCAGGCGAACTTCAGCCAGTACCCGCGTGGCCGCTCGGCGGTCTCGATTAACCGCCAGCACCAGCTGGTGGCGCGGTCGAGCCACGCGTCATCGGTAACGCCGCCGGCGTGGAGGGCTGCAGCCAGCCCGAGCGTGAGCATGGATCCCGGCTCGGGCTCGAACCAGAGCGCGTGCGGGTAGTCCTCGAAGCCGGGCAGCACGGACGGGATGCCGCCGTCTGGGTCGGCGATCGACGCGATGAAGGCGCGCGCGCCGCGGGCGAGCTCGCCGTCCGCAGCGCCAGCCTCGCCGAGGATCTCGAGCGCGTACAGC
Source organism: uncultured Solirubrobacterales bacterium (assembly GCA_963743555.1). GTDB lineage: Bacteria > Actinomycetota > Thermoleophilia > Solirubrobacterales > Solirubrobacteraceae > Palsa-744. Next base: position 116,484 of record CAVUQG010000015.1, read on the forward strand.
GTCGGAGCCGGTTGGCTGGCTGGGCCGCGCAGGTCGGGCTCCAACGCGTGCCCGAAGCCGCCGTCCGGGTTGCGATAGCCACGTAGCGCCTCGACGACCGGGGCGGCCGGCCCGTCGGCGAACAGCAGGCTGTAGCGGTGGCGGTCCACCAGGCGGGCGGCGGACCAGATGAAGCTCTCGGCGGCGCGCTGATCGATTGGCATGACCCACAAGCTAGGCGGCGGTCGGCCTGCGGTCTTTGAGAAATCGGACAGGCGAGAGCCCGGCCAGGTGCGTGACCTCGGCGGTCATATGCGCCTGATCGGCGTAGCCGGCATCGAGCGCCAGCTCAACAAGCGGCGCGGGCGGGAGCGCCTGCAGCCGTCGGAAGCGCAATACGCGCTGAAGGATCTTCGGCCCGTACCCGACCGCATCGCTGACGCGCCGGTGCAGCTGACGCGCGCTGATGCCGAGCTCGTCGGCGACAGGGGCCACGCGTGCGCGTGGGCGCCCGAGTGCCACGACTGCGGCACACACGAGCGGATCGAGCTCAGCAGCGCACAGCTCAACGGCTCGCAGCAGCAGCGTGTGCGGGTCCGAGCCTCCCTCCAGCTCCTCGAGCAGTGTCGCGACCACATCGCGTCCCAGAACCTCGGTGGCATCCGTCGAGACGTCGCACAGCTCCGACGCCGGCAGTCCCAGGACCGCGCCCGCCGTGCCTGGCCGCAACCGTGCCCCGACGACCCGCGAGCCCGACTCCAGCGTCACGACGCGAGGCCGGGTATCAGGCCCGGCGATAGTCAGCGCCCGGCCCGTCCAGATCAGATTCACGCAGGCGTCAGGCACGATCTGCTGCGCGTGCGGAGTCGTCGTGGCCTGCTCCCACGTGCAGGCCACCAACGGCGAGGCGACGAGACGCTCGAGGTAACTCACAACCCCAACGCTACCCAGCTCGGGTTAGGGCTTGGCACGACCTACGCGGCTTGCGTCGGCGAGTCCGTGCCAGGTGGTTTGGGTGATGGCCTGGACGAGCGTGGCGCGGGGGACGTCGCGGTGCTCGAGCCACCATAGAGCGAGCCCGGTCATCGCCGAGCGCAGCAGCTCAGCGACGGGCATGATCAGCTCGGGCGCAAGCGTCACGCCGGGCTCGGCTTCGAGGAGGCCTGCGATCGCGGCGCGGGCGGTGTCGCGCATTGTTGCGTGGAAGACGCGGATCTCGGGATCGCCTGTGACGTCGGCGAACAGCATCGTCCAGGCGAACGGATTGGCTTCGACGTAGGCGAACCAGCTGTCGGCGACTGCGGGAATACGCTCGGCGAGCGGTCCCGGCCCTGTCATGCCCTCAGCGAGGGTGTGCAGGAGCTCGTCGCGATGCGCGGCGAGCAGCTCAAGGTAGAGGTCCTTCTTGGACGCGAAGTGTCGGTAGACGATCGCCTTGGCTTACCTGCAGCCGGGTCATCGCTCTTGAAGGCCCGCGCTTCATCCCGTTCGCGTCGCCCGTTCAGTCACCCGCGGCTGAGCGAGGGCAACTCCCTGCTGCGCTACCCGGTGATACAGGATCGCGAGCAGCCTCACCAGCCTGCGTGGCCGACGACACGTCAGCGTTGGTAGGGTCCGGTGGCGAGTGCGCCGCATGGCGTCGCGCGTGCGCAAGGGATGCTCGGGTAAGCGCCGCTGTTGAATGGGGCGAGGGTGAGCGGGAACCTAGAGACAATGTCGATGGTCGCGGCTTGGCGGATGCACGCTGAGGAGCGTCCGGATGGTCCTGCGCTCACGGTGAGTGAGCATCCGACCGTAAGCTGGGGTGAGCTTGCTGCCCGTACGAACCGGCTCGCTCGCGCGTATGCGGAGCTGGGGGTGGGGGAGGGAGACCTCGTGACGATCGGGCTGCCGACGAGCGTGGCGTTCGTAGAGTCGATGGTCGCCGCACTCAAGCTCGGTGCTGTGCCGCAGCCGGTCTCAGCGCGACTGCCGGCCAGCGAGCTCGCACAGATCATCGAGCTCGCCCAGCCAAGGATCGTCGTCGGCTTTGATCCCACTGTCCATCTCGGCCATCAGGTTCTCGCGAGCAATCCGCCGATCGATGACCACGACGACGGACCGTTGCCCGAGGCGATTGCGCCGGCATACAAGGCGCCGACGTCTGGGGGTAGCACCGGGCGGCCCAAGATCATCCTCTCGGGCACCCCGGCCGTGATCCCGGTCGTTGAGGGCAGACCAACACCTGTCGGTATTCCAGCCGACAGTGTCGTGATGTTTCCCAGTCCGCTGTATCACAACATGGGAGTCCTGGGGACCCTGCTCGGGTTGAGCGGTGGAAGCCACGTCGTGCTCCAAGAGCGCTTCGACGCCGAGCTGACCCTTCGGCTAATCGACCGCCACCGGGTTGTGTCTGCGTGGGTCGTTCCGACGCACATGAACAGGATCTGGCGGCTGCCCGCAGTTGTGCGCGAGAGCTATGACATCTCCAGTCTTGGCGTGCTCCTTCACGGGGGTGGGCCTTGTCCGGCCGAGCTCAAGCGGGCCTGGATCAATTGGCTCGGGCCCGACCGGATCATCGAGATGTACACCGCGACGGAGGCGGCGGCCGTGACCCTGTGCCGTGGGAGCGAGTGGCTAGAGCGACCAGGCACCGTCGGGCGCTGCTTCATGGGGGAGATGGCGATCTTCGACGAAGACGGCGTGCCAGTAGCGGCGGGTGAGCTCGGGACGATTTGGATGCGCCGCCCGTCAGGGTCCGATCGCACCTACAGCTACATAGGTGAGGAGTCCGAAGAACGTGACGACGGCTGGGACACAGCGGGTGACGTTGGATGGATGGACGACGAGGGCTATCTCTTCCTGGCAGACCGCAGGACCGACATGATCGTCTCAGGCGCAGCGAACATCTACCCTGCCGAGGTGGAGGCCGCGTTGGCCGCGCACCCAAGCGTGATCGACTGCGTTGTGATCGGATTGCCCGACGAGGACCTTGGACAGCGCGTACACGCGATCGTCCACACCGACACCGACACTCTGAAGGAGCAGGCCCTACACGAGCATCTCGCTGACCGACTCTTGCTCTACAAGACACCCCGAACATACGAGTTCACGGCACTTCCTCTACGCGACGACGCAGGCAAGGTCCGACGCTCCACTCTCCGCGACCAACGCTCGCGATGAACATACGGGGTTACGCCACCCTCAGATCGAACGGATTCGCCCGGGTTAATGGAGGATTCAAACCACCGCCGAGGCTTTCCAGTTCGCGCAATCGCTGATCGAGGCCGGCTATGAGACCGGGCGACGCGAGAGAGTGGGGCCAGCGCACGCGCAGGAAAGAAACGCTGGTCGGCCCCGCCGGACGGTTCCTCATACTCGGGCGATGCCTTTCACCGATGTGTGCGCGAGGATCGCGGTCCGGGACCGGGGGTGACGCGCGCCGCGACCCTGCAGCGGGACGACGGGCCCACGATTGCCTACGACGTCGCGGGCCACGGCCCTCTGGTCGTGTTCGTGCATGGCCTCACTTCCTTCCGGCAGACCTGGGATCCGGTCACCACGCTGCTTGCCGAGGAGTTCACGTGCGTGCGGTTGGATCTACGTGGTCACGGGGCTTCTTCCCGCACCGCGGAGTATTCGATGGTGTCGCTGGTCGGTGATGTGCGAGCTGTCGTCGAGGAGGTGGCGCTTGGGGAGCCCGCAATCGTCGGTCACTCCCTGGGTGCGAGCATCGCCGCCGTATACGCCGCAGTACACGGTGCGCGCGCTGTCGTCTGCGTCGACCAGTCGCTGCGGTTCGGCGAGTTCGCCAGGCTCGTGCAGGCGCATGCCGAGGATCTGCGTAGCCAGCACACGATGGAGGCCGTGCTGTCGATCGATCGCACTCTCAAGCTCAAGCCCTACACGGGGATCGAGAACATCGAGCGCAGGGTGCTGGCGTTCCCGCGCGAGGTCGTCCTCGGAATCTGGGAGGCGCTGCTGAGCACCCCTCCAGAGCAACTGACCGCGATCGCCGAGGCGATCCTGCCCCGAATCGCAGCACCACTCCTATCGCTGCACGGCTCGCCGCCACCACCAGACTACGCGGCCTGGCTTACGGGCCTCGCGCGCGACGCACGCGTCGAGATCTGGGACGGAACCGGCCACATGCTTCACCTCGTCTACCCAGAACGGTTTGCGGCACGCGTACGGCCGCTACTCGCGGACCCTAGTCTCATATGAACGAGATTTCGAGGCTCATGGCCGGTCTCACACGAGGGTCAAGGCCGCGATCGAGCAAACCCGCCTTTAGCTCCCGTCGTTCTCTAGCCGTGTGAGTGCCCGCGTACCGTGCGCCAGCTCTCGCGGGTGATGCGCAGGATCACGACGGTCATCGCCAGACCGATGACCGGGTCGAGGGTCGGGGCGCCAGCGGCGATCGCGATCGCGCTGGCGATTACGGCGAGTGAGACGTAGGCGTCAACGCGGGCGTGCTCACCGTCGGCGATCAGTGCGGGGCTGTCGAGTCGGCGCCCGGCGCGCGTGCGCACCACCGCCGCGAGCCAGTTGCCGGCGAACCCGACCGCGCCGGCGACCGCGAGAGCGAGCAGATGGCCGGGCGTGGATGGGTGAATCAGGCGCAGGATCGCCTCATACGCTGCCACGCAGGCAGAGATGAAGATCGCGGCCACGACCGCCAGGCCGGCGAGACGCTCGGCGCGCTCGGAGCGCAGTGCGAAGGCGATGCCGAGCGGAATCGCGGTCAGCGCGTCCCCGCCGTTGTGGATCAGATCGGCCAGCAAACGCCAGGCTACCGGTGAGCACGAACACGAGCGCGTGCACCACGGCGGTACTGGCGAGGATCCCGAGCGCGATCGTGACCGTCCGAACGCCGTGCCGGCATCAGTCGACAAGGCGACATCAGAGCGCTTCCAGCGCAAGTCGAGCGCGCTCACCGACTACAAGGAGTTCCCCGACAGATCACACTTCACAATCGGCCAGACCGGCTGGGAGGAAGTCGCCGACTACGCACTCAACTGGGCCATCGAGCATGCGCGGGTCAGAGCCCCTGCATAAGCCGATTGGCTAACCCTTGCCTTGGCGGGTGTGGACGTAAGTCAGAGCGGTTGCTCGATCGACGGCGATTGTGTCTTAGCCGGGCGAAGAATGCCGGAAATGTCTAGTCGCCTAGCCGTCTTTCGAGATAGGTTTTGATTGGTTGGTCGGTGCCTCCGAGTGCTAGCCAGATCTTTCTTCCCAGGCCCCTGAGCGTCTGTATTGCGCCGGTGATGGATAGGCCGATAGCGAGAAGCTCCCACGCGCCGGTGGGTTTGGTCAGCCCAAGACCGATGCCGGCTGCCGATGCGATCGCGCAGGCGCATATGCCCTTCCACGTCAAGGGCGGGCGTCGCTCTATGAGCGTTCGGCGCCAGAAGTCCTCATCGGAGTTTGCCTGCATGTCTGACTTGTTTCGGACGGAGATGAGTGATACATGAGGCCGAACAGGGCGTCTCAGGCGTGAGCGCGACCCTCGCTTGGACGTTCGTTTGCCTGCCGCCAAATGTGCGCCAGGCGTGCGAGATGGCGCCTGTTGCGAAGGACCAGAAGGAACGTCAGCTACCCGGAGTCTTTATCGGTACAGCACAACCCCAAAATACGCTGGCACGGCTGCCCGATTTGCCGAGAAGTGACTACATGCACAATCTACTAAAGCTGTCCTTTTCCCGCAATCGCGGCGTCACTGCTGATCGCAGCCTGCGGCAGCAGTTCGTCCGGCAACACGACCAGCTTGGCCGCCAGTACACAACCGGCCGCGCATGTGCTCATCAAGAGCGCGTCCAATCCGCTCGGCACGATCCTCGTCAACAGCCAGGGGATGATGCTGTACCACCTCAGCGGCGAGCAGAACGGCAAGTTCATCTGCACGAGCATCGCGTGTGTCGGTGTGTGGCACCCATTGATCGCGCCATCCAGAGGCGCTCCCAGCGGTGAAGTCGGGTCGGTCGGGACCGTGAAAGCGTCCTGACGGGACGACGCAGGTCACCTACAAGGGCGAGCCGCTTTACACGTTCACTGGCGACCAGCAGTCAGGTGAAACGAAGGGGCAGGGGATCAAAGACGTCGGCACCTGGACCGTCGTCACAACCGCGGCGAGCACCCCGCGACGAGCACCAGCAGCGGCCCGGCTGCGCCCGCGCACAGCTCGGGCGGCTCCTCAGAAGAATCTTCGAGCGGCGGCTACGGCTACTGAGCGCTCGGGGTTGGATACGAGGGCGAGCGTGCCCGGGTGTGAGAGGCCACACCCGGGCATTGGCCGCCAGTTCAGTGTGTGCGCTCGCGCGCTCAGTAGCTGCGGGAGCAATACCACCTCGGCGCCCGGCGCGCAGGCCACTGGCCGCGCAGCGATCGAGCAGTACATGCGCGAGGTCGAGCCGATCCGCCTCGCGGTCAACAAGCTGCTCAACGGCGCTGACCCGATCCTCGAGGCCTTCCACGACCGGCGCATCACACCGACCGAGGCCTCCCGCCGCTTGGGCCGGCTCGAGCAGCAGTTCGCGGCCTACGCTGTCGATATCGCTGCCGTCGATCCGCCAACCGGCCAGCTGCGGGCGCTCAACGCTCCCTACGCCGGCACCTACGTGTTCGAGGACGCCTACCTCAGCGCGCTCGTCGCGGGCCTCGCCGACGGTGAGCTCGACGACCTGCCGGACACCCAGGCGGCCCAGCGCGCCGCGATCACCCGCTGGCGCATCGGCCTGATGGTCCTCGCCCGCGCGGCCGGCGCGCCTCTACCGGGCGACCTGCAACAGGCAGGCCGCGGTGAGATCGTCCCTTCCCCTGACGGCAGCTGAAGTGGAGCCCGCTCACCCTCGGCGCGGCGGCAATCCGCGCGAGCTCTCGCGAGGCTTCAAGCGCCTTACCCGGCTCGGATGGCCGACGGGCTTTCCGATCGTGCAGTTCCCGAACGCGCCGCTCATCCTGGCGTTCCTCGCCGCCGCCGCCGCCGGTGCCACACGCGGCCCAGCGCACACCTATCTGGCGGCGATCTCCCTCGTGGCACTCGCCGTTTGGGCCAGCGAGCAGCTCGTGCTCGGGGTCAACTGGTTCCGCCGTCTGCTCGGCCTCGGATGCGCGATCTACACCGTGGCGCACCTCGCCGTCGGTCTAGGAAGCTAGACAGCCGATCGCAACAACCAGGCGGACGACAACGATGCGAGCGCTCTAAGCAGCCGTTAGGGAGGCGATCGACTTCCCTCGGCGCTACCGCGACCCCTAAAGTATCGTCACCCGATACGATCGCTGTGGTGGCAAGCAATGGTCATGCCGCGCGGTTTCCCGCGGACGCGATAGCTCCACCGGATCAGAGGGCGGCGGGCGCCCGTGATCGTGAGCTTGGGGACTTCACCACGCCGCGGTCGGTTCTCGGGCTCGCTGGCGCAGCGGTGCTTGTCGGGGCGGTTGTCGCCCTGCTCGCGTTGGCGTTGCTGGACCTGATCGCCCTGATCACGCATCTTGCCTACACGGGGACGCTCAGTACCAGCCTCACGGCTCCGGACATCCATGTGTTGGGGGTGTGGAGTGTCTTGGTGCCGGTCGTCGGGGGATTGATCGTGGGCGTGATGGCACGGGTCGGCTCTGAGCGGATTCGTGGTCATGGGATCCCCGAGGCGATGGAAACGATCCTCTTGCGTGGCAGCCGGATGGAGCCGCGCCTGGCGGTGCTGAAGCCGATCTCAAGCGCTGTGAGTATCGGTACGGGTGGTCCGTTCGGTGCGGAGGGACCGATCATCGTGACCGGCGGCGCGCTCGGCAGCATCGTCGGGCAGCTGTTGCATCTGACCGCCGCGCAGCGGCGAACGCTGCTCGTGGCGGGTGCCGCGGGAGGCATGACCGCCGTGTTCGCGACACCGGTCGCGGCGGTGTTGCTGGCGGTGGAGTTGTTGTTGTTCGAGTGGCGTCCGCGCTCGATGGTCCCGGTTGCGCTCGCGGCGTGCTCGGCCGAGGCGGTGCGGGAAGCCCTCGCGAGCGCCGGGCTCCTGCGGTCGGCTCCGCTGTTTGCGATGAGCGCTCACGGCTCGTTGGGCCTGTCGGTGACGCTCGGGGCGGTACTGGTGGGGGTAGCGTGTGGAGGGCTGGCGTGGGTGATGACGCGCTGTGTCTATGGGGCGGAGGACCTGTTCGGGCGCCTACCTTTTCACTGGTCGTGGTGGCCGGCGATCGGTGGCGTGTTCGTCGGTGTCGGTGGCCTGATCGATCCACGAGTGCTCGGCGTGGGTTACGCCACGATCGGAGCTGAGCTCGCGGGAGAGCTTGCGCTCGGGGCACTGGCGGTGCTGCTCGTGGTCAAGCTGGCGGTCTGGTCGATCGCGCTCGGGTCGAATACGAGCGGTGGGATCCTCGCCCCGCTGCTGATGCTCGGCGCCGCGCTCGGCGGGCTGCTTGGCGCGATACTCCCAGGTACCGGGGAGGGCACGTGGGCACTGATCGGGATGGCCGCCGCGATGGCCGGCGTGATGCGCTCGCCGTTTACGAGCATCGTGTTTGCGCTCGAGCTCACCCACGATGTCAACGCATTGTTGGCGCTGCTTGTGGCGTGCACGATCGCCCATTTGGTGAGCGTCCTGACGCTGAAGCGCTCCATCCTGACCGAGAAGATCGCCCGCCGTGGCTACCACGTCACACGCGAGTACGAGATCGACCCGCTGCACGCCCTACTCGTGCGTGACGTGATGGCAACAGAGGTGTTGACCGTGCGCGCACAGACGCCCACCAACGAGCTGTACGAGCGCCTGCCAGAGGGCAGCATCGAGCGCCGCCAACGCCTGTACCCCGTGATCGACACTGACGAGCGCCTCGTCGGAGTGCTGGCATTCTCCGACGTCATCGACGCGTACAAGTCCACCAGCCCAATCGAGGCCGGCGCGCTCGCCCACCAACCGATGATCGCCTTTGCCGATGAGACCCTGCGTGAGGTCGCCGACAAGATGGTCTCAAGCGGACACGGCGTGCTCCCAGTCACACACCGGGAGGACCCCCAGCGGCTGGTGGGGCTGATCAGTCAGTTCGACCTGCTCAAGGCCCACGAGCGCGTCCTGATCGAGGAGCGCCACCGCGAGCGTCCACTCGGCCCACGCCGACCCACCACTGGACCGGGTGCACTGCCCTGGATTCGCGAGCCCGCAGGATGAGCCCCGCCGCCGACGACGGCCCGCTGCTCGACGAGGACTATCAGCGGTTGCTCGCATTCCGCAGCGAGCTACGCGAGTTCGTGCGCTGGAGCGAGCAGATGGCCGACGACGCTGGTCTCACGCCCTCTCTGCACCAGTTGCTGCTCGTCATACGCGGCCACCCCGACACGCCCGGGCCGACGATCGGGCAGGCCGCGCAGGCGCTGCACATACGCCACCACAGCGTCGTCGAGCTCGCCCTGCGAGCAGAGAGCACCGGGTTGATCGGCCGCGAGCGCGACCCGCTCGACCAGCGTCGCATGCACCTCGAGCTCACCGATCGCGGACGCCAGCAGCTAGAGAGCTTGACCCGCGCGCACCTCCCACGCATACAGGCGCTCGCCGCGATCCTCGACGGCGTCCTGCAAGAGCCCGCGGCTCGCCGCGGGCAGTGATTCACGCAACTTCCTCGCGCAACGTGTCTGGCTGCTCAGGGCTCATTCCTTGTGGTGAGGGCTAGGAACTCCTGGCGGGTGCGTGGGTCGTCGCGAACGAGGCCGTGGAGGGCCGAGGTGATGGTCTTCGCGCCGAACTTCTGAACGCCACGCAGCGACATGCACATATGCTCGGCCTCGAGCACGACCCCGACGCCCTTCGGGGTCAGTTGCTTCTGCAGCCAGTCGGCGATCTGCATCGTGAGTCGCTCCTGCACCTGAAGGTCGCGGGCGAACAGCTCGACGACTCGTGCGAACTTCGACAAGCCCAGGATGCGCTCCCCGGGCAGGTAGCCGATGTGAGCGACGCCGTGGAAGGGGAGCAGGTGGTGCATGCACAGCGAGTGGAACGGGATCGAGCGCGCGACCACCAGCTCGTCATAGCCCTCATCGTTCGGGAACGTCGTGGCATTGAACGGCTGCGGGCTCAGCAGCTCGGTATATGCGGCGGCCATACGCCTCGGTGTTTCGCGCAACCCCTCGTCATCGAGGTCGGCGCCCAAAGCGACCAACAGGTCAGCGGCAGCTCGTTCGGCTGTCTTCCTGTCGATGCTGCGCCCGAGCGGGTCGGGTGCCAGCGGCGGCGCGGCAGCAACGCTCGAGTGTGTCTCCTGGTGGGCTTGGTGGGTCTGAGTTATGGCCGGTTAGCGTCCCTGCTCGCCCGGTTCTTACCTCGTGTGTACGGGTAAGAATCTCGCCCGGGCCGACGCAAAGCAGATGTGAGAGCCCGTAACGCCCGTGAGGTGCCCTCGCGATCGCCATCTGCGTCCGCTCCGCTAGCGTCTGGAGCGTGCCGATTCAGAACATGCACGCTCGTGCTACCGACGGGAGACAGCTCGATGCCGAGTCGGCGAGCTGGATCGGCCGCCTGCAATCCAAGGGTGCGGGATACGACGCGGCCGTCGAGGACCTGCACATGCTGCTGCTGAAAGCAGCCCGGTTCGAGGTGCATCGCCGACGGGCAGCGCTCGGTCATCTGCGCGACTCAGACCACGAGGATCTCGCGCAGCAGAGCGCTGACGATGCGTTGATGGCCGTGCTCGGAAGCTCGGAGACTTCCGCGGTGAAAGCCGCTTCACCACATGGGCCTACAAGTTCGCTCTGCTGGAGGCCGCTGTCAAGGTTCGCCGTCGTGCCTGGCAGGGCCGCGAGGTGCAACTCGAGCCGGAGAGCTGGTGGACGATCGCCGACCGCCTGCAAACACCCCACGAGGACGTCCAGTCGCGTGAGCTGATCGCCGCGATACAGGAGGCGATCGAACAGGATCTCACGCCGCGTCAGCGCCAGGTGCTCGTTGCCATCACCCTCAACGACGTCCCGATTGACGTTCTCGCCGAGCGCTTGGGCAGCACTCGGGGCGCTCTGTATAAGACGCTCCACGACGCCAGGGCAAAGCTCCGCGAGGCGCTCGCCCTGCAAGACCACGACATCAATCTCTACATGGGGGCGTCATCGTGAGCACCCCGATCGACCCCAAGGAGCTTGTGGGACGGTTGCTCGGGCCGGGCGCCCCCGAGTTGACCTGCGAGGAATGCTTCGATCACCTCGATCGCTACGTGGAGCTCGAGCTCGCCGAGGTCGACGCGGACGAGGAGATCCCGGGGATGCGCGCACACCTGCATGGCTGCCCTGCCTGCAACGAGGACCACGACAGCCTGCTGGCGCTCGTCACAAGCGAGCAATAGACGACGAGCCGTGGCGAAACTTGGGTGCGGGGGTAAGAACCGCGGCCGAGGTGACGCAAAGCCATCAAGTGAACCGAGCGCGTCCGCTGGTTGGGGCGCCTCACGACAAGGAGGCATTTGATGAGCGCCACGATTGGCACCCCGCTGGGCCGCGAGAGGACGAGTGCCGGCAACGGCGCTGTCTCTGCACGAGGCATGTTGGACGTCAACGCGGCCGCGTACTAGGCGTTCTGGCTGCTGAGGATTGGATTCACGGTCGCGCCGATCCTGTTCGGCATCGACAAGTTCTTCAACTGGTCGGTGTACTGGCCGCAATACCTCGCGCCGTGGATCAACAACATCGTCCCCGGCAACGCTCAGGACTTCATGCACGTTGTTGGTGTCGTGGAGATCCTCGCCGGACTGCTGGTGGCGTTTGCTCCCAGGATCGGCGCGTTTGTCGTCGCGGGTTGGCTGTTCGGCATCGTCGTGAACCTGCTGACCAACAACGCCCCCCACTACTACGACATCGCGCTCCGCGACTTTGGCCTGATGCTCGCCGCCCTGACACTTGCCAGGCTCGCCTCGCGGTGGTACCAGTACACAAGGAGCACGCATAGTTCATTCGCCACTGACGCTGCTCCGGAGCCGGGGGGTTGGCTGCGGCCCACTAGGCGTGGACGAACAAGGGTCCGATGTGAAACCCGTTGACGGGTGGGCTCGGAAGAAACGCGGCCGGCAACTCGATCATGCTCACGCGGACGGTCCCTTCAACTGCTCTGCGCTTACGGGCGCCGGGCTATTCCGAGGATATGTGGATCGGGTGGGAGGAACAGCGCGGGGCTGAATGGGAAGCGCTCACACGTCTCGATTGCGAATCCGGCTTGCTCGATTCCAGTCGTTGTGTCGCGCGCCATGTGACATCCGCCAGCGACGTGAGGCCAGAAAGTCGCGTCTGCGAGCCGCTGAAGGCGCGACTCAAATTTGCCGTGGCCGACGACGTGCTCGTAGAAACGCAGCTCGCCGCCGGGTCGGATGACGCGGTGGAGTTCGGCGAGGGCCGAGCGCTGGTCTGGCACCGTGCAGAGCACGAGCGTGGCGACCCCAGCATCAAACGATCCCGCTTCACCAGGGAGACAATCGCCGACGCCATCGACCACGGACACCGCGACCGCGGCGTCTGCGGCTGCTTGCTGCGCGCGTTCGCGTAGATACCGCTCGGGCTCGACGGCAACCACTTCACTGACGGTGGACGGGTAGTGGGCGAAGTTCGCGCCGCTCCCGGCGCCCATCTCGATCACCCGACCGTTCAAACCAGCCAGCAGCTTCCGGCGGTGCTCGGCTGCACCGCGACGCTCTCCAATGTCCGCGACCTTCGCATAGATGCGGGCGAATACGGGATGAGCGGCGTGCTCAACCATCAATCCACGGTGCCGTTCGCGTCGCCGGTGTCCTCTATGGGCTGGGGCTGCGGGGCACCCACCGGCAGGCAGGTGGTGTGGCGGGCTATCCGCGCGATCCGCTGGGTGCGCCTTCCCGGCAGCCTTGTCAGTACCCAGGCGATGCCTCCCATCGTCGCCATCCCCAACGGGCACAACAACATCTCAAGCCCCGACATCAGTGTTTGATCTTCGTCGTGAGTGGCCGGCTCGCACGCCGGGCGATGAGCCAGTACGCGACCAGTCCAGCGCCCGCGAACGGGGCGGCGCAAGTCAGGCCGCTGAGCAGGTCGGCAGTCGTCAGCCCGGTGCCGGTCGCCCGGTACACCGCCTCGGGGCCGCCGAAGCTGAACACCGCTGCGAGGAACGTTGAGGCGAACAACGCCGTGCCGAGAAGCGAGACTGTGGCACGGGTGATGGTGAGCGTGGCGAGCTTTGGCTGGATACCGCTCTCCAGTTGCGCGACACGAACGTCCAACAGCTCGGGGCCTCCGATCGCCGCAACGCCATCCAGCTCGCTCCAGTCGGGGCCACGGACGACCTTCAGTAGCGCGCTGGCGAGGGGCCGGCGTCCACACGCTCTGACCGCCCGTCGGTCTGCTGCAAGCTCTCGGCCCGCGAGATAGCGGGCGCGTAGAGAGTCCAGCGCGGGCAAGAAGAAGAACGCGGCCGAGAGCGCCTGCACGAATACGACCTTCAGTGGGTCGAGGTTGCATACGTGGTAGCGCTCATGCTCGAGTACCGCCCGCATCTCCTCACTCGAGACGCCGTCAAGGAGTCCGCGGCTGACCGCTACGCGGGGAGTCAGGACACCGTAGGCAAAGGAGAACCGCTCGGGCGCATCGAGGAGAGCCACGCGCCCACCCAACCCGACCTCTGATGCGGTGAGTGCCAGCTCGTCTGTCAATTCAAGCGTCAAGCCGCGCACACGGCGCGCAAGTCTTGCGGAGGCGACCAACTGCCGGGCGATCGACCGGGCGCCGAACGCTAGGCCGACCGCGACCAGGGCGATGAAAAGGAGAACAGGCAACATCGAGCCGCCGCTATCGGAGAGGCCAACGATCCCGTCGTGAGAAACCCGTGCCAGGATGAGCGGCGCGAGCACGCTCCCCACGGCACCGCAGAGCACATACATACCCAACAGCAGCGAGAGTGACATCAGGGCAAGGAAGCTGCGGTTGGCGCTGTCGAGCCTCATGTGTCCTCCGCGAGCAGACCACGCAGACGACGCAGAACGCTGGGATCGGCGCGCGCTTCATCCACGAAATGCGCGACCGCCGCATCACCGTAGGTGCGGATCACGTCGCGTACCGCGATCCCGGCGGCGTCCGGGGCCGTCGCCTCATACACATAACTGCGTCGCTCACCGCGGCGTATGAGGACGTTCTTCGCGGTGAGCCGATTCATCACCGTCATCACGGTCGTGTAGGCCAACGGCTCGGGCCGTCGCTCGTTGAGTGCGTCGGCGATCTCACGAACCGACACCGGCCGGCTCGCACTCCAGATCGCGTCCATTACCTCTGACTCAAGAGGAGCAAATCCACGGCTCGAGCTTTTGGGCCTTCCCGCCATAAGCAAGACATTACTACATTCTTGTCGTGTATGCTTGGGCCATGACTACAACCGAACACGACTACGCGTCACAAGCACGACAAGCGATAGAGATCGTCTGCTCCGGCGATCTCTCGCGGATGGAGGAGTTCTACAGCCCTGACTTCGTGGATCACATAAACGACATGACCTTCCATGGCTATGAGGGAGGCCGCGAGTCACTCGCGTTCTACGCAACCCTGTTCAAGGACTACCGCATGGGTGTCGAGGAGCAAGTCACCGAGGGAAACCGCGTCGCCTCGCGATGGGTCCTCCACGGTACCTACCACGGCCGCGCCGTCGAGCTTCGCGGCATCACGATCAGCCGCCTGGGGGAGGACGGCAGAACTCTCGAAGACCGAGGACACTCAGACTCGATCGCGCTGCTCGGCCAACTCGGCGTGATCCGCACGTTGATCCTTGGCCTGGAAATCCTCACGCGCCGTGTCAAGCTCCCAAAAGGCGTCCTGAAGGCAAGCTGAAACCCAAGGAGCGACAAGTCGAGGGTGTGGCGCAGGTGTGTGGCTGGGGTTTCTCTCGGTCCGTGGGCTACCAGCTTGGAGGGTTACGGCTCGAGCGCCCCGAGTAGCCGGTGGGTCGTGCGGGCATCGGCATGGCGAGCAGCCGCCGGCTGGCTCGCTGGCCTGTGCGACAGCGGTCGACGCTATGACCGCGCTACGCACCGAACATCCGCGCCTCATCTCGCCGCTCACCAAGAACCTGAACCTCGTTCGCGCCGCCATAGAGGAGGTGCGCGTTCAGGCTGGCGTCCAGACCTCAAACCTCGTAACCAAGCTCAAGGACACCCGCCGCCGAAGTGAGCAGGAACGATGCGACCGAATGCAGCTGAAACCGGGCAGCTTCGCTCCATACCAACGCGAGCTGCTCCGAGAGCTCACGCCACTTGGTCCGTAAGCATCGCGTGGCGGCTCGACCAGTCGCATATGGATGAGACACGACAGTCGCATATGGGTGAGAATCCGGTCTCATATCGATGAGACGCCGCACTCACTTGCGGCGTCCCGCCGATCTGAGACAGTCGAGTCCCATTCATCTGAGACCGTGACGTCCCAGCCATGTGAGACCGACGCGGCGACCTCAACGGCGCAGTCTGCGGGGGACGCGCGAGGAGGTTCACTGCGCTCCTGTTCGGCTGCGGCCGTTTTACGTGAGCGATTCGAGCGCGAGGCCGGGTACGGCCTTGAAGATGGTGTCGTTGGAGACGAGTGGGATCCCGAGTCGGATCGCGGTCGCGGCGATCCAGCGGTCCGCGTTGTGCTCGCGCTGTGCGAGAGCGTGGCCGATCGCGGCGCAGTCGGCGCGCAGCTGGGCGCATATCGTCACGAGCTCGGGGCCGGTGTGGACGACCTCTGCGCGCTGGATCTTGTTGTTGAGCTTGAGCATTCGTGCCTCGCCCCAGCCGCGGTGGATCGCTCCGTAGCGCAGCTCTGCGGCCGTCTGGAAGGAGATGAACGCCGGCCGGCCGGTGATGATCGGTGCGTAGCGTTCCGCCAAGCGTGACGCCGGGACGAGGTCGGCGCTGAAGACATCGGTGTCGATTACGATCGCGCTGCGCGATCCCGATGCGGTCACGACTGAACGGCAGTGAGGAAGGCCTCGCCTTCCACTTGGCTGAGATCCTCGATCGCCATCTCATCGTGGTCAGGCAATGGACGTGCGCGGCGCAGCAGCTCCTCGACCGGAAGCTCCAAGTGCTCGGGTTCGCTCTGGTTTGCAGGGTGCGTCGACACAGCTCATAAGTGTAGAGAGCATTGGCGGGGACGATAAGTTCATGCGCTGGGCGTCTGCGCTGGCGAATTGGCGCGCGGTGCGAGACGACAGCGACGCTAGCGTGGCTGGAGTCCAGCAGCTCAACCTGAACGCGCTGGTCATCAGCAGGCGTCCGCAACGTCCGCGACGATTGGTCGATGCCTATCCAGTCCGTCAGCTCACCGCCTGACCTGAAGTTGTGGGATCCCGACAAGGAGGGGGCGAAGCCGTTCTATTTCGAACTGTTTGGCGAGACCGAGCCGTTGCTGGACGGCAGCTTCGCGGAGCTTGCGACGGCAGCGACAACCGGTGGCGCTCCGACCGCGCCACGCGTCTCTGTCTATGAGTACTGGTGGACGATTGGTCACGAGGGCCGGCCTCCGCGCGCTAGTGGCTCGCGGCTAACGCACTGGATGGGTCGTGCAACTCGCGACTGGATCTGGGACCGGCTCGATGAGCATGCCGCTGCCGTGTTGGTGTTCTTTCCGACCGACGGCGGTTGGCGCGTCAACGAGGTCGCGGCGACTGTCAAGTACATGAGCCCAGTGCCGCACGATCCTACGCTCGCTGAGCGTGCATCGGGGGTGTTGACGACGGTCGAGCCCGTCCTGCAGGACGCGAGCCAGCTCGTGTCGCTGGTCCAGCCGGCTATTGGTGGCGTCGCCTCGAAGGCGGCACAGACGCTCGATGTGTTGGCGCAGATGAAGATCAACCAGGTACCGCAGGTAGGCGGCTACGCTTGGGGCGTCTCGAAGGTGACGACCGTTTCGGAGTCTGGTGGCGTCTCCCACGGCGTCAGGTGGACCCTGCCGAAGCTGATGTTCCGCGAGCTAGGTGGCCGGATCACTGGAACGGTCGCGGTTAGCTTCGTACCCATCATGCGGCAGGGGGCGCCGCCGTCTCCGCCACGGGCTGGATCCATCCGGGCTCATGCGTCGATATCGCCGCACGGAGAGCAGCAGATATGGGTTCCGGGACGTTCGAGCTTCATCGAGCTTGAGGTGACGCCGGTCCCGAGCTCGGGTCGCCCCGTCGGCGTCGGAGCCTGATCGAGGGAGGAGTCGGTTGCTCCCCGAGTTGTAGCCCGTGCGACTTAGTGACACGCATGTGTGGCGCACCTCGGGACGACAGTAGGATGGAACGATGGGAAGGCACACAGGCGTCGCGCTTTACGTGCTCGCGCTGATAGCCATCGTGGTCGGCGTGGACGTCTTGTTCTTCAGGCATCGGTTCTGGGAGCGCCTGATGGCGAACGTTGGGATTGTCCTGGTGTTCGCGGCCTTCTATCTGAGGTTCCTGAAGCAAGCATGAGCGCGGTCGTCGCGCAGCTCCGGCCTCCGAGATGTCGTCGGCGCGGTGTTGGGCGTTCTCGGTGGACAGGCGTGGACGCACCAGCGCCGCAGTGGTCGCCACTGGTCGCCTCGACGCAACGAAAGATCGCCGTCGTCTCGAGTTTCTACGCGCTCGCCGAGCGGCACGAGTTGATCGTCCGTACGCCACTGATCGGCGTCAGCCGGCCCGTAGGCGGCGACGAGTACCGCCATCCGGTGTGGCGCTCAGAGGCTGGGTCTGATCACGCGGCTTGGCGGAGTGCTCCGAGCCGGAGGCCTAGCTCGCGTCTGGCGACGGCGTCGAGGTGGTAGCGCTGCATGGCGGCGGCGGTGAGTGCTTCGCTGCTGAGGGCGGCTTCGACGGCGCGGTCGTCCCAATACTCAGAACCCCGCAACGCGAGCACGCCGAGTACCGTCTCCAGCAGCGCCTGCTGCCACCAGCCGCCGAGGATGTCCTCGATCGTGGCCCTCGCCCCGGGGACGCTGCTGTAGCGGTCAAGCCAGCGCTGCACGATGTCCTGGCTCGGAGACGACGCTCCGGGCGCGGCTGGTTGTCGGCGCGGACGGTCGCAACTCGACGATCGCGAGCCTCGTCGGGGCGCGCAAGTACAACCTCACGCCGAACGAGCGATTCCTCTATTGGTCCTTCTTCGAGGGAGTCGAGCCCGGCCCCGATCCGGCATTCGTGTTCCACCGGTGGGGCAATCGACTGGTGACAGCGACGCACGCCGACAGCGGCCTCTATCAGGTCATCCTGATTCCGGATCTGGCTGATCTCCCTCGCTTCAGGGAGGATCTGGAGGGCAGCTTCATGGAGTACGCATGCAGACTGCAGGCCCGTGGCGCAGGCACTCTCGGGCGCGCGTCGGACAGGGAAGCTGTTCGGCATGCTGCGCTGGGAGGGGTTCTTCCGGGAGGCCTCCGGCCCCGGCTGGGTGCTGGTCGGCGACGCCGGCAACTTCAAGGACCCGACGCCCGGTCAGGGCATACAGGACGCATTCCGGCAGGTCGACGCGCTCGTGCCAGCGATCGCAAGCGCGCTGGATGGCTCCGGAGAAGGCATTGACAGTGAGATGGCGGCCTGGGGCAGCTGGCGAGACAAGGACGCGGCCGAGCACTACTGGCTCGCTACCGATATGGGGAAGGCTGGGTCGACGCCCGCGGTGGTACCCGAGATCGAGAGGCGACTGCTGGAGCGGGGCAAGATCGGCACGTTCCTGGATCTGTTCTACAGCCACCGGTCGCGGCCCTCGCAAGTCTTCACCCCGCCGCGCCTGCTAGGCGCCACCGCCAGGCTGTTGGCGCGCCCGGGATGCGACCGGCGCGCGCTGCTTGGGGAGGTGGGCACGCTCCTGGCAGAGGACTTCCAGCGAAAACGTCTCAACCGCAAGCCGGTGTACGCCCCCGCGGGCACGGCGCTCGACGCTGGCCCCTCCGACGTAGACGACAGCGTCCTGCAGACCACGGCGTGAAGGGCTCGATGGCCGACATCACTGTCAAGGTATGCGTGCTCGCCAAACGCAATGGTGCCTGTTTGCTGTCTCACATCAGTGAGACGTCCCGAAATCGACCTGTCTCATATGGATGAGACGCGGCTGTCTCAAATAGGTGAGAATTCCAGTCTCACATGGATGAGACGCCACAGCAGCACTCACTTTCAAACTGACCCACTACCTTTTTGTGCTCGATAATGTATGTTATGTAAACCTGTGCGGAACGATTTAGCCTGCCAGGCGGCGCTTTGCTTCATCAAGGACGACGCTCCCGACGGCTGGATCAATGTCGATGTCTAGCGTGGTCATTAGGCGCGCGAGCATGTGATAGCTCCCGATGACGAGCAGCAACTCAACGATCTGGCGAGGCGGGAATCTGGCGCTGATGGCGGCGAAAGTCTCCGCCTCCGCGCGTGGTCGATCGAGCACCTCGGAGGTGAAGCGAAGTAGGACTTGAGCGTCAGGATTGAGACAGGCGGCTTTGAGGTCGTCGTGCTCCACAGCGGAGATCTGCTCGTTGTCGATGCCGAGTGCCTTCGAGATGCCTACGTGCTGGATCCACTCGTACTCGGCGCCCGCACGTGCTGCGACGAGCAGGATCGCCAGCTCACGCAGCTTGGGGTCGAGCTCCAGTTTTGCGAGCAGGACGCCCGCGAAACCCAGGTATGGAACGAAGGCTGAATCGGCTTGAGCGAGCATCCGGAAGATGTTGAGCGGCGGGAGCGCGTCGAGGCGATCGCAGCGCTCAGGCGTCTACGGTTCACGGGCCCCGAGATCTCCGAGGTGCTTGAGCTGCCCAGTTCGACGGTCTCGGGGATCCTCAAGCGGATCGGGATGGGCCGCCTGGGCCGGCTCGGAATGGAGCCCGCTGAACGCTACGAACGGAGGGTCGCGGGCGAGCTGATCCATATCGACGTGAAGAAGCTCGGGAGAATCCACGGGGGTGCCGGGAAGCGCATTACGGGCCGTCAGCACAACCCAAAGAAGACCCGAGTCGACCGAGACGGCGTCAAACGCCAGGTCGTTGGCTGGGAG
The DNA here is from genome assembly GCA_963743555.1 of uncultured Solirubrobacterales bacterium. GTDB lineage: Bacteria > Actinomycetota > Thermoleophilia > Solirubrobacterales > Solirubrobacteraceae > Palsa-744. The sequence goes on from CAVUQG010000015.1 coordinate 136,407, forward strand.
TGCGTTCATATCGCGATTGACGACGCGACCCGTCTGGCCTACGCCGAGGTACTGACCGACGAAAAGGCCACGACAGCGATCGGTTTCTTGCGCCGAGCGATCGCGTTCTATGAGCGCCATGGCATGAAGGTCCAAGAGCTTCTGACCGATAATGGTGCTCCTTACCGCTCAGCTATGCATACCATTGCCTGCCACGCGATCGGGATCCGCCACCTACGCACCAGGCCCTACCGGCCCCAGACGAATGGGAAGGCAGAGCGCTTCATCCGCACCATGCTCGCCGGCTGGGCCTACGACGCGATCTACCGCAACAGCCAAGAACGCACCGCAGCCCTTGACGGATGGCTATGGACCTACAACCATCGAAGACCACACCAAGCCATCGGGCGACAGACACCCATCACCCGCATGAACAACCTGCTCGGGTCTTACAGCTAGCATCTCTGCCTCACTGTCGACGTGTGCACGGTCTCGTGCTCAAGCGACGTCCTTGTTATAGCGGCCCAAGGAGTTGGCTAATGATTCGAATGATTCGCGCGCGGATTGCGCTCTTCTCGGCGGTGTCGCTGTTGCTGTTGGGCGTAGCGACAATGCTGAACACGCTAGTCGCCGTGGCGGCCCCCGTGCATGCAAGCAAGAAGGTCAAGAAACACAAAAAGAGCAAGAAGAAGAAAGCGGCTAAGAAAGTGGCCAGCGTCAAAATCACGGCCGGCAGCGAGACGCTGGCTTTCAACACGCAAGCGACGCAGGCTCTTGAGAAGGCGAAAGTGAGCCTTGCCGCCGTCGGTCCCACTACCGGCGCGCTTGCCTCGGGCTTCGTCTTTCCGCTCGCAGGTGGCACGCTGAATCCATCCACCGGGTACGGCTCGCTGACAACGACCGGCGGGATGACTCTCTCCACGAGCTTCGGTGTGCCCGGCCTCTTCAGCTCGGGAAGCGAAGCCACGATCTCTGAACCCTCTTTGGCCCTGGGCTCCACCTCGACTTTGAGCTTCACCTCTCAACAGGCAAGCCCACCGAGGTTTCCGTTTGCGGCCGTCAGTCTCAAAAAGGTGCATCCGGTGGTCAGCGGCGCGACGATAACGCTCACGAACCTGCCGGTCTCGCTTACAGCCACCGGCGTCCAGTTCTTGGGCGAGTTCGCCGGCGGCGCCTTCACGACCGGCGAGGTCGTTGGGACCGTCACCGTGCAGGTGACCGCAAGCAGTTGAGCGGCGCCCAAATTGGCGCGTTTGGGCGGCTGCGAGGGACGAGCTTGCCCCACATTTGCTTTGCCGAGTCTTGGTAGTAGCATCGACGCTATGTCTTTGTGGCTGCTGCTTGCACTGGTGGCGCTGGTGAAGCTTGTTATGGCGTCGCTGATGGTGTGGATTCCGATGCGCTCGGACTCCGCGATGAAGATGCTCGAAGACCAGAGTGGCTCCGAGTCAGATGCCGGCGAAGACGAAGGAGGCAGCAAGACTCTGCCTGGATCCCCGGCCGAGCCGCATCCGAGGCTCCCCCGCCCTCACCGGCCCCGCCGCGGTCCGCATGGCTCCCCGAGTACCCCCTCACCCTCGCGCGTGCGCAAGCCTCCGCGCCGCTTGGTGGCTCGTTCGCTCATGCGGCATTGACGCGGTCGTCCAGGCCCAACACCAACAGAATGCGATGACGGAGCAGTCCCCTGCTTCGCTGTGAGCTCAACGGTTGCGCTTGCGCTGCTGGCGTGCTGCCTTGGTCTTCGCGCGGCGCTTGCGTCTGAGGGCGGCATGTTCTTGCGCAGTGCTGCGGCTGCCCAGGCCGTCGCCGACAGGAGCGACGCTGCGCGCGTCGCGCAGGATCAGAAACGCGATCCCTCCCAACAGCAGGATGCAGACGATGCCGACTGGGATGACCACCCCGGTCGAGACAGTGCTCAGCGAAGTGCCCGAGGCTGTGGTGGCAGTTGTTGCGGTGCTTTCTTCTTCTTGGCCCGCCGCGCTACTGGTCAAGTTCGAGGACGATTCCGAGGGGGCGCTGAAGGCTTCGCTTGAGGATGGCGTTTCCGCTCCCGCCGCTGCTGGGTTCTGAGCACCGGCGCTCGTGCCCGTCTCGGCTTTCGCCAGCGCTTCTTGCACCGACTTGTCCAGCTCGGCCTTGTTCAGCGAAGTGCTCGAGCCTGTGGCCGCAATCGCGCAGCCGGCAGTCAGCCCGAAGAGGCTCACGGCCGCAAGCACCGCAATCAACGATATGTGCGAGGTGATTCGACGCATTGTTCTCTAGTTGCTCGGATCAGCGAGAATAGCGCTTGAGACTGCTCAGCCATAGAATGAGCTGTCATGGCTCCCAAGCAACGACAGATCCGTGTCGAGCAGCGCGGCTCCCAGGCGGCGATCGAAGCGCTCGAGCAGCGCACTGACGAGGAGCTCGAAGCCGAGACGAAGTACAAGTCAGCCGCGCTTGCGATCCTGGGCGCGCGTGCTTCCGAGCGCTTTGACGCCGAGCAGGCGCGTGCCTACTTCCAGCGGGCCATCGCCGCAGCCAGACCGCAGGAACGGATGCAGTTGCGGCGCATGGCCGACGCATCGCTGGCGCTTGCGGAGCGTCGTGCCGGCGACCTGAAGAGCGCGGTCGAGCGTCTCGGCCAGACACCTCCCACGGGGCGCCAGATGTTTGCTTTGCGCGCGATGGGGTTGCTGATCCCGCCTGCCAGCGCTGGGGTCCTCGCCCGCACACGCGGGATCCTGTTGATCATTGCGCTGATTATCTTGTTGCTGGCACTTGGCCTTGGCATCGTGGAGCTTGTGGCACTGCCGTTCGGTGGGCTTGGCCTGGCTTCGGGAGTACTACTTGGCCTGTTCGTTGCCATCGCAGGGGTGACAATCGCTGCGATGGTTGGTCGCAGGCGTCGAGATCGCGCTCAGGCGGCGGCCGCCGGCGCTGCTCGTTCCTCCAAGTAGAGCCTGTCAAATACCGCGTCGGACACATTCTGCGCGCTGGAGATCACGATCCCGCTGTGGCTCAGTTCGAGGACAGTGTTGCGCGTCGGATGACCACCGGGGTCGTCGGAGCGCCGTCTTGTGGCGGGTTGGTTGGCAGCTTTGCGATGGTATCCACGCCGGCGAAGCTGCCCACCACGTTTCCGACTAGCGCGTATTGCGCCGGCAGTGCCGCGTTGGTGGCCGTGACGATGAAGAACTGGCTGCCCGATGCTCCCGAGGGGTCGGTTGCTGTCTTGGCCATCGCCACCGTGCCGAGCGTGTAGCGCATGTTGCTTGGCGGCTCCTCGACGATCGTGTAGCCCGGTCCCCCCGAGCCGTCGCCGTTAGGGTCGCCGCCCTGGATGACAAAACCGGCTGCGACCCGGTGGAAGGTCAGGTCGTTGTAGAAGCCGCGCTTGACCAGGTAGGCGAAGGATGCCGTCGTGCGCGGAGCTTGGCGTACGTCGAGCTCGATTTCGATCGCGCCACAGTTGGTGGCGAGACTCACCACATATCGCTTGGCTGGATCGAGCCTTAGCGTCGGCTTGGGGATGCGCTGCGCGCCTCTTGGCACGGGCGCCTGTGCTCTTGAGCATTTGCCGCCGCTGGACGCGGACACAGGCTTGACGTTCAGCGATGACCCTCCATTTTGGGGACGGATGGGCGTGCCTGTGGATGTTCCGGCGCCAGTCGTGGAGCTGCCGCAGGCCGTCAATACGAGCCCGAAGGCGGTCGTAGCCGAGCCGTACAACAGTCGGCGCACGACACTCGAAAGGTCAAACATCGAGGCAGCATAGTCGCGCGTCTCCTAGATCTGCGCCATATTCGCGCATTCTTAAAGCATCCTTCCGCGATTCTCAACAGTGGCGCTCGCCGACGCTTCCCCGTGACGCGGCCACGGCGCAATACGCTTGCGCGATGAGCACGCCGATATGCCTGATCGTGAACCCCTCCGCCGGCGGCGGTAAAGCCGGCCGCGTGTTGGCCGACGTGCTTGTCGCACTGGACGGGCATGGCCTACGGGTTCGGAGCGAGTTGACCCGCGATCTGGCTCACGCGCGTGAGCTTGCGCGTGAAGCCTGCCTTGCCGAAGAGACGGTCGTGTGCTTGAGCGGCGACGGGATGGTCGGTGCTGTCGCGGACGTGTTGCGTGAGTTTCCCCGGGCGTTGCTTGGCGTGCTGCCCGGCGGGCGTGGCAACGACCTTGCGCGCGTGCTCGGCATTCCCGCAGATCCCGTCGAGGCCTGTGCGATCGTTGCGTCCGGCTTCTCGCGCAAGCTCGATCTCGGCGAGGTCGATACCCATAAGGGCACAGGCGGGAAAGCGTTCGTGGGTATCGCCAGCGCCGGCTTCGACAGCGATGCAAACCGCATTGCCAACGAGGCTCCGGCTTGGCTCGGTGGGCTTGTGTATGCCTATGGTGCGCTGCGGGCTCTGCTGTTCTGGCGCCCGGCGCGCTTTCAGATAGAGCTCGATCCTCCGGGCGAGTTGCACAGCTTCGCCGGTTACTCGGTGGGAGCCGCCAACTCGAAGACCTATGGCGGTGGCATGCGCGCTGCGCCGGACGCGATTCTCGACGACGGTCTGCTTGACGTGCCGGTGCTCGAAAACATCAGCAAGCTCGGCTTTCTGACGAAGATTCTGCCGAAAGTGTTCAGCGGTACGCATGTGCGCGAGCCCAGCGTGAAAGTGTTTCGCGCGCGGGAAGTCGCCATCAGCGCTGATCGCCCGTTCACGATGTACGCCGACGGCGATCCGATCGGTGAGCTGCCGCTGCGCGTACGCGCGATCGCCGGCGCCGTGCGTGTGCTGGTGCCGATCGACGGCTCCGGCGCGGACGCGTTCCTTGCCACCGGGCCTGCCTCAGACGCCGCTGCAGCAGAGCGATGAGCGCCACGCTCAGGCCGAAGCTCGCTCTTGCCCGCGCCGTCGGCGCTATCTCACGGGTGCGCGGCGGCGGCGGTACAAGCCTGCCTGGGAAGCTGCTTGTGCGGATGGATTCCTCTGCGATCGCCGAGCTTGCGGCGCGTCTGCCCCGTGGCAGCGTGTTGGTTTCCGCCACCAACGGCAAGACCACCACGGCGGCGATGGCCGCGAGCATCTTCGAGGCTTCAGGCATCTCGCTCGTGCACAACCAGGCCGGCGCCAACATGGCTGGCGGGATCGCCTCGACGCTGCTCGATGCCGCCGGGCGCGGCGGCACGATTGCCGGCGAGCTCGGGCTGTTCGAGGTCGACGAGCTGTGGCTCGATCGGCTTGCGGGCCAGTTGCATCCGCGCGTGGTTGTGCTTAGCAACTTGTTTCGCGACCAGCTCGACCGTTATGGCGAGCTGGAGACGATCGCTGAACGCTGGGCCGGCGCTGTGCGCACGGGCGGAGCGGCCGAGCGGGCTCGGCTTGTTTGCAACGCCGACGATCCGCTTGTCGCCGATCTAGGACGCGAGCGGGCGCAGGGTGACTACGAACCTGCCGAGTTCGACCACGCGCCGTCGGAGTTCGACCACGCGCCGTCGGAGTTCGACCACGAACCGGCCGATCTCGACCACGAACCGGCCGATCTCGACCGCAAACGGGCCGAAGTCGGAGGTGAGCCTGCGCAAGGCGACCACGGACCAGCCGAAGACGACCACGAGCAGACCGGCGTCTTGTACTTCGGTGTCGATGATGACTCGCTGGCGCTTGCGGGTATGGCTCATGCCGCCGACGCCAAGCACTGTCGTCGCTGCGGGGCGTCGTACGTGTTTGACGCTGTGTACCTCGGTCACCTCGGCCATTACCACTGTGAGTCATGCGGACAGCAGCGGCCCTCCCCCACCGTGCTCGCCCGCTCGGTCGTGCTCGAAGGCGTGCGCTCGGCGCGTTTCCAGTTGAGCACGCCTGACGGCGAGGCCGAAGTGAAGCTTGCGCTGCCAGGTCTCTACAACATCTACAACGCGCTCGCCGCCAGCGCGCTTGCCGTCGCTTTGGGTATCCCGCTGGCCTACATTGTCGCCGGTCTGCAGAGCACCAAAGCAGCCTTTGGCCGGGCTGAGACGGTCACCGTCGCCGGACGCGAGACGCGCATCCTGCTTGTCAAGAATCCTGCCGGCGCAAACGAGGTATTGCGCACACTTGCACTGGAGCCTGGCTCCCACGACTTGCTTGGAGTACTCAACGACAACACCGCCGACGGCCACGATGTGTCATGGATCTGGGATGCCGATTTCGAGCTGTTGGCCGGGCGCGTGCGGCTGGCCACCTGCTCCGGCACCCGTGCGCCCGAGCTGGCCCTGCGGCTGAAGTACGCAGGCATCGAGCCCGAGCGCATTTGCGTAATCGACGATCTTCCCCGCGCACTCGCCGCTGCCACGGCAGAGCACCCGGCGACTGGCGGTGGGGGCTTGACGGACACCGCAGCGAAGCGACCGCCGACTGATAAGGATCGCTTGATGGCCGCCGAAGGGTCTGCTGCTGCCGAGGAGTCTGCTGCTGCCGGCGAGGGGTCACATAGGGAAGGTTCTCCCTCTCAACTGGATCGCGCCCAACCTCTATATGTGCTCCCGACCTATACAGCGATGCTCGCTCTGCGCGAGCTGCTTGTGCGACGCGGTGAGGCGGACAGCTCATGGCAGTAAACGAGCTGAAGGGGCGCACTCTGTGCGTTTGCGCTTTGTACCCCGACCTGATGAACATCTACGCTGACCGCGGCAATCTGTTTGTACTGCAGCGCCGTTGCGAATGGCGCGGGATTGCCTTTCACTTGAGCGGCAGCGGACTTGGCGAGGCGCTTGACGGCGAAACCCACGACATTTATTACATCGGCGGCGGTCAAGATCGGGACCAGCTGCTTTGCGCCGAGGATCTTGTTGCCGGCAAGCGCGATGCCTTGCACGAGGCCGCCTCGCGCAGCGCGATCGTGCTTGGCGTGTGTGGTGGCTACCAGCTCCTGGGTAAGTCCTACACGCTCGGCGACAACGAGCTTCAGGGTGTCGGGCTGCTCGACTTGCGTACTGTGCGAGAGCCGGGCGAGCGGCTGATCGGAAATGTCGCGATCGAGGTCGACCTCGACGGTGCAAAACGTGTGCTCGCTGGCTTTGAGAACCATGGTGGCCGTACATATCTTGACCCGCGGACCACTCCGCTGGGCCGGGTACTCAAGGGCCACGGCAACGACGGCCGTAGCGGTTTCGAGGGGGCTCGCTTTGGCAACACGATCGGCACATACCTCCACGGCCCGCTGCTGCCGAAGAACGCGTGGTTTGCCGATTGGTTGATTGTTACCGCGCTGGGCATCGACGTCGAGACGCTGGCATCGCTTGACGACTCCTTTGAGGACGCAGCACATGCCAGCGCTCGCCGCGCTGCCGGAGTCTGATCACAAAGTAGCGTCGCGCGTGTCTAGTACAATTGTCTGCGACGGCGGGTGTTGCGTCGCGGTCGACGCGAACGATTGACAATCGGGAATTCGAGGTCGCCCTCGGATGGAGTTCGACTCTCCCGCCCGCCGCCAAAATCCGCAAGCTCGGTCGCACAAGGCGCAAATGTCAAGCGTTTGCGGGTAGCTCCCGCCACGTGTGTGACCGAGTTGGCGGGACCAATTGTTATACTTCGGGTCGATTGTCAATCGTTCGGAGGTAGCTCCTCCAACACCCACATCCGACCCGCTCCGGCGGGTCGAGTTGTTTCAGAAGCCATGGACCTATCTGAGTATCAGCGCGAATCGCGTCGTACCGCCGAGTATCCTCGCGAGGCGTGGCTTGCCTATCCCGCGCTCGGGCTTGCCGGCGAGGCCGGCGAGGTTGCCGAGCATGCCAAGAAGGCGATTCGCGACGACGGCGGCAAGATCAGCGACGAGCGTCGCGCGGCGATGTCAAAGGAGCTCGGCGACGTGCTCTGGTACGTGGCGCAGCTCGCGAGCGAGCTTGATCTTAGCCTGGATGACATCGCCAAACAGAACCTCGAGAAGCTTTTCTCGCGCCAAGCGCGTGGGGTCCTCTCAGGGAGTGGCGACGATCGCTGAGCCGTTCGTGACGGCGAACTTGGCGTAGCGCTCGGCCAGGCGTGCCGGTACCAGTGCGCGCACGAGCACGCCCTCTGGGGTGTCTTGGCGGCGCAGGTCGCCGGCTACATCGTGCAGTTCGGCCAGGCTGGCTCCCTGCGAATAGGGCACGAGTAGCTCCATCGGGCGCAACGTGTGGCGCAGCTCTCCCTCGATCCGCTTCTCCAGTTCGGGCAGGCCGTCGCCGCTTGCGCCGCTCACGAGCACGGCGTCGGGGTGCGCGAGACGCAATTCCTCGCGTGCCTCCTCCTCGAGCAGGTCGATCTTGTTGAGCACGAGCACGCGTGGGCGCTCGCCGGCGCCGATCTCCTCCAGTACCTCCTCGACGGCTTTGCGCATCGCGAGCTGGTCGTGCTCTGGCGCGGAGGCGTCCAGCACGTGCAGCAGTAGGTGGGCAAGGCGTGTCTCCTGAAGCGTTGCTCCGAACGCATCCACGACCTGGTGGGGAAGCTTGCGGATGAAGCCGACGGTGTCGGTCAGCAGGTGGGCGCGTCCGTCGATTCTCATCATGCGTGTGCTCGGGTCGAGCGTGTGGAACAGGCGATCGCGCACCCCCACCTCGGCGCCTGTGAGGGCATTCAGCAACGTGCTCTTGCCTGCGTTTGTGTAGCCGACAAGGGCAATGTTTGGCAGCGCCGCCCGCTCGCGCTCGGCGCGCATTACCGAGCGGGTACCCTTCACATGCTCCAGACGCCGTCGCAGCGCCGCTATGCGATTGCGCGCGAGCCGCCGGTCGGTCTCGATCTGAGTCTCCCCCGGTCCGCGTGTGCCGATCCCGCCGCCAAGGCGCTCCAGGTGGGTCCACAGGCCGCGCATGCGCGCGAGGTTGTACTCCAGTTGGGCCAGCTCGACCTGCAGCTTGCCCTCAGCGCTTGAGGCGTGCGTGGCGAAGATGTCGAGGATGACCGTGGTGCGATCGACGACAGGCATGCCAAGTGCCTGCTCCAGGTTGCGCTCCTGGCGTGCGCTCAGCTCGTCGTCGCAGACGATCACGTTGGCATCGCACTCGTGTGCGGCTCCTTTGGCTTCGGTTACCTTGCCCGGGCCGAGGTAAGTGTTCGGGTGCGGCTGCTCGCGGCGCTGGATCATCTCTCCCACGACTTCCACGCCGGCCGTGCGCAGCAGCTCGTGCAGCTCCTCGAGATTCTCATCGTCGGGGAGCGCAGCTATGCAGAATGCTCGCTGAGTGGCGCGCCTTGTGGGTTGGTTCATCCTCTTCGAGTGTAGATCAGCCACGCGCGCCGGCCAAAGCGGTCTCGTTTGCGGTAGCCGGCGGTCTCGCCCAACAGTTCCGAGGGGCCATCCGAGCAGCCGTGCCGCGTGAGCCGGCCAAGCAAGTCGTCCCTCCGCTCAGCTCCCCAGCGCGGCCAAACGCTCGACCGCCTCGGCGAGACGCTCGTCAGGTGTGGTGAGCGCGATCCGAAACCAGCCCTCGCCGCTCGGTCCATAGGCGCTGCCGGGCGAGATCACGACCGCCGCCTGCTCGAGCACGTGCTCGCAGTAGGCCACAGAGCTCTCAAAGCCCTCCGGGATCGGCGCCCACACGTAGATCGTGCCCTTAGGTGGGTTTACGTGTACACCGGCCTCTGCCAGCGCGTCGCACACCATGTCGCGGCGGATGCGATACAGCTCGTTCATCGAGGCGACCTCGGCGTCGGTGTCGGGCGAGAGCGCCGCGATGCCCGCAAGCTGGACTGCCTCGAACAGGCCAGAGTCGATGTTCGTCTTCAAACGCCAGTAGTGCTCGATCACCTCGGCATTGCCGAGTATCGCCGCACAGCGCCAGCCGGTCATGTTGTAGCCCTTGGAGAGTGAGAAGACCTCGATGCCAACCTCCTTGGCCCCCGGAGTCTGCAGGAACGACGGCGCGCGATAGCCGTCGTAGGTGGTCTCGCTGTAGGCGTTGTCGTGCACGACGAGGATGTCGTAGGCCTTGGCGAAGTCCACGACCAACTCGAAGAACCCGCGCGGCACGATCGCGCCGGTGGGATTGTTGGGGTAGTTGAGGAACATCAGCTTGGCGCGACTGGCCGTCTCCTCGTCGATCGTGTCGAGGTCTGGGACAAAGCCGAGCGCCGGTACGAGTGGCATCACGACAGGATCGCCGCCCGCCATCAGCGGGCCGCCGGTATAGACGGGGTAGCCGGGATCTGAGGCGAGCGCCACGTCGCCCTGGTCGAGGAAGGCGAGGTTGAGGTTGAAGATCGCCTCCTTGGCGCCGATCGCAGGGATGATCTCGCTGTCGGGGTCGAGCGTCACGTCGAAGCGGCGTACATAGAAGTCGCTGAGTGCCTGGCGGAAGTCGGCGCGCCCGCGATTTGACGGATAGTGGTGTGTCTCGGGCTCGGTGACGGCCTCCTGCATGGCCTCGACGATCAGCGCCGGTGTCGGTCGGTCAGGATCGCCGATTCCCAGGCTTATGACGTCCACGCCGGCGGCCTGCTTGGCGGCGATCTTGCGCTCCAGTTCGGCAAACAGGTACGGCGGAATCCGGCTCAGGCGCTCACTCGGTCTCATACAGCTCCTCGATGAAGTCCTCGCTGAGCTCTCCCGCGAACACGGGCCGTGCCCAGCCTGTCAGGTTGATGTGCAGATCCTCTCCCACCTCGACGCTCAACTCTCCCCCGTCCAGTAATACCGTGACTTGCTCTGGCCCACCGCGCAGCCGGTTGGCCACAGCGGCGCCGGTGGCGCCGGTACCGGAGGAGAGCGTCTCCCCAACCCCACGCTCGAAAATGCGTGCGCGGATCGCACGCTCGCCCGTTCCCTCTCCTTTGGGCTCGACTTCCGTGTACCACGACACGTTCGTGCGGTTTGGGAACAGCTCGTGCGCTTCGATTGCCGGGCCGATGCTCGGTAGGTCCAGCGCGTTCAGTGTCGCCAGGTCCTCGACGTGGATGGCGCACTGCGGATTGCCGATCGACACGTGCTGAAAGCTCCAGGCGCGAGCATCGGCGAGCAGCTCGCTTGCTCCGTCCGCCGGACCGCTGGGGAAGTCCTTGGATGTGAGACTCGCACGGCCCATGTCCACGCGACAGGTGTCTGGGCCGGTGATCGTTGGGCGTATCTCTCCGGCGACGGTCTGGATCGAGAAGATGTCTCGATCTGTCCACCCGCGCCTGCGCAGGTAGAGGATCGCCTCGCGCGCGCCGTTGCCCGAGAGCTCGGCCTCCGAGCCGTTGGGGTTGTAGATGCGCAGATCCGCCACAAAGCGTGGATCCTGTGCTGGGGCCAGCAACAGGATGCCGTCGGCGAACACTCCGAAGTGGCCTGCGCACAGCTTGCGGATGCGCTCGGGGGTCAGCTCGAATGGGAGCTCTGCCTGCTCGACGATCAGGTAGTCGTTGCCAAGCGCCTGCCACTTCTCGAACCTCATGAGGCACTCCTCTTGGCCGTGGCAAGTCGCTCCACGATGTGGGCTGACGGGACAGATGATGTCTGTTCAGGGTGTTCGGACACGCGGCGCGAGAGTCTAGTGTCGAACCTCAGATCACGATCATCCATCCGGTGAATCCTCACCGAAATTTGCGACACGAGACACTAAGTGCTCATCGCGAGGATCTCCTCAGCGGCCTGCTCCGCTGAGAGGTTTGTCAGGTCGAACGCCTGCACGCCGGCGAGCTTGCGCATCCAGGTCAGCTGCCGGCGTGCGTAGTTGCGCGTATGACGCTTCATCGCCTCCACATCCCCCGCCAACAGCTCGTCGAAACCAAGCGCCTTGCGTGCCGTGACGCTGGCGCCGGCGCCATGCGCATTTGAGACCTCCTCGCGCGCGCCCCGCGCAAGCATTGCGTCTACGCGTGCGTCGATGCGTGCGTACAACGCTTCTCGCTCCATCGTCAGACCTATCAGTAGTGTCGGCTGGCGCATCTCTCCAGTCCATAGCTGTGAGGGCCCGCTCGGCGGCTCCAGCTCACCCACGTCGAGCAGCTCCAGCGAGCGCACGATCCGTTGCCGGTCATTTGGGTCGATCTCCTCGGCCGCCCACGGCGCTCGCTGGGCCAGCTGGGCATGCAGGGCCGGCGCTCCGTGGCGTTCCAGCTCTGCGGTCCAGCGCTCGCGCACTCCCTGTGGCGGCGGGGAACGCAGGTCGAGCTCACAGAGCGCCGCGCGCAGATATAGCCCTGTGCCGCCAACCACGATTGGTCTGCGGCCTTCGGCAAGCGCGTTGTCGATCTCGGCATGTGCCAGCTCGGCATACTGGCCGACGCTGAAGCTCGCGTCGATCGGCAAGAACGACAGGAGGCGGTGCTCCAGCTCTTTTTGCTCGGTTTCTGTGGCGACGCCTGTAAGGGTCTCGATGCCCTGGTAGACCTGCAGTGCATCCGCGGAGATCGCCACCGGGCACTCTCCATGCTCGCGTAGACGGCGGGCGAGCGCCACCGAAATGGCGGTCTTGCCAATGCCGGTCGGCCCGAACAGGGCGATCACGTGTGACGAGCGCGGACACACGTCGCTAGGAGAGTTGACGGCCAGGGCGATCGCAGACCGGAGGATCGGGCAGGACGATCGGTCGGGGCGCTGTGTTGTGTGAGCGCGGGCACTCTTCATACGGGCGCGAAGACATTCCCGTAGGCTTGCAGCTATGGATATCTCGGGCTCCAAGGTGCTGCTCACCGGCGCGACGGGTGGCCTCGGCCATGCGATAGCTCGTGCTCTTTCGGCAAGAGGTGCGCAGCTGATTCTCACCGGTCGACGCCTGGAGGTGCTGGAGCCGCTGGCATCAGAGTTGCATGCACGCGCGCTGGCGGTCGACCTGAGCGAGGCTGCTGAGGTAGACCGTCTGCTCTCAGAGGCAGGCGAGCTGGACATTCTCGTTGCCAACGCGGCACTGCCTGGCAACGGAAAGCTCGATTCCCTGACGATGCAGGAGATCGACCGGGCGCTTGAGGTGAACCTGCGCGCGCCGATCGCGATGGCGCACGCGCTCGTACCCGAGATGGTCAAGCGTGGCAGCGGGCATCTGCTGTTCATGTCCTCACTGTCGGGCAAGGCAGCGACGGCGGGGAGCTCGATCTATAACGCTACGAAGTTCGGTTTGCGCGGCTTCTCGGGAGCTATGCGCGCCGAGCTGCACGGGACAGGAGTCGGCGTCTCGACAGTATTCCCCGGCTTCATCCGCGACGCGGGCATGTTCGCCGACGCGGGCGTGAAGTTGCCGAAGGGTGTGGGCACTCGCAGCCCGGAGGATGTGGCCAAGGCTGTGGTGGCAGCGATCGAGCACAACCGCGGCGAGGTGGATGTCGCCCCGATCGCGCTGCGCCTCGGCTCCGCGTTTGCCGGGTTCGCGCCAGAGATGTCAGCCACGTTCACACGCAAGTCCGGTAGCGACAAGATCGCCTACGAGCTAGCCGACGGCCAACGCGCCAAGCAGTCCTCTGAGACACGTTCTTAGGCGCAAGAAGCCGCGATTGCCTGCCGGCAAGACGCCGGCTGTTTCAAGCTTCCGTCTCACGGGGAGCATAAGAAGGCCTCCTACAAAGTCCTTCGCCCCTACTTAGGCGCACGTTTGGATCGCCTTAGGGAGCGGTCTCAGGATGGTTGGCGTAACCCGCTACCACTCATCGGAGGTTCGCGTATGAAAAGCAGAGGCATTATCCGAGTAGGTCTCGTCGTTGGCGCTCTGGCCACAGGCGGAGCTGTTGCCGGCATCGCCGGCGCCGCCGCGGCACCGAACTCTACGACGAGCACGACAACCCAGTCCACAAGCAACGCGGCGACCACCCCGTCGACGACGACAACGACCCCAAGTACCACCACCACGACGCCGTCGACCACGCCCGGATCTACCGGTCACCCGTGCCCGAACATGGGCAGCAAGTCTGGCTCTGGCTCGAACTCGGGTTCGGCCTACGAAGGCGGCCCTCCAGCAGGCGCCACCACCCAGTAGTCACGGGCCTAGTGAGGCCAACGGAGAGCCTCCCGGGCGGACACCACACACCGTCCGGGAGGATTCCGTGCCCATCGTGGCCACAAGCCCGAAACTCTCGCGTAGTGTGGTGATACGTCAGGCGGCGCGCGTATCTGCCTCGGCCGGCTCGGGGGCGACCGTAAGCGGCGTCTCGGTGCCCTGGATCGGTCTGACCTTGTCGGCCCCGATCCCAAGCGCCGCATACACCTTGCGCTCGATCTCACCGGCGATTGCCGGATTCTCGTCCAGATAGGCCTTGGCATTGCCGCGCCCTTGTCCCAGGCGCTCGTTGCCGTAGGAGATGAACGAGCCTGACTTCGTCACGATGCCGTGCTCGATTCCGAGATCGACCAGGCAACCGGCCGTCGAGATGCCCTTGCCGAACTCGATGTCGAACTCGGCCTGGCGGAAGGGCGCCGCGAGCTTGTTCTTGACGACCTTCACGCGCACGCGATTGCCGACCGCCTCTGTGCCGTCCTTGAGCGTCTCGATGCGACGGATGTCAAGGCGCTGAGAGGCATAGAACTTCAGCGCGCGCCCGCCCGGCTGCGTCTCCGGCGAGCCGAACATTACCCCCACCTTTTCGCGGATCTGGTTGGTCAGGATGCAGAGCGTCCCGGTTCTGTTCAGGTTGCCGGCGATCTTGCGCATCGCCTGGGACATCATGCGCGCCTGTGCGCCCACGGTCTGGTCGCCCATCTGCCCCTCGAGCTCCACGCGCGGTGTCAGTGCCGCCACCGAGTCGATCGCGACGACGTCGATGGCGCCGGAGCGCACCAGCATGTCGGCTATCTCAAGCGCCTGCTCGCCATAGTCGGGTTGGGAAACCGAGCAGCTCGTCGATGTCCACGCCGATCTCCTTCGCATACAGCGGGTCCATCGCGTGCTCGGCGTCGATAAAGGCGCATACTCCGCCGAGCCGCTGGGCTTCGGCGAGCACGTGGTAGATGAGCGTCGTCTTGCCCGATGACTCGGGGCCGAACACCTCGACGATGCGGCCCTTGGGCACGCCGCCGATGCCAAGCGCCAGGTCGAGCGACAGCGCGCCGGTGGGGATTGCGTCGACGCGCACTTGTGCTCCCTCGTCGCCCATGCGCATGACCGAGCCCTTGCCGAACTCGCGCTCGATCTGGCCGAGCGCGCCCTGCAGGGCCGCGTCGCGCGCCTTTGCGGCCTTCTCCTCATCGGTCACGGGCATCGTCTTGCTCCTCCTGTTGAAAGCTGGAGATGAAAATGTATGGGGTGCTTCGGACGGAACTATGGGAACATATGTTCGCCCGACAGAGCACGAGTCCTCCAATCCCTTGATGCCTGATTGGCGGCGGGAGTCAGTGAGCCGTGCGGGCGAGGAGACTCTCCTCGCCGATGAGGGTCTGGCTTGTGGCCTTGACGATCTCTACCTGCGTCAGCTCACCGGGCGCGGCGAGGCCGGCGAAGTTGACGACCTTGTTGTGGCGCGTGCGTCCGCGCTGGCGCTCAGGGTCTGTGCGCGAGGGGCCTTCGACGAGCACCTCGACGGTACGACCAACGAAGCGCTGTGCGCGCTCGAAGGCACGACGCTGCACCACCTCCACAAGGCGTTCCATGCGCTCCACCTTGACCGGATGGGGCACGATCCCCTCGGTCATCTCGGCTGCCTCCGTGCCCCTGCGAGGCGAGAATATGAACGTGAACGCGCTGTCATAGCCGACTTGCTCGGCCACCTGCAGCGTTTGCTCGAAATCCTCCTCGGTCTCCCCCGGGAAACCGACGATGATGTCGGTCGTGATCGCCGCGTCGGGGATGTGCTCGCGGATCAGCGCCACCCTGTCCAGATAGCGCTCGCGGTCGTAGGTGCGGCGCATTGCCTTGAGAATGCGGCTCGAGCCCGATTGCAGCGGCAGGTGGATGTGCTCGCACACGCTCTGAAGCTCCGCGTGCGCGCGGATCACGTCCTCGCGCATGTCCTTCGGGTGCGGGCTCGTGTAGCGGACACGCTCGATCCCCTCGATCGCGTCGAGCGCGTCAGCAGGTCGGCGAATGCGACTGTATCCCCGCCTCGGATATGTCGTCGCGAGGCACGCGCAGGTCGCGTCCGTAGGAGTTGACGTTCTGACCGAGCAGCGTCACCTCGCGCACACCGTCGGCTGCCATCGTCTCGACCTCGGCTACGAGCTCCTCCAGCGGCCTCGATACCTCACGCCCGCGCGTGCTCGGCACGATGCAGTAGGAGCAGCGGCAATTGCAGCCCACACTTATCTGCAGCCAGCCCTGGAACGCCCGTGCGCGCTTGGACGGGAGATGGCCGGTGAAGCCCTCGAACTCGAAATACCCCTGTGCGGTCAGCGAGTCGCTGGTCAGAAACTCGGCGAGCTTGTGCGTCTGCCCCGGCCCGAATGCCACGTCGACGAACGGGAAGCGCTCGAACACCTCCTGCTTGACCGACTGCGCCCAGCAACCGCCGACGCCGACGACGCGCTCGGGCTGTTCGCGCTTGAGGCGCTTTGCCTCCCCCAGATGCGCTACGAAGCGGCTGTCCGCGGTCTCGCGGATCGAGCATGTGTTGAACAGGATCAGGTCGGCCTCGGCGCGCTCAGGCGCCTCGCTGTAGCCGAGCGACTCGAGCATCCCCTTCATGCGCTCGGAGTCATGCTCGTTCATCTGGCAGCCGAAAGTTGTGAGGTGGTAGCGCTTCATGGGCTCCACCAAGAGTAGCCCCCAAGGCTTGCTTGCGCACGGTCCGGTGCGTGGGAGCAGGCAGCGGTTTGGTCTATGAAAAAGGGTGATGCCCCCCGCGCGCGCGGGGGGCATCACTTATTTAGCGATAACGACCTCAGCGAATTGGATAAGCGGCCACCGCTTCGTAGCTTGCGCCCTCAGGCGATAGCCACGAGCGGTAGAGCACCAGCTCACGCGGGCTGAACGAGGCCGAAGGTGTAGGTGGCAGAGCTCGCTGCCGAGGCGCTTCGCCGCGGCGCAGGCGAGCGACCGTCAGGTGCGGTCGAAAACGTCGCTTGCTCGCCGTTGCCTTCACACTCGTGTGGGCGCTGCCGTTTGGCTGCCAGCCGCTCACACGCTGCAGCGCGGCCACCACTTCTGCCTGTAGGGAGGCAAGCCGATCGCCCCTATCGTGTAGCTCCACTGCCAGCGCGCGCGGGTTGCGCTCAGGCAGCCACAGCGGCGCGCCGAGCGATAGCTCTCCGCCGCGCCCATTGCATGTAGAGAGCTCCGAGGCGAGCACGTCCATCTCCCCCGCCGGGCGGTTCCCCAGAAAGCAAAGCGTCACGTGCAGGAGCTCGGCATCGAGCACCCGCAGCGACGCCTTCGCGTGCCCACCTGCCTGCCTGCCGTGTGCCTCCTGGGTATGCCCTTCAGGGTGCGCTCCACGGGCGCCCTCTCGCGCCCAGGCCGTCAACCGCTCGCAAAGCTCCTCCGGTGGATCCACGGCTACGAACAGTCGCGCTGTTGGACTCCTGATCACAGTCTCAGCGTAGTGTGGAGAAATAGGTGCTCAAACGGGCGCAGACTTGACATCATCGCGCTCGCCGCTGAGCAGACGGCGGATCATGTGCATCGCGACGAGCGCTGAGCGCTCGCGCACATCGGAGCGTCCTCCCGGCAGGCGCACGGAGCGTGTCAAGCTTGCGCCATCCGTCCCAGACACGCACAGCCAGACCAGCCCCACGGGCTTCTGCTCGCTGCCACCGCCGGGCCCCGCTATGCCGGTAAGCCCCACTCCCAGCTCAGCACCGAGCCGCATCCGCGCGCCCTCGGCAAGCGCTTGTGCTACCTGCTCGGATACGGCGCCGTGGGCTTCGATCGTCTCGTGCGGGACGCCCACCTGGGCGATCTTGGCCTCGTTCGAGTAAGCCACGACTCCTCCGAGCACGTACTCGGAGGCGCCCGGTGGGTCGGTCAGCCGCGCCAGCAGCAGACCGCCCGTACAAGACTCGGCGACGGCGATCGTGTGTGTCAAGCCCACCAAGCTGTCCTGCTCGCCGGCGGCGGACCGATCAGAGCTCACCGGCGTGACCCCCGGTGGCTCGCCGCGCAGCAGTGCCGCCACCTGCGCGTCGATCGTCGTGCCGTCGGTCGAATAGAGCGTGTCGGCATGACGGGTGGCGACGATCCGCGCGAACTCGTCGTACGCCGATTGGGCCTCGGGCTCGTAGCGGGTGACGATCTCGATCTCGCCACTGCGCAGGCATGTGGTGATCTCCAGCGTGCTCAGATCGACCCCTTCGCGCTCGGCGTGGCGCAGCGTCTCGGCGATCTCCGACTCCGGTATCCCGAACAGGCGCAGCATCTCGACGCTGTAGATGCGCGCGCCGGCGATCGCCGAGCGCCACGCCTCGGTCGCCACTGCCTGCTTCCACATCGGTTGTAGCTCGCGCGGCGGCCCCGGTAGCACCACGACGGTAGGTCCGTTGCCCCTCTCGGCCGGGGCCACGACGAGACCCGGCGCTGTGCCAACCGGCTCGAGCACGGTGGCGCCGCGCGGAATCGTGGCCTGCTTGCGGTTGCCGTGGGCGATCGCGTCGCGGTCGAGGTTAGGGTAGCGCGCGGCGAGCGGGCGCAGGATCTCGGCGATGCGTCCCTCCAGCGCCTCGTCCAGCACCATCTCGCGGCCTTGAAAGGAACCGACGACCTCGGCGGTGAGATCGTCAGCTGTCGGTCCCAGACCGCCGCTGGTAAGCACCACGTCCAGACCCTCGCTTGCCATCGACTCGAGCGCCGCCAGCAGATCTCCTGGGCGATCGCCCACTATCGCGATCTGAGCCAGGTCGACCCCGGCCTCAAGCAGCCGATCGGCAAGCCAAGGGCCATTGCGGTCTCGCACGCGCCCCGTGAGCACCTCCGTGCCCGTCACCAGGATCCCGGCGCGGGGCGCGTCGCTCATCCGCACGTCGGCTGCTGGGCGGCTGCAAGCACATGGCGTCCGCTGCTCGTGATCGAGTAGCCGATCGGCTTGCTCGACGCGGGCACGCTCAGCAGTTTGCCATCCACATAGAGCTTCACCGCGTTGTTGCCCAGCAACAGGTCAAAGCGTGTCGAGTGATAGTCGCGCGGCGTGTAGGAGCCAGGTTCAATGGTGAGGCCAGGGATCCGCTTGCTACCGGCCGCATCGACCAGGCAGACGTACACCGGCGCTGTGGGATGCAGCGAGAGGGTGATGCGCCCACTGGTACTGCTCGGCGCAGATGAGCTGGAAGAGGTGGAGCTGTGGCCGCGATGGCTTGAGCTGTGGCTTTGCTGGGCGTTTGTCGAGCTGGCCGGGGTCGACGGTGAGCCGCCCCCTTTTTTGCCGGCGATCAGCGCCACCACCAGCACGACGATCAGCAGGCCGAACGCGCTCACCACGATCACATAGCCGCGTGAGGGACCCGGCCTGTTCGAGCTCGAGCGCGCGGCGGCACGACGCGGCGGCGACATCACCGGCTGATGGTCCAGCTCGCTCGGCTGCTCGTAGTTCATGCGGTATTCGTCGACGAGCGCCTTCGCGTCAAGGTCCAGCGCTTGGGCGTAAGTACGCAAGAAGCTGCGCACGAATGTCGGGCCCGGCAGCAGGTCCCACTCTTCGTTCTCCAGAGCGCGCAGATACTTGGCGCGAATCTTCGTCTGTGCCTCGATCTCGGACACGTCGATACGAGCACGCATCCGCGCCTCTCGTAGGGTCGCTCCGATCTCAGCCATATCAGCGCAACAGGCTAGTGACTCCGGAGCAAATAGGCGCTTTCCGAGCGGCACATGTGCCGCTCGGCCGGGCCGCACATGTGCGGCCCGGCTCCGACCCTTGCATGCAAGGGTCGGCCGGACGGTGCATGCACCGTCCGGGCCCAAGTCTCAAAGAATCCCAACAAGGACTCAAGTGGAGATCGACGCCTCCCTGGGGCTATTCGCAGCGCCGGAATCGCCCAACATGGCAAGCACTCTGGGCACGTCCGCCTCGCCGATCAGTACCTGACGGGGCTTTGATCCCTCATAGCCGGAGATCACACCGCGACGCTCCAGCATGTCGATCAGCCTGCCCGCACGGGTGTAGCCGAGGCGCAGACGCCGCTGCAGCATCGACGTCGAGGCGGTCTGCATTTCCGCGACCAACCTGATCGCATCGCTCAACAGTGGATCCTCATCGGGATCGAACCCGTCGTCCGAGCCCTTCTCGGGCTCGGAGGGCTCGACCTCCTCGAGCAGCTCCTCGCGCAGTTCGGGCTCGCCCTGCTTACGCCACATGTCCGTCAGCTTTGCGATCTGCGACTCGTCGATATACGCGCCCTGGATGCGTTGCAAGCGCGAGGAGCCAACCGGGCTGAAGAGCATGTCGCCCTGGCCGAGCAGCGACTCGGCGCCGTTCTGGTCGAGGATCACTCGCGAATCCGTTTGGCTCGAGACCGAGAAGGCGATACGCGAGGGCACGTTGGCCTTGATCATGCCCGTGATCACATCCACCCTCGGGCTCTGCGTGGCGAGCACGAGATGAATTCCAACGGCACGCGCCTTCTGCGCTAGGCGGATAATCGAGTCCTCCACGTCGGCCGGCGCGACCATCATCAGGTCCGCGAGCTCGTCGATCACGCACAGTATGTAAGGCAAGGGAGCTTCGTTGCGCGCCTCGCGCGCCTTGTTGAGCTCGATCAGGCTGCGCGTGCGCGACAGCGACATGATCCCGTAGCGCTGCTCCATCTCGCGCACAAGGTTCTGCAGCGCGTTGGCGGCCATGCGCGGACTCGTGATCACGGGTGTGAGCAGGTGCGGTATCGACTCGTAATGGTTGAGCTCCACTTGCTTTGGATCCACCAGCACCAGACGTAGCTCATGCGGGGTGGCACGCAACAGCACGCTGCACAGCATCGCGTTGATCGCTCCCGACTTGCCGGCACCGGTCGTGCCCGCCACAAGCAGATGCGGCATCTTCGCGAGGTCCGCGCCGATCGCCTTGCCGGCGACGTCCTTGCCCAACCACACCGTCAAGGGCGACCAGTCCTTGGGCGGCTCTTGGAACACGTCACCAAGGCGCACCATCCGCCGCTTGGCATTGGGCACCTCCACACCTACGGCTTGCTTGCCCGGGATCGGGGCGAGAATCCTGATGTCGGTTGCGGCCAGCGCGTAGGCCAGGTCGTCCTTGAGCTGGGCCACCTTGCCGACCTTCGTGCCTGGCGCAAGGCGCAGCTCATAGCGTGTGATGTGCGGCCCTGCCACGGTGCCGATCACCTTCGCCTGCACGCCGAAGTGGCCCAGGGCCTCGACCAGGCTGGTCGCGGTGCGCTCCTGTCCGGCGGTATCGGGCCTGGCTTGCTCGGCGGTCGAGCGGGTCAGAATGCGCTCGGCTCCAGGAAGCTCCCAGACGAACTCGGGATCGTCGGTGACGGCATCGCGCAGACGCCCTTGTGGCGTGAGTAGTGACTCGTCGATCGGCTCGGCGGAAACCTCGTTCTCCTCGTCATCTGACTCGGACCCTTGTGCGGAGCGAAGATCGACAGCCGCAAACGATCCGTCCTCCTCCTCTCCCTTGGTTTGGGGATCGGGCTCGCCCTCTGACTCGCTCGGCTGCATCACGTCCTCGACGTCGACATCCCAGGGTTCCAACACCGGCGCCGCGCCGTCGACAGAAGGCGCCTCTACGTGAGTTGCGCGCACGATCAGCTCGTCTGGCGCAGGCTCTGGGGGCTTCAGTGAGTGATCCTCGGACTTGGGCGAGGCGATTTGTGTGCTCTTGGAGTGCTCGTCCTGAGCCGCCTTATTAGAACGTTCGAGAGCGCTAGCTCGAGCACGCAACACGCGACTGGTGTCGACCAGGCCATTGCCCGTCGCGCGCACGACAACAGCCAGCGAGAGGCCGGTCAGCAAGACCACGCCAACCACCAGCAGGAACACGACAAGGATGTCCACACCCACGGTCTGCACCAGCCGGTGGGCAACCCAGTAGAGGCCTTGGCCGAGGATGCCCCCGTGGGATTGAAGTGATGCCGAACTCCACTGCTCGGCGCTCGCGTCGGCGGGTGTGCCGTTGCCGATGCCGAGTGTGCCTGCGGCGAGTGCCAGCGTCACGGCCGCGAAAAGGCACAGGCCTCCGGTGCGCAACGGCCTGCGTGTCGGCATGAACTGAGCGAACAGCAGTGCGCTGCCGCCGATGACGAACGCCGCGGGCGCGAGCGCTCGCGCTTCGCCGAAGCACCAGCCCAGAGCGCTCCCAAGCCCCTGGCCCAGCTTCCCGCCATCCCAGTGGCCATAGAGGACAAAGCCCATGAACACGCCCACGGCCACGAGGCCGAGGCCGAGCACATCACGCTGGTTCTGGCTCAGCACCGGCCAGCGCAGCGAGAATCCGTCGAGCAGGCCGGCAGAGCCGCGGCCCCGTCCACGACCGCTGCGTGAGCGCGCTCGGGTGTTCGCTCGCGCTCCTCGTCGTGCTGCCTGCTTACGGGCGGGCTGACGCTTTGGGCTTCTGCGGGTGGCCGGCATCAAGGCCAGCTTCGACGCGTAACGCCGAGAACCTGCTTACTTGCTCACCTCCGTCCGGCACCCAGGCCCGCATATGCGGGCCTGGGCCCTTACCATTGCTTTAGTGCACACCGCTACACAGAGTGGTTGAGATGAGTGAATTCACCCGTGCCCCCCGCGTACTCGTTGTCGAGGACGACGAGGACATCGCCCTGGCACTCCAACGCTCGTTGCGCATGGAGGGCTATGAGGTGCGTGCCGCCGCCGACGGAAACGCCGCGCTCGAGCACGGGCGCACGTTCGCACCGGATCTTGTGATCCTCGACCTCGGCCTGCCCGAGCTCGACGGGATCGAGGTGGCCAAGCAACTGCGTGACGGCGACGACGTGCCGATCTTGATCCTCACCGCCAGGGACGCCCTGGAGTCCCGCGTCGAGGGACTCGACGCGGGTGCCGATGACTATCTCGTCAAGCCGTTCGAGCGCCAGGAGCTGCTTGCGCGGATGCGCGCGCTGCTGCGCCGCCGCCCGCCACGCGGTTCCGCACCTTTGCGCGTCGGCGATCTCTCGCTCAACGTCGACACGCACGAGATCGCCCGTGGCGAGCGCCAGATCGAGCTGACCCAGCGCGAGTTCGAGTTGCTCGAGTACCTGATGCGCAACGAGCGCATCGTCATCTCACGCCAGCGCCTGCTGGATGAGGTATGGGGCTATGACCCCTTCTCGACCACCAATACGATCGAGGTGTTCGTCTCCAATTTGCGTCGCAAGCTGGAGGCAGAGGGCGAGCCGCGACTGCTTCATACAATCCGCGGAGCCGGCTACGTCCTCAGAGCCTGACTCTGACCGCCCCCTGACACGGCGCTGGACATCACGTGTCGTCTTGGACGTACCCGGTACGCCCTTTGACGTCCCGCGGCGTCCAGCTTGGTCATGAGACGGTCAGAGCCGCTGAACAAACTTGTGGAGCGCGTGTCGGTCACGTTTGATCGCTTGCCGATCCGCACACGTCTGGCCGGTGTCTCGGCGCTGCTGACGTTCACGATTCTGTGTGCGTTCGCACTGGTCGTCGGCTCGCTAACGGTGCACCGTATCCGCTCTAACTTCAACCGTGAAGTGGCAGCCGCCACGACCAACTTCGCCAGTTTCCTGCGGGTGAGCGTCACAGGCAACCAGGCCGAAGGCTTCACGTTGCACGTCACCAACCCGCCCGATCTCAATCAGTTCGCAAACTCCGAGCACGCGGCGATTCGCATTCTCAGCATCAGCGGCGGCGTGCTTGCGTCGAGCGCCGGTGCACCCGAATTCAGGGGCGCCAATGAAACCGACGCCTACGGCTATCGCGTTGATGCGCAGCTCGTTCCGCTCGACGCATCGGTCGGCGGGGACATCGTCGTCCAGTACGGTCGGCGTCTCTCTGATGTCGAAGGCATCGTTGCACGTGTTGAGCTGCTGCTCTTGCTCGGTGTGCTCGCCGGCACGGCTCTTGCGTTGTTGGCCGGCATGATGATCGCGCGACGCGCGATGGCGCCGATCGCCGAGCTGACGAGGACAGCAGAGCAAATCGCGCGCACGCGCGACCCAAGCCGCAGCGTGCCCGAGCCACTCGCCGAAGACGAGGTCGCCGAGCTTGCACGCACGCTTGGCGGAATGTTGCACGAGCTCGACGCCGCCCATGCCGAGACCGAAGCCACGCTCGCGCGCCAACGCCAGTTCGTGGCTGACGCCTCGCACGAGCTGCGCACGCCGCTGACAAGCGTGCTCGCCAACCTCGAGTTGTTGGCTGAGTCCCTGCACGGCGAAGAGGCCGATGCCGCACGCTCGGCTTTGCGCTCCTCCCAGCGCATGCGTCGCCTCGTCGCGGACCTGCTGCTGCTGGCCCGCACCGACGTTGGGCGCGTCGTACGGCGCGAGCCTTGCGATCTTGCACAGGTCGTCGTGGAGGCCGCGGCCGAGCTGGGACCGGTGAGCGCCCAGCATGAGATCTCACTCGACGTGCAACCGGCGATCGTGGAGGCATCCCGCGACGAGCTGCACCGGCTCGCGCTCAACCTGATCGAGAACGCACTGCGTCACACGCCGGCCGGCACCGAGATTCGCGTGTCAACGGCCAGCACACCGGTGGCCAGCCCCGGTGGGGCATCTCTGCCCGCCCAGGAGGCACGGTCGCCCGCCCGCGAGGCACGTCTAATCGTTGAGGACGACGGTCCGGGCGTCCCCGAGCGCTTGGCCGGGACGCTGTTCGAGCGCTTCGTCCGTGGCGCCGGCGACCGCGGGGGCTCATTCGGCCTGGGTCTTGCGATCGTGCGTGCTGTAGCCGAGTCTCACGGAGGGAGCGTCTTGGTGGAGCAGACACACCCTGGAGCCGAGCGATCCGGGGCGCGCTTCGTCGTCACGCTGCCCGCGGTTTCGTCCTCACAGTCGGTCCAAGCGTCTGCTCCCGCTCCCGAAGCAGCCAGCCTGAAAGTCTGACGCGGGCTAAACCTCTACGACGACCGGCAGTACCATCGGGCGGCGCTTCAAGCGGTCATAGACGAGTTTGGCCAGGTCGTCGTGCAGCATCTGCTGCAGCAGGTCGACCTCGCGAATCTCCTCCTTGGCGGCGCGCCCGAGCGTTGCATCGACGGTCGAGCGGATCTCCTCGAACAGCTCGCCCGCCTCCTCGGTGAACGGAACACCTCGAAAGATCACCTCTGGGTCGGCCACCGAGCGCCCGTCCTGTTCGGCGATCGTCACGACCACGATGAAGATGCCGTCGGCGGAGAGCATGCGCCGGTCGCGCAGCGCCACGTCGGCCATGTCGCCGATCTCCACCCCGTCGACGAAGATCATGCCCGACTGCTCGTGCTCTTTGAAGCGCGCGCCCCGCTCGTCGATGTCAAGCGGCAGGCCGTTCTCGCCCTGGAAGATGTCGTCGGGCTCGATGCCGACCGCTTCGGCCAGCTGCGTGTGCAGGCGCAGCCGCTTGAAGTCGCCATGGAAGGGCATCACGTAGCGCGGTTTGGTCAAATTGAGCATCAACTTGACCTCCTCGGCGTAGCCGTGACCTGAAGCATGCACAGGAGCATCGCGGGCGGTCACTACGTCGCAGCCGATGTGGTACAGCCGGTCGATCGTCTCGTTGACGGCACGCTCGTTGCCGGGCACAGGCGTCGCAGAGAACACGACGGTGTCGCCGTGGCGCAGCTTCACCTGGGGATGGTCACGGTAGGCCATGCGCCGCAGCGCTGAGAGCGGCTCTCCCTGTGAGCCGGTCGAGATGATGACGATACGCTCGTCGGGGAAGTCTTCGATCTCGCGTGTGCCCACGAGGATGCCCTCGGGCACGTCGACGTGGCCGAGCGTACGGCCGATGCCGACGTTCTTGCGCATCGAACGGCCGACGAGCGAGACCTTGCGGTTGAGCGCGGCGGCCGCGTCGATCACCTGCTGCACGCGGTGGATGTTCGAGGCGAAGCTCGTGACAATGATGCGCCCCTCGCAGCGGGCGAAAGCCTCCTCGAGGTGCGGCCCAACCAACGACTCCGACGGCGAGAAGCCCTCGCGGTCGACGTTGGTGGAGTCCCCGCACAAGAGCAGCACACCCTCGCGTCCAAGTTCCGCGAGGCGCGAGACATCGGCCGGCGCGCCGTCCACAGGCGTCTGGTCGAACTTGTAGTCGCCCGTTATCAGCACCGTGCCGAGGTCTGTCCCAAGCGCCACGGCGCTCGAGTCGGGGATCGAATGCGTCATGTGGATCATCTCCAGCGAGAACGGCCCGAGGTCGAGCATCTCCCCGGGTGCGACATCGCACAGCTCGACGTCGCGCAACTTGTGCTCTTCGAGCTTGGAGCGTGCCATCGCGATCGTCAGCGGTCCGCCATAGACGGGTGGCACGTTCTCCTGGCCGAGCTCGCGTACGACCCACGGCAGTGCGCCGAGATGATCCTCGTGGCCGTGGGTGACGACGATCGCCTCGATGTCGCGTGCTCGCTCGCGCAGGTAGGAGAAGTCAGGCAGTACCAGGTCGATGCCGACCATCTCCGGCGTCGGGAAGCGCAACCCGACATCGACGACGACGATCCGTCCGTCGTACTCAAGGACGGTCATGTTCTTGCCTATCTCCCCCAGACCGCCGAGGGGCAGCACGCGCAGCTTGCCTGTGCCCCTTTGGGTGCTCACGCGTGTGCGCCTGCCATGAGGCCATGGCGCACAAGCATCGCGCGTACCGCGGCCAGCTCGTGCTCGTCCGCCTCGATCATCGGCAGGCGCAAGCCGCCGACTTTGTGGCCGAGCATGTTCAAAGCTGCCTTCGTGCAGGTCGGAGAAGCGGTCATGAACAGCGTCTCGTACACGTCCTTGAGGCTCGCGTCGATCTCGGCGCGGTGCTCGGGCTCATCGACCATGCGGCGCATCTCATCGCCGACGATGTGGCTCGCGACGCAAATGCCGCCGGCGCCCCCGATATCCAGCGTATGCGCAAAGGTGGCGTCATCGCCGGTATACAGCTCTAGCCCGTCTATGAGCTGTAGCTCTGCCTGGTTGGACTGCTTGACGCCCTCGATGTGCTCGATCTGTGCCAGCCGCGCCAGCAGCTCCGGTCCCATGTTGACCGCTGTGCGG
Source organism: uncultured Solirubrobacterales bacterium (assembly GCA_963743555.1). Lineage (GTDB taxonomy): Bacteria > Actinomycetota > Thermoleophilia > Solirubrobacterales > Solirubrobacteraceae > Palsa-744. Next base: position 163,320 of record CAVUQG010000015.1, read on the forward strand.
CCCGGAATGTTGTAGAGCAGGATCGGCTTGTCGGTGGCCTTGGCGACCTCTTCGTAGTGGCGCATGATCCCGCGTGGGCTCGGCTTGTTGTAGTAGGGCGTGACGCTCAGGGTTGCGTCCACGCCGTGCTCGCTTGCGACTTCGGTCAGGTGCACGGCGTGTTTGGTGTCGTTGGAGCCCGTGCCGCCGACGATCGTGGTGCCGGGCGGGCGCTCGCGTGCGGCTAGGCCGATCAGGTCGAGGTGTTCCTCGTCGGTGAGGGTTGCCGCCTCCCCCGTGGTTCCGCACACGACGAAGCCGTCAGAGCCATGTTCGGCGAGATGGTGCATCAGCGCGACGAACGCTTCCTCGTCGACGCGTAGGTCCTCGTCGAATGGCGTGACGATTGCGGTCAGGATGGTGCCAAGCGGACTCATCGTGTGCAGTATTCCACGTGTATCGGGTGTAGATGGTGGCGTGCCAGCATTCTTCACTCGCCCGCGAACAACAGATGCTCGAGGCCCACCACGGGCGTGCTCTGCAGCGTTCGGACACCCCGAATAGCCAGCAGCACACCGGGCATGAAGGACTCACGACCGGTTGTGTCGTGGCGGATCGTCAGCGTCTGGGCCTCGTCGCCGAGGATGACCTCCTGGTTGGCCACGATGCCAGGCAGGCGCACCGAATGGATCGGTGGCGGCTCGCCACCGGAGGACTCTGCCATCAGTAGTGCCGTACGTGCCGCCGTGCCGCTGGGCGCGTCGAGCTTACGGTCGTGATGCAGCTCGATGATCTCGGCCTTCGCCATGTGCCTTGCGGCCTCGGCCGCGAAGCGCATCATCAGCACAGCGCCGATCGCGAAGTTGGGCGCTACGAGCACGTTAGCCGGCTGGTCTGTGGGTGTTGGATTCGGCACTCCCCCCGCGCGCGCGGGGGGCATCGCGTTTTTGCGCAGTGCCTGTAGGCCCTCCGTGAGGGCGCCCAAGTCGAAGCCCGTGGTGCCGATTACCACGTGCGTCCCCGCACGCACGCACTCGAGCACGTTCTCCAGGGCCGTGTCAGGCTGTGTGAAGTCGACCACCACCTCTGGGGCTGACTGCTCCAGCATCTGCGTGAGCGTGACGTCCAGCAGCGGATCGGCGCGCCCGACAAGCTCCATGTCGCTTGCTCCTTCGACGGCGGCGCAGACCGTCTGGCCCATCCGTCCAGCCGCGCCCGCAACGCCGACCCGGATCACAACCTCGCCCCCGTGCCGATCGCGATGCCGCCAGCTTGCGAGCGGCCGAGCAAGCCAAGCTGCATCACGACGCGACTGCCTCGAGCGGTGTGAGCGCCTCTTGAAAGACGCTCTCCTCGGTCCCGACGCCGGCAACCGAAAGCCGCTCGCCGGCAAACAGTTCGATGGCCAGTTCGTGCAGATGGCTCGCCTCGACGGCGTCGATTCGCTCGATGATCTCGTCCACGGAGAGGATCGGCAGGTCGCTGAGCACCGAGGAGCCCAACCGGTTCATGCGCGCGGCGGTCGACTCCAGCGCGAGCACGATGCGTCCCTTGACGTTCTCGCGCGAGCGCGTCAGCTCTTCGTCGCTGACAGGCTCGGCCACGAAGCGATCGAGCTCCTGCGCGATTGTGGCGATCGCCTCGCCGAGGTTGTCGGGACGGGTGCCCACGTACAGGCCGACCTCGCCGGTGTGGGCGTGCAGGTTGGAGAAGGAGAAGACCGAGTAGGCCAGGCCCCGCTTCTCCCGCACCTCTTGAAAGAGCCGTGAGGACGATGTGCCACCCAGCACCCCTTCGAGCACGCGCAGTGCGAAGCGGCGCTCGTCGTGGCGGGCGATGCCCTGGCCGCCAAGACAGACGTGGTACTGCTCGGTGTCCTTTTGCAGGAAGCGCACGCGTCGCTCGAACGACGGCGCTTGCTCAAGTGAGGCGTTGGCCGTCGTGCCGTTTGCGTTTGGTGTACTCGGCGGAGTCGCCGCCCGCACCATGCTCACAAGCTCGTCGTGATCGACCGAGCCGGCCGCCGCGACGACGATGCTTTGAGGCAGGTAGCGCTCGTCGTGGAACGAGCGCAAGCCATCCAGTTCGACGCCGCCCACCACCTCGGCACGCCCGATGACCGCACGACCGAGCGGGTGCGAGCCGAAGACAGCTTCGCCGAGCACGTCGAAGACCCGGTCCTGGGGGTCGTCTTCGTACATCGCGATCTCCTCGAGTACGACCTTTTGCTCGGCTTCAAGGTCCTCGAAGCGCGGATGCCAGATCATCTCCCCCATTACGTGCAAGGCACGCTCGAGGTGCCGGTCGAGCACGCGTGTGAACAGAGAGGTGCTCTCGCGATCGGTGCCGGCGTTTATCTCGGCACCCATCGCGTCGAAGATCTGGTCGATCTCCTCCGAGCGGTAGCTGTCGGTGCCGCGGAACAGCATGTGCTCCAGCAGATGCGAGAGACCTGCCTGATCGTCGGTCTCCATCGCCGAGCCCGTCCCGATCCAGAAACCGAGTGCCACCGAGCGCACGTTCTCCATGCGCTCGGTGATCACCCGCACGCCGTTATCCAGCGTGGCTATCCGATGCTCGCTCAACTCATGTGCCCGTCGGGCCGGATCGGAGACGTACTCCAGCCGGCGCGACGGTCCTTAGTCGCGATCCCGGCCACCGTGCCGGGGACGGCCCGAGCCACGGTCGCCGGATCGGGGCCCACCCGCCCGACCCTCGCGACCGTTGCGATCGCCACCTGAGCGGGGCGGACGACCGCCGCCGCCGCCACCGCCGCCGCTGCCGACGCCGGCAAGTTCCTCGACGCTCTTGCCCGCGATCTCCGGATCGTCGGCGAGGCGCAGGCCGATACGCCCGCGCTCGCGGTCGACCTCGACCACGCGCACGTTGATCTCATCGCCCTTGTTGAGCACATCCTCGACCGTGTCCACGCGCTGACCGGGCGACACGTTTGAGATGTGCAGGAGACCGTCGGTGCCCTTGGAGAGCTCCACGAACGCGCCGAAGGTGGTCGTCTTCACGACCTTGCCCGCGAACTCGTCGCCGACCTCGACCTCCTTCATCATCGTGCGGATGCGCTCCACGAGCGCATCGCCGAGCGTGCCGTTGGCTGAGTAGACGAGCACCTGGCCCTCGTCGTTAACGTCGATCTGCGATTCAAACTCCTCAGAGAGGCCGCGAATCGTTTCGCCACCCTTGCCGATCAGCATGCCGATCTGCGACGGGTCGATCTGGATCGTCTGGATCCGCGGAGCGTGCTGTGAGAGCTGCTCGCGCGGACCCTCGATCGTCTCAGCCATCTTGCCGAGGATGAACGTGCGCGCCTTGTGCGCCTGCGTCAGCGCGTCTTTGAGGATCTCAAACGTTACGCCCGAGATCTTGATGTCCATTTGCAGCGCAGTGATGCCCTGCTCGGTGCCCGCCACCTTGAAGTCCATGTCTCCGAGATGGTCCTCGACGCCCGCGATGTCGGTGAGCACGATGTAGTCGTCGCCCTCCTTGATCAGACCCATCGCGATGCCGGCGACCGGACGCTTGATTGGCACGCCTGCGTCCATCAAGGACAGGGAAGAGCCGCAGACCGAGGCCATCGAGGAGGATCCGTTTGACTCGAAGATGTCCGAGACAACGCGAATCGTATAGGGGAACTCCTCGATCGAGGGGATCACCGGCACGAGCGCGCGCTCTGCCAGCGCGCCGTGACCGATGTCGCGACGCTTGGGACCTAGACGGCCCGCCTCCCCGACCGAGAACGGCGGGAAGTTGTAGTGGTGGAAGTAGTACTTCTTGGTCTGTAGGCCCAGCGTGTCAAGGCGCATCTCCTCCTTGAGCGTGCCAAGCGCAGCCGCGCTCAGAGCCTGGGTCTGCCCACGTGTGAACAGGGCCGAGCCGTGCGTGCGCGGGGTGACGCCCACTTCGATCGTGATGTCGCGGATCTCGTCCTCCGCGCGACCGTCGGGGCGCTTCTTGTGGATCGCGATGCGCTCACGAATGATCGCCTTCTCCAGCTTGTCGAACGCGAACTGTGCTTCCGCCCTCCTCGCCTTGGCTTCCTTGGCGGCCTCCTCGCCGGCACCCTCGGGCGCAGCGGGGCCATACTCGGCGAGGATTGCCCCCTCGACTGCCTTGCACGCGTCCTGGCGCTCGAGCTTGTCCTCGACCTGGGTCGCCTCGTCCAACGCGGCACCGTGTGATGCCTTCACTTTCGCGAGCAGCTCCGGATCGACGCTGGGCGCCGTGATCGGGGTCTTCTCCTTGCCGACCTTCTCGGCCAGCTCACGCTGCAGCGCACAGATCTTCTTGATCGCACCGTGGGCGATGTCCAGAGCGTCGAGGATCTCGGCCTCCGAGATCTCGTTCGCGCCGGCCTCGACCATCAGGATCGCGTCCTCGGAGCCGGCCACGACGAGGTCGAGATCGGAGTTCTCGAGCAAGTCCTCCTCGTTGGGGTTGACGACGAAGTTGCCGTCGATCTTGCCGATGCGTACCGCGCCTACGGGCCCTGCGAAGGGGACGTTTGAGATCATCAGGGCCGCGGAGGCCCCGTTCATCGCGAGGATGTCATATGGGTTGACGTGGTCCACCGAGATCGGGATCGCGACGAGATGCGTCTCGTAGTTCCAGCCCTTGGTGAACAGGGGGCGCAGGGGACGGTCGATCATGCGCGCGGTGAGCGTCGCCTTCTCTCCTGAGCGTCCCTCGCGCTTGAAGAAAGAACCGGGGATCTTCCCGGCGGAGTACATCCTCTCCTCCACGTCCACTGTCAGCGGCAGGAAATCCACATCGCGCTGACCGCCGGCCGTGGCGGTTGAAAGAACCATCGTGTCGCCCTGGCGGACGACCACTGCGCCGGAGGCCTGCTTGGCCATCCTGCCGGTCTCGAAGGAGATCTCGCTACCTGCAATCTCCACGGAGACCCGTGTAACGGCGTTGCTACTCATATTGAACTACCTTCCCTCTCCACCCGTCGGTCGGCGGAGCCGTTTTCTTTATCCTTGTATCCGAACGTGTGGAGCTTAGCGGACGCACCCGCTCAGAGTTGGGGCAAGGTTCTCCTACCCATCCATTCCAGGAAGACCAGGTCGCATGCGACCTGGTCCGGGGCCGCACATGTGCGGCCCCGCCGGGTCGTGCATGCACGACCCGGAACAACTAGACGTTTTTGAGACCCCCGAGAATCATGTGCACACCGGGGAGATCGGCGGGTGACGGAGCCTGGTAGCTCCAGCGCACGACGCCGTCAGGGCCGACGATCACAAGCGCGCGCTGCGGGAATCCGCCGGGATGGAGCACGCCGAACGCGGCGCAAGCGGTCCCCTTGGGCTCGAAGTCCGACAGCTGCGGAATACTCACGCCCAGCTTCTCGCGAAACGCTTTCTGAGACCAGCTGGAGTCGCAGGAGACGCCGTAGATGTCAGCTCCATCGGCGGTGATCTCGGCCAGCGACTCGTCATAGATCTGCAGCTGGTCGGTGCACACCGGGCTGAAGGCGAATGGGTAGAAGACAAGCACTGTCCTCTTGCCTTGCAGGTCGGCTTGAGTGAACTCATCGCCGTTTTCGCTGGCGAGCTTGAAATCAGGGACCGGCGTACCCGGGGCCAGCACTGTGGAAGCTGAGTCGGTGGCGCTCATCTGCGTGCCACCCGCTACTTACGGAGGCCGAGCTCCTTGATGAGAGCCCTGTAGCCCTCAAGATCCTTGCGCCGCAGGTAGTCGAGGAAGCGGCGGCGGCGGCCGACGAGCATCAAGAGGCCACGGCGCGAGTGGTGGTCCTTGCTCTGCTCGCGCAGATGCTCGGTCAGATGGTTGATGCGCTCGGTCAGCAGGGCCACTTGGACCCTGGTGTTGCCGGTGTCCTCTACTCCGGCGCCGAACTTGGCGGCGATCTCTCGCTTGCGCTCTGTGGTTATCGTCATAGCGGTCGCACAGGCTAGCAGCCTCGGGGGGTGCGGGCCGCGCGCATCGTGGGCGCCGGCGTCATCGGCATGCCTTGTGGCCAGAGGCTCACGAGCCCTGAGCGGCGGCGATCTCGCGCGTGCGCTCCACATCGCGGTGCATCTGATCGACCAGCGCCTCGGCCGAGGAGAAGCGCCGCTCGCCGCGCAAACGCGAGAGGAAGTCCAGGCGCAACTGCTTGCCGTAAAGGTCTCCTTCGTAGTCGAGGATGTATGCCTCGACCAGCTCTCCGCGACCGGTATCGAAGGTCGGACGCACGCCGATGTTGACCGCAGCGGGAAGCGGGGCAGCGCCGTCGCCGATGTCCGCCAAGCACGCGTAGACCCCGTGGCCTGGGCACACGAGCGCATCGTCAGGGATCAGGTTGGCGGTGGGAAAGCCCAGTTCGCGACCGCGCTCGTCGCCGTGGACGACCTCGCCACGCATCTGAAACGGCGCGCCGAGGAAACGGGTCGCCTGCTCGACCTCGCCCGCCAGCACGAGCCCTCGTATGTGGCTGGAGGAGACGATCTCCCCCTCGACCTCAAGCAGCGGCGCCACGCGTGTTGAGAAGCGCTCGTCCTCAGAGAGCATCTGCGGGTCGCCCTTGGCGCGGTTGCCGAAGCGAAAGTTCTCACCGACCGACACGTATGTGGCGCCAAGCGCGCCGACGAGCACGTCGTCGATGAACTCCTGTGCGCTGCGCTTGGCGAAGTCAGCGTCGAAGGGGATCAGAATCAGCTCTCCTACGCCGAGCGCCGCTACCAGCTCGGCCTTGACCTCGAGCGAGGTGAGCAGCTTCGGCGTGTGCTGTGGCGCGACGATCGCCGTCGGGTGCGGGTCGAAGGTGAGTACGCTGTCCGAGCCGCGGATCACCTCTCGGTGGCCGAGGTGGACGCCGTCGAAGGAGCCGACCGCCACGCGTCGCTCTTTGCCCTCCACGTCGGGCAGCCGAGTGATCTTCACGCCTGCAAGCCTATGTCACCGATGACCGCTGCGCCCTGGCAAGCTCGCGCACTCGTGTCTGGAAGCGCTCGGCTTCCGCGAGCGCACGCTCGACCGCAAGCAATGGTGGGCGCTCCCAAGCGCCATCGCGTGCCGGTGGGAGAATCGCGGCATCGAGCAGGAACGGTCCGATCGCGGTGCGTCTGAGCTCCAGGCAATACGCGTCGCCGAGGTCCGCGATCAACGAGCGCACATAGGTCCCCGAGGAGCATTCGATCAAGTAGCCGGCACGCCCACCCTCGCGCCAGACTTGCTCGAAGCGGCTGACTGTCACGATCCGCTCGGGCATTTGAAAGCTCTCTCCGCGACGTGCCTTGCGATAGGCCCGCTCGCCTTTGATCTTGATCGCCGAGTAGATCGGTGGCCGCTGGCGGATCTCGCCGGTCAGCAGCGCCGGCGGGTCGGGCGGTAGTTGCCCGGTCTCGGTTATCTCTCCCTCGGGGTCTCCGGTGCTCGAGGATGCGCCCAGCCGTGCGACGGTCTCATAGCGCTTGGGCAGCTCCATGATCTTGCTCTGCAGCTTTGTCGCCTTGCCGACGAGCACGACCAAGAGCCCGCTGGCGAAAGGGTCGAGCGTTCCCGCGTGACCAGTCTTTGCGCCCCTGAGCGAGCGTCGCACGCGTGCGACCACGTCGTGGGAGGTGATGCCCACGGGCTTGTCGATCAGCAGGATGCCGTCTATCTCCGGTCTGGATGCCACGCGAAGATATTGACGCCGTGGCGTCTCGATGGCGGCTGGCTGTGAGGCAAGGACGATTACGCGAGCGTGGGAACAGCCGGCCCGTTCGGCGCCGGATGCAATTGCAGAGCGAGCTCGTGGCGCAAAAGCTCGATCAACTCGTGCACCTCCAGCGTGCTCGAGAAGCCCGCGGCTCGACGGTGGCCGCCGCCGCCCTGGGTACGAGCGATCGCCGACACGTCGACGTCGTCGCCGGTGGCGCGCAACGACACCTTGCGCTTGCCGCGGCTCTCCGGCGCCAGCAGCTCGCGGATCAGCACGGCGACCTTGGTGGCGGCAATCGAGCGCAGATGGTCGACGATCCCCTCGGAGAAGCTTTCCTCGGCGCCGGCGCGCGCGAAGTCCTCGGCGTCAAGCGCGACGAGTGTCAGCTCACCGCCGTCAAAGCGTTGAATGCGCTCGAGCCCAACCCCGAGCAACGTCAGCTTGGCCGGCTGGAGGTCCTCATACAGCCTCGTATTGACTGCCGGCACGTTGACGCCGGCAGCGATCAGCTCGGCGGCCATCTGGTGTGCGCGTGGGCCGGTGTTCTCGTACATGAACCTGCCGGTGTCGGTGACGAGCCCGATGTAGAGGGCCTCCGCGATCGCCGCTGTCGGTGCGACTTCCAGGCCGTGCATCAGATCCCAAACGATCTCCGCTGTGCAGGAGGCTGAGGGGTCAACGAGGTTGAGGCTACCGAACAGCGTGTTGTCGTGGTGGTGGTCGATGTTGAGCAGGTGCGCTCCGTGTTGCAGGACCGCAGCGGGATTACGATCGATGTTGCCGCAGTCGAGCATCACAACCGTGCGCTCGCCGATGTCGGCCGGCGCGGCCTGGATGGCGTGCTCGAGCACCGGGCAGCGATACTCGCGCGGCAGCGGCAGATCGCTGGGCGAGATGAACATCTCAGAACTCTTGCCGAGCGCCGTGAGCAACCCGTGCATGCCGATCAGCGAGCCCAGGGCATCCCCGTCCGGGTGCTCGTGGGTGGCCACGACGAAGCTGGCATCTGTGCGGATGCGCTCGAGCACTAGCCGCCGCGTCTGCTCGATCGACTCCTCAGCACTCATGCCTGCGCATCCCCCAGCTCGATTGGCTCTATATAGCTCATGTCTGTCCACCGTCGATCTCGGCCTCGATCAGGGCGTCCACACGCAATGCGCGGTCGGTGGTGTCGTCGTAGGTGAACTCGAGCGTCGGCGTACGCTTGAGCGTCAGTTCGCGCGCTACGCGGCCCTGTAGAAAGCCGTGGGCGCTGCGCAACCCTGCCAGCGTGTTGTCTCTCACCTCGCCCTCGCCGAGCACGCTCACATATACGCGTGCATGGCTCAGGTCAGAGCTTGTCTTAACGTCGGTCACAGTCACAAATCCCACCCTCGGGTCCTTCAAGTCTGAAGCTAGCGCGTCGCCGATCACCTGCCTGATCGCCTCGTCCACGCGACGCATGCGTTCTGAGCTCATCCTACCTGTCCATGTCCCTCGAATGATCCGACTCGCCGGTTGCTTGCATGAGCAACCACATAGGAAGCTCAGGCGAGCTGACGCTCCTGCAAGCGCGTCTCGTAAGTCTCAAGGATGTCACCCTCGCGCAGGTCTTGGAAGTTGGTGAGCACGATTCCGCACTCGAAGCCGGCGCTGACCTCGCGCGCGTCCTCGTTGAAGCGGCGCAGGCTGGCGATTGTGGTGTCATAGATGACGGTGCCCTCGCGCACCACGCGCACACGCGCGCCGCGCGTGACCTTGCCCTCGCTGACGTGCGAACCGGCAATCGTGCCGATACGCGAAGCCTTGAACAGCTGGCGGACCTCGGCCTGACCCAAGGATGTCTCCACCTCGGTTGGCTCGAGCATTCCCTGCATCGCCGCGCGCAGCTCTTCGATCGCGCGGTAGATGACCGAGTAGGAGCGGATCTCAACGCCCTCGCGGTCGGCCAGCTGACGCGCGTCGCCGACAGGGCGCACGTTGAATGCCAGGATCAAGCCGGAAGATGCCGAGGCCAACATAACGTCGGACTCGTTGATGCCGCCCACGCCGCGATGGATGATATTGACCGATACCTCATCCTGGGGCAGCTTTGCGATCTCGTCCTCGATCGCCTCGAGCGATCCGGCGACGTCGGCCTTGACGACGAGGCTGAGCTCCTTGACGGTGCCTTCCTGCGCGAGCTTGAATACATCCTCGAGCGAGACCTTGCGCCCGGAGCGACGCGCGAGCGCCTCTGTCTTCAGGCGGTTGGCGCGCTCGCCGGCGAGCTGTCGGGCACGACGCTCGTTCTCCACAACGCGCACGAATTCGCCGGCCTCGGGGACGCCGTCGAAGCCGAGCACCTCAACCGGCTCACCCGGTTCCGCTGTCTTTACGCGGACGCCGACGAAGTTGTGCATCGCGCGCACCCGGCCGAAGCTCGCGCCGGCGACGAGCGCGTCGCCTACTTCAAGTGTGCCTCGCTGGATCAGGATGCTCACTACTGGCCCGCGACCGGGATCGAGCTTTGACTCGATAACTGTGCCTGAGGCCGTCGCGTCGCGGTTGGCCTTCAGCTCCTCCAGGTCGGTTACGACCTGGATCATCTCAAGCAGGCTGTCGAGACCTTCACGGGTCTTGGCGCTGACATCGACGAACTCAGTCTCTCCGCCCCACTCCGCCGGCTGCAAGCCGAGCTGGGTGAGTTCGGTGCGCACCCGCTCTGGCTGTGCCCCCTCCTTGTCGATCTTGTTGACCGCCACCACGATCGGCACTTCGGCGGCCTTGGCGTGGTCGATCGCCTCCTCGGTCTGTGGCTTGACGCCGTCGTCGGCGGCGACCACGATCACGGCCAGGTCAGTCACTTGTGCTCCGCGGGCACGCATCGCGGTGAACGCCTCGTGGCCTGGCGTGTCGAGGAAGGTGATCACCTTCTCGCCGTGGTGGACCTGGTAGGCGCCGATGTGCTGGGTGATGCCGCCCGCCTCGCCTGCGGCCACCTCTGTCTGGCGGATTGCATCCAGCAGCGAGGTCTTGCCGTGGTCGACGTGGCCCATGATCGTGACGACCGGAGGGCGGTCGACGAGATCCTGCTCGTCGTCCTCGAATACCGGCTCGACCTCGACGTCGTCGGCCGCGTGGACGATCTCGATCTTCTTCTCGAATTCGTCGGCCAGCACCTGGATCGCGTCGTCGGAGAGCGTCTGCGTGAGCGTGGCCATCTCCCCGAGCATCATCAGCTTCTTGATGACCTCGGGCACGGGCACGCCGAGGTACTCGGCGACGTCCTTGACGGTCGAGCCGGAGTTCACGCGGATCTCGTCGGTGGCCTCCATCGCGGTCGTGTCGATCGGGGCGATCGTCTCGTCGTAGGTGCCTCTGCGCCTACGCCCGCGCCGGGGACGGCGCACGGGCTGGTTGGCCGGTCCGCCCTGCTGGCGGCGTGAAGCTTGCGAGTCGATCACTACACGCCGGCGCCCACCTGCGTTGTTACTTGCCGGTGTGCGCTCGCCGGTGCGCGAATCGCGCGTAGGACGCACACGCTCACCGGCGGCAGCGTCAGGGTTACCTGCGCCATCGGCGGGGGCCTGTGTCGGCGCGACGGATGTCGGCTCTTGCCCCGCGACAGGACCGTCGGCCGGGGTGACCTGGTTGGTGGGAGCACTCTGTGCGGGTGTTGCCGACGCCGGTGGCGACGTCGCTGTTCCGTTCGTCGGTGGTGTGGCGGCCGGTGCCGGCTTCGTGGCCGTGGCGGTTGCGCTGGGGCCGTTGTCTCCGAGTACGCGCAGCGCGTCGGCTTCCTCGACCGAGGAGGCAGCTGCCTTGGCGGCTACGCCCGCGGCTTGCAGGCGTTCGAGCAGCTCCTTGCTGGAGAGCCCGTGCTCCTTTGCTATTTCGTGAACTCGCTTCTTACTCATTGGTCAATTAAAGACGAGGGGCCCGGCTTGACGGACTAACGTCCGTCTGCCCCACCCTCGTATTCGATTCTAGGAGCTCGACGGGGACCTCGACCGCGCGACGAAAGGCGCGTTGCAATGTGCCCTTCCTGGTTGCGAGTCTCATGCACTCGATGCTCGGCTCGCGAGGAGACTCGCTGCAACAAACGTAGGCGCCGCGCCCAGGCAGCGTGCCGGTGCAATCGAGCACGGCCGTGGGAGGACGCTCTACCGCCGTGGCGACGCTTGCCAAGCGCACCAACTCGGGCTTTGGCGCCAGGCGCCCGCAGCCGACGCAGCGGCGCCGGGGGACATGCGCGCCTATGACGCTTGCCCCTCGGCGGCCTCTTCGACGACCTCGTCGGTACTCGGTTCCTCAGAACTGTCGTCGGCAGGCGGCGCCTGCTCTGCGGTTGTCGCCTGCTCGTCTAGCGCAGGCGCTTGCGCCTCAGCAGCCAGAGGCTCATCGGCTGCGGGTGCCGCCGTGCTCTCCCCACCGGCTTGCGGTGAGAGGTCGGCGACGTTGTCACTGTCGATCGCGGCCAGCGCTTGGTGGGAGTCAAGGCCGCAGTAGCGCGAACCGGGCAGCGAGGCGTTCGGGCAGCGACGGCCGTTGGAGAGGATCGCGGCACAGCGTCCCTGCAGCTCCTCCTCCTCATAGCCGTGCTCGGCCTCCTCGGCGGCGAACTCGGTCTCCGAGCGGATATCCACGCGCCAACCGGTGAGGCGCGCCGCAAGCCGGGCGTTCTGGCCCTCGCGGCCGATCGCCAGCGAGAGCTGATCGTCGGGGACGATAACCGTCGCCTGCTTGGCCTCATCGTCGACCAAGACCTCGCGCACACGAGCGGGCGAGAGCGCCTTGGCCACGAAACGGGCTGGCTCGTCGTTGAAGGGGATGATGTCGATCTTCTCACCGCGCAACTCGGAGACGACCATGCGCACGCGCGAGCCGCGTGGGCCGACGCAGGCGCCGACCGGGTCGACGCCGTCGGCGTGGGAGACGACGGCGATCTTCGAGCGGTAACCGGGCTCGCGAGCCACGTTGGCGATCTCGACCAGACCGTCGGCGATCTCGGGCACCTCAAGCTCGAATAGCTTCTTGATCAGCTCGGGGTCGCGACGGGAGACGATGATCGAAGGGCCCTTGGTCGAAGGCGAGACCTCCTTGATGACTGCCTTGATGCGCTGCGAGTGGTCGTAGCGCTCGCCGTCGACCTGCTCTGACTTCGGCAGTAGTGCCTCGACGCGCTCGCGCAGCTGCACGAGCGTGTAGCGAGAATCGGATTGCTGCACGATGCCGGTGATCAGCTCGCCGACACGGTCGCGGTACTCCTCGAACATCATGTCGCGCTCGGCCTCGCGGATACGCTGCAGGATCACCTGCTTGGCGGTCTGTGCGGCGATCCGGCCGAAGTCCTCGGGTGTGACGTCGCGCTCGTCGATCTGGTCGCGGTACTGGGCGAACTTGGCAGGGTCGATTTCCGGCTCCTCCGGTTCGCGCAGCTCGCCGGTCTCGGGGTCGACGACCGTGCCCTCGTCGATCGTCTCGACGATCAGGTGGGCCTCTAGGCGCTCGGGGATGATCAGTTCGATAACGCGGAAGTCGGCCGTCTCGCGGTCCATTTCGACGCGAGCGTACTTGGCCGAGCCGGGCTGCTTCTTATAGGCCGAGAGCAGCGCGTCCTCCAGCGCGATCATCAGCTTCTCGGGCTCGATGCCCTTCTCGCGCGCAAGCGCATGCATGGCTTCCAGGATCTCGCGTGACATAGGTTTTCTCTCCTACTCCTCGACGAGGTTCGAACGACGGATCTCCGAATAGGGGATCGCGATGACGCCCCCGTCGGCGGCCAGTGTTATCTCGCTGTCGGTGACTCCGACGAGCTCTCCGGTGAAGCTCTTGGCTCGACGCTCGGCTTCGGCCGAGTCGGCTGCCGGGATCGGGCGTGGCTCGCGCGTCTTCACGCGGGCGCGGCGACCGACGTAACGGCGAAAGTGGGTGGGCTTGGTCAACGGTCTTTCAGTGCCCGGCGAGGAGACCTCGAGCGAATAGCGCTCACGCAGATCGGCGAGCAGCACGGTGACGCGCTCGCACAGCGCGAGCGTGACGCCGTCGGGGTGGTCGATGAACACGCGCAGGGTGGGGTGGGTGGGACTTGGTATCAGCTCCGCAAGTAGAACCTCGACAGCGGGCTCGCTGTCTGCCAGGCGCTCCTCTATCTCAGACTGCAGTGCTGACATCGACTTGGTGGCTCTCTCTTCGGGTATGAGGCGTAAAAAAAAGCGGGCGGGCGCCCACTCTCGGTACTGCAGCCGTCGCATGCGCGACGACTCGAAAGCTGTCAGCCGAGAATAGCATCGGGTCTTCTACAGGGTTGAAGCGGGGGTTCTCGCCAACGCTGTCGGCGATAGCGCTCACGACTTCGCGGCGTCTCGGCGGGCACGGTCGCGATAGAGACGGTAGTCGGCTCGGCTGGGACGCATCGAGCAGGCGACGGCGAGCGGATGACAGGCCTCGCTGTGGCGTCCGAGCAGTTGCATCGAGCGACCCAGACAGAAGAGGGCGTAGTCGTTGGTCGGCGCGGCGGCGGCGACCGCCTGGAACTCCTCGGCAGCGCGCTCGTAGCGCTGGGCGTGGAACAGCGCGCGCCCAAGCGCCTCGCGGATCGAGGTCTTGGTGGGCTCCAGCTCGCGTGCACGCGTCAGCGGCACGATCGCCGCCATGTGGTCGCCGTGCTCGAGCAGGTCACATCCACGCCGGTAGAGCTCGTAGACGCTGTCCATGCGTCTACTTTAACCGCGAGGGCTTGCTCTCTTCAAGCGTCCTTACGCAGACGCTCGACCGTATCGAGGATCCGCTCGGCGACGAGCTCCTTGGCGGCCCGTGGGACGCACTCGTCTTCCTCGGCGGTGAGGATCGTCACTTCGTTAGCTGTCGAGTCGAAGCCGATGTCCGTGCGCGAGATGTCGTTGAAGACCACCGCGTCGACGCCCTTGGCGGCGAGCTTGGCGCGTGCATGCTTCAGTCCGTCGGCTCCGTGCTCGGCGGCGAAGGCAACGAGCGTCTGGTCTGGACGGCGCTGGCCGGAGAGTCCGTGGAGTACGTCGGGCGTCGGTTCGAGCTCGATCGTCAGGTGCGAGCGGCCCCCCTTCTTGATCTTGCCGTCAACTTGCGATGCTGGGCGGAAGTCGGCGACGGCCGCTGCCATCAGCAGCACATCGCACGCCGGAAACTCTCGCTCGCAGGTCTGCTCGAGCTCGGCGGCGTTGTGTACGCGATGGACCGTGACGCCTGCCGGCGACTCGATCCCGACATTGGCTGCCACGAGCGTCACCTCTGCCCCGCGTCTTCGCGCTGTCGCGGCGAGCGCGAAGCCCATACGTCCGGATGAGCTGTTGCCGATGAAGCGCACACTGTCGATCGACTCACGGGTGCCACCGGCGGTGACGAGTACGCGTAGCCCACTCCACTCACTGCGAGCGACCGGGCTGCTTGTTGAGGGATCGCCTGCCGGAGGTTCAGCGTCTTTAGAAACGGCATGCCCCCCGCGCGCGCGGGGGGCATCGCCTTCAGAAGCTCCTCACACACATCGAGCAGCCGCTGCGGCTCCGCCAGACGCCCGACGCCCTGCTCGCCGAGCGAAGCCAGGCGACCCACGCCGGGCTCGACAATGTGCGCGCCGCGGGCGCGCAGCAGCTCGATATTGGCCTGTGTAGCCGCGTGCTCGTACATGTGGTTGTTCATCGCCGGCGCGAGCACCACTGGGCAGGTGGCGGCGAGCGCGCAACTGGTCAGCAGGTTGTCGGCGAGGCCGCCCGCAAGCTTTGCAAGCGTGTTCGCCGAAGCGGGCGCGATCAAGTAGAGATCTGCGTTCGCGACCAGCCACAGATGGCTCAGCGGTTGGTGGGACGGTAGCTCCTGGCCCGGAAAGGCTCCGCGCGCAGGGTCGTGCTCGAACTCGTCGGTGAGCACCGGCGCACCCGTAAGCGCCGCGAAGGACGCCTCGCCCACGAAGCGCTGGCTGGTGGGCGTCTGCACGACGCGCAGCGAGTGGCCCGCGCCGCTTGCAAGCCTTATGAGCTCGAGCGCCTTGTAGGCGGCGATACCGCCACTGACGCCGAGCAAGATGCGTGCCATGTTGACTTCTTAGGCGCCGCGCTCGCTCATCTCAAGCGCTGGTCGAACGCTTGCGGGCGCCGGCGACTACCGATAGTGGTACTTGATCTTGCCCGCGGCGACTTCCTCGAGTGCGATCGTGAGGTAGTTCTTGGAGGCGGTCTCGATCATCGGCGGCGGGAATTCCTCGAAAGCCCCCTCGCCGAGGTTGTGGTAGTAGCTGTTGATCTGACGTGCACGCTTGGCGGCGACGAGCACGCTCGCATAGTTGGAATCGACGTTGTCGAGCAGACGGTCGATACGGGGTGAGGTCATCATGGTGTGCAGGGGGCCTTTCGTGGTGGACTTGCAGTGTAGCCCGTCGCCCCCGGCGATCAGATCCACACGGATGCTTGGTTGGTTGGGCAGCGCTCAAAAGCCTTGGCAAAGTCGGGCAAATGCTCTAGAGCGTCGTTAGGTGAGCTTGACGGCGACTAGCCCAGCTCTGCGGCGACGATCGTCACAAGCTCGTCCAGCGCGTCTTCGAGGCGGTCGTTGATGACCACGTGGCCGAACTCGTCGCGTGCGGCCAGCTCTTGCTCGGCGACCGCGAGGCGACGCTCGACCTCAACGCTTGCGTCGGTGCCGCGACCGATCAACCTGGTGCGCAAGGCCTCGAGCGACGGCGGGGCGATGAAGACCTGCACCGCCTCGGGCATCGCGGCACGCACCTGGCGGGCACCCTGGACCTCGATCTCGAGCACCACCGGCGCTCCGGCGGCGACCCGTTGCTCGAGCTCGCTGCGCAACGTGCCATAACGACGGCCGGCATAGTCGGCGTGCTCGACGAAGTCGCCGGCTTGCACGTGTCGCTCGAACTCATCGCCCGAGAGGAAGTGGTAGTCGACGCCATCCTGCTCACCTGGTCGCGGCGAGCGCGTGGTCGCCGAAATCGACAGCTCGAGCTGTGGGAGGCGCTCCATCAACCCACGGATGAGCGTTCCCTTTCCCACCCCGGAAGGTCCGGTAATCACAAAGACGCGTGCCACGCGCGAGACCCTAATGTCGGGAGCGGCGGGAGGGCGTCTAGCGGCGCAGCAGCGAAACCAGCTCGCTGCGCTGTCGGTCTGAGAGGCCGCCGATTGTCTTGCTCGGCGAGATACGACAGTGAGCGAGGATCTTGTTGACCTTGACGCGACCGTACTTGGGGACGGCAAGCAGCATGTCGAAAACCTTGGCTGTCTCTACGTACTCCGGTGGGTGGAGCAACAGCGTGTGGATCGAGAGCCGGCCGGCCTTCAGGTCGCGCTTGAGCTGTGCACGCTCGGTGCGGATGAGGTTGGCGCGCGCAAGCGCGTCCATACGTTGATTTAGCGACCGCTCTGGGGCCGCAGACGGCTTGGAGGTCATGGTCGAAGACATCGGGCCCGTCGCGGTTGGCATGGGCGGCGAGTCTACACACCCGAGCGCCCCGTTCAAGACCAACCCGATGAATTCGTATGAAGCTCAGGTTGAGCTTTAGCTACGTCGAGGATGGTGGATGGTGGCGAGGCCCGTTTGCAGGGGTTTTCCAGCGCTAAAGCCGACCGATGCTGACATTCAGGAAGACATTGGTGGAAGTCGAGATTCCTTGGGCGAGTACTGGAATGGCCTGTCTATGGGCTAATTGCCGCCGATGCCGGGTCGGGCACGCAATCCAGCTCGGTGGCGATGTGTCTGGCGAGCAAAGGGTCGCGAAAAGTCTCAGTCCCGATCGCGACGAGCCGCGCGCCGACATCGAGGAATTGACGAGCATGGAGCGAGCTCTGCACGCCCCCCATCCCGATCACGGGGATCGCCACACGCTTGACCACCGCCGCTACCTGGGCGAGTGCGACCGGACGTATGGCGGCGCCCGACAGGCCGCCGGTGCCACCGCCCAGCCAGGGGGTCGACGGGCCGGGAGTCCGTTTGTGCCGATCAGGCGTGAGCGCGCTGGCGCGCAACGTGTTGATCAGCGAGACGGCGTCGGCGCCGCCCTCCTGCGCAGCCAACGCGCAAGCTGAGACGTCGGCGCAATTGGGCGTCAGCTTGACGATCAGTGGCTTGTGCAGCTCCGCTCGAACTGCACGCAGCACACGCTCCAGAGCCACCGGGTCGGCGCCGATGTCAAGACCCGTTTGCACATTGGGGCAGGAGACGTTCAGCTCCACTGCCGCTATCTCCGGGTGCGCGTCACACGCTTGCAACAGCGTCGCGATCTCCTGGGCGGTCGAGCCCATCACGTTTGTGATGAGCGGGACGGGCAATCGCGCGAGCTCTGGCAGATCCTCCGCGACATAGCGCTCCAGGCCCTTATTGGGCAGCCCGATCGAGTTGACCATGCCGGCCTGGGCCTCCCACAGCCGTGGCGGCGGGTTGCCGGCGCGTGGCTCCAGCGTGATCGTCTTTGAGACGAACGCCGCGAACGGGAACTGCTCGTCGAGCGCTTTGCCGAAAGCGCGTCGCGCAGCGATCGCGTCGAAAGTGCCCGAGCCATTGATGATCGGGTGGGCCAGCTCGATGCCGCAGAACTCGAGGCTCACGCGAGACCCCGGCGCCTTGCTCGGCCGCGTGCTCGCAAGTTGACGCTCATCGCTGACTCCCGGCGTGGGTCTCGACGTGCTCCAGTTCGGCGGCGTCGATAACCGGGCCATCGACGCAGACACGCAAGTAACCCTCGCGGGCCGGCACCACGCAGCCGTAGCAGGCGCCAAAGCCGCAGGCCATGCCGGCCTCCAGAGCCAGCTGGGCCGGCACGTCGCGCTCGGCGCACAGTGCGCGCACCGACTCCAGCATGGGCGGTGGACCGCACGCGTAGACGGTTGCCTGTGCGTCGCGATCGAGCTCGACGCGCAGAAGCTCGGTGACACGGCCTTGGTGGCCGACGGATCCGTCGTCGCTTGCGAGGACGGCGTCCTCGAGCAGAGCGGTGCCTTGGGCATGGGCGCTGTCGCGGAAGCCGACTAGCACGGTTGCGGATGTCCCTCCCACTCGCAATTCGTCACTCAGGATCGCAAGTGGGGCGATGCCGACGCCGCCACCGACGAGAAGCGCACGACGTCTGTCTTCAGGCATCACAAAGCCGCGACCCAACGGACCGAGCATCCAAAGGCGATCTCCTATGCCCAATTCGGACAATCGCCGAGTGCCGGGACCGACATCCTCGAGGAGGAAGTGCGCTTCGCCGTCTTCGAAGCGCGCGTATGAGAAGGCTCGTGGTAGGTAGGGGCGCTCGTCCTCGCCGGCCCCCCAACGCTCGGCGGTGGCAAGCATCGCGAACTGTCCCGCCTCAGGTTCCGGCCCATCGGGATCCGCGGCCTTCAGTACGCGATACGCGCCGAGCGATTCGTTCTCGGTGACGGTGAGCAACCGCCGACCGAACGGAGCCGGCTTGCGCTCGCTCACGCCGCCTGTGCCTCGTTGGAGCTGTCAGAGCCACCGTGTAGCTCCTGCAACGAGAGCACCTCGGGCTCGCCGAGCTTAATTGCCTGGGCGATGGCGCGCGCAGCCGAGACGCCGGCCGAGAGCGTGGTCAGACACGGGATGCCGTGGGCGATCGCCGATCGACGGATCTCCCAGCCGTCGCTGCGCGCACCCGATCCCGTGGGCGTGTTGACGATCAGGTTCACCTCTCCCCGCTCGATCCAGTCGACAACGTGCGGCGAGCCCTCGCCGATCTTGTTGATCGTCTTGACCGGCACACCCATGCGCGCGATCGCCTCGGCTGTGCCGCCGGTGGCCAGGATGCGAAAGCCGTTGTCGTGCAGGATCTGCGCGACCGCAAAGACACCCGGCTTGTCTGAGTCGGTGACCGTGATGAAGGCCGTGCCGGCATTTGGCAGCGGCGAGCCGGCGGCTGCCTGCGCCTTGGCAAACGCTGTCGGGAAGTCGCGCGCGATACCCATCACCTCGCCGGTCGAGCGCATCTCCGGGCCGAGCAACGAGTCGGCACCGTCGAAGCGGTCAAAAGGCAGCACCGCCTCCTTGACCGAGACGTGCTCGCCAAAGCCGACGCCCTCGTGCCCGCTTGGCAAAGCGAGATCGGCGATGCGCTCGCCGAGCATGATGCGACAGGCGAGCTTGGCCAAGGGCAGGCCGACCGCCTTTGAGACGAACGGGACGGTACGCGAGGCGCGCGGGTTGGCCTCGATCACGTACAGGCGGCCCTCGTGGATCGCGTACTGGGCGTTCATCAAGCCCACGACGCCGACGCCGAGGGCGATATCGCGTGTGGCGGCGCGGATCTGCTCGAGCATCTCCTCGCCGAGCGAGTGCGGTGGCAGGACACAGGCGGAGTCGCCGGAGTGCACGCCTGCCTCCTCGACGTGCTGCATGATCCCGCCGATCCATACCTCGTGGCCGTCGCACAGGGCGTCGACGTCGACCTCGACTGCGTTCTCAAGAAAACGGTCCAGAAAGATGGTCGGTCTGGCCGGCGCGTCGCTGCTGTCTGGCGCCTGTTGATTTTGAGGATTTGAAGTTCGTTCCCCTCGTGTGTCCGCGGCTGGTAGCTCTCTCTGGAGGTAGTCGGCGAGCCCGTCGCTTGAATAGACGATCTCCATCGCCCGTCCGCCGAGCACGTAGGAGGGCCGCACGAGCAGTGGGAACCCGACCTCCTCGGCCTTGACCAGCGCTTCTTCGACCGAGCAGGCCGTTGCATACGGCGGTGCCTGGTAGCCGAGTCGATCCAGCAGCTCTCCGAAGCGTCCGCGGTCCTCGGCCAGGTCGATCGCGTCGACGCTCGTGCCGAGTAGCGGTACGCCCGCCTCGACCAGACCAGCGGCCAACTTCAGGGGTGTCTGGCCGCCGAACTGCACGATCACCCCCTCGGGCTGCTCAACCTCGATCACGCCGAGCACGTCCTCAAGCGTGAGCGGCTCGAAGTAGAGACGGTCGGAGGTGTCGTAGTCGGTGGAGACCGTCTCTGGATTGCAGTTGATCGATCACCGCGTCGCGGCCTGACTCGCGCACGGTCATGGCGGCGTGGACACAGCAGTAGTCGAACTCGATGCCCTGGCCGATGCGGTTGGGGCCGGCGCCCAGGATCACGACCGAGGCGCGCTCGCCCCTCGTTACCTCATGAGCCGCGTGCCTGTCCCCCGAAGGGGGACGCTCCCAGCCGGAGTAGTAGTACGGGGTGCGTGCCGGGAACTCGGCGGCGCAGGTGTCGACCGACTTGAACGAGCGCTCGCCGGCGAAGCTGGCCTGCGGGTCCTTGGCGATCTGCTCCAGCTCGGCCAGGAACCATCGGTCGATCGAAGTGCGCTCGTGGACTGGGTCGATCCCGACATCGCGGGCGAACAGCTCGAGGATCGTCTCGTAGCGGTCGGCCGTCGGCGTGAGCAGGCCGTCGAGCAGCTCCTGGTCGCTGAGAGCCTCAAGACGCGGCGGCTTATCCAGCTCGCGCGAGCGCAATGCCTTGGCAAAGGCCTGAGAGAAGGTGCGCCCGATAGCCATCGCCTCCCCCACCGACTTCATGTGCGTCGAGAGCGTCGGTACAGCGCCCGGGAACTTCTCGAAGGCAAAGCGCGGCCACTTGACGACCACGTAGTCGATCGTCGGCTCGAAGCTTGCAGGCGTCACACCGGTGATGTCGTTGGTGATCTCCTCCAGCAGATAGCCGACAGCCAGGCGCGCGGCGATCTTTGCGATCGGGAAGCCCGTTGCCTTGGAGGCAAGCGCCGAGGAGCGCGACACGCGCGGGTTCATCTCGATGATGAGGATCTCCTCGGTCTCGGGGTTGACCGCGAACTGCACATTCGAGCCGCCCGTCTCCACTCCCACAGCGCGGATCACCGTGATCGCCTGATCGCGCAACTGCTGGTAGAGCGCGTCGGTGAGCGTCTGCTGCGGGGCGACCGTCACCGAGTCACCGGTATGCACGCCCATCGGGTCGATGTTCTCGATCGAGCACACGATCACGACGTTGTCGGCTTTGTCGCGCATCACCTCCAGCTCGAACTCGCCCCAACCGATCACCGACTGGTCGATCAGCACCTGGCCGATCGGCGAGGCCTCCAGGCCCCTCCTGACGATCAGCTCGAACTCCTCTTGGGTGCGAGCGATGCCTCCCCCGCGGCCTCCCAGCGTGAAGGCGGGGCGCACGATGCACGGCAATCCCAGCCGCGGTAGCGCCCGAATGGCCTCCTGCACGCCTGCCTCGAGGTCAAACCAGCCTGCGCCGGGTGCGCCCGCGGCCCGCGAGCCGACGTCATCGATCCAAGGCGCGGTTGCGATCGCGCTGTTGGGCATCTTCAGCCCCGCGCGTGCCATCGCCTCGGCAAACAGCTCGCGGTCCTCCGCACAGGTTATCGCGTCGTAGTTGGCGCCGATCAGCTCGACTCCATAGCGCTGCAACGTGCCGTCGTCGTGCAGCGCCTTTGCCAGGTTCAGCGCAGTCTGTCCACCGAGCGTCGGCAACAGCGCGTCTGGGCGCTCGCGCTCGATGATCTTCGCCAACGGCCCTGGCAGTAGCGGCTCGACATAAGTGGCGTCGGCGAACTCCGGGTCGGTCATGATCGTCGCCGGGTTGGAGTTGACCAGCACGACCCTGTAGCCCTCCTCGCGCAACACCTTGCACGCTTGCACGCCGGAGTAGTCGAACTCGGCGGCCTGACCAATCACGATCGGCCCCGATCCCAAGATCAGGATCGTGTTTATGTCATCTCGCCTAGGCATTCACTGGCCCTCGATCCAGACCAGGAACGCCCAACCAGGACCCCCGCAGGGGGTCCCCTCCCCAAAAAAAGTGGCGATCTCATGCATCGACATCACGCGACAGCGATCCGCTCTAGGAAACGGTCGAACAAGTGCAGGCTGTCATGCGGTCCTGGGCCGGCCTCGGGGTGGTACTGCACCGCACCGCCTGGCACGTCCAGCAGCTCGAAGCCCTCGACCGTGCGGTCATACAGGTTCACATGCGTCAGCTGGGCTGTACCGAAGTCGGTTTCCCAGCGCACTGGCTCATCGTGTCGCAGCGTGCGCGCGCCGCCCGGGCCCAGCACCGCGAAGCCGTGGTTTTGCGAGGTGATCTCCACATGGCCCGTCTGCAGATCCTTGACCGGGTGGTTGGCGCCGCGATGGCCGAAGGGCAGCTTGTAGGTCTGGAGGCCAAGCGCGCGGCACAGCAGCTGGTGGCCGAGACAGATGCCCCACACGGGCTTCTTGCCGACGATCTCGCGCACCGTGTCGACCACATAGCCGAGTGCCGCGGGGTCACCGGGGCCGTTGGCGACGAAAACCGCATCGGGATCGTCGGCGAGTAGCTGCTCGGCCGAGGTCGAACACGGATAGAGCGCAACACGCGCACCCCGCTCGACAAGGTTGCGCACGATCGAGGACTTGATGCCGGTGTCGAGCACAGCGATCAATGGTCCTGGGACGATGCCCCGCGCGCGCGCGGGGGGCATCGTCCCAATTCGATCTCCGTCCAGCTGGTCTCCCTCACTATGAATGCTCATCCGCTCCGGGGTCACGATGCGGGCCAGATCGAGGCCGCTCATCGACGGCTCGGCCGCGATCAGCGTTTGCGCCTCGGCTTCGCTCACACGCTCGGGGAAGATGCCGCCGCGCATCGCGCCGGCCTCGCGGATGTGGCGCACGAGCGCACGCGTGTCCACGCCGCTGATCGCCGGCACATCGCAGTCGGTGAGCCAATCGAGCCAGCCGCGCTCTGCCTCTGGGGCGTCCTCGCGGTTGCACGCCTCACGCATGATCACTGCGCGCGCCCAGATGCGCTCGGACTCCATCGCGCGCTGGCTGACCCCGTAGTTGCCGATGTGCGGGTAGGTGAAGGTGATCAGCTGGCCGGCGAAGGAAGGATCGCTGACCGACTCCTGATAGCCAGACATGCCGGTCGTGAACACGACCTCTCCGACCGCATGCGCGTCGGCGGCACACGCCTCGCCGTCGAAGCGGGTGCCATCCTCGAGCAGCACGTATGCCTCGCGGAGTGCCATCAGAGTGACCTCGCCGCGATTTTGGTGTTCGCGTCGGCCATCAGACGATGAGCCTCTGTACTTCCTTGAACTCCGGAGTGCCGGCCCGCTCGAGCAGCTCGAACAGGACCGACTCCACAGTGCTGACCGTTGCTCCCGCGCGCTCCAGACGCTCCAGACCACGCTCATAGTCGAGCGCGTGGCGCGAGCCAACGGCGTCAGCCGGCACGTGCACTTCGATCCCACGCTCGAGCAGGTCGTGGGCGGTCTGGGAGACACATACGTGTGTCTCGATCCCGCACACGATCGCCTGCGTGCGCCCGCCAAGGTCGAAGCCGTCGGCACGTGCGGCCGAGAAGACGGTCTTCTCGATGCGCGGCTCGTCCCCCAGGCCTAGCTCGGGTGCAGTGTGACCGAGGCCCTTGGGGTACTGCTCGCTGACGATGCGCGGGACGTCAAGGATCCGCCCGGCGCGCACGAGCTTCGAGCACGCCTGTGCCACCGCGTCGAAGCTTGCGTATGAGCGAAAGCCCTCCTGCACATCCACCACGACCAGTACCGCCTCATCGCGCTTGAGCAGGCTCATGCGACTCCTCGGCTCGTCCTAACCAGCTTGCATGGGCACGCAGGGCAAGCTGGGCAAGGATGAAAAGGGCCGCCCACCCTGCGTGGCGTGCTGGCCGATCGGCGATCCCGCCGTGTGCCCCGAATGGGGTATCGATCGACGATCGGTACGCGAGCGCCTGAGGACGCCGCCCAGCGCCGCCATGCGTGCCCATGGATCATGAGCCCACCACCGAGAAGGCTGGCTTGCGATAGGCCACAGCGCCTGCCGCAACTGTCATAAGCACACGTCCGGTAAGACGCCGCCCGGCAAAACAGCAGTTCTCCGAGCGGCTCTCCCAGCCGTGCTCGCCTGCCACCCATTCAGCGGAGAGGTCGCAAAGCGTTAGGTTCGCCCGCTCGCCTACGGCGATGCGCGGAGTCGGCAGACCGAAGAGATCAGCCCCAGCGGTCATCCGCTCGACAAGCAACGCGAGCCCGATCGTCCCTGGCAGTACAAGCTCGGTGTGCAATGCGGCGAACGCCGTCTCCAGACCGGTCGTGCCCATTGGGGCTTGCTCGAAGGGGACCTCCTTTTCGTGGCGCGCGTGCGGGGCATGGTCGGTCGCGATGCAGTCGATCGTGCCGGAGCGCAAGCCTTCGATCAGGGCAAGTCGATCGACCTCGCTTGCCAGCGGCGGATTCATCTTCATGCGCGTGTCCATCGAGCGCACGTGCTCGTCGCAGAGCAGCAGGTGATGGGGAGTGACCTCGGCGCTGACGCGAAAGCCACGTTCCTTTGCCGCGGCGACAGCGTGTACCGACGCTGCACAGCTGAGATGCTGAAAGTGCACGCGTCCGTCCTCGTACCCGGCAAGCTCGGCGTCGCGGGCGACCATCGTGGACTCGCTCACGCTCGGGATGCCGCCAATTCCGAGCGCCGTGCTGACGGCGCCCTCGTGCATCGAGCCACCATAGGAGAGCGAAGGGTCCTCCTCGTGCAGCGTGAGCACACCACCACACAAGCGTTGGTACTGAAGCGCCTTGCGCAGCACCCCGGCGCTTGCCACCGGACGTCCGTCATCGGTGAAGCCGAGCGCGCCCTCCCTCATCAGCTCGGCCATCTCGGTCAACTCCCCGCCCGCAAGGCCACGCGTGATCGCCGCCAAGAAGCCGACGGGCACACGTGCCTCCCTGGTGGCAGCCTCGCGCAACGAGCGCAAGAGCGGCGCCGAGTCGATCACAGGGTCTGTGTTGGGCATCGCGATCACCGCGCAGAAGCCGCCGACGGCGGCGGCGCGGGTGCCGGTTTCCAAATCCTCCTTGTGCTCCTGGCCTGGGCTGCGAAGGTGCACGTGCGGATCGATGAAGGCGGGCAATAGGTGCTTGCCCTCGCCCTTGGCCACCTCAGTGTCACCGTCCGCGCTCAGCTCGCCCGCGGCGGCGATCTCGACGATCTGTCCGCCACGCACGAGCACATCAGCCGGCTCGTCGAGCTCGCCGCGCGGATCGAGCACGTGCGCGCCCGTGATCAGCAGGTTAGCTTCGGCGCCCATACCATGTACTAGCGCTGGAATAATCTTCACGCGAGCCTCACTCGACGTGGAGCAGTCATGTTCGGATTGGCGTTCACGCCAGTTGTGGCTCGGGGACGGGACGGAACACGCGCGAGCCCGACAGCAGCTCATAGAGGACCGCCATGCGCACGACCACGCCGGCCTCGACCTGCGCGGTGATCAGCGCCTGCGGCGAGTCGGCCACCTCGCCGGAGAGCTCAACGCCGCGGTTGACGGGGCCCGGGTGCATGAGCAACTGCCGCGGAGACAGCCGGCGCGCGTTGATCTGAAAGCAGGCAGCGTACTCGCGCAGCGAGGGCACCCATGACTCGTTCATGCGCTCGTGCTGCATGCGCAGCGCGTACACGACATCGGCGTCCGCAAGCTCATCGAGCGTGTAGCGCACCTCGCATCCGAGCCGCTCGATCCCGCGCGGGATCAGAGTTGGCGGGCCAGCGACCGTCACTTTCGCGCCCATGCGCTGAAAAGCAAGGATGTTGGAGCGCGCGACCCGCGAGTGCGCGACGTCTCCCACGATCCAGATCGACGTCCCGTCGAGCGGGCCGAGACGGCGCTGCAGCGTGTAGACGTCCAACAGCGCCTGCGTGGGGTGCTCGTGCTTGCCGTCGCCGGCATTGACGATCGCAGCGTTGGTCCAGCCGGAGACAAGCTCGGCGGCTCCAGCCCACGGGGTACGGATCACGATCGCGTCGGGCTTATGCGCGCTCAGCGTCAAAACCGTGTCCTTCAGCGACTCGCCCTTCTCGACGCTCGATCCGCTGGAGACGAAGTTGACGACGTCCGCGGAGAGGCGCTTGGCGGCCAGCTCGAAGGAGCTGCGCGTGCGTGTGGAGGCCTCGTAGAAGAGGTTGAGCACCATCCGCCCGCGCAGGGCCGGCACCTTCTTGATCTCGCGGTCGGAGACCTCGGCAAAGCGCGAAGCCTGTTGGACGATCCGCTCGATCGTCTCGCGGTCGAGATCCTCGATTGAGAGCAGGTGGTTCATGCCTCGGACCGTGCTTCCCCCGCCCGCGCGGGGGTGGCGTTCGTGAGTGGAGGATCCACACGCTGAAGTGCGATGCCCCCTGCGCGCGCGGGGGGCATCGCGTTTTTGAGCTGCCGGTTCACGCGCCCGCCCCCACCGTGGCACGCCCGATCGCGACCTCGTCGATGCCGTCCAGCTCGCGGACACGCACGCTGACGTACTCCTCACGGGCGGTGGGTAGGTTCTTGCCGACATAGTCCGGGCGAATCGGCAGCTCTCGGTGTCCGCGGTCGGCGAGTACCGCCAACTGCACACGCTCGGGGCGGCCGTAGTCGAACAGCGCCTCGATTGCGGCGCGCACGGTGCGCCCCGTGTAGAGCACGTCGTCGACGATCACGATCGTGCGCTCGGTGGGGTCGAAGTCGATGTGCGAAGCATGCACGACGGGCGCCTGCGGACGCGAAGCGACGTCGTCGCGATAGAAGCCGATGTCGAGGTCCCCGAGCGGGACATCTTCTTGCAAGAGCTCGGCCAACAGCAGCTGAAGGCGCTGGGCCAGAATCGCTCCGCGACGGTGGATGCCGAGGAGAGCGACCGTGGAGGGGGTCGGGTTTCGCTCGTCTATCTCATGCGCGATACGCACCAGCGCCCGCGCTATCTCGTCCTCGCCGAGGACGATCTTCCCGTCTTGCATTTCATTCCTTCCTGGCCTCACCGGACCGGGTTAAAGGAGCAGCAGGGCGACTGTATCAAGCTTTGCGGGGGACATTGATGCTGTTCAGGTCGGTGCATGCACCGACCTGCCTGGCCGCACATGTGCGGCCAGGACTGACCTGCATGCAGGTCAGTCTTCCCCGAATATATTTACGATGTGACGGCCGGCTCCACGGGAGTCTCGGTCGCCCGATCGTCGCTCGCCTGCTCCCGCGCGCGCCGATCTGACCAGCGGACCAGCTCGGCCTGACCCTTCTCTGGGAAGGGAATGTCGATCGTGTCGAAGTCGCGTGGCGCCTCTGTAGCGGCGAATACCGTGCGGGCCTCATCGAGCAGGTCGCCGCCCGGGTAGCGAGTGGAGATGTGCGTCAGCGCGAGCAGTCGTACCTGTGCGTCGCGGGCGACTTGGGCTGCCTGGCGCGCGGTTGAATGACCGGTCTGGTGCGCCCGCTCCAGCTCCTCCTCGGCGAACGTGGCCTCGTGTACGAGCAGGTCCGCATCGTGTGCGGCATGCGTCAGCATCTGGCAGGGCGAGGTGTCCCCCGAAATCACGATCTTGCGACCCTCGCGTGTGGGGCCCATCACCTGCGCTGGGCTCACCCCGGCGACTGTCTCTCCGCGCGTGAGCCTGCCAAAGTCCGGCCCCGGCGTGACGCCGAGCTGCTCGGCGAGCTTGGGGTCCAAATGGCCTGGCCGAGGGTCCTCGACGATCGCATAGCCGTAGGCGCTGTTGGCGCGGTGGCTCACCCTGATCGGCGCCACGGCATAGCCGTCGAACGCTACGTCGTCGTCGGCCTCAAGCTCTGTGAATCGCAGCTCGTACGGGAGCCGGCCGTAGATGAAACGTGTCTGCTCCATCAGCTGGGTTAGCCCTGGTGGTCCATAGATCGCCAGTGGCTGGTCGCGTTCGCGTAGCGCAAAAGACTTCAGCATCCCGGGCAAGCCAAGCCAATGATCGGCGTGAAAGTGGGTGATGAACACGCAGCCCACATCCGCAAGCCCAACCGAGCGCATCAACTGGCGCTGCGTGCCTTCGCCGCAGTCGAACAGCAGCCGGTCGCCGCCCCGGCGCATGAGGATCGCGGGCAGCCCGCGGCGGGGGCTCGGCACCGAGCCGCCGGTACCTGCGAAGAACAGGGAGAGGTCCATGCGCGCAACGGTAGCGGGCGGGGACGCCCGCCGAACGGAAATAACCGCTACGTGTCGCGCCGATAGAGCGTGGGAGCGAGGAGTCCCGCTCCACCGAGCAGGAGCAGCGCCAGCGGCCATCCGACCAACGCGTAGGTCGGACGGTGCCCGGACTCGATCCGAGTTACCTGGGCCCCGACGCTGATCACGAAGGCGAACAGTCCAAAGCCACCCACGTATCCCAGCCCACGAGCGTGCACGCGTGAGCCGATCCACACCAACGACACCGAGACAACAAGCAGATAGAGATCCCATCCGAAATGCTGAAAACCGTCGGCGGTCATAACCGCACCCGCATGAGCCTTGGCCGAGCTTGGGCCATTGAGGATTCTGGTAATGGGTTGAACCACGCTGGCGAATGTACCCACCACGACGCCGAGCGTTCCAGCTACCACCGCCGCGACGCCGCCCGCCGTCGCGATCTCCGCCGCGCCGATTGCTTCAGCGCGCCATAGTCCGGCAGCGGCCAGGAACAGCAATGCGGCCGCCACGATGAGCAGCAAACGAACCGTGTCGGCTGAGGGATGATTGAGTACGTTGCTCCAGACGACCAACCAAGCCAGCAGCAGAGACAAGCCGGCAAGCAGAGCCGCGTACGGAACTCGTGCGAGTTGCGCCCCGTAGGCAGCGATGAGGCCGGTCAGCACGAGGATTCCCGCCGTATAGAGCGTGTTGGCTGTGTTCGCGCCAAGAAACCTGAGCAGTTGCGCGAGCACGAGCGGTCCGAGCAAAATCGCCACCACCATCAACACCGAGCGCCATGCCTCGACGCGCTCACTCTCTTTGTCGGACGCGCCGATAGCCGCAAGAGAGAAGAGCAGCAGCATCGGGATCAATACGAGTAGGAGCAGCGCCAGGTCTCCCCAGGCGTGATGAGTCCCCTTGCGCAGATATAGCACGACCGCGCCCGCAGCAAGCAATATGCCTCCCCCGCTGCGCAGTAGATCGGTCGCGTCCCGACTATCTGACCCCACACGATCAACCATACCGATCGGCCGGACAGAAGCTTGGCCGCCAGTCCTCGCAGCAGGTAAGCTCAGACTCCAGCGGCGTCCATAGGCGTCCGTTGCGCCCGTAGCTCAGTGGATAGAGCGCTCGCCTCCGGAGCGAGAGGTCGCAAGTTCGAATCTTGCCGGGCGCGTGTTGGAATCACGCTCAACCGTGCGGGTTGTGGCCTGCGGAGAACGTTATGGGCCAGGCCTTTGCCTCTTGAAAGATCGCCTCGATTGCCTTTTCCTCTGCCTTTTCGTGCCCTGGAGTGTTCTTGTCGGCGATCAACGAGCTACGCATGTGAGAATGATCGGATGACCAGGGCGGAACTACATGAGCTGGTGGAGCGTCTGCCCCAGCACACCCTGGGCGGTGCGGCGGTATTGCTGCACGGTCTTTCCTGTGGTCGGATCGATCCGGACCAAGCATGGTTTTGGGACTCGAGTTGGCTCAGCGGTGAGATGGAAGCCGACCAAGAGGCCACGCCCGAACCAGGCCTCGTCTACAAGAACGCCTCGGCCTTCAAGACCGCCCTTCGTGGAGTCCGCCGCGATTAAATCGGCTAGTCGATCGTCGAGCGCGACGTAGCTGACAGCGAAGTCCGAACGTCGATGTTCAGGCGATCTACGCGCAGGTGCGCTCAAGCATCTCGCGCACCGGGTGGCGCCCCAGACGGCTTGCCGTGATGTAGGGAGACATCTGACCGTGGACCCGATGACCGATGTTGACGGCGACGCGGCCACGCAGCTTGTCAACCAGGCTTCGCCGCATTGGCACGAGCAGGACCTCGTCCTGCTCGCCGACGACGACCGTCGGACGGCCTTCGGCGAGTTTGCGCCAGACAGCGTCGTCAGCCCACTCCTCATCGCCAGGGACGAACTCGACTCCGTTGGGGTAGCCGAGGTCACTGTCGCTGAGCGTCGCGGCCATAAATAGCTCGTCGGTCTTGTCGGAGATGGTGCTCATCGTGTCCTTTCCCAGCTACGAACGATATCGCGCCACCCGCGCCTCAACTTGACCTCGGCGGCGTGCATTGCATCGTTGATTGGTCCATGCGTGACAATTGGCTCCTGCTTCTCAGCTCCGACGTAGCGGTGCTCGTGATGTTCGGTGGGTCCGTGTGCATTATCGAAGGTCCGGATGGTGTGGAGGACGCCACCGCGCTCCAGCAGTAGCACGATCGCGTATTCGATGGGATGGGCGCTTGAGCGCTCTACCACCATCACGACGTTCGACGCGAGACGCCGCTGCCAGTGGCGGTCCTTAGACATGCTCAGGGCATTCCGTCGGTTTGTCACGTCTCGCCGCCGAACGGTGACGGGAACGCCAAGGGTGCAGTCCGCTCAAGCTGCTCATTGAGTTGCTTCGTGTCCTTCCACAAGTCTGCGAAGCGCCGCCTTCTCGCCCTCTCCGCGCCGCTCGACTGGCGGTAGACACGCAGGGCGAGCGCGGGATCGGTGTGCCCCATCTCGTCCATGACGACGCCCGGGTTCTCACCGATCGCGTAGAGAACGCTTGCGAAGGTGCGCCATAGAGAGTGCGGGGTGATGCCCTCGGGAAGCGGTGGTAGATCGCGGGCTTGCAGGTTCTTATTGGCTCTATCAACCGACGCTGCGATCACTCGCGAGCGCAGGTTGTCCGTGCTCTGACGCTTGCCGGTGCTCGTCGCAAATATGAAGCTGTTGGCATCGACGGTCGTTCGAAGAGCATTGGCACGAGTCAGCCCCGCGTTGAGCGCACCCCTGATCTTGATACGACGGGTGCCCGCGTCGGTCTTGGCCTCTCCCACCAGGAGCCAGCCCGCTTCCAAGTCCACGTCTCGCCAGCGCAGCGCGCATAGCTCACCGATCCGCAACCCGGCGAATACCAACGTGGCGATCATCGCTTTGCGCCCTATGTGTCGGCGGTCGCGGTTCGCGTTACGGTCCAACTCCGCAGCGGCATCGAGCAGCACTTGGATCTGGACAGCAGTGTCGAGATAGGTGCGTCGTGGGGCGCGTTCGCGCACCCGCCTCCCTCTCCCCCGTGCGGGATTGCGTGCAATCAGCTCGCGCTCGACGGCACCCTCCAAGATCGCGCCGAGAAGGATCACGGTCATGTTGATCGTGCGAGCCGAGAGTGGGTTGTCTTCGGCGAGCTTGGCGGCGATGTAGCGCTCCACCGCATCGAATGTGATCGCATCCTATGGGTAGTCCTTGAAGAACGGCAGCAGATGCTTCTCAAGACGCCAGCGGTAATCCGATTGCGTCGTTGTCCTGAAATGACCCGCGTGTCGCAGCCACCAGTCCTCGGCGTACTCGTGGAAAGTGAGTACCTCCATCCTTTGAGGCGATTTGGAATGTTGCGGCGGCTGCCAAATCCCGCGCTCGACGTCGGCGAGAACATGACGAAGCTCTCGCTCGGCCTCGGCCAAGTGACCGGGCCGAGCGAGACGTACTGACGCCT
Organism: uncultured Solirubrobacterales bacterium; assembly: GCA_963743555.1. Lineage (GTDB taxonomy): Bacteria > Actinomycetota > Thermoleophilia > Solirubrobacterales > Solirubrobacteraceae > Palsa-744. Next base: position 195,330 of record CAVUQG010000015.1, read on the forward strand.
GCCAGCAGCGGTGAACCGCAACCTTCTGTAGACACGGCCGTCCTTGCCTTTGCGTTCAACGATTTGGCCTGTGGCCGGACGGGGCATTACGCACGATCCGTGAGCCCGTTGGCGTTCAGGAACCCTTCGATTACGCGAGCGTTGCGGGTGGCTGTCTCGCGTTGCTGTGCGGCGCCCTTTACGTCGGCGTGTTCGCTCATGTAGTCGCGCTCGACTTCAAGGCGACCGTGCATAGCTTTGGCGATCAGGTCGCGATGGGCGTCGAGGTCGAGCGACACAGCCTCTTGGACGTCGGGCTCGCCCCATCCGAGTAGATGGAGCACGGCCCGATAGTCGTCGAGTAGCGCGAGCGGTCGCAAGAACAGCTCTGGGTGCTTCTCCTTGTCCTGGGTGATGCTCGCCTCTTCGATTCGGCTGGCGGGCACGCCCAGTTCACTGAGTAGGGCGGAGCGTAGGATCACTACGGCCTCGGCCGGGATGCAGGTGATGGTCATGTCGGTTCCTCCTTTGTCGGAGGCCTCGGGAACGGCTCTAGCGAGTGAGAGACCCAACCGGGGTCGGTTAGGGTGTCTGACGCGCCGGGAGTTGACGCTTCCGGTGCCACGCCCCCGGCCGTACCAGCGGTGCGGGGGCACTATTTTGGTTTGGATCGAACAACTACAGCCTGGTTGAAAGTACCAAGTCTTTCGGACGGTATCTCGCGCAATGGACGACAAGACGACAGACACAGATGACGCGACCAATGACCACCGCGAGGTGGGTCGCGCGCTGCGTGCATTGCGCCATAGAGCCTCGCTGACACAAGAAGCGCTGGCGGAGCGATCAGGGATCGACGTGACGTACGTGTCCCAGGTCGAGAACGGCCGACGCGGCGTGCGCTGGCATACCGTGATGCGGCTCCTGCGAGGGCTGGGGATGAGCGTGAGCGACCTCGGCGCCGAGATCGACAGGCCACAAGACAAGTAGATCGCGCGGCACTCGGACTCCGTGCCGGGGATGGGCACGAGGCCCGACTGTTCGCTTCGGAGGGCCACCACGGCCAGCCCTCCGATCTGAGGGCCGCTCATTTGGCCCATCTGCATCTGTGGATGTACGTGGCCGAGCGAGGCCCTGTGCGGCGATTGCGGCCCGCACGGCGACCGCGTCGAATCTGAGCCTCGCCCTTGGTCCGCTGCCAAGGCGGATGGGGTGCAGTTCGTCGGCATGTTCGTAGACCCAAGAGCGCTCTACGCCGAGTTCGGCTGCGAGAGTCGCAGCGTCCACAAGGCGACGAGCAGCGCTCTCGCGGTCGTCGGCGCGCAGCAGTTCGACGACTCGCTGCGCGAGCGCCTCGATGTGGGCGTTATCAAGCCCATCGCGGGCGCGCTCGGTGTCGAGATCTGGGCGCTGCGGCTTCTGCTCGAAGTTATCCATCTAGTGCTATTGACTGTGTAGGTTCGATCTGCTTGTTGGGCTGTTGTGGCCCGGCGGGTTCGGCCGTGATGAAGCGGAGCCTGTAGGGCGTAGTTGAATCACGGCCGAAGGTGGTGGCGTCCGGGGCCCTCGTGAGGGTGTGGGCGGCGGCGGGATGACTCAGTTAATGACTGGCCGCTTGTGCCTTATCACGGATTCGTCTCCCGCTGCCGTCCACGGATGCCGCTGTGACTTCATAGAAGCCTGGACGTCACTCAACACAGTTCTGTCCGGCGGCCTCCACATCCACCCAGGTCAACGAGAAGATGAGGAGAAGTTTGATGATCGCAGTCGGTGTAGACACCCACAAGGACCGCCATTACGCGGTGGCACTCGACCACCTCGGAGCGCTGCTCGCCGAGATCGTCATTGATGTGTGCGCGACGGGCTACAGCGAGCTTGAGAGCTGGGCTCAGGGTTTGGCAGTAGATGGTCAACAGCTCGTGTTCGGGATCGAGGGCGCGGGTAGTTGGGGCGCCGGGCTATGCAAGCACCTGCAACGCGCCGGCTGCATGGTCTTGGAGGTCGAGCGGCCCCGTCGCCGCGACAGACGCAAAGGCAAGTCCGATCGGATCGACGCGCTCACTGCCGCCAAGCGTGTGCTCGCCGGTGAAGGGACATCAAGGACACGCCAGCGCGGTGTTCGCCGAGCGCTCGCAGCATTGCTCTTCGTTCAACGCTCGATCGTCTCCGAGCGCACACGACTACTGAACCAGATCCAAGCGTTGCACGCGACCGCACCCGTCGCGCTGCGGGAGCGCATCCCAGCGGGCAACGGTCGACAGCTCGAGCAGCGCCTGAAGACAATCCGTGCGCGTCCTAGCGCCGATCCCGAAGAGCGCATGATCCTCAGCGTCATGCGCGACCTCGCGGCACGCTCGCGCGCTCTGACCCTCGACGCTCGCCGCTACGAAGAAGAACTCGCCGAGATGGTGCGCTCGCTCGATCCGACACTGCTCGACGAACCCGGTGTCGGACCGATCTCAGCCGCCAAGCTGCTCGTCTGCGACCCAGCCCGGTTCAAGGGAGAGGCCGCGTTCGCCAGGATCAACGGCACAGCCCCTATCCCAGCGTCCTCCGGCAAGACCACGCGTCACCGCCTCAACCGCGGAGGCGACCGCCAAGCCAACAGTGCGATCCACACGATCGCTCTCTCACGCTCGATCTACCACCCCGAAACCCGTGCTTATCTCGAACGCAGAATCAGTGAAGGAAAGACCAAACGCGAAGCCATGCGCGCCCTCAAGCGCCACATCCCACGCAACCTCCACAAACGACTCATCCAAGTGCCCTTGACTTCATAGAAGCATCCGTGAGAACGCGAAAACGGCCATGTAATTTAGGTTGGCGCGGAAGTTGGGGTTCGCTGGTAGCCGCCGTGACGTAGGTCAGCCTCCTCTTCGAGTAGCTCATTGGCCCAGGTGTGTGCGGGCTTAAACCACTGTCGGAGGAGGCTGGATGCAGAGGATGACGGACGTGCCTGCGACTGTCCACGCGGGCGAGCCCGCGTGGACAGTCGGCATTGATCTGGGGCGCCGCGCGGCGCACGAAGCGGTGTTGCGCGCACCGGATGGGACCGATCGGCGGCTCCGGTTCACTCATTCGCGCGATGGCATCGACGGGTTCCTCGAGGAGCTTGCCGGGCTGGAGGGTCGCGTCCTGGTGATCATCGAGCCGACAGCTACGCGCTGGCAGGCACTCGCGGAGGAGCTCTCCGGGAAGGGTGTTGAGGTGCGCCAGGTTCACGCGGCGACCGTCGCGAAGCTGCGCGGCGCGCGGGACATCACGGGCGCCAAGTCCGATCGTGTCGATGCCCGCACCCTCGCCGGCGCCATTGACTACTCCCATCTCGTGCGGCCCGACACGCCCGCGGTGGCGTGCGCGCACGCGCTGTGTCTCGAGCGGCTGCGGCTGCGCCGCGAGCGCCGCCGGCTTCGCGGCGCGGTCAAGACCTGTCTGGACACGATCTGGCCCGAGTTCCTGCAGACCTTCCGTGGCGGCGAGCGGGGCGTCACCGCCCGCGCCGTGATCGCTGTCACCGGCGGAGACCCCGCACGCGCAACGAGGCTCGGCGCGCAAGAGCTTGAGCGTCGAGTCCGGGCAGCCGCACCCGGCCGCCATATCGGGCACAACAAGATCAAGCAGCTGATCGAGAAGACCAGCCGCCCGGTCGGATACCGCGCTGCCAGACCCGCATATGCCGCCAGGCTGCAGCGGCTGATGCGACGCCGCGCGCTCGTCGAAGGCCAGCTCGAAGCACTCGAGGAAGAGCTCTTACACCTCTACCCCCGACTTCCCGGAGCGCAACGCCTGGACAGCCTGCCGGGCCTGAGAGAACTCGACCGGGCGCTTCTTCTCGCCGCCGCGGGCGACATCCGCAGGCTGCGCTCGGCCCGCGCGCTCGGCAAGCTCGGCGGCTGCGCACCAATCGCAAGGGACTCCGGGCAAAGCACCCCGAAACGCAAGATCTCCGAGCGCTGCCGCTACCAGCTGCGCGACGCTGCCTTTCACGCCGCCAGACACATCATCAAAGCGTGCCCTGCCTTCCAGGCGCTTTACCGCGCACTGCGCCAAAGGCTCACCGCCAGACAAGCCGTGATCGCGTGCGCGAACCGGCTGCTGCGCGTGATCTGGCGCATGGTCAACAGCGACGTCAACTACAACCCCGCGAAGGTCGCCCCTGCCCTGAACCGCTAGCCCACACCCAGCCACGGCTGTCGTCTCACGACACACCCGAGCGCAAGCCCGCATCCGCAATTTCGAGCCCTCGAGCTCGCGCCCGCAACAAGGGCCCCTGCGCACGCCAAAGACCGCACAAGGCCCCTGGCCACCAAGGCCGCACGCGCACCTAATCAGGCCACGGCGAGCCATCTCACCGCTCCCAGCAACCAGCAACGAGCGCAGCCAGCAGCAACCCCGACAACCGCGCCAACAGCACGGACGAGCGCCCCTGCCAACACCAAGCTTGACAAAACGCCAAAGGCCAGTTGTCTACAGCTCGTGCCTCCCGCAGCTTCCGTCTGCAATCGACGGCCCTTAGCACGGTCCATTCGACCCGCTCCGGCGGTCCCACTCCAGGCCATAGCGTCGGTCGTCGCGATGCTCGCGGCGCTTCAGGCGCGGTTGCAGACTACGGGTATGAAATACGGCTTGGGTCTGCTGTCCGGTGGCGATCCTAGGGTCGTTTGACCGGGACAGGGGCTTCGTGGGAAGGACGCTTGTGGGCAGGCCGCCGTGCATTTGGGCTGTGAGCCCGTCAATGACTAGATGGCCGCCCCTGCGACTCACCCGGTTGGGCTGAGAGCCCGAATCCGTAGTTGTCGCTGCCCGCGGTGCCTTCCATCTCATATGTCCAGTTCGTGAAAGGGAGATGGTTTCTCGTGCGGTTCTTTGGTTTGGATGTTCACCTCGATTTCTGTGAGGTCGCGGTCGCCGAGGGCGGCCGGGTCTCGCGGGTCGGTCGGATCGCGAGCACACCGGAGGCGATCCGAGAGTTCGCGGCCGGCCTGAAGAGTGATGACCAGGTGGTATTGGAGGCCAGTTGCGGCGCGATGATGATCGCGCGGCTACTGAGCGAGGGCCCGGTGGGACGGGTGGTGGTGTGCAATGCGGCGGAGACGCGTGCGATCTCCCACGCGCGCGTGAAGTCCGATCGCTTTGACGCGGCGATGCTCGCCAAGCTCCTCTCGGCCGGGATGCTCAAAGCGGTATGGGTGCCGGACGAGGCGACGTCTGCTTTGCGGCGGCGTGTCGCTCGCCGGGCGGGACTGGTACGGGCACGCACGCGGGTGAAGAACGAGGTGCACGCGGTCCTCGCAAGGTGTCTGATCGGCCGTCCACCGGTGAGCGACCTCTTCGGGAAGAAGGGACGTGTGTGGCTGACAGGTCAGCAGTTGCCCGAGGAGGAGACAGAGACGGTGAGGAGCTGTTTGCGCCACATCGATTTCCTGGGCGGCGAGATCACCGGCCTCGACCAGCGGATCGCCCAACAGGCCCTCGCGTTCCCCGGGTTTCACCGGCTGCTGACGATCCCCGGCGTCGACGTCGGAACCGCCGCCGCGGTCATCGCGGCGATCGGGGACATCACCCGCTTCCAGAGAGCCCCGGCCAGCTCGTCGCCTATCTGGGCCTGGACCCGAAGGTTCGCCAGTCCGGGTCAGAGCCAGCGCGCTACGGGCACATCTCAAAGCGCGGTGACCCGCAAGCCCGCTCGATGCTGGTCGAGGCCGCGTGGATCTCGATCCGAAGCAGTCCAGGCAGAGCTCGCCTACCGGCGCCTCATCGAGGACTGGCGCACAACGGCACCAAAGGGTGGTGCGGGTGCGACACCGGGGCGCGCATCCAACAAGCCCTCGAAGGGCAAAGCCGCGCGGCAGGCCACAAGCCCCTGACGCCTGCGCTTCGCTCACGTCAGTCACCCGCACCACGACAAATCATTCCACTCCGAAGCACCCGACGTCGCCACCGCCGACTGCGTCTCCCTGCGCCCCGGAGCGCCCGCCGGCACAGCAAAAAAGCCAGCACAGACCATATGCACACCCCTCCGGGCTGTGCCATCGCTGGGCGTCGTCCACGAGCCGACCCGGGACCCTCTCGAAACCCAGATGAGCACCCAGAACACCAGCGCACCCCGCCGCACCCCAGAGAAAAGCGCTCGCTGCCCTTGACTTTTCATCCGCAGATACACAAGCGTCTAATCGCTGTGTGACGACTGTGTGACGAAGTCGGTGGATGCTTCTATGTTGTCAAGGGCGTTTTTGTGAGTGGTTGTAGAGGTGGCGTGAGAGGTGTCGCTTGAGTGAGCGCATGGCCTCTCGTTTGGTCTTGCCTTCGGTGATTCGGCGTTGGATGTAGGCGCGGCTTGGGGCGTGGTGGACGGAGCGTGATAGCGCGATCGTGTAGATCGCTGCGTTGATTTGCCGGTCTCCTCCGCGGCTGAGTCTGTGACGAATGGTCTTGCCGGAGGATGCGGGTTGCGGCGCGGTGCCGTTGGCTCGCGCGAACGCTGCCTCGCTGGTGAAACGTGCTGGGTTGAACGCAAGTAGCCTGCCGGCGCAGATAGGGCCGACACCCGGTTCGTCCAAGAGCGTCGGGGCGAGTGAGCAGACCATCTCTTCGATCTGGCGCGCATAGCTATCGGCTTCTGCGTCGAGCGCTCGAGCGCGGTTAGCAAGGTCGCGGAGCACCTGCAGGGTGGTGTTCTCTTGCAGGCTCGCGGTCGGTCGTGTGCGCATCCCCGAGAGGCGATTGGCGAGAGTTGCGCCATTGCGAGCGGGGCCGATTCGTTCCCTCAGGGCGTATGGTGCGCCGACCTGGAGCGCTTGCAGCTTGGTTGTAGAGCCGGGAGCGCTCGCTAACGGCGGAACGGTGGCCGACCAACTGCATTTGCAGCGCCAAGCGCTTCCCGGACCCTCTCGGCGTCGACAGACCCTCACGAGTGAGGACCTTCTTGGCGGCCAGCAGAGCATCGAGGCGATCAGACTTGCCGGTCCGCCGCTCTCGCCGTTGAGGACGTTCGACCTCGAACACTTCGACCTCCTCGGCCTGCAAGAACTCGCATAGCCCAGCGCCGTAGCTGCCGGCGCCCTCGATACCGACAAGAACGTTTTCGCCGAGATCTTTCAGCCAGCACACGAACTCGCTGTAACCGGCGAGGGTGGTCGTGATGACGATCTCTGCGAGCACCTGCCCGAGCCCGTCGAGAGCGACCCCGAGGTGCTGCTCCTTGTGCGTGTCCACGCCTACTGCGATCATGAATCTGACTCCTCATCATCTGGTTGGCACTGGTGTGATGTGGAGGCCGCCAGACAAAGCCATGTCGAGCAATAGGCAAGCTTCTATGAAGTCATGGCGGCGTCCGTGGCAAGCGGCGGGAGACAAATCCAACGTAGGGCACCCGACACTGGGGCCAGCCGTTTTACTTGAGTCATCCCGTCGCCTGCCACACCCTCAACGGGGCACCGGACACCACTGCATAGACGCCGCTGCACCTCGCCCTAAACCGGGCTCCGTAACACAACGCCCAGCCCGCACATCCTGGGCCCAACAGGCCCAACCAAATTACATGGCCGTTTTCGCGTTCTCACGGATGCTTCTATGAAGTCAAGGGCACTTGGATGAGTCGTTTGTGGAGGTTGCGTGGGATGTGGCGCTTGAGGGCGCGCATGGCTTCGCGTTTGGTCTTTCCTTCACTGATTCTGCGTTCGAGATAAGCACGGGTTTCGGGGTGGTAGATCGAGCGTGAGAGAGCGATCGTGTGGATCGCACTGTTGGCTTGGCGGTCGCCTCCGCGGTTGAGGCGGTGACGCGTGGTCTTGCCGGAGGACGCTGGGATAGGGGCTGTGCCGTTGATCCTGGCGAACGCGGCCTCTCCCTTGAACCGGGCTGGGTCGCAGACGAGCAGCTTGGCGGCTGAGATCGGTCCGACACCGGGTTCGTCGAGCAGTGTCGGATCGAGCGAGCGCACCATCTCGGCGAGTTCTTCTTCGTAGCGGCGAGCGTCGAGGGTCAGAGCGCGCGAGCGTGCCGCGAGGTCGCGCATGACGCTGAGGATCATGCGCTCTTCGGGATCGGCGCTAGGACGCGCACGGATTGTCTTCAGGCGCTGCTCGAGCTGTCGACCGTTGCCCGCTGGGATGCGCTCCCGCAGCGCGACGGGTGCGGTCGCGTGCAACGCTTGGATCTGGTTCAGTAGTCGTGTGCGCTCGGAGACGATCGAGCGTTGAACGAAGAGCAATGCTGCGAGCGCTCGGCGAACACCGCGCTGGCGTGTCCTTGATGTCCCTTCACCGGCGAGCACACGCTTGGCGGCAGTGAGCGCGTCGATCCGATCGGACTTGCCTTTGCGTCTGTCGCGGCGACGGGGCCGCTCGACCTCCAAGACCATGCAGCCGGCGCGTTGCAGGTGCTTGCATAGCCCGGCGCCCCAACTACCCGCGCCCTCGATCCCGAACACGAGCTGTTGACCATCTACTGCCAAACCCTGAGCCCAGCTCTCAAGCTCGCTGTAGCCCGTCGCGCACACATCAATGACGATCTCGGCGAGCAGCGCTCCGAGGTGGTCGAGTGCCACCGCGTAATGGCGGTCCTTGTGGGTGTCTACACCGACTGCGATCATCAAACTTCTCCTCATCTTCTCGTTGACCTGGGTGGATGTGGAGGCCGCCGGACAGAACTGTGTTGAGTGACGTCCAGGCTTCTATGAAGTCACAGCGGCATCCGTGGACGGCAGCGGGAGACGAATCCGTGATAAGGCACAAGCGGCCAGTCATTAACTGAGTCATCCCGCCGCCGCCCACACCCTCACGAGGGCCCCGGACGCCACCACCTTCGGCCGTGATTCAACTACGCCCTACAGGCTCCGCTTCATCACGGCCGAACCCGCCGGGCCACAACAGCCCAACAAGCAGATCGAACCTACACAGTCAATAGCTATGTGATGAGCGCAGCAAGCATCCCGGCAGCACGCGGCGGCGACTACGCCAGATATTTGGAGGGAAAGACAGTCGCGCCGGAGCGCGGCGACTACTACCTGACCCCCGACGGCGAGCTGACCCAGGCTCCCGGCCGGTGGTTGGCGGACCCACAAACGCTCGAACGACTCGGTATCCAAGCCGACGCGCCGATGAGCGGCGATGACTTCGTGGCGCTCATGGAAGGCCGCCATCCACAGACCGGGAGATGGTTGCGGCGCGCCGGTGCTGACGGTAGTCGCGGTGGTGGGATCGACGGCGTGTTCAGCGCCCCAAAGTCTGTATCGACTACTTGGGCTCTCGCCGATCCGTGGCAGCGAGAACAGATCGAGCAAGCCCACACGAACGCCGTCGAGCAAGCCGTCGCCTATATGAGGGAGAACGTTGGTCTTGTCCGTCGTCGTTATGGCGGCGAGGTCATCGAGGAGCCCGCGAAGGATTTGATCGCGGTCGAGTATCGGCACACCACCGCTCGCGGCGTCTCAGGAGCCGACGCGCCCGATCCGCAACTCCACAGCCACGTTGTCATCACAAGCGCAGTGCGCGAGGATGACCGGATCGTCGCCGTGGGCTCCCGGCCTGTGTTCCGGGCTGCGGGAGAGGTCGGCGCTTTCTACCGTTCCGCGCTCGCTCAAGAACTCGCCAACCAGGGCTACGCGATCGAACGGGCGACGGGGAGGGATGGCAAGTATTTCGAGATCGCCGGTGTCCCCGAGGAGCTGCGCGACGCTTTCTCGGGGCGCTCCAGGGAAGTCGCGCGGGCGGCCGATCGTTTCCGTGCTCGCTACGGTCGTCTGCCTGAGCGTGGCGAGTTGCGCGACCTCGCGCTCGAGAACCGCCGCGCAAAGAAGCTCACCAACCGTGCCGATCTTGAGAACGTGTGGAGGGACACCGCGCGCCGCTACGGCTTTGGTCCCGATGAGGCACTGCGACTGCTCGCTGGCGAGCGCACCCGGCCCGCCGTTCGGCCGGTGGAGGATCGGATCGAGGAGCGCCTCGCCCAGCGTCACGCCGTCTTCAAGCTGCGCGACCTGCATACCGTTGCATTGGAGCAGACCGCTGGAGAGCTGACACCATACGAAGCGCTCAGTGTCGCCCACCAAATGATCCGTGACCGGAGAGTGCTGACGCTTGAGGGCGGGCGGATGACGACGCTCGCTGTCCGCGCCCAAGAGCAGGCAATCGAACGACGGGCAGCCCTACTCGCCCGACCTGCCGGACGCGATGTTGGGCACACCGCACGGATGAACGCGGCGCGCGAGGTCGCAGAGCGCATCGGCGCACAGCTCAACGACGAGCAAGACATGGCGCTACTCGTCCTGACTGGTACCGAGCGTGCAACCGTGCTCGTCGGCCCAGCAGGCACGGGCAAGGGCGTCGTCATCGACGCTGCGGCACGAGCGGAGCAACTGGCGGGCCGCGAAACAATCGGGATCGCCGTCTCGGGCTCCACCGCCGAGAGGCTTGGAAGCGACAGTCCAGCGCTCCAAGGGAACACGATGACGCTCGACGCGCTCACCGCCCGAGCAAACACCGGGTCCATCCACGTTGGTCCCGACACGACGATCATCCTCGACGAGGCCGGGATGGTCGACCACAAGCGCCTCGACGCCCTCACCGAGCTGATCGAGCGCTCAGACGCGAAGCTCATCGCGGTTGGCGACGGCAAGCAACTCCCCTCGATAGGTCCAGGCGGCATGTTCGACCGGCTCACGGGCCACGCGCCGGCGACGGAACTGGAGACGATCCACCGCACAACCGATCCGCAAGAGCAGCGAGCTTGGCAAGCACTACGCGCGGGGGAACCCGAGCGTGCGATGGCCCACTACAAGGCTCAAGGACGACTCCACCTTGCGGACACCCGCGACCAGGCCGGCGAGAGCGCTGTCCAAGCCTGGGCACAACTCACCAAGGAAATCGGGATCGACAAAGTCGCGCTGATCGCGGACTCCTCGAACAGAGAGATCGACAGGCTCAACGCCCGCGCGCAACACCTACGCGCCCAACGCGGCGAACTCGGACCCGACGAACTCCCACTCTCAAGCGTCCATTACGGGCTACGGTCAGGCGATCGCGTCGCGTTCATCGCCCAACACCGCCCACAAGGTGAACCGCGCGTCGAGAACGGCACGCGCGGCCAGGTCACGAACATCGACCAGGAAGGGACACTGACGCTGACCCTCGACGGGTCAGACCGCCGGTTGCAGCTCGCACGCCAAGAGGCCGAGTCGCTGCGGCTCGCCTACGCCCAACACGTCTACCGCCAACAAGGCGCGACCCTCGATCGTGCCGTCGTGCTCACCGGAGGCTGGCAAACAAGCCGAGAGTCGGCCTACGTTCAAGCCACTCGCGCCCGCAAAGGCACCGACTGGTATCTCGCCCGCGACCAGCTCGGCGAAGAAGGCCAAGACCCCGACCGGATCACACGCCTCGCCGGACGGATGAACAGAAGTCGAGCACACACCTCATCCGTCATCCACCGAGAAACCCCAGGCCCGTCGTGGGACCCCAGCCGCGATCCGCTACGCCTCAGCAGGCTGATTCCCCATGTGAGCCAGCTCTTGCGAACACCACCCCGCGATGCGCCAGATCACGACATCGGACGCGGACAGTGACCGATCGGTCACCCCTCCGGTTCGCCAACTCCCAGACATCGTCCATTGCGCAAGCGGCGCGCAGCTCCACCTCCGGGTGTAGGCGGCGCTCGTGTGTCGGCTGCTGACGAGATCGGGTAGGCAGGCGAGGTCGGCGAGGAGTGTTCTTGGCTGCCTCATAGAATCCGCCGACATGACCAAGCCAGCGCGCCGCGTCATCTACAGATCGACTAACGCACGGTTGGCACGTTTTGCGCTGGGTCTCGTGTTCGCGGCAGTGACTGCCTGGCTTGTGCTCCCGGTTCTTGCGATCGATCACGGCCCGCCACCTCCGCTCGCTATTACGCTAGGCACGAATGCGTTGGATCTAGGTGCCCACGAAGCGAACCTTCCGGGTACCGCACTTAGCGTCCTCAACGTCACTGCGCACGCGCGGGGATGCTCTAACCCAGTGACGCTTGAGGGGACACTCTGGCGATCAACCGACACCTGGTACGCGGAGAAGCGAGGGCGTTTCGCACGGCCACCAACCCAAGCGATCATCACGCTCGCCGGGGTGACGGTCATCTCCTTCGCCCTCGGCCTCGACTCGTTCGACACTCACGCAGTCGAAGGGGTGCGGCATGTGAGCGGCACAGCCCGTGTAACTAGCCAACGGTAGGACTGTAGTTGTCCACGATCATATGCTTCGGCTGATTCATTCAGATGGCACCACCTCTGCCGTGCTCAACGCGCCTCAGTGGCCTCAAGCTGCAACGCCCCTTTGGTTCGCCATTAGTGCCGACCTCATGCGACCTGCGGGCTTCCAGAGCTGCTACATCGATTTGCCGCAGCTCTTCCCGTATCAGTCGAACGCTGAAGGTCAAAAGAGCGCATCCGCCCGCTCCCAGATTCAGCTCATCCGTATCGGCGAACACATGTACTCGCCCCGCGCGCTCAAGAGCCCTACCGGTCTGGCGGACGAACCTGAAGGGCTCGGTGCCGGGGTGGTGACAGTCTCTGTCGACGGCAAGCGAGTGGCAGACGGATCGATCAGCGCAGGCGCGACTACGACGACCAGTGGCGGAATACGTTACCTATGTCATCGCTTCGTCCGGCAGAAAGTGCTGCCGGGTCTCGATTCACGAATCTCTCCCGAATTCAATCAGCAGGCGAATCCGGATTGTTCCGGTACTCCCCTGTTTGAGGCAGCCGATGTTACACCCGACACAACGCGCCGCCTCTTCGCCGCGGGTATCATTGGGGCCTTGGCCGCCACATTGATTATCGAGGCCCTATTCCTTGGGGAAACCGAGACTGCTGCACAGGAGGGTAAGGCCCGGAAGCGCTCCCGTTGGCGCCAAACACACTGACCTGCGTGGCGGTGCCCGCGTCAGGCTGCCACCGCTTCCTGCTATGCCACGAGACGCAACGGGTGTACGTCCGCTGGAACCTCGCGTTGCTTCACGTGCGGTCCCTCTCGCCGCCATCCAGACAGTTCAACAACAAGCGTGCGGGTATCTGCCGCCGGACGCAACTTGCGCTCGAGTAGTGAAGCAAACCTGGAATCGTGGGTCGAGACGATTAGCTGTCGTCGTTGGCTTGTGCGTCGCAGCAGGTCGACGAGGCCCAGCAGATTGACATCGTCGAGGCTTTGAAGTGGATCGTCGAGTAGCACTGAATCTAGCGGCAGCGTCGGCACGCCGAGGTTAAGAGCAAGAAAGATCGAGACGGCAAGCGCGTTGAGCTGCGAACTTGACAGTACGGTTCCCGGCCGCTTCACCACAACGTTAGCCAATGCGTCCTCGACGCTCGTACTGATACGACCTCGGCTGTGTTCGAATCTGGAGCTTAGTCTCACCCTGCGAAATGCCGGGTGAGGATCTATGCGCGCATACACCCGCTCGACCAACGGCTCGATTTGGCTAAGTTGAGCTTGGACAACCTGCTCCGCTGAAGTGCGGAGCGTCTCCAGGATTTGACCGGCCAACTCTCCAGTCTCCCGGCGGGCAGCGACGGCTGCGGTCGAGCCTTCGACCGCTAGGACCAACGCCTCTCGTTCTCTCGTTACCTCAGCTCGGCGAGTCACCTCGCTGCTCTTCGCGAGCGCTAGTGCGAGCGACTCGCCGGCCTCTCGTAGCTCCGCACTCGTCCGACGGCGCTGATCGGCGGCAGCGATCAGCCCTCGCAACGCGTCGTCGGCAGACGCATCCGAGGCGAGTCCCATCGCGGCGATGCGCTCGGCTCGTCGGGAATTCGCCAACGCTCTTGCCTGTTCCTGCGTGTGCCGTCGCGCGAGATCGGCCTCGATTTCCTGCGCTTGACGCTGGCGCTCGACCAACTCTTTGCCGAGCGAGTCGATGTCAGGCCCCTCGCTGCTGGTCCCGACAGGGCCGACCGTGGAGTGGTTGATTAGCGAGTGCAGGTTCGCGAGTGTTTGATCGCGGTCGTACTCCTGGGTGCAGACCGGACAGCGCTCGCCCAAATGCTTGAGTGCCAGCTCGGCTAGCGCACTCAATTGCGCTGCCTGCTCCTCGACGCGAAGTGTACGTTCGCGATGTTCTCTCTCCAACTTACGTGCCCTTTCCAGAACTGCCTGGGCGTCTTCGGTGGCAGTCTTGGCCTCTTTGAGTAAGGCGCTGAGAGGCTCTAGCGGTTCGGCCTGCTCCCGCGCTCGGTCTTCGTCGAGTTCCTTCAGTAGAGCCTCCGCCTCAAGCAAGCGTCGGTCATCGCTGCGATGCTCGGCGGCTAGGCGCTTGAGCGCGTCGTCAAGCGCGCCCACCGCGTTAGGCGCATCTGCCGCCGGGGGAGTGGGCACATCATCGAATGTCTCGGCGAAGCTCTTCCACCACGCCCGCCAATCGGGGAACAGAGACGACATGGGAGCACTCTCGGCACTCAGCCTCTCCAGCCGATCATCCAACTCGGCAAGCCTTCGTCTCTCCGGCTCTGCCTCGGCATCGAGTCTGTTCGTCGCTTGCGACCACCCACGGCGCGCCTTGTCCAGCTCCACCTGCAGTTCGCGCACTCGGCCTACGCCAACCAGTTCGCTGATTGTCTGAAAACGCTCACTGTCGTCGTCAAGCTCGACGAACTGCCTAACCAAGTCCTGCTGTAGGTAGACGCAGCGCGTCAGCGCCCTCGTCAACGATGTCTCGCCCTCGGGGGCCGAGAGTGCTGCGGGCCACAGCCTCCGATAGAGCTCGACCTGAGCCTCGCCGGCGCGCAGCACTGACCCGTTGACCTCGACCAGCAACCGCGCCTGCTCATCTCCGCGTGAGCGCGAACGCACCACGCTCAGGCACTCGCCGTCATCGAACTCGACGTCAATAGCGACACGTGCCTCGTCGCTAGTGGCGAACTCGGAGATCACGCTCCCTCCCGGGTCTTCGACTCGCGGCAGACAGCCCGAAAGCGACCACATCACGGCATCGAACAGCGACGTCTTGCCCGAGCCGTTTACACCCAGCAGGATCACCGCGTTTGCGTCGAGATCGATCTGAGCGCTGGCGCCGAACGCCCGGAACCCCCCTATCTCTAGGCGCTTGAGCTTCACGTCGTACCGCTCCGCATCTTATGCAGCGCCTCGACAAGGGGCTTCTGCTCTGCAAAGGCCGACAACAGAACCTCAGAGACCGGCTTGTCGAACTCCGTACGTAGGGCCTCGGCCAGCAACTCGAGCGGATCGCGTGCCGTGGTCAGTCCCGCCTCGGAGGTCAATGGCAAGAGGGAGAGGAGAGTGCGTTCGATGTCGTTGACAGTCGCCAGCTCCGGCGCCGAGGCGACGAGCTTGCGGACACGCGCTGTGTCATAACGGATCTGATCGATGGCGTCGCTATTTTCGCCCCGTGCTCCGGGCGTCATCAGCACCAGATAACCGTCCCACGCCTTCGCGTCGCGATCGCTCAGATGCTCGGAGATCAGCTCGACCAGCACGCTTTGCGCATCCTGCCAACCGTCCTTCAAGAGACCCCACGTATCGAAAACGCACACGGCGACAACCGTATATGCGTCCTCGAATACTCGCACCGTTTCGCTTGGCCAGTCATCGGTCTGCTCATTCGTGGCAAGTCGATAGCCCGCCGAGGATGCCGTCAGGATCTCGGACGCCGCACTCAGGATCGAAGTGGCCGTGAGCGAGCTGCCGGCCATCACGCCGCCCTTACCAAAGCGAGCGCCTCCGAGGGCTCACTCCTTAGCTGCTCAAGCTCAAAGATGGGAAACACGCCAGGACCAGTCACGATACTCCTAGGGGTCTTCGCAGCAACGATGTCCGCTGGCGGCGCGATCGCCTCTGGCCGCGCCTTGACGTGGGCCAACAGGCCAAATGTCGGAGACAGCGCCAAAGCGGCGTGTTGCCCCTGAACCCCGCGTAGCCGCTGTTCTGCCGTTGTCCAGGCGGCGACGCCTTGCCCGGAGCCGACCGCAACTAGCGCGACGCTCGACCCATCGCGCACCAACTCAAGAAGGCCGTCATCGACGAAGTTCGCCTCGCAGCCCGTCAAACGCTCCAGCATGGCGATTCCCAGCAGTAGGTCGCCCACGCTTTCGGCGTTCACTTCGTCAGCGCTACAATACGCCTTCTTCGGATCGAGCGTCCATTTCGCCCGTAGCTCCCCTAGGTACAGCAGGCCCGCATGCGCAAGACGCTCTAGCAGAGGCATCATTTCCTCCTCGACGACACCGTGCTCCTTGACTACTGCCTTGGCAGCCTTCTCTAGTGCCCCGGCCTGCGCCTGCGCGACGCGCTCGCCAAGAGCCTGCATAAAGTCCGACCAGCCGCGGCTGATGAAGTGCTCGTCGTCGATCTCGAGCTTATCCGCGTAGACCGAGTCCTCTCGGGTACCGATATCGACCTGTACGAGGGTCAACGAATCTCCCAAGGTGGCTCTCAGTCGCGTCGCGCTCGCCACGAGCACGCCCACCTCGGTCCCCAGCCCCGCAAAGATCGCTACAGGAGTCGCGAGTGCGATCCGGGCGATCACCTCCTCCCAGCCGGACTGCCACTGCTCCTCAAGGGCGGCGGTCCTCAGTATCAGCGTCTCTGGATCCTCCGCCTCAACGTTACGATGCAGGTAGACAAGGTTTTGTGAGCCCATGTTCTCGTGATCCCCGGGACGGCGCAGCACGCTGATCTTTGCGTCGGGACCGAGTCGCGCCAACGCGTGCGTCATCGCCAGATCAAAGTTAAGCGTCACAATGTTCTGCGCCACACCCTCACGCAGCAACGCTGCGGCGAGCATCGAGCCCGCATTCGGCGCCACAAGTCGGAACTCTGCCGGAAGGCGATTGACCACCTCGCTCTGACTTCCACACTTCGCGTACACAGCGTCTGCTAGGCACGAAAGGTCCTCGGGATTGGAGCAATCTCCGTTCTCGAGGACACCGTCGTATTGCAATCTCCTCCAGATCTCCAGTGAACAGGTCCTTGAGTCGGGCAAGCCTGACGGGTCCTCGATCGAGCAGCCTGCTCCCATCACGATCACGAGCTTCCCGCCGCCAGGGTCGCCGGCGGCCTTTAGCACGCTCGACGGGATATCCATCAACGACCGAACCGGCTAATGAGTTCTATAGTTCGCATTCTCCAAATATCGGTGTTGCACGACAGATCGGGCTCGTCAAAGGTAGTCGCGGAGTATGCCATCTAGAGCATCGCCAGCGCCGAATGCTCCCTCTTGGCCGGACTCCAGAATCCTGTCGTCACCTAAGGCGTGGTGATATCGAGGATGGGTGATCGGCGGCGAAGCAGATGTGTGGAGAGCCCGCAAAAGAGTCCCCACTGGGGCCCATCAGAGGGCCTTTCAGTCGGGTGGCCCCAAAGGTGTTTTAGGACGAGTTACGCGGCCACCTAACGCAAGAATCTCGCACAACTGTGTGGGATTCGTAAATGGGCCCACCAAGACTCGACCCTCGGACCAACCGATTATGAGTCCTTGCAAATCAGGGCCCGTCAAGCTCCGTCGGCCCGACCACAAAACCCAACCGAGCTGTTCCCCGTCGCATACTCGCGTCGAGTGTGACGAGACGGCAGTCAAGGAGTCGCGCCAATGCCACGTAGTTGGCGTCATAGGTCTTGGCCCAGCCCATCTCTCCAGCTACATCCCAGGCTTCTTTGGCAAGCCCATCCGGCTCGTGGCGTTTCACGGGAGCCGCAAGTACACGATCCTGCATCGACTCATCCTGCCCATGGCGCATCTCACCGCGCCAGAGCATGGCGTGCATCCACACCAACGGCGGCGCGATCAGTTCGAACCAGCGAAACCGCTCGAACCCGACGGGATTCGCCGCCGCTGCGACCGCGACGCTTGCGTCGATGACGAGCTTCAACGACCGTGGCGCGAAAGCGCGACCGCTGCGACCCAGTTCGGTGCGGGCGAGCCATCCTCAAGCGTCCGCCACTCGGGCGGCAGTGGCAGCATCGGATATATCTCGTCCCGAACCTCGTCGAGCGCTCCTGGATCGATCAACCGCTTGCCGTGGCTGGTGGTGGCGGGCAAACGACCCTCACGCACCCAACGACGAACCGTCCCTGGGCTTCTGCCGACTCTCTGCGCTGCCTCTGTGACCGTGAGCATGACTCGATGCTACGCCCTCCACCCGACGGGCTCGTAGGTCCACGCCGCTCGCTCACCAATAGCCTCGGCGAATCGAAGGTGCCGGCCAAAGAGGCAGATCACCCCCTCGACACATCTCTCCTGCGTCGGCGCCATCCGCTAGCGTGACCAGCATGGATATGGACATCGAGCGTGCCGCGCACACCTTGGCCGAGACTGCGGGCTCGCCTGTCCGCGTGATCTTGTTCGGCTCGCACGCGCGCGGCGACGCACGCGCTGGAAGCGATCTCGACTTCCTCGTGATCGAGCCCGAGGTGCCGGATCGCCATGCCGAGATGGTGCGATTGCGCAGTGCGCTGCACGATCTGCGCCGACCGATAGACGTACTCGTATTCAGCGAGGCGCAGGTCGAAGAGTGGGGCGAGGCACGCGGAACGGTGCTTCACGCCGCGCTTTCCGAGGGACGGGTGCTTGTCGAAGCGTGACAAACCACACGTCGCCGACGTGCGGTAGGAGCGCCAAGCGGGTCGTTACATACACTTGACGGTATATGTGGTTTAGGATATAGTGTCCCGGTGTGGGAAGTCGAGTTCACAGACCAGTTCGGCGAGTGGTGGGACACGCTAGCGGCGTCGGAGCAGCAGGGTATCGACGCCGCCGTGGGCGTGCTCGAACAGCGTGGTCCTGGGCTCGGGCGACCTCTGGTCGATACGGTCGAGGGCTCGCGCCACGCGAACATGAAGGAGCTGCGCGCGAGCACCACGCATGTGCTGTTCGCCTTCGATCCGGCGCGCAGCGCGATCCTGCTCATTGGAGGCGACAAGCGCGACCGCTGGCAACAGTTCTACGCGGAGATGATTCCGCTGGCAGACCAGTTGTTCGACGAACACCTGGCAGAGCTTGAGAAGAAGTAACGAAGATGACCATCAAGACACGAAACTTCAATGAGTTGCGCGAACAGGCGCGACGTCGCGATCCTGGTTGGGATGAGCAGGTGGCCGAGCGCCAACGTGCGATGGAGGACGCCCTGGCACTCGCCGATCTGCGTCGCTCACGCCACGTCACGCAGGTGCAGCTGGCCGAGGAGCTTGGTATCTCGCAGGGCAACGTATCGCGACTGGAGGGCCGCAGCGATGTCTATCTATCGACGCTGCGCTCCTACGTGCAGGCGCTTGGCGGTCATCTGGAGATCGCCGCCGTGTTCGACGACGAGCGCTACCCGGTCGCCCCTGGCGCTTGACCCCGTAGGGCCGCTTGTAGGGCCCGGAGTCGATCGCGGCTCCAGTCTTCGGGGTGGCCACGGACAGCACCTGAAAAGGCAGCCCTGCCAAAACCCGCTCGAAAAGACCGCAAATTGCGGCTAAACGCTTGGCCTGACTCACTGCCGCTCATCCGCCAAATCCTTAGCAATCATGTGGGATTCGTGCTCAAAACATTCCCCCACCCAAGCGCCTCCGGAGCGAGAGGTCGCAAGTTCGAATCTTGCCGGGCGCGTGGTTGGATCCTGTTCAATGGTGCGGGTTCTGGCTTCAGAGAAAGGCTTTAAGCCAGGCGTTGCTTAGCGAAAGATGGCTCGATTGCCTTTTCTCTACGCGCGCAACGCGGCGAACTCGGCCTCGACGAACTTTCCCTCTCAAGCGTCCGCTACGGGCTACGACAAGGTGACCGTGTCGCGTTCATCGCCCAACACCGCCCACACGGCGAGCCGCGCATCGTGAACGGCGCGCGCGGCCAGGTCACGAACATCGACCAGGAGGGGACGCTCACGCTCGTGCTCGACGGGTCAGACCGCCGGTTGCAGCTCGCGCACCGGGACGCGGAGTGGTTGCGGCTTGCCTATGCCCAGCACGTTTATCGTCAGCAGCTCGACCGTAGACGCGCTGTCGTGCTTACCGGCGATTGGCAAACGAGCAAGGAGAGCGCCTACGTACAAGCCACCCGCGCTCACCACGGGACTGATTGGTACCCCGCCCGCGACCAGCTCGGCGAAGAAGGACAAGACCCCGACCGGATCACACGCCTTGCCGGACGGATGAACCGAAGTCGAGCCCACACTCCATCCATCACTCACCGAGAAGCTCCAGGCCCGTCGTGGAACCCCAGCCGCGATCCGCTACGCCTCGGCAGGCTGATTCCTCATGTGAGCCAGCTCTTGCGAACACCAGCACGCGACGCGCCTGATCACGACATCGGACGCGGACGGTGACAGAGGAAGGCGTCGGGGCGAGCCGCTCTGACATCTTCGTGCATATCGATTACGGTACCCGCTTGACTGTCGTGGATTTTGGTGTGCGCGCGTGCCGACCTAGCGAGGCGTCAGCGGTGCTTGAGCTATGGGAGCAGACTCGCAGCGAGCACGCCACCATGCCCGACCACCTCGATGACGTGCAGCGACTGCTCTCCCATGACGCAGGCAGTCTGCTCGTTGCCGACGCCGACGGTGCGATCGTCGGTGCACTGATAGCCGCATCGGATGGCTGGAGAGGCAACATGTATCGGTTGGCTGTACACGTCGAACACCGCCGCGCGGGCATTGGTTTGGCGCTGGTACGCGCCGGAGAGCAGCAACTATGCAGACAAGGCGTCAACCGAGTAACCGCCCTCGTTGCCTATGAGGATGACATCGCTGTTTCGTTTTGGGAGGCTGCCGGCTATCCCCAGGACCACGAGATCGGTCGCCACGTCCGCAACCTATAGCTGGTGCTCAAGCTGCGGTTTGGCCCGTGACCGGCTGTTCGTACCTCTGTTCACACCACTGCGCTGGGCACGCCTGCTCTCGTGCCGTGGTGCTCAGGCAGCGCGGTGTGATTCTCGGTCAGTGATCGCCAGCCGTGGTCGGCGCAAACGCTAAAGGGTGCGACCGATGCCCATTAGATGCGCGCTGGCACCCATCAATGTGGGCTCGTCCTCGACGCGTCGGGTCGCTCTCAGTAGGGCATCGCGGCATGTCGGGTCCTCAAGCGAGGCGCCGAGGTCCCGAAAGGAACCGGGTCCCTCGACGGCCAGGACCTGTATGTCAGCGAGTCCAGCCGTGGTCAGCTCCTGGCGCAGTTCCTCTGGCCGATGGAAATAGGCGAGCGTGAACCACTCAGGGCGGCCTTCCGGATCTGGATTGTGGTGCACGCCATCGTGCAAATCCCCTTCGACGATCGCCTCGAATGCGGGATCGGAGATTGCTCCCGAGCGTAGTCCGTCGAACGTCGAGGCAAACCGGGAGATGGCGGCGGCGAACAACACGCCCCCGCTGCGCAGGACACGGCACGCCTCAGCGAGCGCTTGCGCACGATCACCGACTGCGGGTAGGTGGTAGAGCGGCCCGAGCAGCAGCACCGCGTCCACGCTCGCATCCGAAAACCGCAACTCCCGGGCATCCCCTACGGCAACCGACACCAGCGGGGAATCGGGTTGGGTGGTCGAGGCCAGTGTGGCCGCCTCAACATGCGGCTCCCGAAGGGTATGAGGTGGACCCCATACCCTTCTCGCGCGAGCCCCAGTGCGTAGGCTCCCGTGGCTCCGCCCACGTCGAGCACGACGGCCGGTGGCGACGGCAGGAACCGGCTGAGCAATTCGCGGGTCCTTACCGCCTCCAGCCGAGCCCAAGTCTCCAAGCGATCGCGCTCAGGGTCGTGTTCATAGTGGGCCGCAATCGCTGGTTCGAGTTCTGGCGCCACAACCCGAACGTTATCTGCTGCGGCCGAACCCACCTCGCTGCCGCACCGCATGGATGCGAGCGCGGGGCGCATCCCATGCTTCTACTCCGGACGAGCCGCGAAGTCGTGTCGGCCGGCAGCGGCGCCCCACGAGACTTCGATGCCGTGCCGGACCGCTGACTCCACACCCAGTGCGCGTTCTCCTCTGCCGTTATCCATTCCCACACCAACTGGGACACCTTTTAGGGGCCAGGTGGCCCCAAGAGCGGCCCCAAACGTGTTTGGGGCCAAATAACGCGGCCGCATAGCGCGCGAATCCCGCACAGTTATGCGGGATTCTGCAATGGGCCCGATTTGTTACGCGGGGCAGGTTCGCCCAGTCGCTACTGGGCATGGTCGTAGAGGTTGCCTCCGCTCCGCCTCCGACATTTTGGCGCTGTCTGGCATGACCACTTGTCGGCTGAGTTTGCCGACCGGACGATACGGCAGTATTTGTGTGGATGCCGACAATAAGCCGCTTCTTTGGGCTCACGATCACGATGTACTTCGATGACCATGGGCCTCCCCACTTCCATGTAAGAGCCGCAGGGCACGGCGCGAAGGTCCGCATTGACACGTTGGAGGTGCTTGTGAGCGATCTACCCCGTCGTGAGCTTCGGCTTGTGCTTGCCTGGGCTGAGATGCACGCGGCAGAGCTGAATGAGAACTGGCGTCGAGCGCGCGAAGGTGCCACACTGCAAGAGATCGAGCCACTGAGATGATCGGACTGACCCCAGACATAGCCCAGGCGAGCGTTCCGCAACACGGTGTCTTGCGGCTCACGTTTGCCGATGGTGTGACCGGCGAGGTTTATGTGCTCGACCGTATGCGCGGCCCGGTGTTTGAGCGTGCCAGGACTTCCGATGGCTTTGCCGAGGTCAGCGTCGATTCCGAGAGCGGCACGGTCTGCTGGCCGGGCGGGGCCGACCTCGCACCCGACACGTTGTACGAGCGCGTACGGACCGGCGTCTGGCCTGGCCAGAGCCAAGCCGCATAGTTCCCCGCCGCGCGGCGACGAACTCATGGCTGCCCCAACTCTGCGTCCGGAAACGAGACGACTAAGGGCTTGCCGGTTGTGGCCCGCTTGATGCGTTCGCGCGCCAAACGCTCGGACGGGTGCCCGTAGAGCCGTTGTACGAGCGCCCCGCCATCGGTGTGGCCGAACTGGTGGGCTACGTCCTGGGCGAGTAGTTAGAGGTCGTTGAACAGCCAAGAGCCGCAGAAGTGACGCAGCTCGTAGAAGTCCATCGAGGGCTTGCCGAAACGACAGCGAATCGGATGCCAGTAGTAGTGCTGAGTGCGGCCGGTTAGGACGCCGCCCTTCTTGCCTCGAAAGACCATCGCCTCACCGTCCACTGGCCGAGGCATTGCGAGCAAACCCGCCTTTGCCGGCGCGGTGAGCACAATTGTGCGTGTCTTGCCGTTCTTAGGTAGCTCGAAGCGGCGGGTCGAGGCCGAGTATTGGCGTTGGACGTGGATCTCGTCTGCACGGATGTCGATGTCCGACCAGCGCAGCCCGTATAGCTCGGCCGGGCGCATACCGACAAAGGCAGCCATCAGGATGGGCTCATTACGCGAACGTCGCCGGCAACCGCAGGCCCATGTCAGGCTGCGTGCCCAGCTTACCGAAGGCCTCATGAATCCACCGGCTGACCTGTTCGCAAGTCAGTGTCGGCGGCCAGGACACCAATGATCTCTCCGGCACAGCCGAACCGATCGGCCAGCACATCTCGGCGAACACGACCACCCCTCCAGCGCGGACATGGCGCGCCCTCTCAAGGCCTGCTCGTCACGCTCGACCCCGACGACCGAACCACCGGCACCCACCAGTTCGGATAGAAGGAAACTGACATCGCCCGGGCCGCAGCCGACATCCAGCACCCGCATTCCGGGCTCGATTCCCGCGCGCGCCAGCAGACGACGCGTGAACGGCTCATGCATGTCGGACTGGCGACTCAGTCGCTTGTGCTCGTGCTCGGCGGCCGAGCTCAGCGCATACTCAGGGTCTCCCATGGCCGGCATGTCGCGGGAGTCGAATGTTGTCATTTCTCCACCCGGTTACTCCGATCGGTATGGGCTCAAGCGGAGCACGCTCGCGCAGGCCCAGGCGGCGCCGACAAGAGCCGCACCGGCAGCGTTTTCATTTGGTTGGCGAACGCCGATTCGAGGTACGTCGGGGTGTCGAGGATCTCAATCTCGGGAAAGCGGGCGAGCGTCTCCTCGAAGAGGATCCCCAGCTCCAGACGCGCGAGCGCCGTACCGAGGCAGTAGTGCCGGCCGCCGGCACCGAACGCCTGGTGCTCGGGGTTGCGCCTGACGTCGAAGCGCTCAGCATCCTCGAAGCGGGACTCGTCGCGGTTGGAGGACGGGTACCACATCACGAGCTTCTCCCCCTCGCGGATGCTCTGGCCGTGCAGCTCAGTGTCGCGAGTGGCGGTGCGGGCGAAGTGAGCGAACGCGGGAAACATGCGCAGCGACTCCTCGACCACACCCGGTATAAGCGACGGGTCCTCCACGACCTCACGCAGCTGGTCACGGCTCTCCATCAGCGCACGCATCCCGCTGCAATAGGTCGCCTTGGTGCTGTCATTACCGGCCGCCATCAACAGCAGGAAACCCATCACGATCTCGTGATCCTCGAGTCGCTCGCCGTCGAGCTCGGCATGCACCAGCACGCTCGTCAGATCCTCAGTCGGCGCAGCGCGACGTTCGGCGATCAGCCGCCCGCAGCGCTCAAACACTTCGGGCACCTCGTTCTCCATCACGCTGCCGGCGCCATCCGGCGTGGCATCCGGGTCACCGGCACCGACGATCGCGTTCATCAGCCTAGCCCACACTGCATCATCCTCGGGGGTGAGGCCCATGAAGCTGCCGATCACACGCGCCACCACGGGCTGGGCGAGATCGTTGACGAGATCGCAGCTCTCCCGACCGGCGAGCCGGTCGAGCACTTCGGTGGCGATCGCGCGAATCGCGTGCTCGTGCTCGGCGATCCGCTTGGGCGTGAAGCCGCGCTGGAAGAGCGCCTTCAGACGGTCGTGCTTTGGCGGGTCCATGCCGATGAACATCGCCTGCTGCATCTCCAGCGACAGCCCGGCGTTCTTGGCGGCCGTGAAGCCGCCGATTTCAGAGGAGAACGTCTGCCAGTCGCGGCTGACCTCATGCACATCCTCGGCCGTGGTCACCGACCAGAAGCCGTCCTCGCCGGGGTACTCGGTGATCCCGTCCGACCAGTGCACCGGACACTCCGAGCGCAGCCGCCGGAACAGCTCGTGCGGCGGCCCCTCCCGGAAGTTCGACCGATCGCCGACGCGCGCGTTCTGCAGATCGCTTTCGACCGATGCCATTTTTTTGAAACCTCCTATGAAGTGGTGAGCATGTTGGCCGCCGTGCGGT
Source organism: uncultured Solirubrobacterales bacterium (assembly GCA_963743555.1). Classification (GTDB taxonomy): domain Bacteria; phylum Actinomycetota; class Thermoleophilia; order Solirubrobacterales; family Solirubrobacteraceae; genus Palsa-744. Next base: position 220,466 of record CAVUQG010000015.1, read on the forward strand.
GTGCAAGCGACATGATCGAGATCATCGGGTTCACGCCCGGCGCGGTCGGAAACGCCGAGCCGTCGCCGATCCACACGCCCTTGGTGTCGTGCAGCTGGCCGCGCCCGTCGGCGACCGAGTCTGTCGGGTCTGAGCCCATCCGGCACGATCCCATCTGGTGCGCAGTGAAGATGGCGATGTCGTTGGCCTGCAGCGAGCCTTGCTCGATCGCGGCCAGAAACTCATCGAAGTCATCACCCTCGCGCCAGATCAGCGGCTGCTGATAGAAAGTGACGATCTCCTGCGCGCCGGCTGCCCGCTGCAGCTTGGCAAGCTCGACCATCGCTCTTCTGAACATGCGCGCGTCGACCTCGTCGTGCAGTGACCAGCGCGTGAGCGCGCGGCCGTGTTCGTCCAGGACGACCTCGCCCTCGCCATGGTCGCGGGCGACGGAGATGAACGGCGCCATGTGCTTGAAGGTCCGCGCGAACAGTTCCTTGTGTTTGTGACCGTCCTCCCAGGGCAGCGAGAGCGCCTGGATCGACGGGGAGGCGCCGACGGCCTCGACCAGGAAGCCATGCTCGCCCTCGCAGTCAACGAACTGGTCAGAGAGCGCCGACTGGATCTGCCCGATCCAACCCTCGATCGGCTGCTCGTAGACACCCGCGACGATCGACGCCGGGTGCAGCCGCAGGTGCTTGCCGACCGCCGGGCCACCAATGCCCGAACGCAGCAACAGCGCCGGAGACTCGATCGAGCCGCACGCCACCACGACGGTGGGCGCGTTCACTCTCAGCGTGCTCGTGGATCCGTCCGCATGCGTGACTGTCGCCTGCACGCCCGTGGCACGGCCGTCCTGCACGAGGATCCGCTCGGCGTGGGCGCCGACCACGAAGCGCGCGCCCGCGTCGGCGGCGTCCTGCAGGAACGTCTTCATCGTCGACTGCTTGCAACCCTTTTGGCAGCCGGCGAAGCAGTAGCCGCAGACGCTCGGGTCCTCGCAGGAGACATCCGTGTTGCGAGTCAGCGCACGGTGCGGATAGCCAAGCTGCTCGCACGCGTGGAGCAGCTTCTGGTGGGTGCGATTGTGCGAGGTCGCGGTGTCGTTGACCGAGAGCCGCTCCCAAATCGCGTCGATATGCGCGTCGTAGTCGGGCTGATCGATGCCCGCGATGCCCATCGCCGCCCACTCGCGGCGGATGCGCTCAGGAGTTCGTATGCAGTTCATGTAGTTGACGACCGTGCCACCGCCCAACGTCGAGCCGGCGAGGATCGCGATCGAGCCGTCCTCCGAGGCAGCGAGGCCACCTCCGAGATAGAGCTCGAGCATGCCCGGGAGCTCGAGCTGGTTGAAGTCGGACTCGTTGCGGTACTGGCCCATCTCAAGCACCACCACGGACTTGCCCGCTCTCTGCAGCTCGGAGGCGATCACGCTCCCGCCGGCTCCCGAGCCGACCACGCAGACATCGCCCGCAAGCGTTGCCGACTCGCCGGATATCTGCTCCAGCGCGATCGTCTTCGGCGCCTGCTGCGGCGAGGGTGGGGCCGAGATCGGACCCGGGTATCCGATCGCGTCCCAGTTCGGGTTGTGCCCGGACTCGTCGGGCAGACCGTAGAAGAAGAGGAACGTGAGCCCCCGCAGCTGACGGACGCCGAGCTTCGCCTCGGGACCCGACGCGGCCACCTGGCGAAGGAGCTCGGTCCGCGCGGCAAGTGGCAGGTTTGCAAAGTCGTGCTGCGCGAAGGCATCGAGCAGCTGGCCCAAAGCCTCCACCTCCTCCGGCATCATCGCTTGCACGAGCAGCCCCTCGATCTGAGCAGGGACGCCGAGATCGGACGCTGACCGTGCGTAGAAGTCGCGCAGCACCTGCCCGCCGACATCGACCTCGATCGAGGGCGCAAACGTGTCACAGACCGCCCCGAGCGTCCGCCGCCGTGTATCGCTCAACACACCCACAGCCACAGCCATATCTCAACTCCTCATTCGTGCTTCGAACGATGCTACATCGATCGCGCTGGCGGTGTCAGCCGCCGTGACGTCGAGAGGCTGGCGGTGCGAGTCGCCCGCGACGATCTCCTCCAACTGTCCGAGGAGATCTGCCGGCGTGGGCATCGAGGCAAACAGAACACGCACTAGAAAGATCCTTACCGCCGCGTGCCCGTTTGACGATCAGCCGCGCGCTGGCGAGCACGTGTTCGCTCACGACGCGGCCGTGGCCTGCGGGGGCGGTGCCTTGTAGAAGCGAAAGATCGGCCCATAGCGCTCGCACCACTCCTCCGCATTGAGGTACAGCCTGGACGCGCGCATCTGGTGCGAGCGCCAACCCGCGCCCAGGGCTAAAGCCGGCCCGCGCCCCGGTCGATGGTGGGTGCGGCTAGCTCCGCCATTTACGGAGAGCCGGGCCGCTCTGGAAAAAGGCACACCCGTCGCGAGGCGGGCTCGCAAAGCCAGGGATCTCTCGCAGATCGCCCAGCTGCCCGGCAAGTTCTGTGAATCTGAATAAGGAGCTATTGCCGCTATGTTTCGCATTTTCAGCATAAAGAAGTACCATCTCGCGCTTGGCGCGACCCTGCTCACCCTGGCCGTGGTCACAGCCGCCGCGCTTGCCTATTGGACAAGCTCAGGCGAAGGGTCGGGCACCGTCAAGGCGAACTACGCCGGCGCCTCGTTCGAAGTGAGCAGCGCGATGGTGGAAAGCCTCTATCCCGGTGGCAGCTCCACTGTCACGGTCAAGGTAAAGGACGCCGACGCGAGCCAGAGCGAGTACCTGACCAAGCTGGAAGCGGAAGTCAAGGAAACCTCGGTGACGGAATGCAAAAAGGAATGGTTCGAAATCACGCCGGCCTCTCAAGAACCAAAAGTCGTGATCGCACACGGCGAAAGCAAGGAATACACGGTGGCCCTGAAAATGAAGGAAGAAGCCACCGTCAACCAGAACGCGTGCAAGGGCGCGTCGGTCACCCTGCACTACAAAGCATCCTAGACGCTCGGGCAAGCGGACAACGGCAATAGTTACCAAATGAAAGGGACGACGACCACGGTCGTCGTCCTCAACACTCACAGGCGCGCACTCATGAGGCCGAATCGTCTCAGAATACTCTGGTGGATCGCCGTTACAACTGTGATTGCGCTGAACTTGTTCGCCCAAGGCGCTTTCGCGCACTGGTCGAGCACCGGCGAAGCGAACGCGCCGGCCAACCTTGCGACGCTCTCCTCTCCGGCGATCTCGAGCGCCACAGCGGGCGCCGAAATGGTCGAACTCACATGGTCGGCCGTCGCTCCACCAGGCACAGGCGCGGTCGAATATTATGTAACCCGCGACGGTGGCGCACCCGGCGGCAACTGTCCCAGTTCGAAATCCCTCTCGACCGCCACGAGCTGCACGGACACGGGCGTGTCGGTTGGCACACATGAATACACAATTACCGCCGTGTGGCGTACCTGGACAGCGACGAGCGCGGTCAAATCAGCAACGGTCACCTTCGGAGCGCCCACCCACTTCCAGCTCGAAGCCGCCAGCACGACGCCCACCGCCGGCGAAGCCGACAGCATCACGATCATCGCCAAGGACGCGAGTAACAACACGGTCGGCACATACTCTGGCGCCAAGACGTTCGTCTGGAGCGGCCCCGCAAGCTCCCCCAGCGGGCACCTACCCGAATACCCGGCCGGCGCCACGAGCGTCACATTTACAAAAGGTGTGGGCAAAGCGATCGGTATCAAGCTCTACGACGCCGCATCCACAGCGCTCACCGTCGAGGAAGGCTCCTCCCTGGAAGGGACCTCGGGTGTGCTCGCGGTCAAAGCGGCCGCCACCAAAAAGCTAACGCTCACGGCGCCCAGCGAAGCGACAGTCGGCAACGCCTTCAACGTCACGCTGACGGCCACCGACGAATACGGCAATCCGACCGCCGCCTACGCGGGCGCTAAGACACTCGTCTGGAGCGGTCCCGCCAACTCCCCCAGTGGGCACGCGCCCGAATACCCCGCCACGGCCACAACGGTCACCTTCGCAAACGGTGTAGGCACAGCGAGCGAAATCGATCTCTACGACGCCGCCGCCACCGTTACGCTTACGGTCAAAGAAGGAGCAGTCGTCAAAGGCAGCGTCTCGATCGCGGTCAAGGCTGCTGGCGCCAAGGAACTCAACTTTGCCACGATCGCAGAACAGACCGCGGGCAACTCCTTCAACGCGACGCTCACCGCCCACGACGAATATGGCAACACAGCCACCGGCTATGCGGGCGCTAAGGCACTCGCCTGGAGCGGCCCTGCAAGTTCCCCCAGCGGACACACGCCCGAATACACGGCCACCGCCACAACGGTCACGTTCACAAACGGCGTGGGCAAAGCGACGGGCATCAAACTCTTCGACGTCCAGAGCACCGCGCTGAAGGTCACAGACGGCACGATCGAAGGCATCTCCGGCTCCTTCGTCGTAAAGACAGGCGCCACCAAGAAATTCAACGTGCCCGCACCAAGCGAAGTGCAAGCGGGCGTTGCCTTCAGCCTGACACTCACCGCAACCGACGAATGGGGCAACATCGCCACCGGTTACACGGGCGCCAAGACGCTCACCTGGAGCGGCCCGGCGAGCTCGCCCGGTGGCAGCGCGCCTGAATACCCTACATCGGCGACAGCTGTCACCTTCAGTGAAGGGGTGGGGACGGCCTCAGCGATCAAGCTATATGACGCTCAGAGCACCGCGCTCAAAGCCAAGGAAGGCAGCGCCGAAGGCACGTCAGCCTCGCTCACCGTCACGCCGTCGGTGCCGGAACGCCTCGCCTGGGCGCACGCCGAAGTGAGCGCCGGAAAACTCGAAGCGGGAAGTTGCCCATTTGCCTGCGCCACGACCACCATCGGGTCCGCCAAAAAGTTCAAGGCTCACGCCAGCGTGACGGACGTGTACGGCAACGTCGTGAGTGGCCTCGGCACCACCACCAAGGCGAAGGTCGAAAAGACAGGTGGCGAAGGCACGCTCACAAATGCCACGGCCCTGGTCATCCCCGCTTCGGGCCTCGCCGAATCGTCCACGACTTTTGAATACACGAGCCCGGCATCGGGCACGAGCGAAGCTGTCTTGAAGCTCAAGCAGGAAGAAGGCACGGCCTATACGGCGGCCGAAGGGCACGTAAAGTACTGACCGGCGATTCGCCGGGCAATCAGTGTTCGCACCCTTTGGATGTATGCTCGATGGGTGAAGACTCGTGTCATCGTCCTGGGGGCAGGTTTTGGCGGCCTCGAGCTGACGACGATGCTCTCTGAGGCGCTAGGCGATGAGGTCGAAGTGACCTTGATCGACAAGAGCGACTCGTTCGTCTTTGGATACTCCAAGCTCGACGTGATGTTTGCCAGGACGACCCTGGATGCCGTAAGCCTCCCCTATCGCGAGATCGTCAAGCCGGGCGTGCGCTTCCTGCGCGAGACGGTCACCGCGATCCACCCCGATGCGCGCCGCGTGACCACCGATGCCGGTGTATACGAGGCCGATGTCCTTGTCGTGGCGCTTGGCGCGGACTACGACTTCGATGCCACGCCTGGGCTAGCCGAGAGCAACGAGTTCTACTCGGTGCCAGGTGCGCAGCGGTTGAGTGAACTGCTCCCAGATTTCAAGCAAGGTCGAGCGATCGTCGGGGTCTGCGGGGCGCCTTTCAAGTGCCCGCCCGCACCAAGCGAGACTGCGCTACTGCTGCACGACTATCTACTAACTCGCGGTGTGCGCCAGAACTGCGAGATCACCTTCGTCCTGCCGCTCAGTACCCCTGTCCCGCCTTCGCCGGACACCTCACGCGCGCTGGAAGCAGCCTTTACCGAGTGCGAGATAACGTTCGTTCCTGGCCGCCGCGTGAGCTCGGTTGACTCTGCACGCGGCGTAGCCGTCCTTGACGACGGCAGCGAGTTGCCATATGACCTCTTTCTGGGTGTCCCGAAGCATCGCGCCCCTAATGTGGTCATCGAGAGTGGCATGACCGAGGACGGTTTCGTGCCCGTCAGCTCGAAGACGCTCGAGACGCGGTTTCCGGGCGTGTACGCGGTCGGCGACGTCACAACCGCCGGCGTGCCGAAGGCCGGAGTGTTCGCCGAGGGCGCAGCACGAGTCGTGGCCGCCTCGGTAATCGCGAGCGCCCGTGGCGGCGAGCAGCCTGCTCCCTACGACGGCATCGGCATCTGTTACATCGAGTTCGGTGCGGGGCGTATCGGCCGTGTAGAAGTGGACTTCCTCTCAGGACCAAAGCCGACGGGTACTTTTGGCGAGCCATCGGCAGCACTTGCCGCCGACAAGCAGAACTTCGGCTCCACCCGGCGCGAGCGCTGGTTCGGCCGCTGAGCCCAAGTCGAAGTTGCGCAGCCCACACGGTTGGCAGCTAGGATCAACTCATGTGCGTCGGATGCGCAATGGCAGCTGCTTCCGCGGCCAGTGGCCTGCGTACGTGGCTTCAGACCCACAATCTCGGCTGGCTCACCCCCAAACGTTTGCGAGCAATCACGATCGGTGCGATGTGCGCCGCCGGCCTCGTGTCAACGGTGGGCGTCAGTGGCTCGACGCCACCAGCAGCACACTCCGTCGCGCCCGTACAACACGCGATCGGCGGCACTGCTCGCTAGACAACCGCCGGTCATCAGACCAGCTTCTAGCACTTCGTTGGTCAAGCAATGCAAGGACGTACCCCTTTTTGGGCACAGGCAGATCACGAGTGTGCTTTGCACACGAGCGACCGCCTGTACAATGAGGACGCCGCAGTGCGCCGCCCAACGAAGTGCTAGCCGCCGGCGACCGCCGGCAGGATCGTTAGCTCGGCCCCGTCATCGACCGGCGTATCCAGGCCGTCGAGGAAACGAATGTCCTCACCGCTCAGATACACGTTCACAAAGCGCCTGAGCGAGCCGCTCTCATCCGCCAAGCGCTCGCTGAGCCCGTCGTAGCGCTCGTAAAGGCTGTCCAAGACCTCACGCACAGTGGCACCTTCGAGTTGAGCTTCGCTCTCCCCGCCGGCGGCGGCACGAAGCTGGGTTGGGATCTTGACTGTGACGCCCATCGCGCTCAGCCCGTCGCGCCCGCGAATGCCACGGGCGTGCCGGTCGCGTTGACCGGGGCCTGCTCCACAAGCGTCTCGAACTGCTCGATCGACGGGTCTATTTCGTGCGACTCGAAGGTGCCACGCACCGCGTCGAGCGTCTTCAGGCCCTCGCCGGTGATCACGAGCACCACGCGCTCCTCAGGGTCGATGTCACCGCGCGCGGCGAGCTTCGCCAACACGGCAGTCGTGACGCCGCCGGCCGTCTCGGTGAAAATCCCGGTCGTCTGTGCCAGCAGCGCGATGCCCTCGCGAATCTCCTGGTCTGAGACGGAGTCGATCGCCGCCGCCGCTGCGCCGTGCCTCCTCAATCGCATAGGGCCCGTCGGCGGGATTGCCGATCGCAAGCGACTTGGCGATCGTGTCCGGCTTCACCGGCTTGCACACATCGTGTCCGGCGGCAAACGCAGAAGCGACCGGCGAGCAGCCATCGGCCTGGGCGCCATTCATACGGGGAGCCGGGCGGGAGGGGTCCTCTATAAGCCCGAGCTCGCGCCACTCGGCAAAGCCCTTGGCGATCTTCGTGAACAGCGAGCCGGAGGCGATCGGCACGACGCAACGGTCGGGCAGCTCAAAGCCGAGCTGCTCGGCGATCTCATACGCAAGCGTCTTCGATCCCTCGGCGTAGTAGGGGCGCAGGTTGACGTTGACGAACGCCCAGTCGCGCTCGGCCGAAAGCTCGGTGCAGAGCCGGTTGACGTCGTCGTAGTTGCCCTTCACGGCGACCAGTTTCGTCCCGTAGATGCCGGTCGCGAGGATCTTCTGCTCCTCCAGGTCGGCGGGGATGAACACGTAGGACTCAAGGCCAAGCGCCGCCCCATGGGCCGCGACGGAATTGGCAAGATTGCCAGTGGACGCGCACGCGATCGTCTTGAACCCGAGCTCGCGCGCACGGGCAGTGGCGACCGATACGACACGGTCCTTGAAGGAGTGGGTCGGGTTGGCCGCGTCGTTCTTGACCCACACCTCACGCAGCCCGAGTCGCTCAGCGAGACGGTCGGCCTTGATCAGCGGCGTGCACCCGGCCGGTAGGCCGGTGCGCGATGCCAGGCGGCCCGAGGGCCCGGGAGGGCCGTCGAGCACCGGCAGGAAGTCCGCGTAGCGCCAGATGTTCTGCGGGCCGGCCTGAATGCGCCGGCGTAGCCCGTCGATGTCGTTGCCGAGACGGCTGTGGTCGTAGGCGACCTCAAGCGGCCCGAAGCAACGATCGCATACGTACAGCGCCTCAAGGGGATACTCGGTACGGCACTCTCTGCATCTAAGGTGTGTGACAGCCACGAGGGGCTCCTTCCATATCGTCTTCGCCGGTGAACCGTGTGGCAAAGACTGGAAGCCCGCCACACATCTCTCTGGAATTGGCACCTGCCGCTTTTACACGGTGGTTGTCGGGGGTTCACTGGGCCAGGTCCCTCCACCCCTCTGGATGTGTTCAGCTATGCGCCTGCAAGTATAGGAGGCTGGGCAGCGGAACACAAGACCTGCATGCTTGGCGTGCATGCCTCTAGGCCTACACGCCTGAAAAGCATGCTTTGGAGTCTTGCTTTGAGGCCGACCTGACTTGGGCGAGTCCTCAGCTGATCAGCACTCGGTAACACATTCCCATTTGCGGTGTAGGGCTTGCAGTGAGCACAGGCGTAAGTCCCCACGATCGCGCTCCGGCAGACGCACCCGACGTCTTCGAGCCGATCGCACCCGCGAACAAGAAGCGGATGCTGATCATCGTCAATCCGTACGCCACGACGGTCTCCGATCGCCTGCGCCACCTCGTCGTCTACGCGCTGCAGGGCCGCTACGAGGTCGACGCGGTCGACACCGAGGCACGCGGTCACGCGATCGAGCTGTGCCGCGAGGCAGCCCACGAGGGCTATGACGTGGTCGTGGCCTTCGGTGGCGATGGCACCGTCAACGAAGCCGCCAATGGCCTGCAGGGCTCCCCCACCCCGCTCACGTGCCTGCCAGGTGGCTCGGCCAACGTCTACGGCAAGATCCTCGGCATCCCAGGGGAGCTTGTCGACGCCACCGAGCACCTGCTGGCGATGGCCGACGACTGGCAACCGCGCAAGGTCGACCTCGGCGTGGTCAACGGTCGCTGCTTCACCTTCGCCTCCGGCCTCGGCCTGGATGCGAGCGTCGTCAAGCGCGTGGACTCCAATCCGCAACTGAAGGCGCGCTTTGGCGCCTACTACTTCACCTGGGCCGCGGTGAGCACGTTCACGCGCCGCTACATCCTCAAACCGCCGCGCCTACAGGTCGAGCTTGGCGAAGGACAGCACAGCGGCGTCACCGCCATCATCCAAAATGGCTCGCCGTTCACGTACTTCAAGGACCGTCCGATCAAGGTCGCCGATAGCGCGGAGCTCGACTCGGGCATGCTGGAGACCTCCGTCCTGCGTCGTGCTCGACCGTTTGACATGCCATCGATCGCATTTCGCGCGTTTTCCAGAGCGCGCACGTATCGTCCGCCACCGTCAGGTGACGCCACTGGGGGAGGCGCTGGAGCTAACGGTCTCCTCAACCGATGGGCAGCCGTTGCCGCTTCAGGTGGATGGGGATTACCTGGGAGACGTGATGCAGGCGCGCTACTCGGTGCTCCCGCGCGCGCTGCTCAGCGGTCCATCGCTCAAGGCCACAGTCTCGCGATGCCTGCGAGGCTCGCGGCAGCTAGCCGGCGCCGCCGGGCGTGACACGGTAAGCGTCGAACACAGCGTCGGTGTTGCGCAGCCGCGAGATCGCGCCCTTCAGGCTCTGCGTGTCGGCGAGCTCGACCACGAAGCGGTTCTTGACCATCGGGGGGCTCGACAGGCAACGCGCTTCGAGGATGTTGGCGCCCGACTCCGAGAACGCGCGTGAAAGGTCCTCGAGCAGCCGGTGGCGATCCCACGCGTCGATATGGATTTCCACGACGAACGAGGTCTCCTGGTCGCCCTCCCAGCCAACGTCGGTGAAGCGTTCGGGGTTGCGCTGCAAAAGCTTCGCGTTCGGGCAGTCCTTGCGGTGGATGGTGATGCCGCGACCTAGCGAGATATAGCCCACGATCGGATCTCCCGGAACCGGGCGGCAGCACTTGGCAAGACGCAACATCACGTCCTCCACCCCATCCACCCTGATGCCGTACTTGCCTGAGGATGTCGTCGGGCGCTGGCGCGGACGGCCGACCTTGAGCAGGTCGCGTGGCGCTCGTATCGCCGTCGGCCGCCTCGCCTTGCTTGAGGCGCTGCAGCACCTTGTTGACGACAACCTTGGGCGAGATCTTCGCGCCACCAAGCGCGATATAGAAATCGTCGGCCTTGCGGTAGCCCATCTCGCGGATCACGTCGGCGAGCAGCGCCGAGCCGGTGATCTTCTGCGCGGGCAGGCCCTGCTTCTTGAGGTGTTCCTGTAGTAGCTCGCGCCCGGTGTGCTCGGTGCCCTCGCGCGACTCCGCCTTGAACCACTGCTTGATCTTGTTGCGAGCCCGTGTCGTCTTGACGACGGCCAGCCAGTCGCGCGAGGGACCACGCTCGCGCTTGGCGGTCAGGATCTCCACGATGTCGCCCGAGCCCAGCTCGTAATGCAGCGGCACGATCTTGCCGTTCACGCGCGCGCCCACACAGCGGTGGCCGATCTCGGTGTGCACCTCATAGGCGAAGTCCAGCGGTGTCGCGCCGGCGGCAAGCGACTTGACCTCGCCCTTGGGCGTGAACACGAACACCTCGTCCTCGAACAGGTCGATGCGCAGGCTCTCCATGAACTCCTGCGGGTCTGACATCTCCTTCTGCCAGTCGAGCATCGAGCGCAGCCACTTCATCTTGGCGTCGCCGTCCGGACCCGCTCGGGCTCTCCTTGGCCTGGGGCGCTGCTTGTACATCCAGTGAGCGGCGATGCCGAACTCGGCCATCTCGTGCATCTCCTGGGTGCGGATCTGGATCTCCAGGGGCCGTCCCTCGGGTCCGATGATGGTCGTGTGCAGCGACTGGTACATGTTGAACTTCGGCATCGCGATGAAGTCCTTGAAGCGTCCAGGCAACGGCTTCCAGAGGGAGTGGATCACGCCGATCGCGCCATAGCAGTCCTTCACCGAGTCGACGATCACTCGCATCGCTGTGAGGTCATAGATCTCGTTGAACTCGCGACCCTTCTTGGTCATCTTCGAGTAGATCGAGTAGAAGTGCTTGGCGCGTCCAGCGATCTGCGCTGAAATGCCGAGCGTCTCAAGCTCCGCCGCCAGGTAGGCGCCGGCCTCGGCCACATAGCGCTCGCGATCATCGCGTTGCTGGGAGACGAGCTCCTTGATCTCGCGGTACTTGCGCGGGTGAAGCGTCGCGAAAGCAAGATCCTCGAGCTCCCACTTGATCGCGTGGATACCGAGGCGATGAGCTATCGGCGCATAGATCTCAAGCGTCTCGCGCGACTTCTCAAGCTGCTTCTGCTTGGGCATCGCCTCGATCGTGCGCATGTTGTGCAACCGGTCGGCGAGCTTGATCAGGATGACACGCACATCGCTTGCCATCGCGACCATCATCTTGCGGTAGTTCTCAGCCTGCGCCTCGTCGCGCGACTGGAAGGTGATGCCGGTCAGCTTCGTCACGCCGTCGACGATCTGGGCGATCTCCTCGCCGAAGCGCTCGCGTACCTCCTCGATCGAGGCTGAGGTGTCCTCGACCGTGTCGTGCAGCAGCGCCGCGCACAGCGTCTCGGTGTCAAGACGCATGCCGGCGCAGATGCGCGCCACCCCGACCGGGTGGACGATGAAGTCCTCGCCGGACTTACGCCGCTGAGCGGCGTGATGCTCGCAGGCGAACACGAACGCGTCTTCCACGCGCTCGCGGTCGATCTCTACGGCGGCATCCGCTGCATGCTCTGAGACGATCGCAAAGAGATCGTCGAGCAGCTGGCGCTCGAGCTCGCTCAGCTCTGCGCGGCGACTGCGGCGAGCGGCGCCGGCAGCGGGAACAGCGTCGATTGAGCTTGGCCTGGTTGCGGACATGGCTTAAGGGTAGCCCCCTTGGAGACAGGTTGGACATGGCGCAGCAAAAGTCGCGGTTCACTCGCCCCTTTCCATTCGTTGACCTCCAGAGAGAACGTCGCGTCGACCGGTTCCCCTTCAGCCACGCCGAGCTTGCCATCGTTGCCGAAAGCGACCGCGCGCGCGTGCACGCCACCCGACTCGACCGTAAAGCGAGCATGCTTGCCTTCGCCCATCGGGCGCACGTCGCGCAGCGAGGCACCCGCGAGCATCAGCGAGACGGCCGGGTTGCCCTTGCCAAACGGCGCCAGACGGCCGAGCTCCTCGGCCAGCTCCATGCCGAGCTGCTCGCCGCTGACAAGCGCATCGACGCGCTCACGCTCGACCAGGTCCTCCGCGCTGAGGGCCTGCTCGGCGTGCGCGTCCAGCGCAGCGGCAAAGGCCTCCACACTCTCGCGCTGCAACTCCACGCCGGCGGCCGCGCTGTGACCCCCGTAGCGCACGAGATGCTCGGCGCACGCGGTAAGCCCAGCCAGCAGGTCATAGCCCTCGATACTGCGGCCCGATCCGCGCGCGCTCTCGCCTTCGAGTGAGACCAGCACAACCGGTCTGCGATAGCGCTCAACCAGGCGCGATGCGACGATCCCGATCACGCCGCGATGCCAGCCCTCACCGGCGAGCACATAGGCGTAGCGATCCTCCGAGTCCTCCAGCTGGGCGATCTGCGCTTCGGCTTGCAGGCGGATCGTAAGCTCGGTCTGCCTGCGCTCGCTATTGGCCCGGTCGAGCTCGTGGGCGATCTGGGCGGCGCGCGCCTGGTCCTGCGTGAGGATCAGCTCGAGCGCCGCGTCGGCACGGTAAAGGCGTCCGGAGGCGTTGATGCGAGGCGCCAGCCCGAAGGCCACGCCTCGCTCGTTCAGCTTGCCCGGCTCGATCCGTGCAACGGCCATCAGCGCACGCAACCCAGGCTTGCCGGTGGCCGCCAGCACACGTAGCCCTCGCCGCACGATGTTGCGATTCTCGCCAAGGAGCGGGACCACGTCGGCGATCGTCGCAAGCGCCACCAGGTCGAGGTCTTCGTCGGCCTCGTGGCGGTCGTGCCCTGCAGCCAGAAGTGTCGCCTGGGCGAGCTTGTGCGCGACCGCGGCAGCGCAGAGATCGCGGCAGGGATAGCCGCACAGCAGCGGGTGCACGATCGGTGCGTCCGGCAGCTTGCCGTCGGCGCGCGGCAGATGATGGTCGCTGACGATCACCTCGATGCCGAGCGAGCGCGCAAGCGCCACCTCCTCCACAGCCGTGATACCGCAGTCGACCGTTACGAGCAGGCTGGTGCCGCGCTGGGCCAGACGTCGGACGGTGTCCTCGCTCAGCCCATAACCCTCGGCCCGATCTGGCAGATACCAGTCGACGTTTGCCCCCAGCTTTCGCAACGTCCGCAGCAGCAGCGCCGTCGAGCACACGCCGTCGACGTCGTAGTCGCCGTGGATCGTGATCCGCCGCCCCGTGCGGGCCGCGGCGAGGATCAGCTCGGCGGCATCGCTCAGCCCGGCAAAGCTCTCGAGCTCGTGGTGCTCGTCGGCAGCGAGAAACGCGCGAGCGCGCAGCGGGTCCTCGTAGCCGCGGCGTACCAGCACCTGCGCAAGCGCGTCGCTCACACCGAGCTCGTCGCGCAATCGCGCGATGCTCGCAGGATCGCAGTCGGATATATCGAAGCGGATCATCGACCAGTCACAGTACGGCTCGCACTAGACGGAACCGACGAGACGGACGTTTGAGGACGTGATCTGGCCAGGAACTGCCAGGCACAGAGCTTGCCAGGCGAGCCGACCGCTTCGCCCTGAGGTGCGCAGTTCCGCTCAGGTGCGAAGCTCTTCGACAGGGACCGATTCGCGCCGGATCCCCTCGAAGTAGACAGCCGCGATGCCGAGCAGCGCGCCGGGAACGGCATACAGGACTACAGCGATGTCAGTCGCTTTGATGCCGGGCACCTTCAGCGAGCCGACCTTGACGCTGTAAATCAGCAGCCCGACGAGGATCGCGCCCGCCAGCGAGCCGACGAAGGCGCCGACGATCCCGCCCCAGAAGCGATCGGGCAGAAAGATCGTGAAATGCCAGATCGACAACCCCATCATCACCCAGCCGAGCATGCCCATCAGCGGCTCCTCCCGTGTCTGCGATTGCGCGGCCGGCGCGACTTCGGCTGCTTGGGCTGATCCTTCATGACGAGATCCTCTGGAGTGAGGTCGGCTGTCGGATCGCGCGGCACGGACTTCTCGGTGTCGCCGTTCAACTGCTCGGCGCCGTTCGCCTGTGCGGGCGGGGCCGCCTTGGTCGCCTTCGCGGCGCGCCCGCGCTTGGAGCCGACGCTCGCCGGCGTGCGGCCGCTCTGCTGCTCGGCAAGCTCTGGGCCGATCTCGCGCACCAACTCGTCGAACTCCTCCTTGGAGAGCTGCTCACCCGGGTCCTCCCCAACCTTTGCGGGCGCCGGGCGACCGCGCTTGGTCTTGCCCACCGGCTCGACGTCGATCGGCGCCTCGCCGATTGCCGTCGCATAGGCCGGCACGTATCCGAGGTCGCGCTCGATGCGCGCGCGACGGTTGCGATAGATGCCCTCGCGCTCCTTCCAGTGCGTCAGCACCGGCGAGGCGATGAAGATCGAGGAGTAGGCGCCCGAGGCGATGCCGACGAGCAGCGCGAAAGCGAAGTCCTTCAGCGTGGACCCGCCGAACAGCAGCAGCGAGAGCACCGGCAGCAGCGTGCAGAAGCTCGTGGCCAGAGAACGCGTCAGCACCTCCGACATCGAGCGGTTGACGATCTGCGAGAAGGCAGCACGCGGCATGCGCGGCACGTTCTCGCGCACGCGGTCGAACACGATGATCGTGTCATACAGCGAATAACCCAAGATCGTGAGCAGGGCGGCCACCGTCGCAGTCGTGACTTCGCGGCCCGTCAGCGCGTACACGCCCGGCCGTGATCAGCAGGTCGTGCATCAGCGCGATCAACACCGGGATCGCGTACTTCCACTCGAATCGCAGCGCGATATAGATCGAGATCACCAGCAGCGAGGCGATGATCGCGATGATCGCGCTTTTGGCCACCGTCTGGCCGAAAGTGGGTCCGATCGAGGTATTCGTGCAGTCCTTCGTGCCGGGTGAAGTTGGGCCCCGATCCGAACTTCGCGTCGAGCGCTTCCTTGACCTTCGCCACTTCCAGCGGCTTCAGCTTCTTCAAGCGAGATCTGGTAGCCATTGCCGCCGATGCTCTTGTTGGAGTATTTCTGTACCTCGGCGGTGGGGTATCCGATCGCGGTCATCTCCGACTGCAGCTGGCTCTCGCTGACCGGCTTGACGAACGCCGTCTGGATGCGCGTGCCGGATTTGAAGTCGATCCCGAAGTTCAGGCCCTTGCCGCCGATCGCAAGCGCGCCGATCATCAGGATGCAGCCCGACAGCGAGAAGAACCAGCGCGAGGCGCCCATGAAGTCAAACGTCCATTTGCGGGTTCGCTTGCTCGCGCCGAGCAGCGCCGGGTGGGAGACCGCGCGCGAGCGGCCCATCGCGCCGAGCGCGGCCTGCGTGGCGAGCACCGCGGTGAACAGCGTCAGCAGCGTGCCGATCCCCAGTGTGAAGGCGAAGCCCTGCACTTCGGATGTGGCCAGGGCAAACAGGATGAAGGCGGTCATGAACGTGACCACGTTGGCGTCGACGATCGCCGCAAAGCCACGCTTGTAGCCGGTCGCGATGCCGGCGGCGATCGAGCGCCCGCCACGGATCTCCTCCTTGACGCGCTCGAAGATCACGATGTTGGCGTCCGCGGCGATACCGATCGTCAGGATCAGGCCGGCGATGCCCGGCAGCGTCAGCGTGATCGGGATCAGCTTGATCAGGGCAAAGAAGTAGATGCCGTAGACGACCAGCCCGGCGACCGCGATCGCGCCGAGCACGCGATAGAAGCTGAGCAGGAACAGGCAGACGACGAGGAAGCCGACCAGCATCGCGATCAGACCCTGGTTGAGCGCGGTCTTGCCGAGCGTCGCCGAGACCTGCGACTCGGAGATCAATTCGAGCTTGATCGGCAGCGCGCCGGACTGGAGCTCGTCGGCGAGGTTCTGGGCCGAGTTCAGCGTGAAGCCGCCCGATATCTCCGATCCGGTCGTCGGATCGATGCCTTCGGGGTATTCGGTGAAGTCGATCGACGGCGCCGTGATGATCTGGTTGTCGAGCACCACCGCGAAGTGCTGCTTGGCCTCTTCCTTGGAGACCCCAGGCAGCTGCGCAGCTTGGCCACGTTCGGCGATTTCGCGCGTGACGCGCTTGAACGTCGTGATCCCTTTTTTGTCGAATTCGAAGGTGACGTCGGGCGCGCCCGAGCCGCCGTTGGCAAAGCTCTGAACGGGGTTCTTGATTTCCTGACCGTTGAGCACCGGATCGTCGTTGAGCACGTACCAGCTTTCAGGCGAGGCGTCGGTGACCTTGCCTTCCTTGCCGGTGATCGGGCTGGCCTGGGCGAGCACAGTGCCGGGGTTGACGCGCACCGCCTTGGGCTTGGCGCCCTTGGGCACTTTGTAGTTGTCGGCGTAGAGGTCCTGTTCGGTGTCCTCAGGTCCTTTCAAGACCTTTTTGTGGGCGGTGTCGAGCAGATACCACTGGCCGTAGAGGCAGCCTTGGACCTGCTTAGGTGTGCACCCTTCGCTGTAGGTGGTGGCATTTTTGCGGAGGATCGCGGGTCGCTTGAGCGCGCGCTGCACAGCTTCGTACTCCGGGTATGCCGGTTTCTGCCGATGCCGCATTTGGCCCGCCGGTGACCTTCGGTTCGATTCCCTGTGGGGGCTTGCCGTCCGGGCCGATCACGTTCGGCTCCCAGTCATAGAACTGCAGCTGAGCGGTCTCGCCGACCTGCTGCTGGGCGCGTTGCTCGTTGGTGACGTCGGGCAGCGCCACGTCGATTTCGCTTCCGCCGGTGCGCTGGATTTCAGGCTGGGCGACACCGAGCTGATCGACGCGCTTGCGCATGATGTCGATCGAGCGGTTGAGCGATTCGGGGGTGACCTTCGCCTCGGCAGTGGGGCGCCCCTGGTAGATGAGCTGCACCCCGCCTTTCAGATCGAGGCCGAGGCGCGTGGGCTTGCTCAGCGATCACCGCGAGCGAGGCGATCACGAGACCGGCCACGATCAGCAGGACAAGGGCGTTTCGGCGACGGTTGGCCATAGGCTCGAGAGCCTACTTGTCGGGGGTGAGCACCAACAGCAGCCCACCGTCGTCGTCATATGCCGGGAACATGTCTGCCTTGGCGCTGGCTTCGACGTCGCGCTCGCCGCTGACCTTGACAGGCACGTCGAGCGCACGCACGCCCCACTCAAGCACCGTTTCGACCGGGTCGTCGCCGTTTGCGAAGGTCAGGCCAAGCACTTGCTCGACGCGCTGACCAATCACGCCTTCCTCCTCAAGGCCGGTGAAGGCAAATGAGTTCTTGCCACAGCCCACGACTCGCCCCTCGCCGTCGCATACGAAGAAGGCCGCATCGGGCGCCGGGTAGTAGTCGTCGAGCAGCTCGAACAGGAAGGCAAAGCCGCACTTCTCACAGCCCTTGCGCTGGCGCGTAAAGCCGATGTTGCGATCGATCTCTCGGGTGCGGTGCCCGCAGTTGGGGCAGATGAAGGGATGAGCCATTGGACTTCACAGAGTAGGGGAGCGAGCTGCTCGGCGCGCGCCTGGCCTGCTCGTCTGCATGACGCACGGCGTTGGGCGCGGCAGATGCGGCGCCTGTCACATGCGCTGAGCACTCCTAGAACAGTGCGCTCGTGCCTGCGCCTTCTCTGGGTGGCTGGATGCCGATGTGCGCAAACGCGGCAGGCGTTGCGGTCCTGCCGCGGGCTGTGCGCTTGATCAGACCTTGTTGCAGCAGATAAGGCTCGTACACGTCCTCGATCGTGTCCTGCTCCTCGCCGACAGCTACGGCAAGCGTGGAGAGACCTACCGGTCCGCCATCGAACTTGACGCAGATGGCCCGCAGGATCTCACGGTCGAGGCGGTCGAGACCCTGCTCGTCCACCTCCAAGAGCTCGAGCGCGCCGTGCGCCGCGTCGGCGCCGACGCGACCGTCGAGGCGCACCTCGGCGTAGTCCCGTACACGCTTGAGCAGCCGGTTGGCGACGCGCGGCGTGCCACGGCTGCGCGCAGCGATCGCAAGCGCGCCCTCTTCGTCGACGTCGATCTGCAGGATCTCGGCCGAGCGTCTGACGATCCGCGCAAGATCATCTGTGGCGTAGTGCTCCAGGCGCGCCTGGATGCCGAAGCGGTCGCGCAGTGGCGTCGTCAGCAGGCCCGCACGGGTTGTGGCTCCGATCAGCGTGAACTGCGGCAGCTCGAGCGTCACTACGCGCGCGCCGGCTCCCTGGCCGACGGTGATCGGAAGGCGCCGGTCCTCCATCGCCGGGTAGAACGTCTCCTCGAGCGTGCGCGGTAGCCGGTGGATCTCATCCACGAAGAAGACGCTGCATGGCTCCAGAGCAGTCAGAAACGCGGCTATGTCTCCCTTGCGCTCGAGCGCCGGTCCGGCGGTCTGGATGAACGGCACGTCGAGCTCGGCGGCGACGATTTGCGCAAGTGAAGTCTTGCCGAGACCCGGCGGTCCTGCGAGCAAGAGATGGTCGAGCGCCTCTTTGCGGGCGCTGGCCGCCTCGATTGCCACCGCTAGCTGCTCGCGCAACGTCGGCTGACCGATGAACTCCTCCAGAGCCCGCGGGCGCAGCGAGCGATCGAGCTCGTCCTCTGGAGTCAGGTACGGGGTTTGGATGCGCTCGGCTTGACGTCATCGGCGGTTACGGCCGGCGATGCTCATCAGAGGTTTCATGCGGCTCGTGCCGTGCGCAGTGCGCCGGCGATCAGCTCCTCGGGGCTGTCGCCGTCCAGGTCACGCAACAGTTCGTCGGCCTCCAACGCGTTGTAGCCAAGTGCGATCAGACCCTCGTGTGCAAGCGCGCGAGGACCATCATCCGCACGACCCACGATTCCGACACTCTCGAGTGCGCTCTCCACCCCCACCTTCTCGCGCAGCTCGACGATGATGCGCTCGGCCGTGCGCTTGCCTATACCGGGCACCGCCTGAAAGCGCGCGGCGTCGGCGCCCGCGATCGCGGATAGCAGCTCGCGTGGCGAGCCGCTGGAGAGCACCGCCACCGCCACCTTCGGACCAACGGCTTGCACTGAGAGCAGCATCAGGAATAGATCTCGCTCCTGCTCTGAGTAAAAACCATGCAAGAGCAGCGCGTCGTCGCGCACCACCAGGTGCGTGTGCAAGGTCGCCTCCCCTCCGACAGCCGGCATGTGGCGCAAGGTCTCACTGGATACGGCCATGCGATAGCCGACGCCACTGCACAGCAACACCACGTGATCGGAGCGGCGGATCGCCACCTCGCCTCGTACCAAAGCGATCATGCCGGCACCCCCGCGGCGGCGACCGCTCGCGACACAGCATCCGCAAGTGGCGTGCCATTGACGTGACAGAGCGCGACCGCCAGCGCGTCAGAGGCATGATCGCTCATGGGCATCTGCGAGAGCGAGAGTAGCGTTTGCACCATGCGTCCCACCTGATCCTTGTCAGCTCGTCCGTGCCCGCATACCGAGGACTTGACCTTCTGAGGCGTGTAGGAGAAGCACGGGATACCCCGTTCCCCAGCGGCCAGCATTGTCACACCGCGCGCATGTCCGACCCCAAAGGCGGTGCGCACATTCTGGCCGAAGTAGAGCTCCTCCAGGGCCATCGCGTCACACGCGTGCTCACTCAATATCTCGCGTATGCGCGCCGCGATCGTCGCGAGCCGCCGCTCGATTGCAAGGCCTGGATGAGTCTCGATGACGCCGCCGTCAAGTGCGATCAGGCGAGCCCCATCGCGGCCGACCACGCCGTAGCCGGTGTTGGCGAGACCTGGGTCAATGCCGAGTACGATCATCATCTGAGAGATTCTCCGTGTCGAGCCGGACGCCTGCCACGAACCCATGTTCGTGAGGGAGCTCGACGGTTGAGACCGAGGCGGTGCTTACCACATGCGCCAAGGGGCTTGGCCGGACTCCCACAGGTCGTTGAGCGCGACCGCATCCTTATAGGTGTCCATGCACTCCCAGAAGTCCTCGTGGCGATGCGCGAGCAACTGGGCGTCGGCTGACAGCCGCTCCAAAGGGTCGCGCTCAAGCACGCTCTCGCGGTCTAGATAATCGAATACGCCCGGCTCGAAGCAGAAGAAGCCGCCGTTGATCCAATGCTCGGAGCGTGGCTTCTCGTGGAAGCCGAGCACTCGCCCGTCGTGCGCGTCGAGCTCGGTGACGCCGAACTGCAGTTGCGGTCGCACGACGGTCATCGTCGCCAGGCGTTCGTGGGCGGCGTGGAAGGCGAGCAGCTCGGCAAGGTCCACGCGCGCGACGCCGTCCGCGTAGGTCGCACAGAAACGCTGATTGACTAGTTGCGCCTCCAGCAACTTGATGCGACCACCTGTCGGCGTATCCAAGCCAGTGTCGACGCACTCCACCGCCACTCCCTGCGGCCAGCTCGTCCCAGCGGCGAAGCGCTCGATCATCTCGCCCTTGTGGCCCGTGGCCAGCAGGAAGCGGCGAAAGCCCTGCACGGCATACAGTTGAATCACGTGCCAGACGATCGGCAGACCGCCGATCTCCACCAGTGGCTTTGGCAGCTCCTGTGTGTGCTCTCGTAGTCGTGTGCCCCGTCCCCCGCAGAGGATCACGACGGGAGGCCTATCCGGCAACGCGCTCCAATACGTCGGCGGGCACGTCGAAGTTCGCATACACGGCGTCGACGTCGTCGAGATCTTCCAGTGAGTCGATCAGTTTCATCAGGCTCCTTGCCTGGTTCTCGTCGATCGGAACCTGGCTCGACGGGACATAGGCAAGCTCGGCGCTCTCGATCTCGATGCCGGCCTCCTCCAACGCCGCGCGAACGGCTGCGAAGTCGGCGAGCTGGGTGACGACCTCGACGATGTCCTCCTCGACGGATATGTCCTCCGCGCCGGCCTCTACCGCGACCATCAGGTCGTCTTCGGAGTAGCGCGCGCCGTCGACGGCGATCGTGCCCTTCTTCTCGAACAGGTACGCCACCGAGCCGGGCTCGCCGAGTGAGCCGCCGTACTTGGAGAAG
This sequence comes from uncultured Solirubrobacterales bacterium, assembly GCA_963743555.1. Taxonomy (GTDB): domain Bacteria; phylum Actinomycetota; class Thermoleophilia; order Solirubrobacterales; family Solirubrobacteraceae; genus Palsa-744. Next base: position 241,615 of record CAVUQG010000015.1, read on the forward strand.
CCGTGGCGCACGTCCGCGCCGGTGCGGTTGCGATTGTCGGTCAGGGCATCGACCAGCACCGCGACGCCGCCAGGACCGTAGCCCTCGTAAAGGACTGCCTCTATCGCATCGACCTCGCCGCCCTCGCCCGTGCCTTTGGCGATCGCGCGCTCGATGTTGTCCTTCGGCATCGACGCTGCCTTGGCCTTGGCGATCGCAAGCGCCAAAGGCGCGTTGCCGGCCGGGTCGCCGCCACCGTCGCGTGCCGCTACGGTTACGGCTCGCGCCAGCTTTGTGAATTGCTGACCGCGCCGCGAGTCGACGATCGCCTTCTTGTGCTTGATCGAAGCCCACTTGGAATGTCCTGACATAGCCGGAAAGGATACTTCGGGTTGGTCGGTGTCGGATGACGACGTGGGCAGAAGTCGATGTGGACAGACGACGTAGGCAAAAGCTCGAAGTTGTGAAGAGCACCCAAGCGCAGCGGAGCACGCCTTCTTGACTCAACGCCTCTAGGATGGGCGGCCGCATGGCTATCGATCCCGGCATCTTCAAGGCATACGACATCCGTGGTCTCTACGGCGAGCAGATCGACGGCGAGACCGCGCTTGCGATCGGTCGCGGCTTCGCACGCGTGCTTGCCAAGCTGTCCGGCAAGCCGCCCGCAGAGCTTCGCGTCGGGCTTGGCCGCGACATGCGCTTGACCGCTCCCGAGCTTGCCGCGCGCTATCGCGAGGGGCTCTTGATGGAAGGCGCCGACGTGCTCGACGCGGGACAGGTGGGAACCGAGATGCTCTATTACCTGGTCGGCTCGCGCGAGCTCGACGGTGGCCTGATGTGCACCGCCTCGCACAACCCGAAGGCCTACACCGGCGCCAAGCTCGTGCGCGACGGTGCGATCGCGCTCTCCGGCGACGCCGGCATCCAGGACATTCGCCGTGAGATCGAGGCGGGACTAGACACCCCGACAGGCGCAAGCGGCGCCGGCAGTCCCGCCCGGCTTGGAACGTTGCAGGAAGTCGACGTCTACGAGGAATTCCAGGAGGCGGCGCTCGCGATGATCGATTCCGTCGCGATCAAGCCGCTGAAGGTTGTCGTGGACGGCGGCAACGGCATGGCCGGCCCGATGGTGGGGCCGTTGCTCGACCGCCTCGGCCTGGATCTGATCGAGACATATTGGACGCCCGATGGCAACTTCCCCGACCATGAGCCCAATCCTCTGCTGCCGGAGAACCGCACGTTCATCATCGAGAAGCTGCGCGAGACAGGTGCCGATCTCGGGATCGCCTGGGACGGGGACGCGGACCGTTGCTTCTTCATCGACGACACCGGCGAGTTCGTGGACGGCGACTTCCTCACGGCGCTGCTTGCCGAGTCGCTGCTAGCCAAGCGGCCCGGCTCGGCGATCCTGTACGACGTGCGTGCCAGCTGGGCTGTGCCCGATACCGTCAAGCGCGCCGGCGGCACCCCCTACATAAACCGTGTCGGGCATGCCTTCTTCAAGGCGCGGATGCGCGAGGAGGGCTCGCTGTTCGGCGGCGAGGTCTCCGGCCACTACTACTTCCGCGACTTCTACTGCGCGGACTCGGGCACGATCCCGGCGCTGTTGATCCTCGAGCAGCTCTCGCTGCAGGGTAAGCGCCTGTCCGATCTGTTGAAGCCCTATCGCGAGCGCTACTTCATCTCCGGCGAGATCAACACCGAGGTCTCAGACCAGCAGGCCAAGATGCAGGAGATAGCTGAGCGCTACTCAGACGCCAAGCAGGGATGGCTGGACGGCGTGTCGGTCGACTACGAGGATTGGCACTTCAACGTGCGTCCCTCAAACACCGAGCCACTGCTGCGCCTGTGCCTTGAGTCGCTGCGCTCGCACGAGCACATGCAGAGCGCCCGCGACGAGGTGCTCGAGCTGATCCGCTCGTGAAGCAAATTTGTCCGATGCCCCCCGCGCGCGCGGGGGAACTTCGTTTTTTGGCGGTTCCAGACTCTTGCGGTTTGGTGTCGCGGTGAGTCACAGAGGCCCGGTGCCCCGTGCGCGCGCAGGGGGCACCCACTGTTTGGCGGTCCCTACCCCATTTGCGGTGGGGCGCGTGAACTGCTACCTGATCGAGGATGAACCGCTGACGCTGGTGGACGCCGGCCCGAACTCAGCCACGTCACTGACGGCACTGGAGGCCGCGCTGCAGACCCACGGGCATCGTGTAGAGGATCTCGAGCGGATCGTCGTGACCCATCAGCACATCGATCACATTGGCCTCGTGGAGATTCTCGCAAGGCGCTCCGGCGCCGAGGTGTGTGCGCTCGATCTGCTGGCGCCGTGGCTTGCCGACTACAAGCACAAGATGGAGGAGAGCGACAGCTTCTCCGCCGAGATCATGCTTCGCAACGGCATCCCTCAGGACATCGTCTATGCGTTGCGCGCGGTGTCGTCCAGCTTTCGCGCTTGGGGCGCGGCTGCTCATGTCACGACGCCGCTGGCCGATGGTGCTTCGCTGGAGTTCGCTTCGCGCAGCTGGCGCGTTCTGCACCGTCCGGGGCATTCGCCTTCGGACACGGTCTTCTGGGACGAAGCATCGGGCGAGGTGTTTGGTGGCGACCACCTGATCAAGCACATCTCATCCAATCCCCTCATCTCCAAGGCACTGGACGGGGGCGGCGATGAACGCCCGCGGGCGCTGATGATCTACATGGACTCGTTGGGCTTGACCCGCGAGATGGAGTTGGAGGTCGTATACGCCGGGCACGGCGAGCCGGTCGAAGATCACCAGGCCCTGATCGATGAGCGTTTCAAGATGCACGAGCGTCGCGCCAACAGGCTGTGCGGGCTGATCGCCGCGCAACCTCGCAACGCTTATGAGCTGGCTCAGGAGATGTGGGGCAACGTGGCCGTCACGCAGGCATTTCTGACACTCTCAGAGGTGCTTGGCCATGTGGACCTGCTGATCGACGAAGGTCGTGTCGTGAAGCATGAAGCGGACGCTGTCGTCCATTTCGAGACAAGCTGAACGGTCCAATGCGCGTTGCGGTTGGCGCTCGCTCAAAGAGCAACGACGCCGTCGCCTCTGCTCGTAGACGCAACATCGGCCAGGAACAGCCTGTGTAGACGATCGTCGCGGCCCAACTCGGTGTGGAAGGCGACTGCGGTCACATGGCCTTGGCGAGCGGCGACCGGATGGCCCTCGACCTCCGCGAGGACCTTCACCCGCGATCCGTGCTCGGTGATCCACGGGGCGCGGATGAACACGCCTCGCAGTGGTCCACCCTCGATTCCCTGCATCTCCAGATCGGCCTCGAAGCTGCGCAGCTGACGCCCGAAGGCGTTGCGCTCAGCGAGCATGTCCATGATGCCCAGGTGCTCGCGGTCGAGCATGATCAGCCCGGCACACGAGCCGAGAACTGGCACGCCGCGCGCGGCCAGATCCCGCAAAGGCGCGGCAAGACCCTCGCGCTCCACGCCGAGCGTCATCGTGGTGGACTCCCCACCGGGGATCACGAGACCTTCCAGGCCGTCGAGATCAGCAGGTACACGCACCTCCTGTACGTCTGCACCCAACCGCGCGAGCACGCACGAATGCGCCTCGAAATCGCCCTGCAGGGCGACGACGCCGATCAGCGGCGCTGCTACCAACCGCGCTGAGCCAGCAACTGCTCGCCTGAGAGCTTGGAGCTCTCGAGGCTCACCATCGCGGGGCCGAGACCGCGCGAAGCGGCAGCGACACGCTCGGGGTCCTGCCAATGTGTCGTCGCCTCCACGATCGCCCTGGCCCGCGCCGGGGGATCGTCTGACTTGAAGATGCCTGAGCCCACGAACACTCCTTCGGCGCCGAGCGCCATCATCAAGGCCGCGTCGGCCGGCGTGGCGATGCCGCCGGCGCAGAACAGGACGACAGGCAGCTTGCCCTCGCGTGCGACCGCGCGCACCAGGTCGAGCGGTGCAGCGTGTTGCTTGGCGGCCGAGGCAAGCTCGGACTCTTGGAGAACTGAGAGGCGACGGATCTCGCCGGTGATGCCGCGCATGTGGCGCACGGCCTCGACGATGTCGCCGGTGCCGGCCTCGCCCTTGGAGCGAATCATCGCCGCCCCCTCGCCTATACGTCGCAAAGCCTCACCGAGATTGGTGGCGCCGCACACGAATGGCACCTTGAAGGCCCACTTGTCGATGTGGTTGGACTCGTCGGCCGGTGTCAAGACCTCAGACTCGTCGATGTAGTCAACCTCAAGCGCTTCCAGGACTTGTGCCTCGACAAAGTGGCCGATGCGCGCCTTGGCCATTACGGGAATGCTGACTGCCTCCTGGATGCCGGAGATCATCTCCGGATCTGACATGCGCGCGACTCCCCCATCGCGACGGATGTCGGCGGGCACGCGCTCCAAGGCCATCACCGCGGCTGCGCCCGCGTCCTCGGCCACCTTGGCCTGCTCGGGTGTGACCACGTCCATGATGACGCCGCCCTTGAGCATCTCTGCCAGGCCGCTCTTGACTGTGAATGTCGCCTCGTCGCGCATGCTCATGATCTTATCTGGGTCGGCGCATGCGCCTCATCGAGGCCTTAGGGACCAGTCGATGCATACGTCTGCACATCCGTATATCCCGGTCGGTGCATGCACCGACCGGCCACCCCGCACATGTGCGGGGTGGGACACCGCCACATGTGGCGGTGTCTTCCTGGGAATGGAGAAGTTATTCCTGCTCCGACTACTTCAGGCGAAAAGCCTTAATGCGGTCGTCGTACTGCGCCGTGTCCTTCGCGTACACGCCATAAGCCAAAGCTTGGATCAGGCTCAATAGAGCAGTGTGTGAGCGTACGTAAGCCGGGCTGTTCGAGGAGTAGTAGAGCTTGATCTGCGCGAGCTTGGCTACCTCGGAGAGCGTGGCGTCGGTGATCGCGGCAGTGCGCGCCTTGCGGTGGCGCGCCAGCTTCATCGCGCGTACGACCAGCGGATGCGGGCGACCGGCGGAGAGGCCGATCACAAGCGTCGTCGAGTCGATCCGCCCAAGGCGGCTCAAGGCCTCCTGTGAGGGGCTGGCGACGACATCGACCCGCAGGTCGAGCAGCATCAGCAGGTGACGCAGGTAACTGGCGAAGAATGCCATCTGGTCGGTTCCGGCGACAAGCACCTTCTCCGCGCTGACGATCGCCTCGGTCAGCGCATCGACCGCCGGTCGCGAAACCTTGCGCGCGGTCTCCTCCACGTTTAGGTGATCCGCCGCCAAGGCTGTCTCGAACTCGTTCTGGTCGAGCGAGAACAAGGGCGCAGAAGACTCAGAAGGACCTGTGGACTGTGGGTGCGCATGGACGCGCCGGTACTCTTCGCGTGCGGCGGCCTGCAGCTCGGGAAAGCCCTCGAAGCCGAGCGCTTGGGAAAAGCGCACGACCGTCGAGCTGGAAGTGTTGGCACGGCGAGCAAGCTCCTCGGCGGTCTGGAAAGCGGCCTCGTCGAGATGGTCGACGATGTACTGCGCCACGTCCTTCTGCGAGCGCGAGCACTCTTCGAAACGGCTCTGGATGTACAGGGAAAGGCTCTGGTGCTCACCGACACCGCCGGTCGGTGGCTTCTCTGGGGCAGTCGCTAGTCGTCTCACGGCGCATTTGTTCGACGGCCGAGCACCACACTCCTCTACGTCACGCTCAACTGTGTTGCCAGCTCGACGAAATATTCGAGCGAGTGCGGGTTGGCAAGCGACTCGACGCTCGCCGCCTCGCTCGGCACCGCGCCCATCAGGATGCGCTTGACCGGCACCTCGAGCACCTTGCCCGAGAGCGTGCGCGGGACCTCGGCGATCTGCAGTATCTGATTGGGAACGTGACGCGGCGAGCAGTCCTCGCGGATGCGCTGCTTGATACGGATTTCCAGTTCGGGGTCCAGCGCCAGCCCCTCGCGCAAGACGACGAACAGGATCATCCACAGCTCCTCGGCGCCCGCCCGTGGAATGTCGACGACCAGCGCGTCGACAACCTCGTCGATTGCCGCCGTCGCACGGTATATCTCGCTCGTGCCCATGCGCACGCCCTGCCGGTTGATGGTGGAGTCTGAGCGACCGTAGATCACAGCGCCGCCGCGTGGAGTGATGCGAATCCAGTCACCGTGGCGCCAGACACCCGGGTACATGTCGAAGTAGCTCTCGCGCATGCGCTCGCCGCTGGAATCGCCCCAGAGGAAAAGGGGCATCGACGGCAGCGGCTCGGTCAGCACCAGCTCGCCGAGCTCGTCTGTCAGCGCTCGTCCCTGCTCGTCCCAGGACTCGACCGCGCAGCCGAGTACGCGACACTGGATCTCGCCCTCGTACACCGGCAGCAGCGGACAACCACCAACGAACGCCGTGCAGACGTCAGTGCCGCCGCTGGTGGAGAACAGCCAGATCTCGCGGCCGACATGCCCGTAAACCCAGTGAAAGCCCTCGGGCGCCAGTGGCGAGCCTGTCGAGCCGATGCTACGCAGCGCGCTCAGGTCGTGGTCACGAGCGGGCTCCAGGCCGGCCTTCTCACAGCTCATCAAGAAGCCCGCGCTGACGCCCATGCAGGTGATGCCGGCCTGCTCGGCAAGTGCCCACAACGCGCCGAGGTCGGGGTAGGCGGGACTGCCGTCGTAGAGCACGATCGCCGCGTCGCTGAACAGGCAGCCGATCAGGAAGTTCCACATCATCCAGCCGGTTGTCGTGAACCAGAACATGCGGTCGCCCGCGTGCAGGTCGAGGTGCAGCATGCTCTTCTTCAGCTGCTCGACCAAGATGCCACCGTGGCCGTGCACGATCGCCTTGGGCAGGCCGGTCGTCCCCGAGGAGTAGAGCACCCACAGGGGATGGTCGAACGGCACTTGCTCGAAGTGCGGCGTCGCCCCCTCCCCACGTTCGAGCAGCTCCGCCCACAAGAGCCCGCCCGGCAGTCTCATGGCATTTGCGCTCTTGTCCAGGTAGGGGAACATCACCGTGTGCGCGACGCACGGCAGCCCGGCCGAGATCGTCTCAAGCGCAGTCGTGCGGTCGAAGTCCTTGCCGCCGTGACGGTAGCCGTCGATGACGAGCAGCACCTTCGGCTCGATCTGGGCGAAGCGATCGACAACGCTGCGCGCGCCGAACTCGGGCGCCGCGCACGACCAGATCGCACCGATGCTGGCGCATGCCAGGAAAGCGATCAGCGTCTCGGGAATGTTCGGCATGTAGGCGGCCACGCGATCGCCGCGTCGCACGCCGAGCGAGCGCAGGCCACCCGCCGCGGCGGCCACCTGCTCTGCCAGTTCGCCCCAGCTCAGCTCTGCCAGTGGGCGCAACTCCGAGGCGTACAGCAACGCCGTCGCTTGCGGATCGCGCTCACGCATGAGCATGTTCTCCGCGTAGTTGAGCTGTGCACCCTCGAACCACGGTGCGCCCGGCATCGCTCTCGACGCCAGTACGCGCTGGTATGGCTCAGAAGCACGCACACCGCAGTAATCCCAGATATCCGCCCAGAACTGCTCGACCTCCTGCACCGACCATGCCCACAGCTCGCCGTAGTCGGCGAACGTGCGCCCATGGCGCCGCCCAGCCCAATCCATGAAGTCGGTCATCCGAGCGTTCGCGGCCATCTCGGCCGCTGGCATCCACAACGGCGCTTGATCGTGCCCATCCGACATCGTGCACCCCTTTTCTAGCGACTTTGCACCAGCGGCGCCCGTGCCCCCTCATGTCGCCGGCTTCCACGGCAAGGATCTGGCCATTCAGACCCGATCTCGCTCCGGCGTCCAGTGCTATTGATACCGGGTCTTACACAGCAAACGCAAGGACCGCACGATCGCGCCCGGCTATGCTCCCAGCTCGTGAGCATCGAGACATTGCGTGAGGAGTTCCCGGTGCTCGAACACGTGGCGTATCTGAACGCCGGCACCGACGGCCCACTGCCTGCCGCCGCGGCACAGGCGGGCGCTGAGGAGCTGCTCGGCGAGGCGCGCCGTGGACGCGCCGGTGAGCACTTCGAACGCCGCCACGAACTGGCCGACGAGCTGCGCGAGTCATATGCGCGCTCGCTCGCGTGCGAGCCGGAGGAGCTGGCGTTGACGACCTGCACCAGCGAGGGCCTGGCAAGCGTAATCGATGGCTTGCAGCTGGGCGAGGGCGATGAGATCCTCACGAGCGACGAAGAGCACCCCGGCCTGCTCGGCGCGCTCGGCGCCGCACGCGCGCTGCACGGCGTCTCGGTTCGGGCGGTGCCGCTCGCGAGCATCGCCGAGGCCGTGGCAGAGCGCACACGGTTGGTGGCCTGCTCGCACGTGAGCTGGATGAGCGGCCAGCTGGCGCCGCCGGAGCTGGCGCAACTGGAGGTGCCCGTCGTGCTCGACGGCGCTCAGGGAATCGGAGCAGTGCCGGTAGACGTGCGCGAGCTCGGCTGCGACGCCTACGCGGGCGCCGGGCAGAAGTGGTTGTGCGGGCCAGACGGCCTCGGCATGCTTTACGTCGTCCCTTCCTTTAGAGAGCGCCTGGAGGTGAGCCGCCGCGGCTACGGCAACCTGCTCGATCCAGGAGCTGGACTTGAGGCGCGGTTGCACGAGGACGGCAGACGCTTCGACACGTTCGCGCTGAGTGCCGAGGCGCTCGCGACGGCCCTGGCCGCTGTGCGGACGCTGGAAGGCGCAGGCTGGGACACGGTGCACGAGTACGCGATCGCACAGGCCGCACGACTTGCCGAGCTGTTGACGGACAATGGGCGCGAGGTATCCCTGCGCGGCGCGAGCACGCTGGTCTCGTTCTCGAGCCCGGATCCGCTGGGCGAGCGCACGCGCTTGGCCGAGCGGGGCGTCATCCTGCGCGACATCCCAGACCAACCTCTGCTGCGGGCCTCGGTAGGTGCCTGGAACGACGAAAGCGATTTTCTGCGCTTGCTCGCTGGTCTCGACGCCTGAGCCTGCCTCGCTCGGGCGGCCGTCGCACTTGGACGCTGGTTATCGCAGTGCGTGGGTGTAAGCCGACAAACAATTTGTGACAGCCGTAGCACGGCTTAACGTGTACTTAGCACGCCGATGCGGTTTGCTTCTAGCAGCATGGTGCACGCGTCAGGGGCTGGGCGAGCGTTCGCCATCCAGATATGAGCACCACCGACCGCACATCCGCTTTGAACGCCACCGAGACGCCGATGCCCGTCGTGAGCGCACCGGCGCCCGTGGGGGCGCAAACGAAGACCGAGCAACGCTCGACGCGTTCGCTGCTCGAACGCGTCCATCCCCAGCACGTGGCACTTGCCGGCATCCTCGCTTTGGCGGCGGTTTTGAACACGCACCGGCTCTCTCAGAATGGCTACGCGAACACGTTCTACTCCGCCGGCGTGCACTCGATGCTGAAGTCGTGGCATAACTTCTTCTTTGTCTCCTTCGACGCTGGTGGCCTCGTCACGATCGACAAGCCGCCACTTGCCCTATGGGTTCAGGCGCGCAAGCGCTGAGCTGTTCGGCTTCTCGCCGCTGAACCTGCTGTTGCCGGAGGCGATCATCTCGGTCATCGCGGTCGCGGTGCTCTACCGCATCGTCGTGCGACGCCTGGACGCCGGCGCCGGACTCGTGGCCGCGCTGGCGCTTGCCGTACTCCCCTCCTTCGTGGCTGTCTCGCGCGAGAACGGCGTCGACCCGCTGTTGCTGCTGCTGATGATCCTTGCCTGCGGAGCGGCCCTGAACGCGGTCGAAGACGGGCGCTGGCGCTGGCTGATGGCCAGTGCGCTGCTCGTCGGGCTCGCCTTCAACACCAAGACGCTTGCCGCCTATCTGGTGGTGCCCGGTATCGGGCTTGCCTACCTGGTTTGTGCGCCAGGCCGCTGGTATCGACGGATCGGGATGCTGGTAGCTGCAGGCCTGGTCATGGGGATCGCCTCGTTCGCGTGGATCGCCGCGGTCGAACTTACGCCGGCCTCTCAGCGCCCTTACGTCGGCAGCTCTACCAACAACACCGAGCTCGGGCTGACCTTCGAATACAACGGCCTCGGACGGGTCGAAGGCGAGGTCGGTGGCCCGGGCAAGATCCCAATCGCCGAAGGCGGGCTGGTCCGCACCCCGGTGGTCCATCATCACTTCGCTTACCACCCTCGCACCCCGGCGCAGCGCTCAGCTCTTGCGGTGGCAGCTCTTCGCGAGCACGAACGACGAGAGCGTGTTCTGAAGGCAGCCAGATCCACCTACTTGCCCAACGGCCGCCTGCGCGACGCGATCGCCTTCGGCGGCGAGACGAGCCCGATGCGTCTGTTTGAAAACCGTCTAGCCGACCAGGGCTCCTGGACGCTCCCGTTCGCGATCTTCGGCATGCTCGCGCTGGCACTGTTGCTGCTCACCGGCGAGCGCAAGCGTCGCAGCCCACGGCTCGCTTTCCTGATCGTGTTCGGCGGCTGGTTGTTCGTGGAGGTGGCGATCCTCAGCCTCTCCAAAGGCATCGTCCACCCCTATTACATCTCCGCCATCGCTCCAGGAGCGGCGGCGATGGTTGGCGCGGGCGCGTTTGCCTTGACGCGCTTTGCCAAGCGGCGCAGTTGGGGTGTGCTGCTGTTGCCCTTTGCGGTGGGCGCAACCGTGGCGGCTCAGATCGCGGTACTCGACTACCAGCACTATCTGCGCTGGTTCATCCCCGTCTTGATCGGGGGTGCGGTGGTACTGGTGCTTGCAATGGCGGCACGGCGACTGGCGGCGCCGGCGATGGGACTATTGGTGTGCCTGCTCCTGTTTGCGCCGGCCGTCTATGCCAAGACGACATGGCTTGCCCCGGTGGAGGGCACCTTTCCGGCCGCGGGACCACATCAGGCCGCGGGCGAAGGCGGCGTGGGCCTGAATGCGATCGACCTGCGCATCTATCGCAACCTCGTGAACTATGTCGACACACATCGCCCCGGCACGCGCTGGAGCGTCTTGACCGTGGCCGCACCAACCGCGGCGCCGATGATTTTGATGGGCTCTCCGGCAGGCGCACTTGGCGGGTTACAGCGGTACCGATCCAACGCTCGACGGGCCAGGACTCGCACACCTGGTTGCCAAAGGGGAAGCACGCTACGTCGTGCTCGGCGGCGCGTACGCCTCGCGTGGAGGCAACCTTGCGACGAAGGCTGTGCTGCACGTGTGCCGCTTGGTGCCCTATCACGCCTGGCACGGTCCCCACCCCTCCACTTATGAGCTGGCACTGTTCGACTGCGCCGGTCGCGAGCGCCGCTCGAAGCCCAAGCTCACGTCAAGGTTGCGAAGGTCCGTCTCGTCGACTTCTCGCGCCCGCTGTAGTAGACCTGCGGTTCGGCTCCTGACTAACGACTGTCCCGCGCGCAGCGCTGGTGCGGGTTTCTGTGTGTGCGCCGCTCAGGCGGCACGGGCGCCCGAGGAAGCCAGCACCGGTTCGACGTGGCGACGCACGAGCTGACGTTCAAAGAAGATCCCCTCGCGCAGCCCGGCTCCCGTGACCTCGAGCCGCTCGAAGTCGCCCGCGCGCATCACGCCTTGAATCACAAGCGCACCCGCGAGCACGATGTCGGCGCGCGCCGGTTTGATACCAGGCACCCGGCTGCGCTCGGCGGCCGGCAGCGCCGCCAGTCGTGCGATCAAGTCGTCGAGAGCGCTCAGATCGAGCACGAAGCCCTGAACCTGATCGTCGGGCAGACCGACGGCGCGCTCGGCCGCGGCCGCCAGGTTGCGCACGGTGCCGCCCAGCCCGACCAGGTGTGGGCCTGTGTCCTTCAGCCAAGGGGCACGCTCGAGCTTGCGCTCCACGTGCGCTTGCAATGCCTTCAGCTGCCCGCGCTTGGCGGGGTGGGCGGGTCCTTCATCCGCGAGGAAGCGCTCGGTCATGCGCACGGCACCCATACGCCAGGAGCCCGACTCACGTGCCAGGCGCCCGGCAACGCGCACGAGCTGCAGCGAGCCACCGCCGAGATCAAGCACGCAACCATCGCTGAGCGTAGTCGAGTTGACCGCCGCCAGGTAGCCGTAGCGCGCCTCCTGCTCGCGGCTGAGCACGCGCACATCCAGGCCTGTTCTGAGGCGGACCAGATCGAGGAACTCGCGCCCGTTCTCCGCCTCGCGGATCGCGCTCGTCGCGACCGCGTCCACCGTGTGCTCGTCGAGCCCTCGGCGATCGCACAGCGCCGTGAACCTTTCGAGCGTCTCCAACGCGCGCGTCATCGCCGCCTCGCTCAGCCGGCCGCTGGTGGCCATCCCCTCCCCTATGCGCACCGCCGAGGAGAGCTCGTCCACCCGCTTCCAAGAGCCCTCGGTCGGTGCGAACACGACCATCCGAAACGAGTTGGACCCGAGGTCTATGACGCCTACACGTTGCTCGGGCTCCGAGGCCATCGCCTAAGCGTAGTGGGCGGACCGGAAGGGTCTCCCTGCGCACATTGCCGTCGGGCTTGCTGTTTGTCCCACGATGGCATGCAGCGGTCTAGGTTGAGCTTCAGACATTCAGAGTGAGATCTCCGTTGGGCGGGTAGATCGTGAGGGTGACCGTACCGATCGGCGACTCGAACGTTCGGTACGGCAGCTACCGGCGCGAGCCGCCATCGTGGGCGAGCTCGACATGTCGACCGACAACGCGCCAGAAAGGCCACAGCTATGGGTGCACAGGAGAACAAGCAAACCGCACAGGCCGCCTATGCGGCATTTGGCAAAAGCGACGCCGAGGGCGCCATGCGCAACATCGACGACTCGATCGAGTGGACGGTGCGCGGTGACAATGCGCTCACCGGGACCTATAAAGGCAAGCAGGCAGTCGGCGAGTTGTGGGCGAAGCTCGTCAACACCGGCTTTCGCACCGATCCTCATGAGTTCCTTGCCGATGGAGACAAGGTGGTCGTGCTCACAACCGCTCATCTCGATGGCGAGACGGTCGAGAGTGCCGACGTCTTGAGCTACAACGACGCGGGCAAGCTGGTCGCGTTCGACACGCTCGGAGACCCGAAGGCGACCAATCGGGTGTTCGCCAGGTAGGACTCCGCCGGTTTCGCCGTCTTTTTGCGCCGGTTGCACCGCAACGCTTGACTGCCCGGTGGGTTGCCATCCGTTGAAGGCTTCACGCTTCACCGAGATGGGTGCACGTTGACGACACAGCTCGAACGACCATATTACCGCCAGCCTGCTGTGCGCGGGCATTACCTGGAATCTCCCGCCGGTATGCGTCGGCAGTCCATTGTGCTCGCAGCCACAATGCTTGCGCTGGTGCTGGGGGGATCGTTCACGTCAAGGTCAGCCGCAGCCGCCACCTCGCTTGGCTGGTCGGTGCCGGCGGCTTTCGACTCGGGCAACGCTCCAAGTGGGGTTTCTTGCGCGTCCGAATCCCAATGCGTCGCGGTCGACCGTCAGGGCAACATCCTCAGCACGCCCAACCCGATGGCCTCGCACCCGACATGGAGCGTCGTCGCCAAAGATGAAGGCAAGCCATTGGATGCTGTCTCATGCGTACAGGGTGGGCCCTGCATAGCCGTGGACGATCGCGGCGACGCTCTCCTGGGCGGCGGATCAGGCACATCCGCCTGGTCGCCACCGGCCCCTATCGGTGGCGACAGCCCGCTGACCGGAGTCTCCTGCGCAAGCGTCTCACTCTGCGTGGCCGTCGATGAAGAAGGCGACGTGTTGACCAGTTCTGGTTCTGGGACCGGTGGATGGAGCACGGCGAGCGTCGACGCCACGCATCATCTGACCGGCGTGTCCTGTTCTTCACAGTCCCTGTGTATCGCGGTCGATGATGCAGGCAACGTGCTCTCGAGCACCAACCCTGCCGGCAGCAGCGGGACTTGGCATTCACAGAAAATCTCCGCCGCGCAACTAATCGGCACCTCCTGCTCGGCCTCAGGGTCGTGTCTCGCAGTCGACAGCGCAGGCGATGCGCTGTCGAGCAGCGATCCCTCGGCTGTGAGTGCGACCTGGAGTGAGACCCCGATCGACAGCGAAACCCTGACCGCCATCTCCTGCGCGTCCTCAGGGTTGTGTGTCACGACGGACGGGCGCGGACAGGCGTTTGCCAGCGACGATGCGGCGGCGGCTATCCCGGCCTGGGGCGCATCGAGCGCCGACTCCGAGCGAATCGCCGGTATCTCCTGTCTGGCCGGGGGCTTCTGTGTGGCAGTGGATCCAGGCGGGGGCTTCGTAACAGCGCGAGTACCGGCGCCTGTAGCTACGACGCTCGCCACGACAAGCGTGACCGACGCTGGCGCAAGCCTTGCGGGGGTTGTAGATCCCAACGACGCGACGCTCGAGGCCTGCTCGTTTGAATATGGGACCGCGCTCCCCTACACCCAGTCTGTCCCTTGCTCGGTGCTTCCCGCCGCGACGGGCGGCGATCAGGGCGTCTCGGCCCAGATATCCGGGCTCTCCCCCAACACCACCTATCACTACCACGTGCTCGCCTCGAGTCCGTCTGGGACGAACGCCGGCGCCGACGTGACATTCACGACGGCCGTCTCCTCGCAGGTGGCGCTCGTCTACCCACAGCCTTCGATCACCGGCACGCCCGCGGTGGGCCAACGACTCAGCTGTCATCCCGGCACTCCCTCGGGAACAACCGCGCGACTTGGCTACGCATGGGTGCGAGACCTGATCCCGATCCCAGAAGCCACCACCACCACATATACGGTCAAGGGGCAGGACAGCGGCCACCACCTGCAATGCCAGGTCACAGCAACTGACGGCGGCGGTAGCGCGACGGAGAAGAGTGCGTTTGTGACAATCCCGGTCGGGGGCGCGCCTGCCTCGGTCGGCGAGACCGCTGTCGGCAAAGCTACGTACAAGAGCGGCAGGTTGAGCGTGCCGGTCTTCTGCTCGGCGCAAGCCGGCGCCGGCTGCGAGGTCACGGTGCGACTGGCGGCCGTGGAGACGCTCGACGGCGGTCGCATAGTGGCCGTGGCCGCGCATTCACAGCGGACGGCGCGCACCGGCATCTCGACTGGTCTGCGCCATCTGACGGTGACACTCGCGAGCGTGCGTGTACGACTCGCCGCCGGCTCGCACAGGACTTTGATCGCGACACTGAGCTCGAGCGCACGGCGGCTGCTTGCTTCACATAGGCACTTCACCGCTTATGTCTATGTAAGCGGGACCGTGATTGGCGTGATCGAAGCGCAGCTCGCGCGGCAGCTGATCGCGCTCGGCGCAACAGTACGTGGAGCGTTGGCCCATTGGGTGACACTGGGGGCCGCCGGGCCGGCGGCAGACACGAGGGCGAGTGCTGCCAGAGTCTTGGCGGCAACTCCCTACATGGGCTGGGATACCTACTTCGCGCTTGGCGGCAAGTACAGCGAGGCCACGGTCCTGCAGCAGGCAAGCGAGCTGATCTCGCTCGGCCTGCGCCAGCGCGGATACCGCTACGTGTGGCTCGACGTCGGCTGGTGGCACGGCACTCGCGCGGCCAACGGCCTGATAACCGTCAGCCCTACGCAATGGCCGCATGGGCTCGCCTGGCTCACGAGCACCCTGCACGCGGTTGGATTTCTCGTCGGCCTCTACACCGACGCCGGCCCCAACGGCTGTGGCGGCGCCGGACAGGGTAGCTATGGCCACTACCAGCAGGACGTCAACACGTTCGCCGCCTGGGGCTTTGACGCAGTCAAGGTCGACTTCTGCGGCGGTGCCGAATACGGTCTAAACCCGGCGGCGGCCTACTCGGCGTTTCACGCGGCAATCGCGGCGAACTCGAGTCACAGGTCGATGCTGCTGTCGATCTGCAATTTCCTGCAACCGGAACAGTACGGCGGCGGCGCTCCGCCTTTGAACGAATCGGCCTTCTCGTCCTACAGTTTCGGCCCGAGCGTTGGCAACAGTTGGCGCACCGACACCGATGTTGGTTTTCCAGGCAACGTGCCGTTTGCCGACGTGCTGCGCAACATGGACGCCGACGCCGCCAGTCCACAGGCAGCCGGCCCGGGCCACTGGAACGACCCCGACTACCTCGCTCCCGACCAAGGCATGTCCGCCACCCAGTTCCGTACCCAATTCAGCATGTGGGCGATGCTCGCGGCGCCGGTGATGATCAGTGACAACCTTACGAAAATCGGCCCGTCAAGCATCACGGCTGTGCAGAACAGTGAAGTGATCGCGATCGACCAGGATCCCGGTGGGGTTCAGGCGACGTTGCTGGCCACTTCGCGGAACGGGCAGGTTTGGGTCAAGCCGTTGGTTGATGGTTCGCGGGCGGTGGCTTTGCTCAATCGTGGGACAAGCGCGGTGAGGATCAGAACCGGCGCGAAGGTGGTCGGCATGTCCCCCGCCCCGAGCTACACATTGCGCAACTTGTGGACGCACAGCACGAGCTCCACCAGCGGGACGATCGACGCTAACGTGCCAGGCGACAGCGTGGTGTTGCTGCGAGTCGCCCCGTATTGAACTGCCTTTTGTGTGTCTGACAATTAGCTCGGTCTACCGATCATGGGTGGCCACGGATAAGAAACAAAAGGGCGCCGTCTCAGCGACGACGGCTTGACGCAGGGCGCGGGCGGCTGAGCTTATGGTTAAACATCAGGCGGGCGCCGTCTCGCCCTGAAGTGCTAGACGTATAAGCGACTCGATCGCGACAGGGCCGGCGACGAGTGTGCTCCTTACCGTGCCGTCCGACGCAACAAGGACGGCGGAGGGAACTGCGTTGGCTCCGTATGCCTGACTGACGGTCGATTGCTCGTCGATGAGCACGTCGGTCAGTGCGTGCTCACGCGCGAGCTGCTCGGCTTCCGTGGCCTCCACTGCGGTTACCAAGGTTAGGGCCAGGCGTTCGGTGATCGTATCGTGCCAGCGTGCGAGTTCGGGCAGGAGTGCTTTACAGGGCCCGCAGCCCGGGCTCACGAATGTGAGTAGACAGGCCCGGTCGTCGGCCAAGAGGTCCTGAAGGCTCACGGCGCGCCCCGTGGTGGAGGGCAATGTGAAGTGCGGTGCCAGTGCACCGATCTGTCGGGTCGTTGCGGCTGCCCTACCGCCTGTCGAGCGCAGCCGGCGGTTCTCGCGCAATAGAACGACGGATGCCATCGTTGCAATAGCTGCCAGCGCACCGGTCGCAATCAGCCCGAGATCGCGCGCGTCGGTGTCGGCCACCCATGAGGCAAGCGATGGGCCCGGGCCAGCGACCGCGACGAATGCGGCCGGTAGCGCCAGTACGAAATTACGGGCTACCGTCACCCAACTCGCGGGTTTGGAGTGCACTTGGCCGAAGCAATGGCAATCCGGGGCCTCGCCGCGCCGCAGCACTCGTGTGAGCCCTACGACGAACAACGCAAGGAGCACCAGGCTGCCTATCGCCCCCCAGCGCGCCGTAGTCGGAAACAGCAGCGCCGTTGCCACCGCGAGCTCGGCAGCGGCAGGAGGAACAGCAGCGGACCGACAAGGCGGCGCGGCACGTCGAAATCGGCCAGTGCCTGCCGTGTGCCCGATCGATCGGCGAGCTTGCCAACCCCTGCGACAAAGAACACCGCAGCGAGACAGACTCGAGCCACTATCAGCGCATCGTTCATCATGCAGATAAATGTACATTACCAGCCAATGGAAACAACTGATACTGTGCCATATGTGACAGGTGAAAGCGTGGTAGAGTCGGTGGCAGTCGAGGCGTTCGGCGTGACCGTGGCTGTCAGCGCCGATCCGCAGCACTTCGCGGCTGTTTCCGATTTCGTGCCTCCGGGCGCCCGTCCGGTGAGGCACCCACCCGAGCGCGGACGCTTCGCGATCGTCAAGGACACCACAGACGACGGGCTACTGAACGTCGTGTGCGACGAGAAGCCAGTCGCGGGGCCGTTTGACCTGCGGCTCGCGCTCGGGATCCTCGACGCCGAGCTGCGTATGTACATAGCATTGCATGCTCCCGACCATGTCTTCGTGCACGCCGGAGTTGTTGGCGTAGGGGATCGCGCGATCGTGCTTCCGGGGAGGAGCTTCGCGGGGAAGACGACGCTCGTAGCCGCGCTCGTGCAGGCGGGCGCGGAATACTGGTCTGACGAGTACGCCGTGCTCGACGCCGACGGCCTTGTTCACCCTTACCCCAAGCCTTTGTCGGTGCGTATCGACGACACCCGCGCAACGGACGAGCAGCCGGTCGAGAGCCTCGGTGGCCAAGCCGGCGATCGACCTCTACCTGTCGCTCTGATCGCGTTCACCAACTACCGCCCCGGAGTCGCTTGAGCACCTCGTCCCTGCACCACCGGAGAGGGCGCCATCAAACTGCTGGAGCACTCCATTGCAGCACGCTCACGTTCGGAACAGGTACTCGCAGCCGTGCGACGCGCCGCGAGCGACGCCGTGATCCTCGAGGGAGACCGGGGAGACGCCGACGAAGCCGCCGGCGCGCTGTTGTCACGGCAACCCGCAAGTTGACAAGCGTCAGGTCGGCACACGCGCGTTTCACGCCGCGCCCTTCGCTCGCCGGATGCGCCGCAATGTGTGGATCGCGCCGAGCGCTTGGCCGATCACCCAGAACGCGCGCCAGAGGTAGGCGCCTGCCAGCCCGAGCTTGCCGCGCCGCGCCAGCGGTGACCACCACCGCATGTAGTCGGGTCCTGGAAAGCCGCGGCATGCGGCGATCGTCAGCTTCCGCCTGATCCCCACGCTAGCGCCGAGCAGCGCGTAGAGCTCCTCGGCGATCACGTCCTCGCGCAGGAGCGTGTACTTGAGCGATCCCTCCTCCCCGAGATCGAGTCTCTGGGCCAGATCGTCGCCCTCGGGCAAGAGCCGCAGGCCGGCTGCGAATGCCGGGACGCCCCGATACGCGCGCGCGAACTCGAGCGCATTCGACCACTTCGACTCCTCGACGCAAGCGAGCGCTCGCCGCAGATCCTCCAGTGGCTTGCCGTCCACCAGGTTCGCGTGCTGCGCGGCGTGCAGGGCCACGTGCAGCAGGACCGCGTCGCGATCGGGCACGCGCAACTCGGCCCCACCGATTACCTGCCGCTCGGCGCTCGCGGCTAGGCGACCCCAGATCGCGTCCGGGTCGCCGTCGAGTCCCGGCAGCTGCCAGTGAAGATCCACCATCCCGCCCCCGCCGCCGCGGCTAAACGTCGTGCGCCCTATATCCAGGGATAGCGACGTTGGCATCCACGGGCGATGCTCCGCGAAGCCCAGTCCGCTCGAGCACGCCGACCGCGCGTGCCCGGTTCTCGGGTGCCACCATAAGATCGGAGTCAATGTAAGGACGCACCTCGCCGGGATAAAGCCACTTGGCGAGCACCGGGCCCTTAAGCAGCAAGCGTCTCGATTCCCTCACCGGTGAACACGCTCGCGACCTCCGCAGTGAGCGCGTCGGTGGCGAAATTGCGTGCCCGCTGCCGGTAACCCTCGTAACGTTCCGTACTCATCGGAAAGCCATAACGACCACCGGCACAATCACATGGTGCCGAGCGGATGCGAGATGCGATGCGCGGTCGAACGTCGACAACGGAGCTGGCATTTGGGATAGCGACTCGCGCGATGCACCAGCGTCTCGCGGGATTGCCGCACTCGGGGGCACCCAGAGTCCGCGTGCAGGACGGTCAAACCTGAACGGCTCGGTCCCACACCTGTGGCTCGCCGGTCACCAGTCTCTACGCACGTCACCTCACGCCTACCCCACGACCCAGGCGCCCGACACATCGAGTCGAACCCTGCGAACGACCATCACGCTTCACATTTTTTGGTTGAAGAATTGCATATCCATTTAGCGCTGAACGTACTTCTTGGTAACTCTTCTTTCGTGCATATTCCGGAACATGCTAGAGAGGTAACTCCGCCTACACAAAGACATTCTACTCCTGCTTCTGTGTAACACTGACAACACCCTAGTGCTTCTTCTGAGCTGGCCATCGCTGGTGTCGCAGCGGTCGCGGAGACGATCATCGACCCGGCCGCGGCGGCGGCACCGTAACGCGCGACCTGTACGATCGCTTCCCGGCGAGAGACACCGGGGACCGTGCTCTGCATGAGTTGGGGCTCAGCGTCGAGTAGATCCTTCTCGCGCAGCTCGTGGAGCGCCTCGGCGACCAGGTTCTTGCTTGCCCCGGCGAACTCGGCAAGTTCAGTCATATCGCGTCCGCCGTCGCAATGCCGCCAGACGCAGGCCGCGATCGGGCTGAGGCAATGAGCGGTGTGGCTGTTTTGATCGTAGAGGAGCAGCTCCTTGTCGAGCGTCTCTTCAAGGAGACCGTCTCGACGTGCTTGTGGTAACGATCCGTCTTGGTGCATCGGTCAACCTCCACTCCATACGCTTACACGTGTATGACTGCATATCGAGATTTTTCGACCACGTAGTATTCGAGAACCATCGCTCTGCGTCAAGCGTCGTTTCCGAGATGGCGCATTTTGTTTCTCATAGCTCGAGCCCAGACCGACCCAATCATCCTCGACAGGACTCAGTCCCGGGTCAGTCGGCGAGCCCGACGACGACCATCGGTGCACACTGCCGCGTTCGCCCACATGTGAGCCACTCCAGGTTCGGTGCGCGCCCAGGAGGACAAGATTCTGCGATGGGCCCGATTTGTTACGCGGAGCCGGTTGGACCTTATGTGGCGGGCCATCGAGGTCGGATCTGCCTCTGAATTGCCTCCGAGACGTCTGATCGAGGTTGAAGCGCCTGGCCATTCTCCGTCCGCAGCGGCGCTCATGATGGCGCCGTGCCCCGCATCAGCTTCTTCTACGGGATCATCGTGACGATGTACTTCTACGACCACGATCCGCCCCACTTCCACGCCCAGTACGCTGAGCATCACGCGGCGATTGTGATCGGCAGCAACGAGGTGCTGGTCGGCAGTCTCCCGACTTGCGCGCTCAACCTCGTTACCGAGTGGGCGAGTTTGCACCGAGAAGAGTTGGAAGCAGATTGGCAGCGGGCCAAGGACGGGGGTTCTCCCGAGCCCATCGACCCATTGCCGTAAGATGGGCGCATGGAGTTCGTTCGCGTCACCTCTGTAGACGTGCTTGGTCACTACAAGCTCAGGCTTGGATTCAGCGATGGCAGCACACGCGACGTCGATCTCACCGGGGAGTTGCACGGCCCCGTCTTCGAGCCGCTGGCCGATCGCGGCTATTTCGCTCAGGTGCGGGTCGATGACCAGTTGGGCACTGTCGTTTGGCCCAACGGAGCCGACCTCGATCCCCTCGTGTTGCACGGGGATTTCGAGCCCGCCTCGCGTCTCGTCCATCACTGAGCGACGGCCGAACACCTCACACCCGGCACCGGTGATGGCTGGTTGCGTCATGGCTGCGCCGGCTCCGCGTCTGGGAGCGAGACGACTGAGGGCTTACCGGTGGTGGCCCGCTTGATGCGCTCACGCGCCAAACGCTCGGACGGATGGCCATAGAGCCGTTGCACGAGCGCCCCGCCGTCGATGTGGCCGAGTTGGTGGGCTACGTCCTGGGCAGGTAGTTCAAGTCGGCACGAGCCGTAGCTCCTGACTTTGATCATTTGGCGGGGTGATGTCGTTCTGACCGCGCGCGAGCGCGCGGCGGAGGCGGGCGCGGCGGCCTTACGGCCGTTCGCGTCCGCCCGCCTCCGTGCGTCCGTGCTCAGGCAGTCCGGCGCTCCCACCATGCTCGCGGGAGCCGACTGCTGCTCAAAGGTCGATTTCGTCGAAGCGCAATGCGGCTCGCGTTGCGAACACAAACTCGTTACAACGATATTAGACCGGCGGCCTGGAGCGCTGCCAATGCGTCCACGGTCTCCATCCGACGACCGATCTCCGCGACCAGCTCGTCTAGCGACCAAATTCTCTGTCCACCGGTCAGCAGCATGACAAGGACAGTTTGCTCGGTGCGGTGGTCTTGCTCCGCGCGGGTGTCTCGTTACTCTGATCCTGCATAGGAAGTACTCCTATGCAGGCCCCGGGCGGCTACCACCGCGCCAGGGCACTTGTTTGATTGATCCGCGCCGAGCACGAGTCCGGCGCGCTTGCCCACACTCCCGGTGGCGGTGCCCGATCCGGACTGCCTGGCGCGATGAGTTCCGCACCTGGAAATGCCTGCAAGATCCTCCTGATCGGTCAGACCGAATCTCCGTCATGGTCTATCCCTTCGGTCAGACCAAGCCAGATCCACCGTTCATCGGACAGACCTCTGCCTCCGAATTGACCGGCGTCTGCCTCCAGTTGCCTCCGCCACCGAGAAGGAGGGCCGGAAACCCCAGTATCTGTGGGACTGCCCCTGTCGCCCAAAGTCCCCGGCTTTTTGGGCGAATGTCCCGTACTGACGGGCAGTGTCGGCAATCGTCGCCGACCTGAGAGAAGGGCCCGCCAGGACTCGAACCTGG
>CAVUQG010000016.1:0-171703 GCA_963743555.1 uncultured Solirubrobacterales bacterium
GGCACGTAGTTAGCCGGTGCTTCTTGTGAAGGTACCGTCACCCCACGCGGCTATTCACCGATGAGGCTTCGTCCCAACTGAAAGGGGTTTACAACCCGAAAGCCTTCTTCCCCCACGCGGCGTTGCTGCGTCACGCTTTCGCGCATTGCGCAAGATTCCCCACTGCTGCCTCCCGTAGGAGTCTGGGCCGTGTCTCAGTCCCAGTGTGGCTGATCGTCCTCTCAGACCAGCTACCCATCAAAGCCTTGGTGAGCCGTTACCTCACCAACAAGCTAATGGGCCGCGGGCTCATCTCGATGCGGAGGCCGAAGCTTCCTTTCCCCTTGCGGGCACATCCGGTATTAGCCCGAGTTTCCTCGGGTTGTCCCGGTCATCGAGGCAGATAACCCACGTGTTACTCACCCGTTCGCGGCTCTGCCCCAGGGCAAGCCCTGGTTCGTCGCTCCACTTGCATGTGTTAAGCACGCCGCCAGCGTTCGTCCTGAGCCAGGATCAAACTCTCCGTGAAGAACTTCACGAAAAGCTGTCATAGGTAATAGGGACCCATACACCGTGGTCCCATCTATGACGGGGTACTTCTCTACTTGACTCTTTGCCGTCACCGGGTAAGCCGAAGCCTTCCCGTGACGGGTCGAACCTGGACGCACACCATGATCGATTCTCGATCGTAGGTGCGCATGCTGTTGAGTTTTCAAAGACCGTCGTAGCCTCTTCGAGAGGACTTCTCGTTAGAGGAGACCGTTCGACCCACGCCCAAAGGCGCTTGTAGGCCGACCGTACAGTATAGCGCTCTCTGCTGGACCGCGTTGTGAGCATCGCTCACCGCCTCGGTCGCAGAGCCGAGCTGCTGTGTCCGGGAACTATAGGGGATCTTGCGGACACACGTCGTCGCGAGCGCCCACCCGCACGCGCGGGCATCGCGCGGGGCACCCTAAAACGGAGCACAACTGTGCCCGTCCGAAGGGGCTTCGCTGACCCTCAGCCGACGCGCAGCCTACGGAAACGGCGCTTGCCTACGCGCAAAACGACGCCATCGAGGCGCTCAGAGGGAAGATCGTGCTCGCCGGCAGCCAAGGTTTGCTCGTCGAGGGAGACGCCACCCTGGTCGATCAAACGCCGCGCCTCCGAGCGGGACATCCCGAACGCGTCGGCCATCAGCCCAGGTAGATGCACGACCCCGTCGGGCGCCTCGAACACGAACTCCTCGATCTGCTCTGGAGCGCCTCGCTGAACGAACACGCGATCAAACGCCTGCTCGGCCTGTACGGCCTCCTCTGGGGAATGCAGCCAGCCGACCAACTCGCGGGCCAGCTCGCGCTTAGCCTCGCGCGGCGGCAGATCGCCGTCGAGCTCCCGGCCAAGCAGCAGCCTGTAGTACTCGCCCATCGCCTCGTCGGGGATGCTCAGAACCTTGCCGTACATGTCCTCGGCTGCGTCGGTCACGCCGACGTGGTTGCCAAGCGACTTGGACATCTTGCGCGTGCCGTCGGTGCCGACGAGGATCGGCATCGTCATGATCGCCTGCTCGGGCTGCCCGTAGGCACGTTGCACATTTCGCCCCAACAGGAGGTTGAACTTCTGGTCGGTGCCACCCAGCTCGACGTCCGCGTGGATCGCGACCGAGTCATAGCCTTGAAGCAGAGGATAGAGCAGCTCAAGCATTGAGATCGGCTCTGAGGCCGACCAGCGTTTGGCGAAGTCTTCGCGCTCCAGGATCTGGGCCACCGTAGTCGTGCGTACGAGCGCGAGCAGGTCGACCATCGACATGTCCAACCACTCTCCGTTGCGTCGTACCTCCAGACGCTCGGGCGAGCTGTCGAGGATCTTCAGCGCCTGCTGCTGGAAGGTCGCGGCGTTGGCCTCGATTTCGCTCTCGCTGAGCATCGGGCGCAAGGTCGAGCGGCCCGAGGGGTCTCCCACGCGCGCGGTGTAGTCGCCGATGATCAGCACCACCAGGTGCCCAGCGTCCTGGAACTCGCGCAGCTTGCGCAGCACGACCGCATGGCCGAGGTGGATGTCCGGCGCGGTGGGATCGATGCCGAACTTCACGCGCAGCGGACGACCCTGAACACTCGCACTGCTCAGCTTCTCCGCGAGCGCCCCGGCAGGAAGGCTGTCAACCGAGTTGGCGCTCAGCGCTGTGTCGCCGCGCGCTGCGTCGCCTTTGTCAGAGGACAAGCGTGCGCTCCGCGCGGCATAGCCCTCGCCACGGGCTCGACGGCGAGGTTGTTGAGACCATCGCGCGAGCAGACGTTGAGAGACCCGGGCAAACAAGCATGGAGAGGTCAGTGCAAGCAAGCGTCGGAGTGGCTGCGCAAGCACGGCAGGCCGCGAGGAGGGTGGCATTCGGCATGAAGCCCAATGCTAGACTCTCGCGTCCCGGTGGAGCTAGCCGCATTGCCTGCCGGCGGCCGGCCGCGCTTGAAGAGGCTCCGCTTCGTGCTGATCCTCTTCGCCGTCCTGCTGCTCGGCCTCATCTCTTTCGTGTTCGGCATGTTCGTGGCCGTAGCGTCCGACCTGCCTTCGCTCACGCGGTTCTCCCAGTTCAAGAACGCGCAGAGCTCGGTACTGCTGGACGACCTCGGCCATCCGATCGGCGTGCTCAGCGAACAGAACCGCGTAATCGTCACGCCTTCGGAGATCCCGCCAGTCGTCCAGGACGCGGTGATCTCGATCGAGGACAAGCGCTTCAAGACGAACAGCGGCGTCGACATCCGCGGGATCGCACGTGCGTTCGTTCAAGACATCGCACACAAAGGCAACCTGCAGGGCGCGTCAACGATCGAGCAGCAGTTCATCAAGAACGCGCTGCAGGCCCAATCACACAGGACGATCCTCGAGAAGCTGCGCGAGGCGGCGCTGGCCTACCAGCTCTCGCACAAGTGGTCGAAGGAAAAGATCATCGCCGCATACCTCAACACGATCTACTTCGGCAACGGCGCCTACGGAATCGAGTCCGCCGCGCAGACGTACTTCGGCTCGCAACCCAAGCATCTCGGCTGTGGCACACCTGGCCATGAGCTGTGCGTACAGGAGCTCGAGCCGGCCGAAGCGGCTCTGCTCGCCGGGATCATCCAATCCCCGACCGAGTACAACCCGGCCGACAGTCCTCTGGAAGCCAAAACACGACGCGACGTCGTGCTCCAGCAGATGTTCGAGCAGGGCTACATCAGCAGAGCCGTCTATGACGAAAGCCTCAACCAGCCGCTGCCCACGGCCAAGGAAATCCAGACGCCACAACAGCCGCTCGTGGACGGCGTCGACGTGGGCTACTTCACCAGCTGGGTGCAACAACAGGTGATCGAACGCTATGGCGCCCCACGCGTCTACAACGGCGGCTTGCGCATCAAGACGACGCTCGATCTTGGCATGCAGCATGCCGCCGAACAGGCCGTCAGCGGCTACCTTCCTGGCCCCGAAGGCCCCACGGCAGCGCTCGTCGCGATCGAAAACTCGACGGGCGAGGTGCGCGCGATGGTGGGCGGGCGCAACTACGATGAGACGCCATTCAACCTGGCAACGGAGGGTGAGCGCCAACCCGGCTCCTCCTTCAAGGCGTTCGACCTCGCGGCGGCGCTTGAGGACGGCATCTCCCCGGAATCGGAGTGGCCCTCGCGCGAAAAGACGTTCTTCGTCCATGGACGCAACGGGACAGAAAAGTTCGTCGTGCACAATGACGAAGGCGCCTACACCGGCGAGAACTCGCTGACTAACGCAACGGCCTACTCAGACAACTCGATCTACGCCGAAGTGGGCCTAAAGGTGGGTACGCAGCACATCGCCGATCTAGCGCATCGGATGGGGATCACGACCCCGCTGTCCACCAACCCGGCGATGACGATCGGCGGCTTGAAAGTGGGTGTGACACCGCTCGACATGGCTCATTCCTATGAGACGATCGCCCACGGCGGCGATCGCGTCAGCGGCTCGCTCGTATCCAATTGGCAGCCCGTGGGCATCCAGGAAGTGAGTGCCGCCGGCAACCTGCTCTCCGACGGCCATCACAGCGATCGCAACGCGGTGATCCTTAAACGTGTGCTGCCCTCGGAAGTAGCGAGCACCGAGACCTCAGTGCTTGAGACGGTGCTTGAGTACGGCACAGCTAAGGCGGCCACGCTCGGCCAGTTCGCCGCCGGCAAGACCGGCACAACTTCCAACTATGGCGATGCCTGGTTCGTGGGCTGGGACAGCAAGTACACCGTGGCCGTATGGGTCGGCTACCCCAACAGCCTGGTACCGATGACCACCGATTTCGACGGAGGACCCGTGTTGGGCGGGACGTTTCCAGCGCTGATCTGGCACGACTTCATGACCTCCGCGATGCAGGTCGAAAAGGAACGCGCGAGCGAAGCCGCGGCGGCCAAGAGCGCCAAGACTGGTACGTCTCACCCTTCAGGCTCCGCCACGGGACCAGGATCGCAGACAGAAACCTCCGGGGGCACTATCGAAACGACCGCCACACCCCCGCCCGCCGCGACAAGTCCCAAGAACGGCACAGGCGAAACGGCAAAAGGCGCACCCGCAGTCACACCCGCAACAGGCGGCGAACGCGGCGAAGCCAAAGGCGAAGCGCCAAAATCCGAAGCGAATCCAGCCGCTCCAACACCGACGCCGGCGACACCACCCGCGACACCGAGCCCAGAACTTCCAGCCAACGAAGCCCCTGCCTCCAAAACGGGGGGAACCGGCGCCACCGGCGGGGTCAGCCCGGCCGGCTAGCGGCCGTGCCCTGCTCGGTCAGTCCTCAGCCACACGCACGGAGGACGTTCGACCAGGGGGACTGACCACCTCTGGCCACGGCCGTGATACATATCGATTGCCGGCTGCACAGAAGCGCCAGCGCAGGTCGACCGCCTTAGTGATGCCAATGCGCGTGCCGGCAACCACGGCCAACTCACTTTCCTGGCCGCCAATCGCTTCGCATTCTGCTTCCCGTCGAGCCATATCGTCAAATTCACCGGGGCCGTCCTGGCCGGCCCAAATGCCGATCGGCCCATCGAGAAGACTGCTCCCGTTCTCCGAAAGCTCTACGCCAAGCGCCTGCGTCAGCTTTCCCGGCCCCGAGCACAGGTCCTGATTGCGTAATGGCGCCCGCTCGCCTTCCCGCCCGAGCCCCCGCCCGGCGGATTCGCGTCGCAGACGCATCTCATCGATCCCCTCGAGCGGCTCAAGCGCCCGGATCAGCACCGCCGCTCCCACCCCCACCGGCTCGCAGACCGCATTGAGCAACGCGTGGATGCCATATGAGCGGTACAGATAGGCAATCCCGGGCTCGCCGAACAGCGTGCGCGTGCGAGGCGTGACCCCGACGAAGGCATGGCAGGCCGGCTCGCTCTCGTGGTAGGCCTCGGTCTCGACGATCCTGCCGGATACGCCACGGTGCTCGACGACGCAGCCGATCAGCTCGCGTGCGACCTCGAGAACCGGGCGCGCGTAGAAGTCAGCCGCGAGCCTCATCGGCCAGCACAGCGCGTGCCAGCTCCAGCTGCTCGCGCACACGCGGCAGCGCCGTGCCGCCCATCGACACCTTCGATTCGAGCCAGGAATCTCTCGCGAGCACCTCGTAGAACTCATCGTCGAGCAGCTCGCTCTGCGCGTGCAACTCCTCAACGGTCAGTTCCGAGAGGCGCTTGTCCGCGTCAACGGCGGTCCGCACGAGTCCCGCAACAACCCCGTGGGCCTCGCGGAACGGCAGTCCGCGGCGTACGAGCAAATCAGCCACGTCCGTGGCGGCGATCAGCTCGTCGGAGGCCGCCTCGGCCAGGCGCTCGCGGTTGAAAGCGACGCCCGAGACCATTCCGTGGGCGGCCGCGAGCGCGAGCTCGAGTGTGTCCACGGCGTCGAACAGGTGCTCCTTGTCCTCTTGCAGATCCTTGTTATAGGTCAGCGGCAAAGCATGCATCACGCCGTGCAACCCACTCAAATGAGAGACCACGCGTGGGGCCTTCGCGCGCAGGAGCTCGGCCGCGTCGGGGTTCTTCTTCTGCGGCATGATCGAAGAGCCGGCGCTCCAAGCATCGGGTAGCTCGCAGAAGCCGAACTCGCTCGAGGACCACAGCACGAGCTCAGCCCCCAGGCGCGAAAGATGGGTCGCACAGGTGGCAGCGGCGGCGAGGTAGTCGAGTGCGAAATCGCGGTTGGCGACAGCGTCGATCGAGTTCGGCACGGGGCCGTCGAAGCCGAGTTCGCGCGCGACGAGCTGACGGTCGGTGTCGAAGTTCACGCCCGCAAGCGCCCCGGCGCCGAGCGGCAGGCGCGAGCACTGGCGCTCGGCGAAGGCAAAACGCTCGCGGTCGCGCGCCAGCATCCAGAAGTAGGCGAGCAGGTGATGGCCAAGGTAGACGGGCTGGGCGCGCTGCAGATGTGTGTAGCCGGGCAGAGCCCAGTCGATGTGCTCCTCAGCGCGCTCGACCAGCGCCCTCATCAGCCGCGCCGTCGCCGCCTGCGCTTCACGCGCACGCTCGCGTGTATACATAACGAGATCGGTCGCGACCTGGTCGTTGCGCGAGCGGGCCGTGTGCAACTTGCCGCCAACCGCCCCGACCAGCTCTGTCAGATGGCGCTCGATCGCCATGTGGATGTCTTCGTCACTATCGACGAACACGAACTGGCCCAGCTCCAGCTCACGCTGCACCTCGTCGAGGCCGTGGAGCAACGCGTCGCGATCCTCGGCGGAGATGATCTCCTGGGCGGCAAGCATCTTGGCGTGCGCGCGCGACTGGGCGATGTCCTGCGGCCATAGACGCCGATCGAAGCCGACCGACGCGTTCATGCGCACGAAGTCGGGATGCTGGGGCTCGTGGAAGCGCGACACGGCTGAGCAGTCTATGCCGCCGAGGAGCACCTTACGCGCTGCGTACACTCAGCCGACCGGCGCTGCCAGACCGTCGAGCTCGAGTACCTCAAGCATCACGCGCAGATCGTGGTCGCCCACGTCGCCGCCGCGGCGCTCGGCCTCGAGCAGCCACTCGAACATGACGACGAAGGCCAGCGGCGTGTCGAGGTCGTCGGCAAGCGCGTCGCGAAAAGCTTCTATGTGGTGGCGCATGTCCGGCGGGCTGGGCTGGTCGGGCACAAGTTTCTCGAGCGCCTCACGGATGCGCGATGCGTTCTTGGAGCCGGTCGCAAGGCCGGTGAGCGCATCCCCAAGCGGCAGCGAGTAGTGGGTGCCGAGCAGGTAGAGCGCGACTGCGGGATGGCCGAAATGTTTGAGCGCGTCGCTCAGCAGGATGCACTCGCCGGCGGAGACAGGGTCAGCCTCGACGCCGTCGCGGCCGGCGCCAAAGCAGATATTGACCCAGCGGTCGACGTCCGAGCGCGGAACCTTGAGCAAGCTCATCTCGGCATCAAGCTCACGGCCCCGATCGGCGTCGTGCTCGCCGCCCGGGTCGGGTGAGTCGAGCGAGTCCGGGGCATCGAGTGGCTCCAACTCTGAGAGCTCATAGAGCGTGTCGCCGCCGCCGGGCGAGTCGAACAGGAACTTGGTGGCGAAGCCTTCGCGCTGCAGATAGCGCTCGAGGAAGCTGAACAGCACCAGCGGTCGGGTGGAGGCGACGTCAACCCCGCCGTCCACGACGGTCGGCGAGGTGCGCACCTCCACTCTGATCGCGTCCCCCGCGCTGACCGGCACGAGCTCCCCGCTCAGCGAGTCATACAGGCGTATCTCACGCACGCGCGTAAGACTACACCTCGCTCGCAAGGTCGCCACAAAAAAATCCCCCGGCTGTGAATAGTCGGGATCGGTCGGAAATATTCAATTTCCTCAGCGTGGTCGACCTCCTGCCCGCCAGCGACTGCCTCGTGGCTTGCGGCGCTGGGTCATGCGTCCGCCGATCTCCGCGCACGGCGCTTCCTCGCAGCGCAGGTCCCAGCCACAGCGGCGCGGGATCGCGTAGCGCGCGGTGCCGTGGCGCGCATCGTAAGTGGGTGTCCACTGCCACCCGTGATGGGCATGTTTGCGCATGGCACTCAGACCCTGTTTCCCGTCATACATCCCATAACGACCATCTCACACCCAAATCCTTCCCGAGGAGGTTGTCAGAACACCGGTGCCGGGACGCGTCATTGGTCAGGTCAGAGAACGCCCCGGCGACCGGTTTAGCCTGGAGGGGCCGCGTGCTTCCTATCATGGGAAGAGGCGCAACGCAAGTAGATCCGCACAAGTGTTTCCTACTTTATGGCGGAGTCTCCGTCACAGTGAAAACCAAGCGCCGGGAAACGCTTCATGTTTCTCACTTTTTGCTCTACGGAGTGCTTGACTTTCTGTATGCTCGACTTGACCTCCTCGCTAGCTCATGACAACCAACCTTTTTGACTATTTCGAGGAAGCATCGTCAGACGATGGGGCTCATGCGCCATGGGCCGCGCGTGCGCCGAGGCGGGCCAGCGCCGGCTTTGACATCAAGCTCGTGCCGCGCGCGCCGAACTGGCAGAGCGACCCTGAGTCGCTCAGCGCGCTCGAGCGCCTGCAGGAGCAGCCCTGGATGGACAAGCTGATCCGCACCGACGACGGCGTCGAGCTACGTCTGAGCGACAGCTGGATCGAGACGACGGGGGCGGCGCTGGAGGCCGGCGGGGGCGCCGAAGCAGCGCTGGTCGATCTCGCCCGCGCGCAGCGCTACGCGATCCAATTCTGGGACGCAAACGCCACCAAGGCGCTGCACGTTGGCCATTTGCGCAATCTGGCGCTAGGCAACGCACTGGCCGCATCGCTCGCTCAAGCCGGCGGCGAGGTCGAGCGGCGCAGCGTCATCTCTGACGCTGGGCGCAGCATGGGCGAGGCGATGGCCGGCATCATACGCAGCGGCCACCACACCTCTGCGTGGCCGGAGGGCGATCAGAAGAGCGATCACTTCGTGGGCCTCTGCTACGCGGATTACGTTGCCGCGGGTGGCTTTGCCGAGGAGGGGATCGACGAGCGCGAGGACTCGCTGACGCGTGAGCTGCGCATGCAGAACGACGCGGCGGACGAGCTGCTCAAACGCGTGATGGCCGGCGAGAGTGAAGCGCTTGAGCTGTGGTTCAAGACGCGCGCTTGGGTGATATCGGGCCAGCGCAAGACGCTCGCCCGCCTTGGGGTCGCGTTTGACAGGGTGTTCTTCGAGTCGGACTTCCTCGAAGAAGGCAACGAACTGACCGAACGCGGCTTGCGTGAGGGCAAGCTGGAGCGGCGCGTGGACGGCGTCGTGATCTACGACACTGGCGTCGAGCACATGGAGGAAATGCCGCTCGTGCGCGCCGACGGACAGACCACCCAACATATGCGCGCCGTCTCCTACTGGATGGGCGCACCGGACCTCGAGGGCGTGACCACGGTCCAGATCACGGGCACCGAGTGGGTTGCACACTCGACCTGTATCCGCCAGTTGATGGGCGAGTTGACGCCCGCTGAGAATGGGGCTGCCTCGCGCGGCATCCACCCCACGCACGACATCTTCCACGGCATGGTCGCCCAGCAGAAGCGGGCTGTCAGCTCCAGCGACGAGGGCGGCCTTTTGATCGACGACTTGATCGAGTGGATCGAGACGCGCATCGACGAGGACCCTCAGATGCACGACATACGCCGCGCGCATCCCGCCCCCGAACGGATCCCGGCGCAGATCGCACTTGGCTACTTCCTGCCCTACCCGATGACGCCACGCGTGGACTTCGAGATGGAGAAGCTCCTGACCGAGCGCGAGTCGCTCGGCTGGGACCTCGTCCGCGCGCGCGCCACGCACGGGACACTTAGAACCTCGCCCGGACACCGCCCGGCCGATGACCCCGACTACCGCAGCGCCGTGGTGCAGTCTGAGATCTACCGCCGCCACCTGCGCCTGGCGGTCGAACGCTACGACGTCACGCCGCTGGCGCTGTACCTGCGCCATCTGGCCCGCTGGTACATGGAAGCGGAGCGCTCAAGTCACGTCGAGCGCGTGATCCACACGCTGCTCGATCGCAGTGCGCGCGGACTGGGCTTGGAGGCGGGCAGATGAGGTCGCTGGGCCTGCGTGCAGAGATGTGGGCAAAAGCGCTGTGCCCGCGCGCGCGTGCGGGGCATCGCCGCAAAAGAGCAACACAAGTCGGCCACCACGGAGGGCCGTGGGCATGAGCACGCTGCTCGTCGATAACTACGACTCCTACACCTACAACGTCTTTCACCTGCTGGCCGCCGCCTGCGGCGAGGAGCCGATTGTCGTACACAACGACATGGTCTCCTGGCGGGCGCTTGAGCGCTGGGACTTCGACGCGATCGTGCTCTCCCCCGGTCCGGGCCATCCCGCGCGCTGGCACGACTTCGGCGTGTGCGCGGACATCCTGCGCTCAAGCGAGATCCCAGTGCTGGGCGTGTGTCTCGGCCACCAGGGCCTCGGCCACGTGCTCAAAGCGACCGTCACCTACGCCCCGACGGTCATGCACGGGCGCCTGTCCCCCGTCAAGCACACAGGCGTTGGGCTGTTCGCTGGGATTCCTCAGGACTTCGAGGTCGTCCGCTACCACTCGCTGGCGGTGTCCGGCTCGCTGGGCGAGGAGGGCCGTGAGATCGCCTGGACCTCCGACGGTGTCGTGATGGGCATCGAACACGCGAGCCGTCCGCTGTGGGGCGTGCAGTTTCACCCGGAGTCGATCTGCACCGAATATGGCCACCAGCTGTTCGAGAACTTCTACGCGCTTGCCCAGGAACGCAAGCCCAAGCGTGCGCGGCGCTTGAACCGTCCGAGCGTGCCGCCCAGACGCTGCAGAAGGCGCAGCGCCGCCGACTCCGATGTGCGCCTGCTCGCGCGCACGATCGAGGGCGAGCCGCAGACCGAGTTGCTGTTCGAACGGCTGTTCGGCAAAGAGGATTTTGCGTTCTGGTTGGATAGCGCGAGCACGTCCACGAACTTGGGCCAGAACTCATACCTGGGCAGTTCGATTGGGCCGAACCGTTTGGTGTTCGAATACGACGTCGAGCAAGGCATCCTCACGCGCCACGACGCCGGGGGTGTTTTTAAGGAAAATGGTTCGTTCTTCGGAGTGCTAGATCGCGAGTTGGAAGACCGTGCGATCGAGCCGTCGCAGGACCCAGATCACGGACTCCTCGGTGGCTTCGTCGGTTATCTGGGTTACGAGTTGAAGGCCGACTGCGGCGCCACCAACGCACACAGCTCCGACGTCCCCGACGCGGTGCAGATGCTCGCCAACCGCGTGGTCGCGGTCGATCACGTGCGCGGGCGCACCCATGTGCTCGCTATCGCCAAGGGCAAGGAGCCCGAGGCACAAGAGTGGCTCGCGGAGGCGGAGCGGGAGGTGCGCGACGCGCTCGCTGCAGGACAGGCCGAGCCCAAGCTGCCCATCCCTCCCCCAAAAGACCCAGTGTCTTTCGCCCAGGGCGCGGGCGTGAGCAGTACCTCGCTGATATCGCCCGCTGCCAGAGCGCGCTGGGGGCCGGCGAGTCCTATGAGGTATGTCTAACCGACCAGATCCACACCGACGCCGAACCGGATCCGTGGACTCTGTACCGCGGCCTGCGCCGTTCTAACCCGGCGCCGTTTGCCGCATACCTGAAGCTGGGCGAGTTGGCGGTTGTGAGCAGCTCGCCGGAGCGGTTTCTGTCGGTCGATCGCGAGCGCAAGGTGATGGCGCGCCCGATCAAGGGCACCGCACCGCGCTCGGCCGACCCGGACAGGACGAGGCGACCCGCAAAGAGCTCGCCGAGGACGAAAAGACGTTTGCCGAGCACCTGATGATCGTCGACCTGTTGCGCAACGACCTGGGACGAGTGTGCGAAGTCGACACGGTGCGCGTGCCCGAGCTGATGGTGATCGAGCAGTACACGACCGTGCACCAGATGATCTCCAATGTCGTCGGCACGCTGGAGCGTGGCCGCAGCGCGATCGACTGCGTGCGCGCCTGCTTCCCCGGCGGCTCGATGACCGGCGCGCCGAAGCTGCGCACGATGGAGATCATCGATGACATCGAGCGCGAGGCAAGAGGCGTGTATTCGGGGGCGATCGGCTACTTCGGCCTCGACGGCGTCGTCGACCTGAGCATCGTGATTCGCACGATCGTGATCGATCGGGCCGCCCGCACGACGATCGGCGCGGGCGGGGCGATCGTGATGCAGTCCGACCCGCAAGAGGAGTTCGAGGAGATCCTGCTGAAGGCGCGCGCCCCGATGGCCGCGATCGCAAAGGCGGTCACCGGCAGCGAAGCCCCCGAGGCGTGGACGGTCGAGCTGGAGCCTCAGGACGCGTTCGTGGGGACGGCCTCGTGAGCGATGACGACGAGCGAGACCGGAACGGCGGTCCTTCATGGTCCGCGCTCGCCCATGGAACCCGATGCCGAGGAGGAGTGGGGAGTGACCTGGGAGATACGCGAAGCCACGCACGAGGACGTGCCGGCGGTGGTGACGGGCGTGCGCGAACTACTCGTCGAACTCGGCGGCAAACCACTGGCGACGCCCGCCTTGGCGGAAACCACGCACACGCTGATCGACGACGGCAGCGCCGGCGTCGTGCTCATCGCCAAGCACGAGGACGAGGTCGTGGGAATCATCGGCGTCAGCTGGCAGGTCGCGATGCGCATCCCCGGCCGCTACGGCGTGATCCAGGAGCTGTGGGTCAAGCCGGAGTTCCGCTACATGACGATCGGGGCCGACTTGGTCGTAGCACTGGCGGAGCTGGCGCGCGAGCAGGGCGTGGAGCGCATCGAGGTGGGCCTGCCAAGCGAGCGCTACCCGGCTCTGAACGCCACCGAGGCCTTCTACATCAACAACGGCTTCACCCAGATCGGTATGCGAATGCGGAGGATTGTATGAGTGAAATGTTGGTGGTCGAGCAACTGGTGGATGCCGCGAATGGCAACGGCAATGGGAACAGCAACGGCAACGGCGCACCTTTCATCCTCGACCGTCACGGACGCAAGATGCAGGGCCGCGACGATGCGCGGCGCACCGAGCAACTGCGCGAGGGCCTGACACGCCATGAAGACGTGCGCACCACCCGAGCGGACGTCTCGACCGAGCACGTCGAGCGGGTACTATCCGCGCTGCACGAGCCCAGCTACCTGGAAGCGCTGAGAAAGGTTGACTGGCAGGAGCCGCGGATGATGCCCGAGTGGGCGCCGCCGGGGCTGCCGGCTGATAGCCCCGTGTGGGCGGGAGTGTTCGACACCGCCTTTGAGGGCGTGCGTACGGCGATGACCGCGGCCACCGCGATCATCGACGGCGAGCAGTTCTCCTACGCCCTGTGCCGCCCGCCGGGCCACCATGCCGGTCCGGCCTTCCTCGGCGGCTACTGCTACCTGAACACGGCGGCGGCAGCAGCCTACACGTTGTGGGAAGGCGGCTTTGAGCGCGTCTGCATCCTCGACCTCGACTTCCACTTCCCCACGGGGACAGCGGCGATCGTCGCCCCGTTTGAGAACGTCACGCTCGGCTCATTGCACGCCTCGACATTGGCCGAGGTGCCGTGGCGCCACGTCGAGCCCTCCCGTGGCGAGTACTTCATCGAGTTCAACCACCAGCCGCATCCGGACACCTACCTGGAGGCACTCGAGGAGTTGATCGTCGAAGTCGGCGAGGGAGCGCAGGCGTTCGTGCTCTCACTCGGCTACGACCTCGTCGAGAGCGACCCGCACGGCTCGTGGGACTTCTCGCAGCTGATCTTCATGGAGATCGGTGAAGTGCTCGCCTACGCCGGCCTGCCGGTGTGCGTCGTGCAGGAGGGCGGCTACGCGCTCGACGCGCTGGCCAACTGCAGCGAGGCATTCGCGGCGGGCATCCTGATGGAGGAGGACGAGGACGGA
This sequence comes from uncultured Solirubrobacterales bacterium, assembly GCA_963743555.1. Lineage (GTDB taxonomy): Bacteria > Actinomycetota > Thermoleophilia > Solirubrobacterales > Solirubrobacteraceae > Palsa-744. The sequence continues at coordinate 13,768 of CAVUQG010000016.1, forward strand.
TGAGTACTCCCGCGGAGGACACCCAAGCGAGCGGCGGGGCGGAGGCCACACCGGCACGGACGCCGCGAAGAGCAGCGACGCTCCCGCCAATACCCCTCTTGGAGGGGGCACAGGCGGCCTTGCCCCTTTCCGCTCGCGGCTGGACTTCCTCGATGGGGAGATCTTGCGGCTGTTGGGCGACCGCTTCGAGGTCTGTAGAGAAGTCGCCTACCACAAGCGTGAGTACGACATCCCGATGATGCAGCCCGAGCGCGTGATCGAAGTGCGCGAACGCTATCTACAACGCGGCGCCGAAGCGAACCTGCCAGGCGACTTCGCGGCCGCGCTGTTCGAGCTGCTGATCGGGGCGACGTGCAAGATGGAGGACGAGCTGATCGCCCAGCCCTCCGCAACGGGAGACGGGAAGGTCAAATGACACGAATCCCGCCTCCCGCGTCAGTCCTAACCCGATGCACCAGCCGGGGCTCGAACCCGGATCTGCGGATTTTAAGTCCGCCCCTTTCACCGCTTAAGGTACTGGTGCCCGTGGGCCCGACCGTCGGGTGTTAATGCTCGGCGCGACAATACCATATCTTCTGATTCGCCGCTCCTTTAGTAAAAGGCTCCCGCCGGGTCCAAAGATGCCAAGCACATTGCAGGCGGTGGCATGGGCGCGACGGCCATTGCCGTTCCTGGAGCGATGTCAGAAACATTTTGGTGACATCTTCACCATTCGCGTGAAGCACGCCGGTACCTGGGTGATCTTGGCCGATCCCGAGGATGTGAAGCGGGTGTTCACGGCCGACCACGCCGTGCTGGGCGTGGGGCTTGCCAACTCGATCCTCGGGCCCCTGCTCGGGCCGCGCTCAGTGATGCTGCTCGAGGAGCCGGAGCACGTGAAGCGCCGCAAGCTGATGCTGCCCCCCTTCCACGGCGAGCGGATGAAGGGCTACAGCGAAATGATGGCCGAGGTCACACGGCGGGAGGTGGCGACTTGGCCGGTCGGCGAACCGTTCGAGCTGTGGCCACGGATGCAGGAGATCACGCTGGAGGCGATCATGCGCGTTGTCTTCGGACCGGTGGAAACGGAGGAGCTGCAGAGGCTGTGTGGCTCGCTGCGGCGGCTGACCAACTGGATGAACGATCCCAAGCGGCTCAATCTGCTGGCAGCCGCCGGGCCCAGTCGTTTTGCCGGGAACAAGGACTACCGCGAAATGATGGAGCCAGTCGAGCGGGGCGTGCTCAAGCAAGTGCGCCTGCGCCAGCAGGACCCTGGCTATACCGACGGCACAGACATCGCCGCGATGCTGGGCCAAGCGCGCTATGAGGACGGCTCGCCGATGTCAGAGCAAGACCTACGCGACGAATTGGTGACACTGCTGACGGACGGCCCCACTTCGAGCCTGATCTCATGGGCGTTTGAGCGGATCCTGCGCCATCCGGAGCAGTACGCGCGCTTGCTGGCGGAGATCGACAGCGACGGCGAGGATGGCCCCTACCTCGACGCGGTCGTCAAGGAGACGATGCGCCTGTGCCCGGCGGCGCCGATCGTCGTGCGCAAGCTGCTGGAGCCGATGCAGCTCGGCGGCTACACGATCCCAACTGGTACGACCGTGGCACCGTGCGTGCACCTGGTGCACCGGCGGCCAGACACCTACCCCGAACCGCTGCGGTTTCGCCCGGAGCGGTTCTTGGAGCGGCCGGCGGGGACCTACACGTGGATTCCGTTCGGGGGTGGCGTACGCCGCTGCCTGGCGGCCCCCTACGCACAGTTGCTGATGAAGCAGGTGATCGGCACCGTCGTCGCCGAGGTCGACCTACGGGCGATCGAGCCGCGCTCCGAGCGCCCGCGCAAGAGCGCGATCGCGTTCGTGCCGCACCGGCATGGGCTGGCCATCGCGGGCACGCGCCAACCTGCTCACCGCAAGCTCGGCAGCCCTCTGAAGGCGCACGCGCCCTGACGCGACGACGCCGACCACGACGCCCCAGACTCGCGAGTCAGAAACAACCACTTACTTCCCCAATACGCCGTCACCTCAACTCTCACGAGTCTGTAGAATCATCTAAGACAGTAGAGTACTTAAATCAACCCCAGGGAGGGCCTCAATGTTACACACGACACTCGTCCTGCTCGCGCTCGCGCTGTTGGCGACCGTTCTGGCCACGTCCGGCTGCGGCGGGTCCTCGAAAAGCGGATCGACCGGGACTCCGGCCGCCGCCACCACACCGGCCACAACCACAGCAGCCGGCACCACGGCTACGACCGCGTCGATACCAGTCGTGACGGTCAAGGCATCTTCAGGCAAACCTCTCACGCGGGCACAATGGATGGCCAAGGCAAACGCACTCTGCACGAATCTGAAGAACGAACTCAGCTTGCTGCACGTCAAATTTGCGGCGGAATTCGCCCGCACACTGCCGCAGGAGGCGGCGTATGTGCGAGTAGAGGTCGCTCATCTCGCCCAACTCGTGCCGCCAGCTTCAGAGGCGAGCAACTGGCAGCAGTTCCTCAACGCCGGCTTACAGTGGGCCGAAGGTGACATGCAGATGCTCAAATACGCAAACCAGGGCGCCCACATCCTGACTTCCCCGGCAGCAAGGGCGACGATCGCGGTCTACGCCCGCGTGCTCGCGCTCGCCAAGCGCAGCGGTTTGAAGGCATGCTCGCAGTGAGCGGCTGTGATAGAGGGTTAAGACGGCGAGCGTCTTAACCCTCTATCGGGGCAGGCTGGACGGGACTGGCGTCGTCCCGTCCAGTCTACGCTCATTTCAAGGCGTCATTCCGACACCGTCAACGGTTCTCCATTCACCAGGGTAATTAGATTACCCGCGTCGGCTTCTGCTAAGCTCATTTCGGTTTCTCCGTTGCAGGACGACTCCGGTTCGGCTACACCCATGACTTCCACGCCACCCGTCACGTTTAAGAGTTCACTAGCCGTACCAGCTACTATTTCACATAATTCGACCTTGTCCATTCCAAGCACTTCGCATAACAGATTATACACAGCTCCAGTAATTAACTCATAGAACAGTCCCGTTTCGACGTCTAACTCGACTTCAGTTAACCACGGCAGTTTGACAGGCCATATTTCGGCTTTGGAACAAAGGGTTAGGCCTTCGGTACATACCAGGCCACCGGTCGCACTGGTTTCATCTAATTCTTCTATTAAGCCACCTGATAAGGTATATATCATCGTGATTTCGTCTGCGCTTTCGGGTCCGACTGTACCTTCGAATAACCAGCTACATAAGAAAGCTGCGCCGGTTAATAAGTTTTCGATTAAAAAGCCGCCTATCGTATCCGATAATAATGCTTCTAAGATCAGATTGCCGTTGGCTAACCATTGTGCTAATGCGAATGTTAAGGCGGCCGACGCTTGGGTGCTGGCGAGCGCGCTGAAAGCGCATATCGCGATAAGCACCAGCCAGAATACTTGAATCTTTCTCATGACCTTTTCCGCCTACCTTTCCCTGTTTGCTTTCTCTTATGTCTTGGCGCCAGATCCACCATTCATCGGACACTCCCCCTGCCGTTCCCGGCCTTCTTACCCCTTCGCTTCCCCGCCTTCTCCTTCTTCTTCCCGCTCGACTTCTTCTTTTTCTTCTTTTTCGGCTCGGACTTGTTCTTGGATTTCACTGCGGGTCGAAGTGGCACGGCCTGGACGATATTCCCGTTGCCTGAGAACGTAAAACTAGACGGTGTAGCATCGTTCGGTGGGCTCGCGGGCGTCGAGCACGCATCGCCTTCGCATTCCACCGGATCCGGAGGCCCCGGCGGGAAACCACCACCGACACGTGCATCATAAATATCGCCCGCCGTATCGTTATCCTGCCCCACCAACTGAGAATGCGTATAAATAAAAACATCACGACCATCTTCGGCACTACCCAACAAAATATTCAACAACCCACCACGACCATTCGTAATCAACGCAAGACAACCCTGCAACACACCACAACCATCAACACCATCACGACGCCACTCATACACATCACCAGACACCGAATTATCAGCACTAGCATGTTCCGGTTGAGCCGAGTTGGCACCCAGATCTCCTTCAGGTGTCACTTCACCGTCCACGTCAGCCGGGACTAGTGCCGCCGGCGTCTGAAAAAACACAAAATCACCGTTAGCCGACACCATACTCCGCCTCGGCACCCCATCCGTAGCGGTCCCCTGCGCGTTATCGGCTTTGCCGAAGTTAGCACCCAACCTCGGTTCAGGATCAAACGCAGACGCACACGACACGCACTCAACCACGTGTTCGACACTGTCATAACGATACACCTGTTCCGTCGGCACCGGGGGCAGCGACGACAACGGCGTGGGGTGTTGTTCCTGGCCGCCGCCGGGAACCGTCGCACCACCCGGCAGGCCCGCAACACCACGCGAAGTGAAATAGTAATAGCGCCCATCGGGACTCAAATACGATTCTGGCTCATATGTCGTAGCATTTGACTGGACCACAAAGCCGAGCGTTTCGCTGGCTATGTCGTAACGGTAGATGTCTGTTTCAGAGGCCGCGCCGGAGGTGAAGTAGATCGTTTTCAGATCTTCAGAAACGGTGAAGTTAGTGCCCGCGATCGACCCACTCGAAGAGAGCAATTTCGCCGTTTTGTCTTGATAGAGGTAGAGGCCAAAGTTTTCCCCGCTTGGCTTTTCGAGCAGGACTTCGCTGCCGTCGGAGGTTGCTCCCGCGAAACGGTAGACGCCGAGATCGAGTGTTTCGACACCATTCACACGCACATACAGATGCTTCGAGGCCGAGCATTCGCTCCCCGGCACAGCTTCAAAGAACACACGCGAACCATCCACCGAAACCGCATGCGGACTACTAGAACCACCCGCCCCTTCATTGCCCCTGGCGATGTTGGCGCCGCATGTGCCGATACCCACGTTGACCTGGCGCAACTTCCCCTGCGAATATTCATACAGGTCGTTGCCGCTCTTGGTCGTGCTCCGCGGTTCCACCAGCGCGCGGTCTTCAGACTGCACGATCAACTTCGAGAAATCTAAGGAGGCCGCCACCCAACCCCCGCTATAACCAACCATGCTACGAGGAACCGTCGCAACATTCACATACGGCGCACCCGGAACACTCATCTTGTATTCGACGCTCTTTGACTGGCCGCTCCCACCGGAGGTGCTAAAACCTGATTCAAAAGCAAATTGCGTCAGATCGTCACTAAAGACCTGTGGCGCATAAGTGTTGACACCGGCCTGCGGCTGGACAGTCGCGGCCGCCACCTGCCAGCCGGTGGGGGTACGCGAGAAGAAATACGGGGCCTGCCCACTGCCCGCAGTCGAACCCCACACCACCGGCGCTTCAAGCATCAAATGTTCACCGTCTTCACCAACCAGCTCATAGGCGGGGGACTTCAGAGTGTCATAGGCGAAGATTTCCTGCGAGCCTTCCTTATCGACCGGTGTCAGCATCTCATATGCACGACAGTCGGGCAGATTCGCCGACGGACCCGTCCGCAACGCCTGATTGAGACAGACTTCTTCAGGGCCAGGCGGGGACACTGCCGGCACCGCCAAAGACTGTTCGGTGCTGTCGATCACCGGGTCACCGGGAGAGCTGTTTGTAGCGACAAGGCGGTAATGGTAGGTTTCACCCGCCTGCAAGCCCGGGAGATCCGCGCCCACGAACTTCAGCGTGAAATGACCATTGCTTTCTTCGCCACCGCCACCAGCGTCCATTTCAGGAGTACGTAACGCTTCTCTGAAGCCACTATGTTCAAACTGAGTCTGGGTAACGTACTCGAAATAATAGTGAGTGTCATAGCCGTGAGGACCCACCGTGCCCAGCAGACGCAACGATTCACCATGAATACCATGCGTCGCAGACGCGCTCGCACTCGGTGGGCCCGCCGTTTCAAAACTCCTGATCTGCTGGCGCTCGCCTAAGATCGGTTCACCCAGACCATTCACGCCTTCACCCCCAGCCTTATTCTCCGCAAACAGACGAACATAATAGACAGTCCCGGCACTCAGACCACTCAACGTTCCTTCGATTCCGGGAGGACCAACGCCTTCCGGTAGTTCTTCGGCTTCTTTCTGGGAGACGACGCCGCCGGGGCCAACTACCCATGACGCTGACTTTTCGGGTTCGCTCGTGTATTCAAAACGCCATTCAGTTTCAGAACCATGCGGCGAGAGCGATCCGCTAAGGTGGACCGAGGTGCCCGTGACGGCGCTAACGCTAGGTTCGAACGCTACCGGCTTAGCCGTCGGAGTCGTAAACGATTCCAGTTCCGCGCCACCCCGCCCCTCATACGTATCCTGTATGGTGACGCCTTCCTTATTGCTAGCTTTGAGACGAACAAAATAGGTCGTTTCCGGCTTGAGACCGATAAGCTTCGCTTCAGGGTCGGCGAAATCCGCAGCGACAGTCACGACGCCTTCATGTTCGGCCGATCCCTCACCAGAACTAAACGCTTCCCACGGCCCGGATTTACCGTTTTCAGAGAGCGCATATTCAAACTCATATAACGTTTCCGCACCATTACTCTCTACCTGCGCTTCCCCGACAGCCGTCGTCGGACTCGTCGCCCCCACACGAAACGTAGTCGGACCCGTCGAATGCTTGGGGATTTCCGGTGCTGCAACCGCCTTCGTTTCTTCGACCTTGAATTGTTCTTCAGCGGATAATTCTTCGGTGGAGCTACACTTGACTTTGACGTGGAAGCGAGCGTAATAGATGGTTTTAGGCGAGAGATGGTGAAGTATCGTCGCATCGGTCGCGTCCTTGGCTCCCAGTTCGACCGCGATCTCGTTATTGGCGACCGTCCCGCCACCAGCAGGCGTCCACGGCGGTTCACCAGGTTTTTTCGGCGGTGGAGGCGGCCCGCCGCCTCCTTCAGCGGGAGCGTATTCCCCACCCCATTCCACTTCGGGCGCAGAGGGAGCGTTGGTGATCAGCACAGCCGCCTCGATATGCGCACGCGTCGAATACACTCGCTCTTCTAAGAGTTCCGGCTCGAACTGCGGCGCTTCGCAGGCAGCAAACGCCGTCGCAGCACCAACCGCACACACGAGCGCGACGCTCAGGACAGCCAGTACGACAGCAGCAGCAACGAACCGACCCGGACAGGCCAGACGCTCGATCGATGCAACTGTTGTTTTCGCTGACCGTCTCATTACAGATGACTTACTGTTCCTCGCTCGCACTTTGCGGTCGTCTTGCCAGGGTGTCCAAAGGCTCCCTCGGGGCCTCGGCAAGGACCACACACCCTGGGGGAACCTCGAATCTCAACACGTGAACAAAACCCCCACACGCGCCCTCAAAGTTCGCTAACAAGTGGCCGGACGAGACCAAACACAGCCCCGTCCGGCCAACACAAACCACTACTTCACAATCACATCACAATAACAAACGTCATTCCGACACCGTCAACGGTTCTCCATTCACCAGAGTAATCAGATTACCCGCGTCGGCTTCCACTCTGCCCATTTTTTCTTCTCCGTTGCAGGTCGACTCCGGTTCGGCTTCACCCATGGCTTCCACGCCACCAGTCACATTTAATAGTTCACCAGACGTACCAGCTGGCGCTTCACATAATTCGACCTTGTCCATTCCCAACACTTCGCATAACAGATTATACGAAGCTCCAGTAGTTAACTCATAAAACAGTCCCGTTTCGACGTCTAACTCTACTTCAGTTAACCACGGCAATTTGACAGGCCATATTTCGACTTTGGAACAAAGGGTTAGACTTTCAGTACATACCAGGCCTTTGGTCGCATTAGCTTCATCTAATTCTTCTATTAATTCACCTGCTAAGTTATATACCATCGTGATTTCATCAGCGCTTTCGGGTCCGACTGTTCCTTCGAATAACCCGCTACATAAGAAAGCCGCGCCGGTTAATAAGTCTTCGAATAATAGGCCGCCTACTGCGTCCGATAATAATGCTTCTAAGATCAGATTACCGTTGGCTAACCACTGCGCTAATGCGAATGTTAAGGCGGCGAACGCCTGGGTGCTGGCGAACGCGCTGAACGCGCACATCGCGACAAGCACCATCCAGAATACTTGAATCTTCCTCATAGTATTTGATCTACCTTTCCCTCATCCGAGGCTTTGGTTGAAACCTCTTCCGAGGCTTGCCACAGCCGACCGGCCACTCGTCCATTGGTCAGAGAGCACCGGACCCGGCCCTTATAATCCTGCTGTCCTGCCATCCGAGCCGCAGAGCAGGTCAAACACCCTATCCCCGCAACTCGTACACCAGTCTCACCGGATACCACGAAGAAGTCCAGAGGTGTTTCCCACTGAGACATCTTCGGCCCTCAAACCTAAGTTCTGTATATCGGGCCTAAGCGAATCCTCGCAGACCTAAGAGCAAAAGTCAAGTAAAACGTCAACTATTGTTTCCGACTCTTGTGTTTTGTGGGTTTTGGGCAGTTGTTGACTTGGATGGGGGTGGTGGTGTGGATTGTCATGCCGTTTTGTGCGGTGAATGCGGTGGGCATGGTGAGTTTTGTTTTGCAGAGGTTGCCGTTGGCGGCTAGTGCGGAGTTTGGTCCTTGGGGTAGTGTTAGTTCGAAGTTTGTGACTGGTTGGTCGGGTATGGTGTGGAATGTGGAGCTTGTGATGCCTTTTTTGTTTATGAATGTTTCGCCGCGTAGGTCGATCGTGAAGCCGTAGCCCTGTAGTACGACGATTAGTTCGGGGAACTTTGCGTCTCCGTGGGAGACGAAATAGGCGGGGCCTTGGAGCGGGACGGGTAGGATCGGGGTGAGGGCCTTTGCCCGTCCTACACTAGAGGCCGGTGGGCAGAGGGCGGGGTTGGTGTTGAATGTGCTGTCGGGGCAGGCCTTCTGTAGTGTGGTGAGCCTTGAGGGGAGTTGTCTTGGCAGGTCGACCTTGACTGAACGGATGTTCGCCTGTGTGCCCAACGGTGCTTTGGGATAGGTCAGCTTCGCGTTTAGGCTTGCGCCGTTTTTGCGGGTTGTTTTGCCGGATGTTGAGACTTTGAAGGTTGGTTTGAAGGCGAGGCTTGAGCAGTCGGCGGCTTGGAAGGGGCTTGGTATGGTTACGGGGACTTGGTCGGCGGGGTTGGTGAAGTCTTGGCCTGCGCCGGTGATGGTGTTGATGATCGTCATCGGGGCGCAGTTGGTGGGGTTTAGTGTGAAGTTGGGACGGTCCATGTAGACACGGATGTCGCGTACGTGCACGACGATCCCGTCGATGATGTGCGGGATCGGGTCTGAACCGTTGGAGTCGACTTCGACCTGTGCGGTGGTCGGGTTGACCTTCAGCGCGAAACGGATCACGACAGTCCCGAGATCAAACGGTCCGACCGTCGCCGATGTGATAGATACGATCGATAGTGCTGAGCCGTTGTAGGGGCCTGCTAGATATATTTTGCCTGGTGTTTGTGCGAGGATGGTGCCGACGCCCGCGCCGACGATCGTGTGTCCTATTTCGCTTGCCGCGGGGCATGCTGGCGTGTTGAGTCTCTGTTGGCCGCTGGCGTGGCGGGCAGTTTCGATCTGGGCGTCAGAGCAGAACGGTATTCCGGTCAGGTTGCCCGTCAGGCCGGGCGGCAGTATGGTCGTGAATTTCGTGATCTCTTGTTCGCCGTCTTCGCGGATCAAACGCAGATAGAACGGGCTGTAGGAGCCGCCGTCGTTGTTCTGGGTTCCCGAGATAACGCGCGGTTTGAACGGTGGCACGCCACCCGGGGGGCACGCGCCTTCGCGGACACCCTGGGTGACTTCGAACGGGCCGGCACTCACTAGCCGTGGATGTTCCGGTGCAGACCACGGCGTCAGCGCGGCCTGCACAGAATAGGAGCCACAGACGGGAGGACTCACAAGCGGTGCGGTCGCACCGGGACGAAACTTCAACGTGAAACGACTGAACGGCTGTTGAGGATTGTTCAGGAACGTCGTCGTCAACTGGCCCGTGACAGGGTCCAGATGGACTTCGCCCGCGACCTTGACCGCGATGCCACGGTCCGGGGCCTTAGCAACGATATACAAGCTCAATAGCGAACCGAACGGGTTATCAAAAGGCTCCGCGACATATACCGCGCCGTCGATCTTCTCCGCCAACACAGGCGTTTCGATTTCGATCGAACCGATCTTCGATTCCGCCGGACAGCCTTCACCGGGCAACGAGGAGCTGTTTCACGTTCATACTGTGCGGGTGTGCACGCCCCCAACCCTGAGCCGGCGGACGGGTTGATTGTAAAGCCGACCGGCAGCGTCACCCTAGCGTCCTTGAGGTTCGCCGTTGACAGTGAGAATGGGTTGTCCCACGCTTGGGGTACGAGCAGCGACACGTTCAGACCAGAAGGCGATTCCGCGGCTTTTGTCGTCGGCTGCGCTTCGATCGAGGGTTCAAACGGGACACGTTCACATTCAACGATCGCAGCGACTTCGGTTTCTGCGGTCAACCACGTTTCGGGATCCTCCCACGAGTCAGCCTCCATACTGGCAGTATGCGGTTCGCAACCCGTCGGGTTCGACAGGAACGCCTTGACAGGAATACCAGCTTCCTGCGGGCCGCCACCGCCCTGCGGGTGGATACACAGCGGCGGTACTTCAAAGGACTCGCCGCATTCCTCGCCACGCTGAGCATCGTGTTCGTGCGCGGCCGGCAAACCCCAAATCGTGACCGCCACATTATGAGGTTCCACCTTCTGAACATCAGAAGAAGTAGTCGTTATGCCATATTCGCCGGGACGCACACTGGCCTGCAACACCAGCGCAGAACCACCGATGACCTTGAAACCGATCTCGGCAGTCACACCGAAACTCGTGACTTCCATATTATAAACAGGAGCAGTAATATGCGCCGGCGGCGCAACCCCACCATTCGGATTAGCAACTTCGAAACTAATCAACCCAATCTGACTAGCAACCGGACAAGCAGGCACACCCAAAGTACCACTAACCAATTGAGCATCCGTACACGTCGGCACAGCCGTATTGTTAGCATCAAAACCGACCGGGAGATTAGTAACCGTACCCCTAGCATCGTTAAAAGTCTTCCCAGCCGCGTTATGCGCAAAATCAAAAGTGACCGTCAAATCCGCATGAGCACCAGCACGCACCGACGACGGCACCACACGAAAACTACCAGGAACAATCGCAAACGATTCAACACTCGGCGCCCCCCAAGCCACACCCCCCAATAGTCCACACAACAACACACACACAATCAACAACACACCACCCAAAACCCTAAACCTGACCATTAGCCCCTCCCCCTCCCCCTGCCGTTCCCAGCCTTCCTACCCCTTCGCTTCCCCACCTTCTCCTTCTTCTTCCCGCTCGACTTCTTCTTTCTCCGACTTCTTCTTGGATTTCACTGCGGGCCGAAGTGGCACGGCCTGAACAATATTCCCGTTGCCTGAGAACGTAAAACTAGACGGTGTAGCATCGTTCGGTGAGCTGCGGGCGTCGAACACGCATCGCCTTCGCATTCCACCGGAACCGCAGGCCCCGGCAGTTTCCCGCCGCCGATACGCGCGTCGTAAATATCGCCCGCCGTATCATTATCCTGCGCCACCAACTGAGAATGAGTATAAATAAAAACATCGCGACCATCTTCGGCGCTACCCAACAAAATATTCAACAACCCACCACGACCATTCGTAATCAACGCAAGACACCCCTGCAACACACCACAACCATCAACACCATCACGACGCCACTCATACACATCACCAGACACCGAATTATCACTACTAGCATGTTCCGGCTGAGCCGAACCGGACCCGAGATCTCCTTCGGGCGTCACTTCACCGTCCACGTCAGCCGGGACGAGCGCCGCCGGCGTCTCAAAGAACACAAAATCCCCGTTAGCCGACACCATACTCTGCCTCGGCACCCCATCCGTAGCCGTCCCCTGCGCGTTATCGGCCTTGCCGAAGTTAGCACCCAACCTCGGTTCAGGATCAAACCCAGACGCACACGACACACACTCAACCACGTGTTCGACACTGTCATAACGATACACCTGTTCAGTCGGCTCCGGAGGCAACGACGACAACGGCGCGGGGTGTTGTTCGTGGCCGCCGCCGGGGACCGTCGCACCACCAGGCAAGCCCGCGACACCACGCGACGCAAAATAATAGTAGCGCCCATCAGGACTCAAATACGATTCTTTAAATGTCGCCTTACCATCAGACTGGACTACGAAGCCGAGTGTTTCGCTGGCAATGTCGTAACGGTAGATGTCCTCTTCAGAGGCCGCGCCAGATTCGAAATAGATTGCTTTCAGATCTTCAGAAACGGTGAAGTTGATGCCCGCGATCGACCCAGTGGAGGACAACGGCTTCACCGTTTTGCCTTGATAAAGATAGAGACCAGGATTTCCCTCGCCCGGCGGCTTTTCGAGCAGAACTTCGCTGCCGTCGGCGGTTGCTCCCGCGAAACGGTAGACGCCGAGATCGAATGTTTCGACACCATTCACACGCACATACAGATGCTTCGAGGCCGAGCATTCGCTCCCCGGCACAGCTTCAAAGAACACACGCGAACCATCCGCTGAGACCGCATGCGGACTACTAGAACCACCCGCCCCTTCATTGCCCTTAGCGATGTTGGCTCCGCATGTGCCGATACCCACGTTGACCTGGCGCAACTTCCCCTGCGAATATTCATACAGGTCGTTGCCGCTCTTGGTCGTGCTCCGAGGTTCCACCGGCGTACGGTCTTCAGACTGCAGGATCAGCTTCGAGAAATCCGCCGAGGCCGCCACCCAACCCCCGCCATAACCAACCATGCCACGAGGAACCGTCCCAACATTCACATACAGCTCACCCGGAACACCCACCTTGTATTCGACATTCTTTGACTGACCACTCCCGCCGGAGGTGCTAAAACCCGATTCAAAAGCAAACTGCGTCAGATCGCCACTAAAGACCTGTGGCGCATAAGTGTTGACACCGGCCTGCGGTTGGACAGTCGCGGCCGTCACCTGCCAACCGGTCGGGGTACGCGAGAAGAAATACGGGGCCTGCCCACTGCCGGCAGTCGAACCCCACACCACGGGCGCTTCAAGCATCAAATGCTCACCATCTTCACCAACAAGCTCATAAGCGGGAGATTTCAGACCGTCATACGCAAAGATTTCCTGCGAGCCTTCCTTATCAACAGGCGTCAACTGCTCATAAGCACGACAGTCGGGCAGGTTTGCCGACGGACCCGCCCGCAACGCCTGATTAGGACAGACCTCTTCAGAACCCGGCGAGGACACCGCCGGCGGCATCGTCAAAGACTGTTCGGTGCTGTCGATCACCGGGCTGCCGGGAGAACTGTTTGTAGCGACAAGACGGTAATGGTAGGTTTCACCCGCCTGCAAGCCCGGGAGATCCGCGCCCACGAACTTCAACGTGAAATGACCGTCGCTTTCTTCGCCACCACCAGCATCCAGTACAGGAGTACGCAACGCTTCGCCGAAGCCACCATGTTCAAACTGAACCTGGGTAACGTACTCGAAATAATAGTGAGTGTCATAGCCGTGAGGACCCACCGTGCCCAGCAGACGCAACGATTCACCATGAATACCATGCGTCTCAGACGCACTCGCGCTCGGCGGCCCCGCCGTTTCAAAACTCCTGATCTGCTGGCGCTCGCCTAAGATCGGTTCGCCGAGACCGTTGACGCCTTCGCCCCCAGCCTTGTTCTCCGCGAACAGACGAACATAATATACAGTCCCAGCGCTCAAACTCCCCAGCGTCCCTTCGATCCCAGCAGCAGCAGTAACGCCTTCCGGCAGTTCTTCGGCTTCTTTCTGGGATACGACGCCGCCGGGGCCCACTACCCATGACCCTGACTTTTCGGGTTCGCTCGTGTATTCAAAACGCCATTCAGTTTCAGAACCATGCGGCAGGAATGTTCCGCTGAGGTGGACCGAGGTGCCGGTAACGGAGCTAACGCTAGGTTCGAAGGCTACCGGCTTAGCCGTCGGAGTCGTAAACGATTCCAGTTCCGTGCCACCCCGCCCAAGATACGTATCCTGTACGGTAACGCCTTCCTTATTGCTAGCTTTGAGACGAACAAAATAGGTCGTTTCCGGCTTGAGACCGGCCAGCTTCGCTTCAGCGTCGGCGAAGTCCTCAGCGACAGTCACGACGCCTTCATGTTCGGCCGACCCCTCACCAGAGCTAAACGGCTTCCATTCACCGGGTTTACCGTTTTCAGAGAGCGCATATTCAAACTCATATAACGTTTCCGCACCATTACTCTCTACCTGCGCTTCCCCCACAGCCGTCGTCGGACTCGTCGCCCCCACACGAAACGTAGTCGGACCCCCTCCAAAATACCTTGCGACTTCCGGCGCTGAAACCGCCTTCGTTTCTTCGAGCTTGAACTCGTCTTCAGCGGATAATTCTTCGATGGAACTACACTTGACTTTGACGTGAAAGCGAGCATAATAGATGGCTTTAGGCAAAAGATGGTGAAGTATCGTCGCCCCAGTCTCATCTTTTTCTCCCAGTTCGACCGCGATCTCGTCACTGGCGATCGTCCCGCCACCAGCAAGCGTCCACGGCGGTTCGCCAGGTTTTTTCGGCGGTGGAGGCGGCCCACCATTTCCTTCAGCGGGAGCATATTCCCCACCCCATTCCACCTTGGGCGCAGAGGGAGCGTTGGTGATCAGCACAGCCGCCTCGATATGCGCACGCGTCGAATACACCCGCTCTTCTAAGAGTTCAGGCTCAAACTGCGGCGCTTCGCAGGCAGCAAACGCCGTCGCAGCACCAACCACACACGCAAAAGCCACGCCGAAGAAAACCAGTATGAGAACAGCAAACAACAAGCCCGGATGCTCAATCGATACTACTATTTTCGCCGACGGTCTCATTACGAATGTTTTCGCCGACGGTCTCATTACAACTGTTTTCGCTGATGGTTTCATCATAAATGACTTACTATTCCTGGCTCATACCTTGAGGTCCTCTTTCTAGCACGATCGGCTATTCGGCGGTCACCGCCTCCCAATCTTTCGATCACAACACGTGAACAAACCCCCACACGCGCCCTCAAAGTTTCGCCAAACAAGTGGCCGGACGAGACCAAACACAGCCTCGTCCGGCCAACACAACCACTACTTCACAATCACATCACAATAACAAGCGTCATTCCGACACCGTCAACGGTTCTCCATTCACCAGAGTAATCAGATTACCCGGGTCGGCTTCTGCTAAGCCCATTTCGCCTTCTCCGTTGCAGGTCGACTCCGGTTCGGCTACACCCATAACTTCCACTCCACCAGTCACATTTAACAGTTCACTAGCCGTACCAGCTACTACTTCACATAATTCGACCTTATCCATTCCCAACACCTCGCATAACAGATTATACGCAGCTCCAGTAATTAACTCATAAAACAGTCCCGTTTCGACGTCTAACTCAACTTCAGTTGACCACGGCAGTTTGACAGGCCATATTTCCGCTGTGGAACAAAGGGTTAGACTTTCATTACATACAATCCCACCAGTTGCACTTACTTCATCTAATGGTTCTATTAAGCTACCTGCTAAGTTATATACCATCGTTATTTCATCCTCGCTTTCAGGTCCGACAGTCCCTTCGAATAACCCGCTGCATAAGAAAGCTGCGCCGGTTAATAAGTCTTCGAATAATATGCTGCCTATTGCGTCCGATAATAATGCTTCTAAGATTAGATTACCACCGGCTAACCACTGCGCTAATGCGAATGTTAAGGCGGCGAACGCCTGGGTGCTGGCGAACGCGCTGAACGCGCACATCGCGACAAGCACCATCCAGAATACTTGAATCTTCCTCATAGTATTTGATCTACCTTTCCCTCATCCGAGGCTTTGGTTGAAACCTCTTCCGAGGCTTGCCACAGCCGACCGGCCACTCGTCCATTGGTCAGAGAGCACCGGACCCGGCCCTTATAATCCTGCTGTCCTGCCATTTCGAGCCACAGAGACGAACCAAAAGCGCCCTATCCCCGCAGCCCACATACCAGTCTCACCGGATGCCACAAAGAAGTCCAGAGGTGTTTCCCACTGAGGCCTACAGCAGATCGGCCCACTCCCACACCGCGACCTCGCGGCGCTCTTTGCGGGTACGCCCACCTCGCTACGGCCTCGCCCACTGTCTCCCAGCTCCTCCGGTAGACACAGACCGATCAGACAGATAATCTCCCTCATAGGAGACCTCCAACCCACCGGCCACACTCATCGACCCTCAAACCAAAGTTCTGGATATCAGGCCTAAACGAATCCTCGCAGGCCTTGCCGCGAATGTCAAGCATAACGTCAACTATTGTTTCCGACTCTTATGTTTTGTGGGTTTTGGGCAACCGTTGACTTGGATTGGGGTGGTTGTCTTGATCGTGGCGCCGTTCTGTGCGGTGAACGCGGTCGGCATGGCCAACGTTGCGGCTACCCTCCTATGAACTATCTTTACGATTGTCCGCTTGTGCCCGTGGACCGTAGTAACTACGCGCTTGCGTTGCGTGACGGTGCGTGTGATGGAGCAGAGGTTGCCGTTGGCGGCGAGTGCGGAGTTTGGTCCTTGGGGTAGTGTTAGTTCGAAGTTTGTGACTGGTTGGTCGGGGATGGTGTGGAATGTGGAGCTTGTGATGCCTTTTTTGTTTATGAATGTTTCGCCGCGTAGGTCGATCGTGAAGCCGTAGCCTTGTAGCACGACGATTAGTTCGGGGAACTTTGCGCCTCCGTGGGAGACGAAATAGGCGGGGCCTTGAAGCGGGACGGGTAGGATCGGGGTGAGGGCCTTTGCCCGTCCTACGCTGGAGGCCGGCGGGCAGAGAGCGGGGTCGGCGTTGAATGTGCTGTCGGGGCATGCCTTCTGTAGTGTGGTGAGCCTTGAGGGGAGTTGTCTTGGCAGGTCGACCTTGACTGAACGGATGTTCGTCTGTGTACCCAATGGTGCTTTGGGGTAGGTCAGCTTCGCGTTTAGGCTTGCGCCGTTTTTGCGGGTTGTTTTGCCGGATGTTGAGACTTTGAAGGTTGGTTTGAAGGCGAGGCTTGAGCAGTCGGCGGCTTGGAAGGGGCTTGGTACGGTTACGGGGACTTGGTCGGCGGGGTTGGTGAAGTCTTGGCCCGCGCCGGTGATGGTGTTGATGATCGTCATCGGGGCGCAGTTGGTGGGGTTTAGTGTGAAGTTGGGACGGTCCATGTAGACGCGGATGTCGCGCACGTGCACGACGATCCCGTCGATGATGTGCGGGATCGGGTCTGAACCGTTGGAGTCGACTTCGACCTGTGCGGTGATCGGGTTGACCTTCAGCGCGAAACGGATCACGACGGTCCCGAGGTCAAACGGTCCAACCGTCGCACTTGTGATCGACACGATCGATAGCGCTGAGCCGTTGTAGGGGCCCGCCAAATATATTTTGCCTGGTGTTTGCGCAAGGATGGTGCCGACGCCCGCACCGACGATCGTGTGTCCTATTTCGCTTGCCGCGGGGCATGCCGGTGTGTTCAAGCTCCTGTTGGCCGCTGGCGTGGCGGGCAACTTCGATCTGGGCATCAGAGCAGAACGGTATCCCGGTCAGGTTGCCCGTCAGGCCCGGCGGCAACACCGTCGTGAATTTCGTGATCTCCTGTTCACCGTCTTCACGGATCAAACGCAGATAGAACGGTGAATACGATCCGCCGTCGTTGTTCTGGGTTCCCGAGATGACCTGTGGTTTGAACGGTGGCACACCACCCTGGGGACACGCACCTTCGCGGACACCCTGGGTCACTTCGAACGGGCCGGCACTCACTAGCCGCGGCTGTTCCGGTGCAGACCACGGCGTCAGCGCGGCCTGCACAGAATAAGAACCACAGACCGGAGGACTGACAAGCGGTGCGGTCGCACCGGGACGGAACTTCAACGTGAAACGACTGAACGGCTGTTGGGGATTGTTCAGGAACGTCGTCGTCAACTGGCCCGTGACCGGGTCCAGATGGACTTCGCCCGCGACCTTGACCGCGATGCCACGGTCAGGGGCCTTAGCCACGATGTACAAGCTCAATAGCGAACCGAACGGGTTATCAAAAGGCTCCGCGACATATACCGCACCGTCGATCTTCTCCGCCAACACAGGCGTTTCGATTTCGATCGAACCGATCTTCGATTCCGGCGGACAACCTTCACCGGGCAACGAAGCGCTCGTTTCTCGTTCGTACTGTGCGGGTGTGCACGCGCCCAGCCCAGAGCCCGCGGACGGGTTGATTGTAAAACCGACCGGTAGCGTTACCTTTGCGTCCTTGAGGTTCGCCGTCGATAGTGAGAACGGGTTATCCCATGCTTGGGGGACGAGCAGCGACACGTTCAGACCGGAAGGTGATTCCGCGGCTTTTGTCGTCGGCTGCGCTTCGATGGAGGGTTCAAACGGGACACGTTCACATTCGACGATCGCAGCGACTTCGGTTTCTGCCGTCAACCACGTTTCGGGATCCTCCCACGAGTCGGCCTTCATGCTGGCAGTATGCGGTTCGCAACCCGTCGGGTTCGACAGGAACGCCTTGACGGGAATACCAGCTTCCTGCGGGCCGCCACCGCCCTGCGGGTGGATACACAGCGGCGGTACTTCAAAGGACTCGCCGCATTCCTCGCCACGCTGAGCATCGTGTTCGTGCGCGGCCGGCAAACCCCAAATCGTGACCGACACGTTATGAGGTTCCACCTTCTGAACATCAGAAGACGTAGTCGTTATGCCATATTCACCGGGACGCACACTAGCCTGCAACACCAGCGCAGAACCACCGATAACCTTGAAACCGATCTCGGCAGTCACACCAAAACTCGTGACTTCCATATTATAAACAGGAGCAGTAATATGCGCCGGCGGCGCAACCCCACCATTCGGATTAGCAACTTCGAAACTAATCAACCCAATCTGACTAGCAACCGGACAAGCAGGCACACCCAAAGTACCACTAACCAATTGAGCATCCGTACACGTCGGCACAGCCGTACTATTAGCATCAAAACCAACCGGAAGATTAGTAACGGTACCCCTAGCATCATTAAAAGTCTTCCCCGCCGCATTATGCGCAAAATCAAAAGTGACCGTCAAATCCGCATGAGCACCAGCACGCACCGACGACGGCACCACACGAAAACTACCAGGAACAATCCCAAACGATTCAACACTCGGCGCCCCCCAAGCCACACCGCCCCCCAACAACACACCCAACAACACACACACAACCAACAAAACACCACCCAAAACACGACCCACAACACCAAAACCAACCAAGCCAGATCCACCATTCATCGGACACCCCCCCTACCCCTACCGTTCCCAGCCTTCCTACCCCTCTTCTTCTTCCCGCTCGACTTCTTCTCCTTCTTCTTCGTCTTCTTCTTTGGCTCCGACTTCTTCTTAGATTTCACTGCAGGCCGGAGTGGCACGGCCTGGACGATATTCCCGTTGCCTGAGAACGTAAAACTAGACGGTGTAGCATCGTTCGGCGAGTTCGCGGGCGTCGAACACGCATCACCTTCGCATTCCACCGGAACCGGAGGCCCTTCTGGAATACCGCCGTCGATACGCGCATCGTAAATATCGCCCGCCGTATCGTTATCCTGCGCCACCAACTGAGAATGCGTATAAATAAAAACATCGCGACCATTATCGGCGCTACCCAACAAAATATTCAACAACCCACCACGACCATTCGTGATCAACGCAAGACAACCCTGCAACACACCACAACCATCAACACCATCACGACGCCACTCATACACATCACCAGACACCGAATTATCCGCACTAGCATGTTCCGGTTGAGCCGGACCAGAACCCCCGTCTCCTTCGGGTGTCACTTCGCCGTCCACGTCCGCTGGGACGAGTGCCGCCGGCGTCTGAAAGAACACAAAATCACCGTTAGCCGACACCATACTCCGCCGCGGCACCCCATCCGCAGCCGTACCCTGCGCGTTATCGGCTTTGCCGAAGTTAGCACCCAACCTCGGTTCAGGATCAAACCCAGACGCACACGACACACACTCAACCACATGTTCGACACTGTCATAACGATACACCTGTTCCGTCGGCACCGCCGGAAGCAACGACAACGGTATCGGGTGTTTTTCGTCGCCGCCGCCGGGGACCGTCGCACCACCCGGCAACCCCGCGACACCACGCGAAGCAAAATAATAGTAGCGCCCATCAGGACTCAAATACGATTCTTCAAATGTCGCCGCACCATCGGACTGGACTACGAAGCCGAGTGTTTCGCTGGCAATGTCGTAACGGTAGATGTCCTCCTCAGAGGCACTACCGGAGGTGAAGTAGATCGTTTTTAGATCTTCAGAGACGGTGAAACTGGTGCCCGCGATCGACCCGGTCGAAGAGAGCAATTTCGCCGTTTTGTCCTGGTAGAGGTAGAGAGCGGGGTTTTCCTCGCTCGGTGGCTTTTCGAGCAGGATTTCGCTGCCGTCGGTGTTTGCTCCCGCGAAACGGTAGACGCCGAGATCGAGTGTTTCGACACCATTCACACGCACATACAGATGCTTCGAGGCCGAGCATTCGCTCCCCGGCACAGCTTCAAAGAACACACGCGAACCATCCGCTGAGACCGCATGCGGACTACTAGAACCACCCGCCCCTTCATTGCCCTTAGCGATGTTGGCGCCGCATGTGCCGATACCCACGTTGACCTGGCGCAACTTCCCCTGCGAATATTCATACAGGTCGTTGCCGCTCTTGGTCGTGCTCCGCGGTTCCACCAGCGTACGGTCTTCAGACTGCACGATCAGCTTCGAGAAATCCGCCGAGGCCGCCACCCAACCCCCACCATAACCAACCATGCTACGAAGAACCGCCGCAACATTCACATACGACGCACCCGGAACACCCGTCTTGTATTCGACATTCTTTGACTGACCACTCCCACCAGAAATGTTAAAACCAGATTCAAAAGCAAACTGTGTCAGATCGCCACTAAAGACCTGTGGCGCATAAGTGTTGAGACCGGCCTGCGGTTGAGCAGTCGCGGCCGTCACCTGCCAGACCGGTCGGGGTACGCGAGAAGAAATACGGTGCCTGCCCACTGCCCGCAGTCGAACCCCACACCACCGGTGCTTCAAGCATCAAATGTTCACCATCTTCACCAACAAGCTCATACGGCGGGGATTTCAGGCCGTCATACGCGAAGATTTCCTGCGAGCCTTCCTTATCGACAGGCGTCAACTGCTCATATGCGCGACAGTCGGGCAGATTCGCCGACGGACCCGTCCGCAACGCCTGATTAGGACAGACTTCTTCAGGACCCGGCGAGGACACCGCCGGCACCGTCAAAGACTGCCCAGCATCGATCGCTGGGCTACCGGGAGAACTGCTGGTAGCAACAAGACGGTAATGGTAGGTTTCACCCGCCTGCAAGCCCAGGAGATCCTCGCCCACGAACTTCTGTGTGAAATGACCGTTGCTTTCTTCGCCACCGCCACCGCCAGCATCCATTTCAGGAGTATGTAACGCTTCGCTGAAACCACCATGTTCGAACTGAGCCCGAGTGACATACTCGAAATAATAGTGAGTGTCATAGCCGTGAGGACCCACCGTGCCCAGCAGACGCAAAGATTCACCATGAATACCATGAGTCGCAGACGCGCTCGCACTCGGCGGCCCCGCCGTTTCAAAGCTCCTGACCTGCTGGCGCTCGCCTAAGATCGGTTCACCCACACCATTCACGCCTTCACCCCCAGCCTTGTTCTCCGCGAACAGACGAACGTAATAGACAGTCCCGGCACTCAAACCACTCAACGTCCCTTCAATCCCGGGAGGACCAACGCCTTCCGGCAATTCTTCAGCCTCCTTCTGGGAAACTACACCGCCGGGACCAACTATCCATAACCTTTCGGATTCCGAGGCTGACTTTTCGGGTTCGCTCGTGTATTCAAAACGCCATTCAGTTTCAGAACCATGCGGCAACAGCGAACCGCTAAGCTCGACCGAGATGCCAGTAACGGCACTAACGCTAGATTCGAAGGCTATCGGCTTAGCCGTCGGAGTCCTAAACGATTCCAATTCCGAGCCACCTCGACCAAGATACGTATTCTGTACTGTTACACCCTTTTCGTTACCGGCTTTGAGACGCACGAAATAAGTCGTTTCCGGCTTGAGACCCGCCAACTTCGCTTCAGGATCAGCGAAATCCGCAGCGACAGTCACGACGCCTTCGTGTTCGGCCGACCCCTCACCAGAACTAAACGCTTCCCACGTCCCAGGCTTACCGTTTTCAGAGAGCGCATATTCAAACTCGTATAACGTTTCCGCACCATTACTCTCTACCTGCGCTTCCCCCACAGCCGTCGTCGGACTCGTCGCCCCCACACGAAACGTAGTCTGAGCCGTCGAATACCTTGCGACTTCCGGCACTGAAACCGCCTTCGTTTCTTCCACCTTAAACTCGTCTTCAGCGGATAATTCTTCGATGGAACTGCACTTGACTTTGACGTGAAAACGAGCGTAATAGATGGTTTTGGGCGAAAGATGGTGAAGTATCGTCGCCCCAGTCCGGTCTCTTTCTCCCAGTTCGAGCGCGATCTCGTCACTAGCGATCGTCCCGCCACCAGCAAGCATCCACGGCGATTCACCAGGTTTTTTCGGCGGTGCAGGCGGCCCACCACCTCCTTCAGCGGGAGCATATTCCCCACCCCATTCCACTTCGGGCGCAGACGGAGCGTTGGTGATCAGCACAGCCGCCTCGATATGCGCACGCGTCGAATACACACGCTCTTCTAAGAGTTCAGGCTCGAACTGCGGCGCTTCGCAGGCAGCAAACGCCGTCGCAGCACCAACCACACACGCGAAAGCCACACCCAGAAAAACCAGTATGACAACAGCAAACAACAGACCCGGATGCTCAATCGATACTACTATTTTCGCCGACGGTCTCATTACAAATGTTTTCGCCGACGGTCTCATTACAACTGTTTTTGCTGATGGTCTCATTATAAATGACTTACTACTCCTGGCTCATACCTTGAGGTCGTCTTGGCGCGGGTGTCCAGCCCCCCTCGGGCCGCGCCAGGACCACCATGAGGAACTCGTGCGTCTAGCGCGATCGGGGCTATTCGGCGGTCACCGCCCAGGTGCCGTTGACGAACATGAGACCGGCCACTTCGTCGCCAACGGTCATGAGGAAGCCAGAGGGATCAGCTCCCTGTTCCGACGCGCCGGCGAAGAGGCAACTGAGCGTCGATTCCGCAGAGCGACAGATAGCCGGATGCTGATTATTGTCTTCACCGCCGGCAAACACACAAAGGTTGCCTTCTTCGGCGCCAGGTTCTTTAACATTACCAGAGCAACCAGGGGGAGGATTTTCGCCGACCTTGATGTAGTGCTGAGTGGGCGCCGCCGGGAGCGGAATAACAAAGCTGACGGCAGTCGACGCAGATCCTTCGGCCAACCCATGCCCAGGCAGCACCGCCGTAATGCCCCAGTCACCCTTCTCGGTCTTGCCCTTAGGCAAAGTTTCTCTGAAACCGGACGTGCCTTTTTCGCCTTGCGGCCCCGTTTCGCCTTTGGGACCCTGCGGACCCTGCGGACCCTGCGGACCCTGGGGTCCCTGCGCACCTCCCGCTCCCGAAGGACCCGTGGCACCAACGCCGCCATTAGCGCCGTTCGCCCCGGCAACTCCCTTCGCACCCGTCAACGCCTTGAGCACCGTCGGGCTGATCTGCTTAGTCGAAGTAATCAAATAATGCTTGGCAGCATAAGCCCCACCACTTATCGCAAACACCAGCGCCAACGTCACAACAACATTCGCATAAGTCAAACGCCTACATACCCCAGAAAACATCAAACCCCTCCCAATCCTTTGATCACAACACGTGAACAAACCCCCACACGCGCCCTCAAAGCTCGCCAGCAAGTGGCCGGACGAGACCAAACACAGCCCCGTCCGGCCAACACAAACCACTACTTCACAATCACATCACAACAACAAACGTCATTCCGACACCGTCAACGATTCTCCATTCACCAAAGTAATCAGATTACCCGGGTCGGCTTCTGCTAAGCCCATTTCGGTTTCTCCGTTGCAGGTCGACTCCGGTTCGGCTACACCCATGACTTCCACGCCACCAGTCACGTTTAATAGTTCACTAGTTGTACCAGGTAATACTTCACATAATTCGACCTTGTCCATTCCCAGGACTTCGCATAACAGATTATATTCAGCTCCAGTAATTAACTCATAGAACAGTCCTGTTTCGACGTCTAACTCCACTTCAGTTAACCACGGCAGTTTGACAGGCCATATTTCCGCTTTGGAACAAAGGGTTAGACCTTCAGTACATACAATCCCACCAGTCGCAGTCGCTTCATCTAATTCTGCTATTAAGGTAGTACCAGGTAAGCTATATACCATCGTGATTTCATCAGCGCTTTCAGGTCCGACCGTACCTTCGAATAACCCGCTACATAAGAAAGTTGCGCCGGTTAATAAGTCTTCGAATAATATGCCGCCTTCCGCGTCCGATAATAATGCTTCTAAGATCAGACTGCCGTTGGCTAACCACTGCGCTAATGCAAATGTTAAGGCGCCGAACGCCTGAGTGCTGGCGAGCGCACTGAACGCGCACATCGCGACAAGCACCAGCCAGAATACTTGAATCTTCCTCATAGTATTGATCTACCTTTCCCTCATCCGAGGCTTTGGTTGAAAACCTCTTCCGAGGCTTGCCACAGCCGACCGGCCACTCGTCCATTGGTCAGAGAGCACCGGACCCGGCCCTTATAATCCTGCTGTCCTGCCATTCGAGCCACAGAGACGAACCAAAAGAGCCCTACCCCACAGCTCGCGCACATCAGTCTCACCGGATACCACAAAGAAGTCCAGAGGTGTTTCCCACTGAGGCCTACCGCAGATCGATCCGCTCCCAGCATCGCGACCTCGCGGCGCTCTTGCGGGTATGCCCATCTCGCTTCGGCCTCGCTCACTGTCTCCCAGCTCCTCCGGTCGAGACACAAGCCGATCAGACAGATAATCTCCCTCATAGGAGACCTCCAACCCACCGGCCACACTCTTCGACCCTCAAACCAAAGTTCTGGATATCGGGCCCAAACGCATCCTTGCAGGCCCTAGGTCGAAAGTCAAGTAAAACGTCAATTATTGTTTCCGACTCCTATGTTTTGCGGGTTTGGGCAAACATCAAACCCTCCCAATCTTTCGATCACAACACGTGAACAAACCCCTACACGCGCCCTCAAAGTTCGCCAAACAAGTGGCCGGACGAGAACCAAAACACAGCCCCGTCCGGCCAACACAAACCACTAGTTCACAATCACTTCACAATAACAAGCGTCATTCCGACACCGTCAACGGTTCTCCATTCACCAGAGTAATCAGATTACCCGGGTCGGCTTCTGCTAAGCCCATTTCGGCTTCTCCGTTGCAGGACGACTCCGGTTCGGCTACGCCCATGGCTTCCACGCCACCGGTCACGTTTAAGAGTTCACCAGCCGTACCATTTACCAACCCGCATAATTCGACCTTGTCCATTCCAAGCACTTCGCATAACAGATTGTATTCAACCCCGGTAGTTAAGTCATAGAACAGTCCTGTTTCGACGTCTAACTCGACTTCAGGTTAACCAAGGCAGTTTGAGAGGCCATACTTCGACTTTGGAACAAAGTGTTAGACCTTCAGTACATGCCAGGCCACCGGTCGCAGTAGCTTCATCTAATTCTTCTATTAAGCCACCTGATAAGTTATATACCATCGTGGTTTCGTCTGCGCTTTCGGGTCCGACTGTCCCTTCGAATAACCCGCTACATAAGAAAGCCGCGCCGGTTAATAAGTCTTCGAATAATAGGCCGCCTACCGCGTCCGATAATAATGCTTCTAAGATCAGATTGCCATCGGCTAACCATTGTGCTAATGCGAATGTTAAGGCGGCGAATGCTTGGGTGCTGGCGAGCGCGCTGAACGCGCACATCGCGACGAGTATCAGCCAGAATGCTTGGATCTTTCTCATCGTGTTTTTACCTACCCTTTCCTTGTTGGTTTTTTCTTGTGTTTTGTGGGTTTTGGGCAATTGGTGACTTGGATGGGGGTGGTGGTGTGGATTGTCATGCCGTTTTGTGCGGTGAATGCGGTGGGCATGGTGAGTTTTGTTTTGCAGAGGTTGCCGTTGGCGGCGAGTGCGGAGTTTGGTCCTTGGGGTAGTGTTAGTTCGAAGTTTGTGACTGGTTGGTCGGGTATGGTGTGGAATGTGGAGCTTGTGATGCCTTTTTTGTTTATGAATGTTTCGCCGCGTAGGTCGATCGTGAAGCCGTAGCCTTGTAGCACGACGATTAGTTCGGGGAACTTTGCGCCTCCGTGGGAGACGAAGTAGGCGGGGCCTTGGAGCGGGACGGGTAGGATCGGGGTGAGGGCCTTTGCCTGTCCTACGCTAGAGGCCGGTGGGCAGAGAGCGGGGTTGGCGTTGAATGTGCTGTCGGGGCACGCCTTCTGCAGTGTGGTGAGCCTCGAGGGGAGTTGCCTTGGCAGGTCGACCTTGACTGAACGGATGTTCGCCTGTGTACCCAACGGTGCTTTGGGATAGGTCAGCTTCGCGTTTAGGCTTGCGCCGTTTTTGCGGGTTGTTTTGCCGGATGTTGTGACTTTGAAGGTTGGTTTGAAGGCGAGGCTTGAGCAGTCGGCGGCTTGGAAGGGGCTTGGTATGGTTACGGGGACTTGGTCGGCGGGGTTGGTGAAGTCTTGGCCTGCGCCGGTGATGGTGTTGATGATCGTCATCGGGGCGCAGTTGGTGGGGTTTAGTGTGAAGTTGGGACGGTCCATGTAGACGCGGATGTCGCGTACGTGCACGACGATCCCGTCGATGATGTGCGGGATCGGGTCTGAACCGTTGGAGTCGACTTCGACCTGTGCGGTGGTCGGGTTGACCTTCAGCGCGAAACGGATCACGACGGTCCCGAGGTCAAACGGTCCGACCGTCGCGCTGGTGATCGATACGATCGATAGGGCTGAGCCGTTGTAGGGGCCCGCCAAATATATTTTGCCTGGTGTTTGCGCAAGGATGGTGCCGACGCCCGCGCCGACGATCGTGTGTCCTATTTCGCTTGCCGCGGGACATGCTGGCGTGTTCAGACTCCTGTTGGCCGCTAGCGTGGCGGGCAACTTCGATCTGGGCATCGGAACAGAACGGTATCCCGGTCAGGTTGCCCGTCAGCCCGGGCGGCAACACGGTCGTGAATTTCGTGATCTCTTGTTCGCCGTCTTCACGGATCAAACGCAGATAGAACGGGCTGTAGGAGCCGCCGTCGTTGTTCTGGGTTCCCGAGATCACCTGCGGTTTGAACGGTGGCACACCACCCTGGGGACACGCGCCTTCGCGGACACCCTGGGTCACTTCGAACGGGCCGGCACTCACTAGCCGCGGCTGTTCCGGTGCAGACCACGGCGTCAGCGCGGCCTGCACAGAATAGGAACCACAGACCGGAGGACTAACAAGCGGCGCGGTCGCACCGGGACGAAACTTCAACGTGAAACGACTAAACGGCTGTTGAGGATTGTTCAGGAACGTCGTCGTCAACTGCCCCGTGACCGGGTCCAGATGGACTTCGCCCGCCACCTTGACCGCGATCCCACGATCCGGAGCCTTAGCCACGATATACAAGCTCAACAACGAACCGAACGGGTTATCAAAAGGCTCCGCGACATATACCGCACCGTCGATCTTCTCTGCCAACACAGGCGTATCGATTTCGATCGAACCGATCTTCGATTCCGGCGGACAACCTTCGCCAGGCAACGAGGAACTCGTTTCCCGTTCATACTCTACGGGTGTGCACGCGCCCAGTCCAGACCCGGCGGACGGGTTGATCGTAAAGCCGACCGGCAGCGTCACCCTAGCGTCCTTGAGGTTCGCCGTCGACAGCGAGAACGGGTTATCCCACGCCTGGGGGACCAGCAGCGACACGTTCAGACCAGAAGGCGATTCCGCGGCTTTTGTCGTCGGCTGCGCTTCGATCGAGGGTTCAAACGGGACACGTTCACATTCAACGATCGCAGCGACTTCGGTTTCTGCCGTCAACCACGTTTCGGGATCCTCCCACGAGTCAGCCTCCATGCTCGCAGTATGCGGTTCGCAACCCGTCGGGTTCGACAAGAACGCCTTGACAGGAATACCAGCTTCCTGCGGGCCACCGCCACCTTGCGGATGGATACACAGCGGCGGTACTTCAAAGGACTCGCCGCATTCCTCGCCACGCTGAGCATCGTGTTCGTGCGCGGCCGGCAAACCCCAAATCGTGACCGACACATTATGAGGTTCCACCTTCTGAACATCAGAAGACGTAGTCGTTATGCCATATTCACCGGGACGCACACTAGCCTGCAACACCAGCGCAGAACCACCGATAACCTTGAAACCGATCTCGGCAGTCACACCAAAACTCGTGACTTCCATATTATAAACAGGAGCAGTAATATGCGCCGGCGGCGCAACCCCACCATTCGGATTAGCAACTTCGAAACTAATCAACCCAATCTGACTAGCAACCGGACAAGCAGGCACACCCAAAGTACCACTAACCAATTGAGCATCCGTACACGTCGGCACAGCCGTACTATTAGCATCAAAACCAACCGGAAGATTAGTAACCGTACCCCGAACATCATTAAAAGTCTTCCCCGCCGCATTATGCGCAAAATCAAAAGTAACCGTCAAATCCGCATGAGCACCAGCACGCACCGACGACGGCACCACACGAAAACTACCAGGAACAATCCCAAACGATTCAACACTCGGCGCCCCCCAAGCCACACCGCCCCCCAACAACACACACACAACCAACAACACACACACCCAAAACACGACCCACAACACCAAAACCAACCAAGCCAGATCACCATTCATCGGACACTCCCCCTGCCCGTGCCCCTGCCCCTGCCGTTCCCAGCCTTCCTACCCTTCTTCTTCTTCTTCTTCTTCCCGCTCGACTTCTTCTTCTCCGACTTCTTCTTAGATTTCACCGCAGGTCGAAGCGGCACGGCCTGGACGATATTCCCGTTGCCTGAGAACGTAAAACTGGACGGTGTAGCATCGTTCGGCGGACTCGCGGGCGTCGAACACGCATCACCTTCGCATTCCACCGGATCCGGAGGCCCCGGCGGGAAACCACCACCGATACGCGCATCGTAAATATCGCCCGCCGTATCGTTATCCTGCGCCACCAACTGAGAATGCGTATAAATAAAAACATCGCGACCATTTTCGGCGCTACCCAACAAAATATTCAACAACCCACCACGACCATTCGTGATCAACGCAAGACAACCCTGCAACACACCACAACCATCAACACCATCACGACGCCACTCATACACATCACCAGACACCGAATTATCACTACTAGCATGTTCCGGTTGAGCCGAGTTGGCACCGAGGTCTCCTTCGGGTGTCACTTCGCCGTCCACGTCCGCGGGGACGAGCGCCGCCGGCGTCTGAAAGAACACAAAATCACCGTTAGCCGACACCATACTCCGCCCCGGCACCCCATCCGTAGCCGTCCCCTGCGCGTTATCGGCCCCGCCGAAGTTAGCACCCAACCTCGGTTCAGGATCAAACCCAGACGCACACGACACACACTCAACCACATGTTCGACACTGTCATAACGATACACCTGTTCAGTCGGCTCCGCCGGAAGCAACGACAACGGCGTAGGATGTTCTTCATGGCCGCCGCCGGGGACCGTCGCACCACCAGGCAACCCCGCAACACCACGCGAAGTGAAATAATAGTAGCGCCCATCAGGACTCAAATACGATTCTCCGTGCGTTGAGGAGTTGTCCGACTGGACTACGAAGTCGAGTGTTTCGCTGGCAATGTCGTAACGGTAGATGTCTGTTTCAGGGGTACTACCGGAGGTGAAGTAGATCGTTTTTAGATCTTCAGAGACGGTAAAGTTGGTGCCCACGATCGACCCACTCGAAGAGAGCAATTTCACCGTTTCGTCTTGGTAGAGGTAGAGACCAGGATTTTCCCCGCCCGGCGGCTTTTCCAGCAGGATTTCGCTGCCGTCGGTGTTTGCGCCTGCGAAGCGGTAGACGCCGAGATCGAGTGTTTCGACACCATTCACACGCACATACAGATGCTTCGACGCCGAGCATTCGCTCCCCGGCACAGCTTCAAAGAACACACGCGAACCATCCACCGAAATTGCATGCGAACTACTAGAACCACCCGTCCCTTCATTGCCCTTGGCGATGTTGGCGCCGCACGTGCCGATACCCACGTTGACCTGACGCAACTTCCCCTGCGAATATTCATACAGGTCGTTGCCGCTCTTAGTCGTGCTCCGCGGTTCCACCAGCGCGCGGTCTTCAGACTGCAGGACCAGCTTCAAGAAATCTAAGGAAGCCGCCACCCACCCCCCGCCATAACCAACCAAGCTACGAGGAACCGTCGCAACATCCACATACGGCACACCCGGAACACCCATCTTGTATTCAACACTCTTTGACTGACCACTCCCACCAGAAATGTTAAAACCCGATTCAAAAGCAAACTGTGTCAGATCGCCGCTAAAGACCTGTGGCACATAAGTGCTCACACCGGCCTGCGGCTGGACAGTCCCGGCCGTCACCTGCCAGCCAGTCGGGGTACGCGAGAAGAAATACGGGGCCTGCCCACTGCCCGCAGTCGAACCCCACACCACCGGCGCTTCAAGCATCAAATGTTCACCATCTTCACCAACAAGCTCATAGGCGGGGGACTTCAGAGTGTCATACGCGAAGATTTCCTGCGAGCCTTCCTTATCCACCGGTGTCAGCATCTCATAAGCACGACAGTCGGGCAGATTCGCCGACGGACCCGTCCGCAACGCCTGATTAGGACAGACTTCTTCAGGACCAGGCGAGGACACCGCCGGCGGCACCGTCAAAGACTGTTCGGCGCTGTCGATCACCGGGTCACCGGGAGAACTGCTGGTAGCAACAAGACGGTAATGGTAGGTTTCACCCGCCTGCAAACCCGGGAGATCCGCGCCCACGAACTTCAACGTGAAATGACCATTGCTTTCTTCGCCACCGCCACCACCACCATCCAGTACAGGAGTACGCAACGCTTCGCCGAAGCCACCACGTTCAAACTGGACCTGAGTGACATACTCGAAATAATAGTGAGTGTCATAGCCGTGAGGGCCCACCGTGCCCAGCAGACGCAACGATTCACCATGAATACCATGCGTCGCAGACGCGCTCGCACTCGGCGGCCCCGCCGTTTCAAAACTCCTGATCTGCTGGCGCTCACCTAAGACCGGTTCACCCACACCATTCACGCCTTCACCCCCAGCCTTATTCTCCGCAAACAGACGAACATAATAGACAGTCCCAGCACTCAAACCACTCAACGTCCCTTCGATTCCAGCAGCAGCAGTAACGCCTTCCGGCAATTCTTCGGCTTCTTTCTGGGAGACGACGCCACCGGGGCCAACTACCCATGAAGCTGAATTTTCGGGTTCGCTCGTATATTCAAAACGCCATTCAGTTTCAGAACCATGCGGCAGGAATGTTCCGCTAAGATGGACCGAGGTGCCGGTGACGGCGCTAACGCTAGGTTCGAACGCTATCGGCTTAGCCGTCGGAGTCGTAAAGACCGTTGCCCGAGATTCGTATTCTGTATAGTAACGCCTTCCTTATTGCTGGCTTTGAGACGAACAAAATAAGTCGTTTCCGGCTTGAGACCGGTGAGCTTCGCTTCAGGGTCGGCGAAATCCTCAGCGACAGTCACGACACCTTCATGTTCGGCCGAGCCCTCACCAGAGCTAAACGCTTCCCACGTCCCGGGTTTACCGTTTTCAGAGAGCGCATATTCAAACTCATATAACGTTTCCGCACCATTACTCTCTACCTGCGCTTCCCCCACAGCCGTCGTCGGACTCGTCGCCCCCACACGAAACGTAGTCGGACCCCCTCCAGAATACCTTGCGACTTCCGGCTCTGAAACCGCCTTCGTTTCTTCGACCCGAAACTGTTCTTCAACGGCGAATTCTTCGGTGGAGCTACACTTAACTTTGACGTGGAAACGAGCGTAATAGATGGTTTTAGGCGAAAGATGGTGAAGTATCGTCGCCCCAGTCCCGTCCTTGGCTCCCAGTTCGACCGCGATCTCGTCACTGGCAATCGTCCCGCCACCAGCAAGCGTCCACGGCGATTCACCAGGTTTTTTCGGCGGAGGAGGCGACCCGCCGCCTCCTTCAGCAGGAGCATATTCCCCACCCCATTCCACTTCCGGCGCAGGCAGCGTGTTGCCGATCAACACAGCCGCCTCGATATGCGCACGCGTCGAATACACCCTCTCTTCTAAGAGTTCAGGCTCGAACTTCGGCGCTTCGCAGGCAGCAAACGCCGTCGCAGCACCAACCACACACACAAGCGCCACGCTCAGGACAGCCAGTGTGACAGCAGCAGCAACGAACCGACCCGGACGGGTCAGACGCTCGATCGATGCAACTGTTGTTTTCGCTGACAGTCTCATTACAGATGACTTACTGCTCCTCGCTCACACTTTGCGGTCGTCTTGCCAGGGTGTCCAAAGGCTCCCTCGGGACTGCGGCAGGACCACAACCCCTGGGGAACCTCTAGCGGCGCTGGGAATCGCGCGCGACTATTCGGCGGTCACCGCCCAGGTGCCGTTGACGAACATGAGACCGGCCGCTTCGTCGCCAACGGTCATGAGGAAGCCAGAGGGATCAGTCCCCTGTTCCGACGCGCCGGCGAAGAGGCAACTGAGCGTCGATTCCGCAGAGCGACAGATAGCCGGATGCTGATTGTTGTCTTCACCGGCGGCAAACACACAAAGGTTGCCTTCTTCGGCGCCAGGTTCTTTGACATTGCCAACGCAGCCGGGGGGAGGATTTTCGCCGACCTTGATGTAGTGCTGCGTGGGCGCCGCGGGGAGCGGAATGACAAAGCTGACGGCAGTCGACGCAGATCCTTCGGTCAACCCGTGTCCAGGCAGCACCGCCGTAATGCTCCAGTCGCCCTTCTCGGTCTTGCCCTTAGGCAAAGTTTCGGTGAAACCAGACGTGCCTTTTTCGCCTTGCGGCCCCGTTTCGCCTTTGGGACCCTGCGGACCTTGGGGTCCCTGGGGTCCCTGCGGACCTCCCGCTCCCGAGGGACCCGTGGCACCAACGCCGCCATTGGCGCCACTCGCCCCGGCAGATCTCCCTTCGCACCCGTCAACGCCTTAAGCACCTTCGGACTGATCTGCGCAGTCGAAGTAATCAAATAATGCTTGGCAGCATAAGCCCCACCACTCATCGCAAACACCAACGCCAACGTCACAACAACATTCGCATAAGTCAAACGCCTACCTACCCCAGAAAACATCAAACCCCTCCCAATCCCTCGATCACAACACGTGAACAAACCCCCACACGCGCCCTCAAAATTCACCAAACACCTGGCCGGACGAGACCAAAACACAGCCCCGTCCGACCAACACAAACCACTACTTCACAATCACATCACAATAGCAAACGTCATTCCGACACCGTCAACGGTTCCCCATTCACCAGAGTAATCAGATTTTCCGGGTCGGCTTCCACTAAGCCCATTTCGACTTCTCCGTTGCAGGTCGACTCCGGTTCGGCTACACCCATGGCTTCCACGCCACCGGTCACATTTAACAGTTCACCAGCCGTACCAGTTGGTGCTGCGCATAATTCGACCTTGTCCATTCCCAACACTTCGCATAACAGATTATATTCCGCTCCAGTAGTTAACTCATAAAACAGCCCTGTTTCGACGTCTAACTCGACTTCAGTTAACCACGGCAATTTGAGAGGCCATATTTCGACTTTGGAACAAAGGACTAGACCTTCAGTACATACCAGGCCTTTGGTCGCAGTAGCTTCATCTAATTCTTCTATTAAAGTAGTGCCAGGTAAGCTATATACCATCGTGATTTCATCGGCGCTTTCGGGTCCGACCGTTCCTTCGAATAACCCGCTACATAAGAAAGCCGCGCCGGTTAATAAGTCTTCGAATAATAGGCTGCCTACTGCGTCCGATAATAATGCTTCTAAGATCAGATTACCACCGGCTAACCACTGCGCTAATGCAAATGTTAAGGCGCCGAACGCCTGGGTGCTGGCGAACGCGCTGAATGCACACATCGCGACAAGCACCAGCCAGAATACTTGAATCTTCCTCATAGTATTGATCTACCTTTCCCTCATCCGAGGCTTTGGTTGAAAACCTCTTCCGAGGCTTGCCACAGCCGACCGGCCACTCGTCCATTGGTCAGAGAGCACCGGACCCGGCCCTAATAATCCTGCTGTCCTACCATTCGAGCCACAGAGAGACGAACCAAAAAAAGCCCTACCCCACAGCCCGCACACCAGTCTCACCGGATACCACAAAGAAGTCCAGAGGTGTTTCCCACTGAGGCCTACCGCGGATCGGCCCACTCCCGCACCGCGACCTCGCGGCGCTCGTTGCGGGTACACCCGCCTCGCTACGGCCCCGTCCACTGTCTCCCAGCTCCTCCGGTAGACACAGACCGATCAGACAGATAATCTCCCTCATAGGAGACCTCAACCCACCGGCCACACTCTTCGACCCGCAAACCAAAGTTCTGGATATCGAGCCTAAACGCATCCTCGCAGACCCTAGCGCGAAAATCAAGCAAAACGTCAGTTACTGTTTCCGACTACTTTGACACGAAGACAAGGTCGCGCTAGAAACCGGACATGACCAGCATCAACCAGACATCCGAGACCGAGTCGCCACCGCCTAGGCTCCGAGCAGCAATCAAGCTCGCGTTCGCGCCATTGACTGCCGCGCTGCTCTGCGTGAGCGCGCTCGCGTGCGGTGGCACGAACAAGAACGTCGGCTCGGCATCCCTCATCCCTTCAAGCGCCGCGGCGAGCAGCGGCACCTATACGACGACCCCCGCCAGCACGGTCCCGCCTGGGAGCTACTTGAAAAGCGACGAAGACAACGACGGAGACGACGGCAACCAGGTCGGCAGTCCTGACAGGACCGACATTCTCTTCGCCACTGGTAAAGAGGCAGACCAAGCCGACAAGCGCGCGGTCACGGCCCTCATTAAGCACTACTACGCGGCGGCAGCAGTCGGCGACGGCGCCGAGGCCTGCCCGTTGTTGTACTCCACCCTTGCCAGAGGCTTGGCCGAAGGCCAAGGCCAGTCCGGTCAGAGCGGTGGCAACGCCTGTGCCGTGGCGCTGTCATCGCTGTTCGAGCAACAGCGACAACAACTGGAAGCAGACCAGGTCGCCACGATGGTGGTCCCCGATGTGCGCCTCACGGGCAACATCGGGACCGCGACCGTCGGTTTCCGGACTGTGCCCGTAGGCCACTTCTTCGTCAAGCGCGAGAAGGGTGTCTGGAAGATCGACGCGTTGTTCCAGACCGGGATGACCTGACACATGGACGAGGACAAGCCTAATCCATATATAGAAACTTTGCTACGTTGGTCCGAATAGCTTGGGAAGAGAAAGGCACGGAAATGAAGTCACCGCTTGTGCTGTGCACAATGGTCCTGCTTGGCATCGGTCTCAGCGCGTGCGGATCGGAGAAGAGCACGAACTCCAGGCCTCACACCCCATCCAATGCTGCCGAGACCGGCACGGCCGCGATAACTGAGCCAGGCGCCTACTCCCACGGGGATTACACCAAGGCCGACAGCGACAAAGACAACGACATTGGCACTCCCAACGACACGGACAACGGCAGCGTCCTTGACTTTGCCCTCCCGGCGAGCGCAACCGACAAGCACGCGATCACCGCGATCATCAAGCGCTACTACATGGCGGCGGACGCGGCCGACGGCGCACAGGCCTGCTCGTTGCTGTACATCACTTTTGCCGAAGCGATCCCGGAAGATTACGGCGTCTCGCCCCCTGGCCAACCATACATGCGCGGCAATACCTGTCCCGCCGTCATGACGGGGGTGTTCAAGCACTTCCATAGGCAGATAGCAGCGGATGACGCGACGCTCAAAGTAACCCGAGTGCGCCTTGAAGAACACCATGGGTTTGCGGTGTTGAGCTTCGGAGGGATGCCCCAACGCGAGATTCCCATACGTCTAGAACGACACGCATGGAAGATCGAGTCGATGCTGGACAACGAACTGCCGTGATGAAGTCGCTGCTCGCACTGCCCACGATCACACTGCTCAGCCTGGCCGTCTTGGCGTGCGCAGGCACAGGCAAACACGCGGGTTCGACGCCCAAACCTGCTACCAGCGCCCCAGTCGGCGGCGGTCAAACTACCGCCGATGTCGTCACTGCCAAGGCCTTCGACAGCGATGACGCTCCGATCCGATTCTACGGTCACGAGGCGAGCGCAGCCGAAAAGCAGCCGATCGTGGCCCTCCTCACCCACTACTATGCGGCGGCTGCCAAAGACGACGGCGCCGAGGCCTGCCCGCTGATCCACCCGCTGATCGCCGAAACGATCCACGAAGACTACGGCCAGACGCTCTCCCCGCGCGACAAGACCTGTGCGGTGGTCATGTCGCAGCTGTTCAAGCGGTACCACCGACAGCTCGCCACCGATAGCGCCACACTCGAAGTGACCAGTGTACGCATCGAAGGGATCAGGGCATTAGTTCTGCTGCGCTTCGCCAAAGCACCCGTCCCCAACCACATCGCGGTGCACCGCGAAGGGAGCGCCTGGAAGATCTGGGAGTTGTTTGACAGCCAAATGCCATAGCTCGCCATCGGCCACCATCGCAACCCGGTTGCCCTTAGGGCAAAGGGCTGCTGAGCAGTCCATCGATCTTCCAAACACTCCCTTCTTGCCGCAACATGAAGTAGCTAGCGGGTCTGGTCACAGAGCCCTGCAGTGCGTATGCGCTTTTGCCCTTGACCCGCACACCGGTCACCTTGACCGCGCCGGTCAATTCGCTGTGATCATGCTTGAAGAGAAGCGTCATGACCGAAGGACAGCTGTTGCCACCACTCAAATAGGACGGTCCAGCCCCATGGCCATAATCTTCCGCAATGGTTTGGGCAAGCACGGAGTAGATCAGTGAACAGGCGGTAGCACCCTCGCCCGTGGCGGCTGCAGTATCGAAACGCCTGACGACAGCCGTAATCGCGCGCTTGTCGGCTGGGTCTGCCGGCTGGCCAAACGTCCGCACTTCGCTGTCATCTTTGTCGTAGTAGCCCTTGTTTTGGTTATCCTTATAGTCGTTGTCGGGGTCAGCGTCTTTGTCACCACTGCTTTCCTGGCCGAAGGTCTTGCTTTCTTGGTCGTCGTCGTCTTCGTCGCCCTTGAAGGAGTGTCGCGTGAGCGCCGTATCAGCAGGAGTCGTTGCTGAGCTACCGTCCGTGGCAGTGCTGGAAGCGGCCTGAGACACCGAGCCCAAGCCTCTGCTCGCACCACCGCACGCGGCAACGCCCACGCAGAGCAGGGCGAGTGTCATCAGAGCGCGCAGCAGCCTCATCGTGAAGCATTCTCCTCCCCATCGAGAGTCGTGGCGGAAACAAATAGTAGCAACGATCCTGATCAATCGACCCATTTTGGGGAGGGGCGACGCAGAAGACCGTCCCCGTTAGGGCAACGGTATGTCGAGCGGCCGTTGGAGCTTCCAGGCGCCGTGGACGAGATGCATGTCGAGCATGCGTGATTCGATCGCCCCCGCAAAGCGCAGTATCGCATACCCATTGAAGCCTTCGGTACGTACACGGACCAGCTTGAGCGAGTTGAGATCGGCGACGAGTTCAGGTGGTACCGCTCAAAGAGCTTCGACACGACCACGGCGCACGTGCCCCCATGCAGACCCGGTAAGCGACCGTCTTCTTCCACGACTTCTTTGACCGTAACCGGATAGAGCATCGAGCAGGCCTTGGCGCCATCCTCCGCCACCGCGACCTCGTAATAGCGTCTGACCAGCGCGGCGATCTTGCCCTTTTCCGCCGCGTCCGCAGGATGGCCAAAATCCAGGATGGCGTAATCGTCGCCGTCGATCGGCCCCAATTCGCGGCTGACCGTGAGGACGTGCTCGACAACAGTAGTCCTGTTAGACACCGAGCCCGCGCCTCTGCTCGCGCCACCGCACGCGCTGACGCCCACGCCAACCGAGACGATCGACAGCCCTATGAGCAATGGTCTCATCATGGCCACGGCTACGGCAGCGCGACGGCGAGCAGCCCGTCGACCTTCCAGGCGCCGCCTTCGCGCCGTGCTTTGACGACGCCGGCAGGCAGGGTCTTAAAGCCCACCAGCGCGTCCGCACGATCGTTACTGACGCGCACACCAATCACCTGGACAGCGACGGTCAACTCCCTGTGGAAGTGTTTGAACACACGCGACAGCACAGCCCGGCACGTGCTGGCGCCGCGCAGCCAAAGCGGGCCGGGCGGCTGACCGTACTGTTCCGGGAGAGTTTCGACGTCGATGTAATAGGTGAGCGCGCAGGCCCTCACGCCGTCCTGCGAGGCCGCCGCGGCATAGTAGCGCTCGACTAGCTCCGTTACCGCCCGTGCATCGGATGCGCTTGCAGCCTGACCGTAATAACGGATGCTGCTGTCATCGCCGTCATAGTAGCCTTTCCCAGGGTTGTCCCTATCTTCATCGCCCATGAGCGATTCCAGGCCCGACGTGGCGGAGGAGGCGTTAGACACCGATCCGCTGCCTGCGTGCACGCCGCCGCAAGCCCCGGTGCCCACAGCGAGCAGCGCAACCACCAGCAGCACAAACGGCAATTTCATCATTCGACGTAGATCGCCTGTTCGGTACCGATCATCCGGTCGACCTTCCATACACCGCGTTGCCGGTGTAGCGCGAGATAATACCTCGGCCTCATTCTGCCGAAGCCGAACTGTACCGATGCGCGGCTGCCCCTGACACGCACGACGGCCACGTTCAGCGTGGCCACTCCAGAGCTTAGTCGTTTGTAACGATGCTTGAACAGGCTCGACATGACGACCGCACAGCTCACCTCACGCGAAGATGTAGCGCTTGTGGCACCTGAAAACGGACCATAGTCTTCGGGCACCGATTCGGCCAAAGTCGCATACATCAGGGAACAGGCCGCGGCGCCATCGCCGGCCGCGGCAGCCGCGTAGTAGTGCTTGACGAGCGTCGTGGCGGCCCTCGCGTCGGTGCCCCTCGCTACGTGACCGAACACGTGATTGTTGTCATTGTCCGGTTCGCCGGGATAGCTGTCGGAATCGAGGTCGGCGTCCGTTTTCAGTTCGGGCTGGGGCAACTTCGCACCAGCCCCAACCGTCCCGGTAGCAGCGCCGGCCGTTACAGCGTTGGAGGACGCCCTGGAAGCCGGCGCCACGCCCTTGCCCACTTGACCGCATGCCGTCACACCAAAGCCAAGCAGCACAACGGCCGCTAATAGGCGTCGTGGCCTGATTCTCGAAGCGAGACCAAGACCAGATGTCAGCCGTAATAGCGTGCGATCACCTGCAGTTGGCTGAATATGTCGTGAGCAAGAACAAGAACGACGATCAGCGCTCCTGCGAGCGGCCCGAAGCGACGGCCCGCGCCGCGCGCTGCCAGTACGAGCACCGCACCCCAAAGAGCCAGCATCGGCAATAGGTAACGGGGTTCGGTGAAAGCCCCTGGATGGGTGGAGGCCGTCTGATAGCTGCTGGCAGCGACGATAACCATCACGCCGATCGTCATCAGCGCATAGGTGAGGAACTCCGCGGCTCGGCGTGGCAGCCTCGCGCGGGCGCTCGCAAGCTCGCGAACGCAGAGAATGCCGATCACGACCACGAAGCCCAGCGCGATGTCATAGACCCAGGCAGGAAAGACCGTGTCCGCCCAGCCATACAAACCGATCAGACCGTCGAACCAGAGCTGGCGCGTGGTGAAGATTTCTCCGTAGTAGTTATGCGAACCGGGCAGCCGCGGTAGAT
This sequence comes from uncultured Solirubrobacterales bacterium, assembly GCA_963743555.1. Taxonomy (GTDB): domain Bacteria; phylum Actinomycetota; class Thermoleophilia; order Solirubrobacterales; family Solirubrobacteraceae; genus Palsa-744. The sequence goes on from CAVUQG010000016.1 coordinate 53,569, forward strand.
AGACCTGCCAGATATATGGAAGCTCGTGCAAGATCGACGCCTGCCCCGAGGTCTGGAAGTCGATGCTGCTGGAGACGAATCCCAGCGCAGGGTGATTGGACGCCAAGTTGATCAGGGCATACAGGATGGCCGGGCTTAGGGCGAGCAGCAATGCTGGCGCAAGCAGGCTGTAGTAGGCCGCGCGAGGACCCACGCCTCGCGCCTCGCGACGCGCGAGCAGAACGAGCCCAAGCAAGGCACCCGGCGCCAAGCCGATGAAATTGAGCTTTGTCATGAAGCCGACGGCGATGACGGCGCCCGTCGTGAGCGCCAGCCGGCGCGTGAGGCCGCGCTGGAAAGCGCGGGCTAGACAGAAGAACAGCGCGGCCGAGACAGCGAACAACATCGCGTCCGGATTCACCACGCCTGACATGAACCCGAGCAGCGGGGCCAGGGCGACGCCCAATCCACCCACGGTCCACGCCCATGGCACGGCCGGCAACGCTTCGCGCAGGAACAGGAACACGAACAGCGCGGTGAACGCCGCCATCACGGCGCTCAGCAACCTCATCAGCTCCAGCCGCTCAAGGATCGACCCCCCCGACCCAAGCCCGTAGGGAATGGTCTGCAGCGCGTAGTAGAGCGGGGGTTGAGAGGCCGCGACTCCCGCTCCCCCGGACCCGATCTTGGTGAGCGGTTCGGAGAGATCGCTTTCCAGGGTCTGCTGTTCGCTACGCGAGGAGATCGGCTTTACCGCGGGAGCGAGCAGGACATCCACCTGACGCAGGTCTCGCAAGGCGGCCTGCTCCTCGGGGGAGAAGCCTTCGGCTTTCCCTTGTGGGAGGTGGCCCGTCTCGGCTAGCTGCTGTACGTAGGCGAAGTGGTCCGGTTCGTCCGGCGACTGGAAAGGGGGCGTTATCAAAGACCAACACACTGCGTTCAGGAAAGCCACGAGCGCACACACCCTCGCCGCCGTTGGTATCCGCCCGAGCATCCGCCGTACGAACTCAACGAGCGTTGGCGTGTGGCCTGCGCCTGCTCTTACGCGGTTGCGAAGCATCTGTCTGCGTGCTTCTCGGCGCGACTGTGCTCGCGTGCGCCGGGCGAACTCGCGCGCGCCGGGCGAGGTCTTTGTGTGAGACTTGCCCGCGTCCTTTCCGGGAGCGCGCTTGCCACCGGTGCTCATCGCAACTCCCGGGCGGTAAGCCACGCGGCTCCACTGACCATCGTCGCGACCAGCAGGAGTACCAGCAGGGGAATCCAGGCGCCGGCCGTCCAGCGACCAAGCTCTGCTCGTCTGAATACCGATGGCAGCAACGAGAGCCAGGAGCGATTGCCTCCTCGGAGATATTCGATCCTCATCTTGACGCCCAGCGAACGTCCATCTTGGGCGATCGTCCCTTCGCCGGGTCGTGCGGCACTACCGTCTAGACCTACGTTTTCCTCCGACCGGCCGACCCTAAAGCACAGCTTCACATCGGATGCGCTTTGAGATACCGGTAACAGTGGAACCGTTGGGGACTGTCCCCGCCACCCAGCTCCCCGCACCCCCGACGTCAGGACATGGTCACCTGAGAGCACCTTGACGCTCACGCGTGGGCCCAACCCCGCATACAGCGAGAGCCGGACCGCTGAGGCGCTCTGTGGCAGCTCCTCGTGCGCCTGACAGGCCTGTGAGCCACCCACAACTTCGGCGAATGTGCCTTCTAGCGGAGTGGAGTCGCTCCACGCTACCGACAGCGGCGAGCGCGTCAACGTGAGGCCGATCGCGGCGAGCATCAGCATGAGCCCCGCGGCGAGTGCCACCCTTGCGCGCGTCATACCGACTCCCTTCGTTCCGGCACTGATCTAAGTTCTGTATAACGGACGTAAACGCACATTCGCACGAATGGCAGAATGTGTCAAGACACCATCGGTTACTCTAGGCTACGGGGCACAGCTCGATGCGTACTCCGCGAGAGCAACATCCCCGGCGAGTCAGAAACATCGCCGCCGATCTCGCGCAGTCCGCTTTGAAATGGCGGCGATGGAATAGGATGGAGGTGCTCAGCATGCCGTTCTCGCTGTGGCTTCGCCTCAGAATGGGCATAGAGAACGGAGTAAGAAACAGTGCGGACGAGTTGTCCGTCTGTGTGCTGCGTGGGAATCGTGACGAGGAGGGACCTATGAGACGTAGCGCCGCTAATTATCGCCTCCCGTGCGCGAGTCGCCGGGGCATCCGATGAAGCTCCGGGGAACCACGGTCTTTGCGGTCGCCGTCACACGACTAGGCGCAGCAGCGTTGGCATGTGCACTTATCCTCCCGGCCATCGCGACTGGTGCCGAAACCAGGCCGTTTGGCATCGCTGGGTTTACCACGCAAACCACCGAACCAAGTGCAGCGTCGGAGTTTATGAACGAACCGTATCTATTCACCCAAGCTGGGGGGCATCCCTTCGCGTTGACTACTACGGTTACGTTTGCGAGTGAAGAAGAGGTCGGTCCGGAACATCTGTTCGTTCCGACCCGCGATCTGAAGGATATGGTGATCGACTTGCCGCCGGGATTGATAGCCGATCCACAGGCAGTACCGCAGTGCTCGATGACAGAAGAACACTGTCGGCCGGGTACACAGGTTGGTAGCTTCATGCTTCGTGCCTCCCTTGAAGGGCATCAGATAGCGATGTTCGGCCCGATCGTTAACCTAGTGCCACAGCGCGGCGAGTCGGCGATGTTGGGTCTCGAAGCGTTGACCGGGAGATTCCTGTTGACAGGACGTGTGATTCGGACAGCAGAAGGCTATGTCCTTTCAATCGCTGGACACGGGCTACCAGCACTGGGGATCGTAAGCTTGGAAACAACATTGTGGGGAGTGCCTGCCGAAAGCGCCCACGACCCACAGCGTGGTCTCGCCTGCCTGAGGATGGGGACGAGCCAGAATTGGACCTGTGGCGAAAACGGCAACGAGCCAAGCGGAGAAGAACCAAAGCCGTTCTTGACGATGCCGAGCAATTGTTCTAATGGGGTGCAGACGACGACCGCTTGGGCAGACTCGTGGGAGGAACAGGGACGGTGGGTTCAAGCACAGGCGACCTTGCCGGCGATGGCCTACTGCGAACGATCCCTGTGGTGGCCGAAAATCACAGTAAGGCCAGACAGGCTGCTCGCTGAAGACCCTGTGGCTATCGACGTGAGCATCGGGGTAGGCCAAACGGAAGAAGGTAGAACGACCGTCGCGGCGCCTGAGCTTCGAGACGCGACCGTGACACTACCGCCAGGCATCTCGATCAACCCAGGGGTTGGAAACGGCGCGAAGGCCTGCAGCGAGAACGGCCCACAAGGAATCGACCTACCCACTGGCTTGAACGGTCAAGGCGAACTGCTTGACCCCGGCGAAGTTGGGGAAGGGGAAGAATCAAGTCCAGGCGGCGAACCACAACTCGCGGCTGGACATTGCCCCGGAGCATCGGTCATCGGTACCACCGAAGCGCGCACGCCACTTCTCCCCAATCCGATCGAAGGACGTGTGTATCTAGCGACTCCTGAGTGCGGGGGCTCCGGTCAGGGGTCATGTACGGAAGAGGACGCGGCGGATGGCAAGCTCTATCGTATATATGTCGAACTCGGTGGACGCGGTGCTAAGCACGACGAAGGTGTAGTCCTCAAGGTCGAAGGCGACATCCAGGCGAATCCAGCGACGGGTCAGCTTACGGTAGAGCTCACGAACAGCCCGCAACTGCCACTCAACGAATTGAGCATCAAGTTGTTCGGCGGATCGGGGGCACTTCTCACTAACCCCGGAAAATGTGGACCGGCGACTACAACCTCCGATCTTGAACCTTGGAGTGCCCCCTTTATACCAAACGCCTCGCCATCCTCCTACTATGAGGTGACAGGTTGCGAAAATCCGGTGCCACTGAATCCACAGCTCCTTGCCGGGACGACCTTCCCGAGCGCTGGAGCATTCAGTCCGCTCACGATCGAAGTCACTCGCGAAGACCGCGAACAGTACCTCTCCGCTATTCAGCTGCAAACGCCACCAGGACTCTCGGCGATGCTCTCGAGCGTGCCGCTATGTCAGCAGGCCGCAGCGAGCGTTGGCGACTGTCCCGAAGCCTCTCGGATCGGCAGCTCGACCGTATCTGCCGGTAGTGGCTGGCAGCCGCTCTACATGAAGGGTGAGGTATACCTAACGGTGGGCTACGACGGAGCACCATTCGGTCTGAGTATCGTCACAGATGCGGCAGCTGGATCCTTGAACCTAGGGCTCATTGTCATCCGCGCACGAATTGAGATCGACCCTCAAACAGCCGCGTTGACGATCACGAGCGATCCTCTTCCGCAGATCCTGCTCGGCATCCCATTGCGCCTCCAAGGCATAAAACTCGACATTGATCGGGCCAACTTCATCTTCAACCCGACCAACTGCAAAACGCAACAGATCAATGCGAGGATTGAGGGCTCCTCAGGCGGGAGCGCTGAGCTAGCCAACCGCTTCGCGGTCGGCGGGTGCTATGGGCTAGCCTTCAAACCCAAGCTAGAGGCGTCCACTAGCGCACGCACAAGCATTGCTTCTGGGGCCAGCTTCGACATAAAGCTCGCCTTTCCCGAGCTAGACCAAGGCACGGCAGCGAATCTCGCCCGCGTCAGGGTCGCGCTCCCGAGGCACTTGCCCTCGCGGCTAACGACCTTGCAGGGAGCATGTGTCGAAAGCACCTTTGAGGTGGACCCATCTGCGTGTCCGGGTACATCGGTCGTGGGTATAGCTAGAGCGCGGACGCCGGTACTGTCCTCGGAATTGAGGGGGCCAGTGTATTTGGTATCCCATGGTCGTGGAGCGTTCCCGTCCCCGATTGCCGTGTTGCAAGACGATGACATTCGCCTCGACTTGGCCAGTTCGACGACGGTAGACAACGCTGGTATCTCAGAGATCGCCTTCAACGCGATTCCCGACATGCCTCTGGTAGACCTAGAGCTGTATCTGCCGCAGGGTCCGCATTCGATGCTAAGCGCCAACACGAGTCTGTGTCCCCTAACGAAGACACTCAGGACCACCAAGCTCAAGATCATCCGACAAGCGTCCGGCCACACCGTCACGAGGCGCGTGCCGGCGCCAGCGAGGCTCCTGATGCCGACAGAACTCGTTGCTCAGAACGGCGCGGTGATCCATCAAGACACGAAGATCAAAGTGACCGACTGCGGCAAGAACAAGAACAAGACGACACGACACTCACACCCTTAGCTCAGCTTCTCGACCAGGTACAGCCGCGAGCTATATGGTCCGCGGGTATTACACCAGAGGGCACAGCCCGCCGGATCCGGAGTCGGAAACAAGCGCGCGCGGGCTCGGGTGCTCCCCGGCTCCGCGCGTTTACGTCAAGGAACGTTTCCTGCGACCGGCTGCCGGCGAGCGACATGGCGCGACCGACTTGTGCGAGCAGCAAAGGAATCCGGTGATAGAAGTACGTCGGTAATGGACACGCGATCCCGCGTCTCTCCGCACGCGCCTGCTGGTCGCGCAGAGCGCCGCCGCCAATCGCATCGCCAGGCCACCCAAGTAGATTTACCCGCCCTGACGACGGTCCTTAGAAAAGTCAGATAATATTTCCACTCTGGGACACCGTACCGCGAATGGCATGAACTCAGTCCGAGGGGGTGGAACCCATGCTTTTACTTGACTTTCCTATAGAACCTCTGGACTCTCGGGAAACCACGCGTTACGCTGGTTGCAGCGAATCCGTTAAGGGAAACGCGGAGGCGCGATGACCATAGATTCCCATAAGGATCGGACTGGGGGCAAGCTACCGCGCGGGCCGCACAAGCTCACCGACGCGCAGGTTGCCGACGATCAGCGCAAGCGTCTGATCGAAGCGATGATCCAGCTTGCCGCCGGGCTCGGCTACGCGGCTACGACCGTCGCCGACGTCATCATGCGCGCGCAGGTCTCTCGCAAGGCCTTCTACGAGCACTTCGAGGATCGCAAGGACCTGTTGTTGGCGGCTTTTGACAACGTTTCACAGGCCGCATTCGAAGAGATCGAGGCCGCGGCACAGCGCGGCGGCGGGCCCTCGCGCCAGATCGAGGCGCTGATGCGTCGCCTTTGCCGCGTGGCTCGCGAAAGCCCTGGCACGATCGCGCTCACAACGATCGAGATCGCCGCTGTCGATCCCGACGGGTTGGAGCGGCGCGAGCGGCTGATGGGCGCTTATGGCGAACTGCTCGACCTCTGCCTGCGCACCGACCCCGACCAGCCGGCGCTTCCGCCGCTGCTAGCTCGGACCCTTGCCGGCGGAGCCTACCGCACGATCGACGCGCAACTGCGTGCGGGGCACAGCGAAGAACTGACCGCAATCTCGACCCAGCTCGCGCGCTGGACGCGTGCGCAGCACCCCGTGCCGCCAAGCTTGATGAAGGCCGCGACCAACGCCGGGGCGCCGGCGAGGATCGGCGTCAACGGGCTTTACGGTGGCCGTGCGCCGGGTACCCTGACACTTTCCCCGGACGGTTACAAAGGCCCGAACATGTCCCGCTCCAAGGGCTTTAAGACCCACGCAAACCGCGAGCGCATCCTTGACGCCGTGACGCAGTTGAGCGCCGCCCATGGCTACACGGAGCTGACGGCGCGCGCGATCGCCGAACGGGCTGACCTCTCCGAACGCGGCTTTCTCGCCCACTTCAAAAACAAGGACGAAGCCTTCGCCGCGGCCGTCGAAGCTCGGCCATCTGAAGGGGCAGGCGATCGTCGAGCGCGCGCGCTTCAGCACCACAGACTGGCGCACCGGCGTTCGCAACGCCATCTACGCGCTGATCGAGTACCTCGCTTCAGAGCCCTACTTCACTCGTTTGGCGTTCGTCGAGGCTCCGCTGGCCAGGCCGCTGATGGTGCGCCGAGCTCACGAACACGCCGAAGCCTACGCGCGCATCTTGCTCGAAGGAGCACCGCAGCGCAAGCGACCGCCGGAGATCGCCCCCGAAGCCACGATGCACGGCATCTTCGAGCTCGCCTTTTACTACGCCGCCGAGCACAAAGTAGAAGAGCTCGCCCATGCGGCGCCGGAGGCTGTATATCTGGCGTTGGCACCGTACGTGGGGGTCACTGAGGCGGCCGAGCTGGCCCTGGTCTGAGACAGCTTTTCAGGCCTGATCAGTTATACCGCCGGCCAGAGCCCATAGTGAGCACGCGGGCACTTGATCCTCGTCCCCAACGTGGTTGAATGTTTCTAACTTTTTGGCCCGTGGCTCTGGGCCGGCATGTGCCGTTCAGCGACCTGGGCGCCGCGGTGGAGTCGGGAGCGTGGTCTGGCCCATATGTGTGGTCTAAGGTGACAGGACTTCCTTCCAGTTGCTGACCCAAACGCGCATCAATGAATAGCCGAACCCAAATGAGACATCTACTTGCATTGATTGTGACTGTGTTGCTTGCCCTCGCTGTTGTTGCATGCGGCGGCAGTGCAGGTAAAGTTACGAGTTCGGACCTACTGAATTCCCATAGCCCGATATCGACCTACACTGCAACGACAACCGTTTCTTCGCGCGGCGCCCCTTCTGGCGGCTACCTGAAGGGTGACGAAGACTACGATGCGGATGACGAACCCCATTCGTTACCGGCCGAAAGCGACGATGATCCTCTCCTGCAGAGCTATGGCAAACAGGCTGGCCCAGACGACGCGCGTGCGGTGACGGCTCTCGTCAAGGACTACCTCACGGCTGCGGTCACCGATGATTCCGCAATGGCGTGTTCGATGCTCGACTCGAGCGTTGTGGCGGGACTCTCTGCTGGACAAAGCCAATCCGAGCGGAACGCACGTCAGACGTGCGCCGCAGCTCTCTCATCGCTATTCAAGCAGCAGCACCAGGGACTGATCGCAGACGAAGTAGCTACGATGGTGGTGACGAGCGTGCACGTAAGGGGGAATCTCGGCTTGGCTGCACTCGGCTTCACGAGAAGGCCTCAGGCACAGATCATCGTCAAGCGCGAGGGCGGCGCATGGAAGATCGACACATTGCTTGCGAACAACCTCACGTGACCGGCGACTGGTCACGGCAGCGGCGTGCCGATCAGAGACGCGATCTTCCAAGTGCCGTCCTCCTGCTCCAGGCTGACGTCACTGGCGGGCGCCAGCGCAGAGCCCAGCAGCACAATGGCAACGCTGCCCTTGACACGCACGTCGGTGACCTTGAATAAGACTGCCACCTGCTTCTGGAGATGCTTGAAAAGCTTCGACATGACCGTGGCGCAGGTCTTGCCGCGCGCGTAACTTGGTCCAGCGCCCCTGCCATAGTCCTCGGGGACAACCACGACGTAGCGCGCTGTCATCATCGAGCAGGCCCTTGCGCCGTCAGCGACACCAGCCGCCGTGTAGTAGCGCATGACTATGGCCGCTAGCGCTTTTCTATCGGTCGCGCTCGCCGTGTGCCCAAAGGCAAGAACGGCGTGGTCGTCGCCGTCGATGTAACCCCGCTTGGCGTCCCTGCTGTCTTCGTCAAAGTCCGCGTCGCTGTCACTCTTTGTGGTGCTGACGATTTCGCCCCTTTCGTCATCGTCGTCGCTATCTCCTTTGAAATCGGGAAATCTCGGCGCAGTGCTTGCAGCACCGGCCTTGGCCACCACGGCATCGGGGGACGCTTGCGACGCCGAGCCACGTTGTCTGCTTGCCCCGCCGCATGCCGTCATCGTAGAGACGAGCATTGTAGCTGTCACAAACATGAAAAGCAACGACTTCACCTCGCCCATTGTCAGCCAGCCACCGAAGTCCGGAGGACAACGCTAGACCTCATCTGCAAAGACTAACATGGTCCATTCCCAAGCTGGCGTTTCCACGCACGAGAGTGGACCGATGTTTCTGACTTAGAGCCCCGTCCACGCGAACGTGTCGGGCTTGGTGGCGACATCGCACAAGATCAGTCGCTTCATCCCGTTCAAAGCTACCTCTACTTATTTATAATGCAGTGAACGCGAACCGGAGCCAACTCAAAGTCTATAGACCTTGATCGCGCACCAGACGCATCCAACCATCCCAGGGAGAAAAGCATGTCATGCACAAGGCTTGCAGCGCTGGCACTGGCGGTAGCGACTTTTACCGCTTCAGGCTGCGGAGGATCCTCGAAAACCACATCGTCGAACATCGTCTCCACCACAACGGCATCGGCACCTGCCACCAATCCGGCGTCCACCGTGCCAAGCACAGCAGAAGCAGCCCAAGCCAAGATAAGCACTTCGCCGACAGCTCAATTCATGGCCAAGGCCGATGCAATCTGCGCAACCGCAAATACCCAGATTCAATCCGCCACTGTCGTAAACGCGCAAGACTATGTCCGCGTTCTGCCACAGGATGCGATCTATTTTCAGGCCGAGAGCGCTGCCCTCGGCAAACTCACGCCGCCCCCATCCATGAAGGGTGATTGGCGAAAGATAGTCGTCGGCTTTCAGGAGGTGAGCGACGACTTGGCCAAGGTGGCAGTGTATGTACTGAGAAATGCTCTCAACTTAGGATCTGCTCTATTCAATGCGGCCAACAAAGAGCGGGAACACGTAATCGCGATTGCGACACGTGACGGATTCAAAGACTGCGCACGGGTCCACCGCTAGTCGTCGTCGAGTGACGATTGGTTGGTGCCAAGGTAGTGCCTGAAACAAGGGCCCTTCGCACACAAACCTCGTGTGCGAAGGGCCCGCACGACCCTATGCCACGAATGTCATTCGGCAGTCACAACCCAGACGCCGTTGGCGACTATGTCGCCCTTTGCTTTGAAGAAGAAGCTTGACCGGAGAACCGCACCGGAGATACCTGCGCCTTCTTCTCCTTTCATCCCCGCATTTATAACTTCAAACGGCACGCTTATCGGCGACAGCGTACGATAGTTCGCTGCTTGCTGAGTGAAGACGCAGAGGTTTCCTGGGGAGGCCTGCGGGCTTTCAGCGTCGCCACTGCAGCCCGGCGGCGCTGCTTCTTCTTCGCCGATGTAGTGGACATGACTTGCGTCCAGCGGACCCGACAATGGGATGTTGAACGGCAGTCCGACCATGATGGTTTCAGCCACCTTTTTGCCGGCTTCTTCTTCTTCGGCCATATATTGCGAGACCGCCCACTGGCCTGTCTCGGTTTTGCCTGACTGCAAGGGCCCCTGCGGACCTGTTGGTCCCGGTGCTCCGGTGGCCCCCGTCGTACCTTTGGGTCCGGCGGGCCCGACTGGGCCCGTGTTGCCGGTCAGTCCTGCAGGTCCGGCCGTACCAGTCTGCCCTACTTCGCCTTTTGACCCTGCTGGACCCTGTGGGCCCGCCGGGCCTGTAGACTCCCGGTGCTCCAGCGGCACCCTTGCTCCCCGTCAGTGACTTAAGCACTTTCGGATTTATCTGTTTAGTTGAGGTGATGACATATTTGTTGGCGGCGTATGCCCCTCCGCTCATCGCGAACACAATCGCAAGCGTCATGGCTACGTTGGTGTAGGTCACACGACCTCTTATCCTCGAGAACATCTACTCCCTCCCTTTTACTCGACGCACAGAAGTCACCGACGGTGCGCGACATTATAGTCTTGACGAACACCGTCATTTTCTCTTTCTTTTGTGACCCTTTCTCTTGCCGTTCTTTGTCTTAACACATCTGCCCTGCTTATCTCGCACGAATTTTGGCTTGCATTTCGGCAATGGTCTCGACGACCGCGGGAAACTTATTTTTGGCACTGGCAACATAGGCACCAGAGCCGGCAACTGAACGACCGCTGACTGCGGGAGCGTTGTGAAAACAACAGGTTCACCTTCCGACCGGCCCGAGCCGTCCACGGTCGCGATCTTGTAAGCATACGTAGTGGCCGGTTGCAAACCGATGACCGTAAGCGACCGTTCAATCGGTTCCGTGCCTTCTGCCAGGCCGGAGAGCACTATGCCGTACTGAGTCAAGGATCCGGCGTCAACACCGAGCATGAAGGTATAAGTTGCGAGATCTCCGTCGGGATCGACCACACCCGATATCACCGCGCTGGTAGCGGTGATATCCATGACGGGACTCGTCACCGCCCGCGCTCTAGGTATCGGAGCGGTGGCGAAGCCGCTTTCGGGACCCATGCTTTGCTGTCTTTCAGTTTCTACGTTGTTCTCACTTTGGGTAAAGAGTCGGTAACGATAGTTCGCTCCCGCTTGCAGTTCTTGGGCTTCAAGGCTTATAGCTATCTTCCCGTACACCGACGACTTTCCCGCAACCGTGGTGGCTACGCCCGGGCAACTCCCGTTTATGACACCGGGGCATTTCGCCAGTGCTTCGCCCTGTCCATATTCGAAGAAATATGTCGTGCTCGCGTTCTCTGGATTCAATTCCGCTCTCATCACAGCGGACGCCGCCTTGACGAACAGGGCTTCTGGTGAGCCCACGACGACCGGAGCCACGATCGGCGTGGTAGAGGACACCTCATCGCTTGTCAGCGCTTCAGACGGCGCAAGCACTTCGTCATGCCCTACCATCTGATCATAAAATCCACCTTCGTTGGGTCGCACGACGCCGACTTCGGCACTCACCGGGACAGTCGTATTGCCGGTCGCGATCGCCTGGTGAGCAGTCGTTTCACCGAGTTCCGGTGTTGTTCCCCATTCAAACCACACTTCAGTATTGGCCACATTCTCCGGATTTACTTCCCCGTTCAGAGTGCAATCGAGTGTGGCATCCGTTTCCAGTGACACTCCGGGGACGCAGATCAATGGCTTTGTCACGAGTTCGGCGACCGTCACCGGCTTGTAGGCGGTGACTTCCCCACCCAGTTCCTCGTTGACTCCGAAGAGATAGCCTGCGAATGGCCCCGCGTTTGTGTCGAAGGCTATGCCACGGCTGCTTGGAAACAGAGTGAATTCCGGTAGCACGTGACCAAGTCCTGCGCCCGTTTCATAGACTATGCCAAATGGACCTTGCTGCCTGTTACCTTCCGATTCGGAGGCTGTCACGGCCAGACGACCTGCGAGATCGATGGCCATAGCATTGATATTCGTCACTCGGCCTTGATGCCGAGGGCGTACTTCAATGACTTCTTCTTTGCCTCCTCCACGAGCAAAGATACGTATCCGCTCATTGGGAGAAGAGATGGCGGCGTTGTCGCTGAGATACACGGTGCCGCTCGAATCCACCGCTAGCGCCGTCACCCTACAGCCTTCCACGACCGCGCTGCAGCCTGTTTCTGTATCTAGCACTGCGGACGGAATTTCTCCCTTGAGTTCGCCTTCGGTGTTGATCTCCTGGACTCGCTGTTCATCTCCGACATACAGCAGTTTTTCCGGGCCTCCGACGGCCAGCACGTCGCCTCGATCGCTGGCGAATTTGAACTCCAGCGGCACAGTACTTCCTTGGACACTTTCTATGCCGGCCCCGCATGAGGATTCTTCAGCAGTACAGATATCGCCTTTTGTTTTCTTGTTCACTTCTCGACCTACCATCCAGACGAACTGTCCTTCTGCCGTGTACTTTCCACGCGGTAGTTCGCCACGACCAACTCCTGTACGTAGACCGCTCCATCGTCAGGGTCGACCGCGAGGCTATAGGCTTCGTCGAATTGTCCAGCAGCGGTGCCCCTTACGCCGGCCTGACACGTGTCAGTGGATGCCGCTGTGCAGACGTTCCTTTCAGATTGCGGAGCGTTCGCGCTCACCTTCGTCTTGTTAACGTCCCAGCCGAACATCAGGACGAGTTCCCCAGTGGGGGTAAGCTCCTCGATCCGGTTCCTTCGACTGTCAGAGACGTACACGTTGCCGTTTGGAGACACCGCCACACTTTCGGGTAGTTCAAATCCCACCATATGTTGGACCGGGACGAACTTGACGGGCGGGGCGCCCCACCGCCCTACCGCAGCTCAACAGCACGAGCACCATGACAGCAAACGCCAGGACGATGTTCTTATCACGCGTAGCACAGCCCATTAGAGCGCCCCTCTTTGTCCGGTCGTACTGTGGGAACGCGTACCACCGGCTCCCCGCAAGGCGCTTCTGGCCTTCTTACCGTGTTTAATGCTGGCGCAGCCTTCAACAGCGATCTTTGTGCTCTGTTTCAACTGCGCGCCGTTCTGCGCAACGATCGTGGTCGGCATCACGAGCTTGGCCGTCAGCTTGCAGAGGTTTCCGTTAGCGGCAAGGGCCGAGCCTCTGCCTTGCGGCAGATACAGCTCGAACTTGCTGACCGGGCACATCCGGCAAGGTCCTGAATGTGCTGCTCGTGATGGCGCTCCCGCTGATGAATGTGGTGCCGGTCAGGTCAACTCTTACGCCGTCACCTTGCAGAACGACGACCAGCGAGGGGAACGCTTCCCCACCGTGGGAGACGAAGTACACGGGACCCGACAGTCCCACCGGGAGCAGCGGCGTCGATGCCCTCACGATGCCCACGACCGATCCGCGTGGGCACCCGGCCGGGTTCGCGTTGAACGTCGCCGCCGGACACGCCTTCTGCAAGGTCGTGAGTCTCGACGGCAGTCCCCCTTGGCAGCGAGACCTTTACCTTGGCGATATTCGCCTCGGTCCCAAGCGAACCGGCGGGGTAGCTCAGCTTGACGTCCAGGCTGGCACCCTTCGCGCGGCTTGTATGTGCATTGGTCGAGGCTGTGAACTTTGGCTTGAAGGCCAAGCCCTTGCAGCCGCCGACGGCGAACGGGCTGGAAACCACCGCCGCGGCACCTTGTGAGCCGGAGATCGTCGCATCGATCTTCTGCTGCACCGCGCAGTTGGTCGGATTGAACATGAATCCTGGACGATCGATGTTGACCGTGATCCGCTGTAGCCGCAGCGGCACGCCAAATATGATCTGCGGGATCGCATGTAGGCCCGCTTCGTCGGTGGTGATTGTCAATGCGCTCGTCTCCGGGTCGACATCGATCCGTGCCCTCACGACGACCAGGCCAAGGTTGAACGGTCCGGCCATCGCATTTGTGACGATGCTCAGCCCGAATGGAGAGCCGCCGTACGGACCAGTCAGGTATACGTTCCCACCGATTTCAAAGGGATGGGACCCTGCTCCCGAGGAGACGCGGGTGGTGCCAATCCTGGATGCTTCGGGACACATACCACTCTGCGCATCGGCTTCTCCGCACAATGGGACGCTCGAGAGCATCCCAAGCAGACCTGGCGGAGTGTGAATCTGCACGCCCTTTACGTACTGTTCGCGATCGTGCCGAGAAAGGCTCATCGTGAACGAACTGAATGCGCCCGCCTGCGTCGTCACCATGCCGGCGACGAACCCGGGGCTCAAGCCAGGTGGGTTCGCGCATCCCAATACTTCGTAGAACGATGACGACACCGCATCCGGAGTGCCCGAGGTGGATAGGCCTTCAGGCGTTGTCCCCGGCGAGCTCCACGGCGTGAAGTCAGCATTTGTCACCGCGGGCCCACAGATCCCAGGATTGTCGAGCGGCGCCCTTGGACCGCCGTTCAAGCTCACGTGCAATTCGCTGAACGGCGTCTGGGGGTTGTCCAGGAACTTCGTGGTCAGCTGTCCTGTCGCCGGGTTCGCCTCGACAAAGCCTGGAACCTTTATGTTGATGCCCGCATCGTCGAGCCCGCCCGCGCCACCCAGTTCGAGATAGAGCTGGTAGAGGTTGCCATCGAGCGCATCTCTGTCGGTGCACTGGCTCTGTCCCTGACCGCCGCAGCCCGGCTTCGCCAGATACACATGGCCCTTGACCGGTTCGGGCAACAAGGGCGTGACCGCTTCCGCGGTGCCGACGATCGAGGCGTCCGGGCAATGACCCGGAGCGAGCTGCAATTCGCCGCTCAAACCGACTTCTTCGGATTCCGCACCAGTGAAATTGATCCCTTCGGGGCCGGATTCGCTGCAGGCCTGGATCCCGTCTACGATCCCAGGACTGATTGAGACCCCCTCCGGCAGGGTCACGATCGCATCGCGCAACTGCGGTGTGGCCTTTGATCCGGGCTGTTCGCTCTGCGGCACCTCTAGCGTGGTCTCCAGCCCAACCGGCGTGTCTGCAAGCAAGGTGTCGGGCTGCACTCTGATGGATGAATTGAACTGCAGCAAGCTACAGCCGGTCACAGCGGGAAAGCCCGTCGTCTTTTCCACGTAGCCCGCATACCGTCCTTCTCGAACACTGCCCGGCTCTTGCCACGAGTCGGCACGCAACGTTCCTGAGCTAGGACCCGCGGAGCAATCAGTCGGAAACGACAAAAACGGCACCGGCTCGACGCCAGCGTGTTCGCCACCTCCAGCGCAGCTGAGCCCTTCCCCCACCGCGTGGTTGCCACAGAACAGCCCACGCAATGGATCGTGACTGGGATCGGCCGGCACACCCCAGACAGTCACTTCGAATCGGAACAAGCCGACAAGCGGAATCTCATTGCTCTGGACGGCAATTCCATATCCCTGCGCAGTGCGCACCAAGTGTCCTGTCAACAAGAATTGTTCTTTTGTTTCATTCTCAAACGCAAACTCTGCCGATTGGCCGGCTTCAGGGATGACGTTCACGATGGGACCCAGAACCTCATGCCCACTTGCCCAGCGAAGGGTGTAGGTGCCCAGCTGCGTGTCCGCCGGGCACGGTTCCTCGCTGCCCGTCACCTGAGTCAACGGACAGCGTGGTACTGCCATTGGATCGCCGATCAGGCCCGCAGGCAGGCTCACCACAAGATCCTTTGGGTCGCGTGTCGGGGCAGGCAGTATTTTCGTGCCTGCGTTGTTGCCTGGGACTTCAACTTCTTCGCTGCTGAATTCACCCACTGTGCTCCAAGCCCACGGATGGCCTCCCGCCTGCGTAAACGCGTATGGCTTGTTGTGAATTTCGTAGAACTGCACCGCGCCATTTTTCCCCACGTTTATCATTTCGGTGCCTTCGATCGCCTCGAAGCTGAAATTGGTGATGCCGAAGGGCTTTGCCTCTATCGCCTCAACACGAGTCGCCCCAAGCACGAGACTCATGCAAAATGCATTCATAACAAGCACTGCCATAAGCGTCCCGACTCGCGGTATGGTTGCCTTGTGCAGTGATCTCATTGCCTGCCCCCATTCCGCTGACCTATCGCGCTCTGGCTCGGTCTGCCATGGGAACGCCCTCTTCTTCCAGCACTGCTCTTTTTGGCCTTGCGCTTCTTGTGCTTCCTCGATGCCTTCGACTCCCTCTTCGCCTTCGGAGCGGTTGAGCGCTTGGCCGGCAACACGTTTTCGCCCGGCGCCTGTGAGACGGTGGCGGGCACCAGCAATGGTGTCGGGCTCGTCAATGGGCCCTGGCATGCATCGCCCACGCACGGCACCAGCGATGCGGGAGGCGCTGGGAAACCGCCACCCAGACGCGCGTCATACAGATCGGGTGCACCGTCCACGTCTTGGGGGACCAAGCCCTGCGTCGTCACGAAGAACACGTCCCGACCTCCCGGCGCTATCACGAACTGAGATACCGGTTCGTCGGCGCTGCCGCTCGAGACAAGCGATACCACGCCTTCGCCTGTTTCCGCGGACATTCGCCATTCGTAGACATTCTCAAGCCCGTTGACCGCGTCGGGAGACAGCGGCTCGCTTGTGCCGAACACGATCCGGGAACCATCTTCGCTGATTGCGCGACTGTTCATTTCATGCTGTTCCAGCACACTCCCGCCTTGATTGCCTGGGATGATGGTCGCGCTCGATTCACCGTTGCCGTTGGCGCTGTCGGCATCTTCTCCAATCGATACGCGGTTCAGGCGGTCCGTCTCAGCATCAAACCGGTACACGTCCCTTTCCGTATCTGTATCGCCACCTCCCAGCTGACCGTAGCTTGAGAACACGAGGAACCTGCCGTCCGCTCCCGCGGTTTGTGCTTCTGCCACCCTGTCGAGCCAAAGACTCGCGTCACTCTTTGCTTCTCCTCCAAGCTGTGGAGTCCTCCGGACAATGCAAATCTGCGACCGAGCCCGAATGCCCGATCCCTGAGCAGAGATCAGCGATGAAAGTCGTACTCTCAGAAAGACTGTCATAAACATACAAGTTGTCTGCGCCTCTCACAGGAGCCTGGCCTTCCTCGTTCTCCCCTTCACTTAGAAGGCCACGCGCAACGAAATACACACGTGAGCCATCTGGTGAGACCCTCACCACACCCTGCACTTCGCCGGCCTCACCCGGATTCCTATCCTGTGAGACTTGAACAAGCGAGGTTACTTCTCGTTCGGCCGCTATACATCCTTCTTCCCCCGGCGGACAGCCGATCGTCGCCATGTACAGATCGCTGCTGGTGTCGGTGTCGCCGGCAACGAGCGGTGCAGCTGTTGTGAAGAACACGCGAGACCCATCTTCAGAGGCACCCTCAAAGCTGCTGCTAGCGCGAACCGCGGCACCCGGACACGGTATGACTTCGCCACATGTTCCCGATTCCGCTACCGGCTTGGATATTTCAAGCGTCCTTTCCCCTTCTAGCCGGACAAACAGCTGGCGCTCTTCCCCGCACGAGCCTCCTTTTTCCACAACGCCCGTGGTGAAGAAGACCTCCTTGCCATCCGCGGAGATCGCGTTGAACCGGCTTTTTTTATCGCTTTCTGTGCCTGGGACGGTTATGCATGACGGAGCAATCGCTTCAGGTTCGCCATTTGGCCCAAGATTGTTCTTCACGCCGACTAGGTTCAAGGACGGCGGCTCACCACCGCAGCCCCGATCGACTTCGTAGAGCGCTATCGATTCCCCATGGTCTTCCGCCAACAGAGCTTGGTTCTGCGTATCGATCAAAAGCCGACACCAATCCAAACTTGCACCGTCGTAGGCCGCGGCAATAGGTTCCCCATCCCGCGTTTTCAAGGGCATGCCCACCTGTTCCCAGTTGGACGTAGTGTCCGGCAGGCTCACGTCATGAAGCCAAAACTCCGATTCGGTGCCAGCTTGAGTTGCTGCTTCGCGATTCGGTCCCGGTTTGCCCAAGACCAGGGTCGAGCTCAGCGACAAAGACACGTCATGCGCGGCTGTCGTCGGCAGAAGCAAAGCCGGGGGCATCAGCGGGGAGGTCAACCAGCCCGATGCGCCGCGATGCGCGACGTAGTCGACGCTTGTAGGCCCAGAGGGCGCTTCTGCGAAGACGCCTTTCGAATAAAACGCAACGCTTTCGCCGTCAGGCGCCACGGCGCTGATCGCTCCACCGAGGCCGCCGACACCATATCCGCCCTTGTAAACCGGGCTCACCATCTCTTGGACACGGCCGTCGGAACCTGCCAACGCCACGTCGCTCACGCAGCAAAGCAGGACCAACACGCATACAAGCCCGCAAAGCCCCCTATCTAGCTTGCCTTTCACCTCAATCCCCGCTCCCGATCAGTGCGGCGCTGGACGAACACGCCGTCCAGCGCCGCACACGGTTTGCCTACATCATGTAGTACTAGCTGCCAAGATCATTTGACCGATACGACCCCTACGTTGTGTGTGGGCTGGACGACAGACGTCCAGCCCACACAGGGTTACTTACATCACAACACTAGCTTGCACTAGCTGTCGAGGTTATTTGACTGATACGATCCCTTCGGGGCTCGTGATCAGAGCTGGTGCGTCACTTACTATCGAACCCTTGTTTGCACCCGCCGTGGTGCAGTTCGCTTTTTCTATTTCGTTGGTTTCCACTTCTACGCCTGTGGCCACGTTTTTCAGTTTTAAGCCTAGCACGGTGGCCTGCACGCATAAGTCACTCGGTTCCCCGATTATTCCCATGCACTGTACGTAGAAACCGATTTCTGTTGCTTTCGATTCGTCTTCCGTCGCCGAAAGCAGTTTCGACGGCCACGGGAGACCATCCGGCCACACTAACGGGCTCGTGCATTTTTCAACGTTCGTACAAGTAAGCGCCGTACCAGATAAAGCAGTGCTCGAGATCAGTTCTCCAGTTAAAGATAATACTTCCGTGACGTTATCCACACCGGCTAACCCAACGGTCCCATCCAGTACTCCGCTGCATAAGACCTTGACGGTGCCGATGATCGGCTCTTCCTTAGCGGTCAGAGTTAGTTCGCCGGTCGTGGCGACAGGTAAATTTTCAGTGACTTCTTTTGCTCCTATTTCCCAAATCGCGGCAGACGCCATCGATGCAGAGACAGCGCTGACTGCCAATACTGCAAAGAGCGCGAGCCCTAGAACGTGAATCTTTTTCATGATGTGATTGCCTTCCCCTCATCCGAGGCTTGGTTGGCCCCTTCCGAGGCTTGAGATCGGCCGACCAGAGCACTCGTCGTAGGTCAGAGAGCGCCGGGACCGGCCCTTTATGACTGCATTGAGATCCCGACTAATGGGATCTGGCAGCAGCCTAGCAATCACCCTAGCGCTCTGTCAAGCAAATGTGGAGTGATGTTTCTCATTGCTGGCTAGGCACGCGATCGGGATGCGGCGGTGCCCATCGCCAGCGTACAAGCCAAGGTGAGCTTGTGGGCCGAATCAGGAACCTGGCGAGCCTCCACAGGCCTCCGCTACGCTGTCCAGGCTTTGCCTCTCACGAAGCCCGCTTCGAGCCCTCGGGATGCCTGGCACGATCGACGCCACCGTGCAAAACAGTCAGAAACAGTTTGGCGAAACTGCCACAATGAGCGGCCGAAATACCGGGACAGCCTTCCAGTCCGCGTCAGCAGCGACCAATCCCACGGCTTTCTCCACTTTGAGTTCCCGCAGTTGGCTGGCAGGCAGTAGCCGGAATTGTTACCACGAACCCGGCAGGCGCAACCAGGTGCGCGGGTATCACGCCAGAGGGCACAGCCCGCCGTCGAGGTTGACCCCCACCCCGGTTACGTAGGACGCCCGTGGCGAGAGCAGGAACGCCGCCAACGCCGCGTACTCCTCCGCCCGCCCGACGCGCCCGAGCGGGATCCCGGCGGTCTCGACCATACGCGCGTAGTACTCCCGCGGCGTAATCCCCTCCGCCACAGCGCGTTCTTGCAGCTGCGCGCTTTCGACGACCCCGATCAGGATCGCGTTGACGCGGATCTGCTCGGGCGCAAGCTCGCGCGAGAGCGCCTTGGTGAGCGCGAGCCCAGCGGCGCGCGACACCGATGTCGGCGTCGTGAAGGCCTCAGGCGCCTTGCCGGAAATCGCCAGCGTGTTGAGCACAGACCCCCCGCGCGATGCCCGCAGCAACGGTAGGGCAGCCCGCGTGAGCCGCACAGCAGCCATCAGCTTCAGGTCGATATCCGCTTCCCAGACACCGTCGGTGTGCTCGGCGAACGCGCCGGCGGCGAGGCCGCCCGCGTTATTGACGACTCCGTCGATCCGATCCCAGTTATCCTCGAGCGTGAAGACCAGACCCTGGACCTGCTCGGGATTGGTGACGTCGCCGAGCAGACCGAGCGTTTCCTCTCCACCCAGCTCGTGCAGCCGGCGGTTGGCCTGTTTCATCCGCTCGGCGCCCCTCGCGAAGATGCAAACATGCGCGCCCTCCCCCACCAGCAGTTCCGCCAGCGCCAGACCGAGCCCGGCGGAGCCCCCAGTGATCAGGATGTTCTTGCCCTCGAGCTCGAGATCCATCCTCTCCCCCGACTACGTCGCCGCGGGCACATCCGCGCTCTCCGGCGTGCGCCCATCATGGCCGACGTAGCCGTCCTTGCCGCCCACGCAGATGTAGATCGTCTCGCCCGGACCCAGGATCTTTATACGCCGGATCGTGGTCGGGTCAACCCGCGCGAAAGAGCCCTGGTCGAGCAAGTGCGAGCTGCCGTCGCCGAACTCCATCTCGATCGACCCCCGGTGGACGAAGTACAGCTCCTCCTGGACGTCGTGATAGTGCCATTTCGTCTCATATCCCGGGGGTCGCACCAGCGCGTTGACTCCGAAGGCGGTGACGCCGAGGCCGCGCCTGACTTTGCGAAACCCATGGCCCTGCTCGAGGTCGTCGATCGAACCCACCGCATAGCCCTCCCCGACCGTGACGCCGGGATAGCGCGCGCGGTCGACGACGCCGTTCTCCGGCGGCCTCATGCGCGCGCAAACTCGCCGCTGAGGAACTCTGGGATGCGCTGCCCGATTAGCTCGCCCGCGTAGCGCCGGCGCCTGCCGTAGACGAGCCAGGTCGTGTCGACTTCGCCGTAGCGCTCGAGCACGCGCAACGCCTGTGGATGTTCTTCGCCGAAGGCCACGAATGTCACCCCGGCGTCGTACTTACCGGCCAGCAGGTTCTGCGCGACGACCGGGTTGGCCGGCTCCTCGACGATCGTCTCCCAGCGCGTCAGGTCCGGATAGCCCATCGCGGCCGCCACCACTCCCAAGCTGCGCGGCTCGGGCACGTCGTTGCGCGCGATCAAGCCCATTTCCTTGGCCGGGAACATGAACGTATCGACCACGAACACCTCCTGGCGGTAACGCTCGGTCACGATGTGCACATCGGGATGCGAGCTGCACTGCAGCAGAAACCCATTCGGCTGCTCACGCACCCGCTCCAGGCCCACCTCAAAGTCGCGTACGAGCTCAACACGCGCATCCTCGAGGCCCTGGAACTCCAGATAGCGCAGCAGCGCATGCTCGTGACAAGTCCCTGATGGGCCAAGCGTGATGAACGTTGGTGTAGCCATACGATCGCTTGTTATACCCCGTAATGGAGGCCTGAGCCGAAGTCCGTCCTCGAAACCCCGGCTCAAAGCCTAGCCCATTCGTGTCCTGTGTTGGTTGGCAGACGCCGCAAGCATTCCTATCATAATTCGCTCACGTCTACCAGTCAGAACTTGTCAGCGTCTGCTGAATTGATCAAACTCTCCTGAAGAGCGCACACAGGTTTCCCCTGCGGACAGGGCCTTTCTCGATCGCGACATCGAGAAAGCCCAAGTCAGAGACAATCTCGCGTTGGACGAATGGTCGAGTGCCCAGACAGACAAAACCTCAGCGCCCGAGCGCGCGTCGCAGCGCATCGGCCACGCGCGCCGTCTCCCCTTCAGAGAGACCCGGATATAGCGGCAGCGCCAGCGAACGCGCGGCGATGTCCTCGCACACGGGAAACTCACCCTCGCGATGGCCGAAGCGCTCGCGGTAGAAACTCATCAAGTGGATCGCCGGCAGGTAGGGCTTGCTCTGGATGCCGAGCGCCGCAAGCCTGCGCATCGTCTCGTCGCGATCGACGCCACGCGGAAGCTGCACGACGAATACGAACCAGCCGCGCTGAGCGCCGTCGTGGTCCTCGCAGGGAAGCTCGAGACCCTCGATCTCGGTAAGCGCCTCACGGTAGTAGGAGGCGGCGAGGGCGCGCAATTCCAGCATCCCCGGCAGCCGCGCCATCTGCCCAATACCGACCGCACAAGCGATGTCCGACAACCTGTAGTTGAAGCCGAGCCGATCGTGATCGAGCCAGTCCATGTCCGGTGCGCGTCCCTGGTTGCGCTCGGAGTCGATCCGCGCCTTAACGTCGGGATCGCCAAGCGTGACCATCCCGCCCTCCCCCGTCGTGAGCTGCTTGTTCGCGTAGAACCCGAACACGGCGGCATTCCCACGCGCGCCGACGGCCGTGCCATCCGTGTATACGCCGCCAAGCGCCTCGCAGGCGTCCTCCACGATCCCAAGCCCGTGACGCCTCGCCATCGACTCAAATGCCGGCATATCAGCCGGATAGCCAAAGATGTGCACCGGCAAGATCGCTCGCGTGCGCGCGGTGACGGCAGCCTCAGCCGCCACAGGATCGAGGTTGAGCGTAACCGGGTCTATATCGGCGAAAACCGGCCGAGCGCGCTCATAAAGCGCCACATTCGCTGAAGCAACAAACGAAAAGGGGCTGGTGATCACCTCATCCCCATCGGAGACGCCAACAGCACGCAGAGCAAGATGCAGTCCAGCGGTACCGCTAGAGACCGCGCAGGCAAGCGGACTGCCGACAAACTCGGCAAACAACCGCTCAAACTCCGCCAAGCGCGGCCCAAGCGAAAGCTGCCCGGAACTCAAGACCTCAGAGACCAACCTCTCCTCTGTAAGCCCAAGAACAGGCCTAGCGAGCTGTATGACCTCAAGATCACCCAAAGCAGGACACCGGCGACGACGTCATTCGATCGACGGGTCCTCGGTCCAACCATCACCTTCCGAAGAGGCCCCACCGTCCTGACCTGAGGATCGAATCGACGTCGAGGACGGGGTCCGTGACGCGGGTTGCTGCACTCCCACGGCAAGTGAATCGACCAACGCCTCCCAAGAGGCGGCGATGATGTCCCCAGAGACCCCAATCGTCCCCCAGACCCGCTCGCCGTCAGACACGTCGATCAGAACCCGCGTGACGGCCGCCGTGCCCCTGGCCTCATCGAGGATCCGCACCTTGTAGTTGACCAGTTTCAGATCGCGCAGATGCGGATAGACCCGCTCCAGCGCCTGGCGCAGCGCTTTGTCGAGCGCGTTCACGGGACCGTTGCCCTCTGCAGTGCAGATGAATTCGACCTCGTCCGGCCCCGGCGGTGCGACGATCTTGATCGTCGCCTCGGTTTCCACTTCGCTGTCGAAGCGTTGCTCGGAGATGACCCGCCACGACACCAGCATGAACAGCGGCTCATAGAGACCTGCCTCCTCGCGCATCAGCAGCTCGAGCGTGCCGTCCGCGGCCTCGAACTGAAAGCCTTCGTGCTCGGCGCTCTTCACGCGCTCGAGCACGCGCTCTACGGCCTCCTCGTCAAGCTCGATCCCGAACTCGGCGGCCTTCTCGATGACCGTTCCGCGCCCTGAGAGCTCTGAGACGAGCACGTCGCGTGCGTTGCCGACAAGGGCCGGGTCGATGTGCTCGAACGTGGCGGCGTCAGCGCGGATCGCAGCGGTGTGCAAGCCCGCCTTGTGAGCAAAAGCGTTCTTTCCGACATACGGCTGGGCAGGGCTGGGAGCGCGGTTGAGCAGCTCGTCCAATAGGTGGGCGGTCTCGGTCAGCCGCGCCAGTCGCTCCGGAGGCAGACCCTCATAGTCCATCTTCAATTGCAGGTTGGCAATGATCGTGACAAGGTTGGCGTTACCCGTGCGCTCGCCGATTCCATTGATCGTGCCCTGCACCTGCGTGGCGCCGGCTTCGACGGCGACAAGTGTGTTGGCCACTGCGCAGCCACCGTCGTCGTGCGTGTGAATGCCAAGCGCCAGATCCGGAAGCTCGGCGTGCACCGCCTCGACGACCGCACGCACACCTCCGGGCAGCGAGCCGCCATTGGTGTCGCACAAAACGACCCGCTCGGCGCCCGCGGCGCCCGCGGCACGCAACGTGTCGAGCGCGTAGCCGGGATCGGCGGCGTAGCCGTCGAAGAAGTGCTCGGCATCGAACAGCACACGCTTGCCCTGGGTGTGCAGGAAAGCGATCGACTCTCCGATCATCGCGAGGTTCTCCTCTGGGGAGACACGCACGACCTTCTCGACGTGTAGCGGCGAGCTCTTGCCGACGAGCGTGCAGACCGGCACGAAAGATTCCGCCAGAATGCGCAGCCCCTCGTCCTGAGCTGCCGGAGCGTCGCGCCGGCGCGTCATGCCGAAGGCGACTATCTCGCTGGTGGTGAAGCTCTCGCGCTCGAGCAGCGCGAACAGTTCGAGCTCCTTCGGGTTTGACGCGGGGAATCCCGCCTCGATCAGATGGACGCCAAGCGCATCGAGCGCGTGCACGACGCGTAGCTTCTCCTGCGCGGTGAGGCTCATGCCGCCTCCCCCCATGCCGTCGCGCAGGGTGGCGTCGTAGAGCTCGATACGGCGCATCAGGCGCTGGGGGATCCCCCAAGGGGGACCCCCGACAAGGGGGAAGCGGTGGAGCTTGTGGGGCCCGGCGCATTGGGCATCGGGCTGCCGGCGCCGACCACGTCGAGCCATTCGCGGTAAGGCTCCGAGCGCCCGTGGATCGCGTCGTCGAAGGCGCCCTGCAGCAGGCGCGTTACCTCGCCCGGCTTGCCGGAGCCGACCTTGTGATCGTCGACCTCGACCACCGGCACGAGCTCGGCGGCGGTACCGGACATGAAGACCTCGTCGGCCAGGTACATCTCCGCGCGGGCGATGTTGCGCTCCACGACCGGGTAGCCAAGATCGGCCGCCAGTTGCATGATCGAGCGGCGCGTGATGCCGTCGAGGATCGAGTTGTGGTGGCCGGGGGTGACGATCTCCCCGCCGGCGACGATGTAGATGTTCTCGCCTGTGCCCTCACAGACGTGGCCGTGGCCGTCGAGCAGGATCGCCTCCTGGTAGCCGGCCTTCATCGACTCGACCTTGGCGAGCACGTTGTTGAGGTACTGGCCCGAGGCCTTGGCGTGTGGGATCAGAGAATCGGGCGAGATACGCCGCCACGAGGAGACCTTGGCGCGGATGCCGTTGGCCATCCCGTCCTCGCCCAAGTAGGTGCCCCACTCCCAGCAGGCGATCGTCACGTCCACGGGCGCGTCCATCGGGTTCAGTCCCATCGAGCCGTAGCCGCGATAGACGATCGGGCGGATGTAGCAGGAGCGCAGGTTGTTGTTGGCCACGAGTTCGCGTGCGGCTGCCTGTAGTTCAGGCGCCGTGTAGGGCACAGGCATGTAGTAAAGCTCGGAGGACTGCAACAGCCGCTCCATGTGCTCGGCGTTGCGGAAGATGGCAGGGCCAAGCTCGCTGTCGTAGCAGCGGATGCCCTCAAAGACTCCTGTGCCGTAGTGCAGGCCGTGCGTGAGGACATGGACCTTGGCGTCCTCCCAGGCGAGGAACTCTCCATTCATCCATATGAAGTCGCATGTGTCCACGTTGTCGTCTCCTGGTTAGAGCTGCTCGAGCACTGCTCGCGTCGCCTCCGCGGTAGCGGCCGTACCACCGAGATCGGGGGTACGCAGGCCCGCGTCAAGCGCACGTTCAACAGCCGATTCTACAGCCGCCGCCTCGCTTTCCAAACCAAGGCCATGGCGCAGCATCAGCGCGGCCGATAGGAACATTGCCAGCGGGTTGGCTATCCCTCCTCCGGCGATGTCCGGAGCAGAGCCGTGCACGGGCTCGAACAGACCTGGTCCCTCCGCCCCCAGCGACGCACTAGGCAGCATCCCAATCGACCCCGTGATCATTGCCGCCTCGTCGCTCAAGATGTCGCCGAACATGTTCTCCGTGAGAATCGTGTCGAAGTGCCGCGGCGCGGAGACGAGCTGCATAGCGGCGTTGTCCACGAGCACGTGCTCTAGCTGAATGTGGGGGAACTCGCGAGCATGCAATTCCACGACCACCTCGCGCCACAAGCGCGATGTCTCGAGCACATTGGCCTTATCAACGCTTGAGACCTTTGCCCGGGCCGCCCCGAAGGCGATACGCGCAATCCGCTCGATCTCCTCGCGCGAGTAGGCACAAACGTCTGAGGCATAGTCATCGGTGCGCGTCTTCTCGCCGAAATAGATGCCGCCGGTGAGCTCGCGCACGACCAGCAGATCAGTGCCCTCGATGCGCTCGCGGCGCAACGGTGAGGATTCGTACAGCGCCGGCAAAGGCTTGACGGGCCGCAGGTTGGCATACAGCCCCAGCCCCTTGCGCAGCCCGAGCAGGCCCTGCTCGGGTCGCGGGGCATGCGGGTCGGTCGTGTCCCACTTGGGCCCGCCGACAGCGGCAAGCAGCACCGCGTCGGCTTGCTTGCAAGCGGCAAGCGTGTCGTCGGTGAGCGCTGTGCCATGCAGGTCGATCGCCGCCCCGCCGAAAGGATGCTCCTCGAACTCGAAGTCACCGAGCCTATTCAGCAGATCAAGCGTCGGCGCGAGGATCTCAGGGCCGATCCCGTCGCCGGGAAGCGTGACGATGTGGTGTGCCATTGGTCTCCTCTGAGGAAGGTGGTGAGTGTTCCAGCGCTGCCGAGAGCTGGGCGGCGATCCTGACAGCTACAGAGCCGTCGTGACTGGACCTGAGCGCTCGCGATCGTACTCGTAGGCGACGATCGCGTCCTCCTCGGCGAGCGTGGCGCCGATGTCGTCGAGGCCCTGCAGCAGCCGCCGCCGGATCTCGTGGTCGATCTCGAAGGCGACCTCGCGCTCGGCGAAATGGACCTCCTGTGCCTCGAGGTCGATGCTGCCCTTGCCCGCATGCGCAAGCGAGTGACAATCCTCCTCTGAGAGCACGACCGGCAACAGCCCAATCTTGGTGCAGTTGGAGTAGAAGATGTCAGCGAAGCTCGGCGCGACGACCGCCTGGAAGCCATAGTCCTGCAGACCCCAGGGAGCGTGCTCGCGCGAGGAGCCACAGCCGAAGTTGCGACCCGCGACAAGGATCGGGTTCGCCGGCAGCTCCCAGCCCGGCTCCTTGGCCCAGTCATAGAAGAGGAACTCGCCGAAGCCGGTGCGCTCGACGCGCTTGAGGAACTGCTTGGGCATGATCTGGTCGGTGTCGACATCGGCCCGATCCAGATGCGTGACGTTGCCCGAGATCGTATGTATCGGCTCCATGCTCAGCTCCAGTCCCTGATATCGGTGAAGTGCCCCTCGATGGCGGCCGCGGCCGCCATCTGCGGTGAGACCAAATGCGTCCGTCCGCCCCGTCCCTGACGGCCCTCGAAGTTGCGGTTCGAGGTCGAGGCGCAGCGCTCGCCCGGGGCGAGGATGTCGGGATTCATGCCCAGGCACATCGAGCAGCCGGCGACACGCCAGTCAAAGCCCGCGTCGCGGAAGATGCGATCGAACCCCTCGGCCTCGGCCTGAGCCTTGACCTGCTGGGAGCCGGGCACGACCATCGCGTTGACCGAGGAGGCGACTTTGCGCCCGGCGACGACCTCGGCGGCGGCACGAAGATCGCCGATGCGCGAGTTCGTGCACGAGCCGATGAAGACGCGGTCCACCGCTATCTCCTCGATCGGCTGGCCGGCCTTTAGCGCCATGTAGTCGAGCGCCCTCTCAGTCGCCTCGCGATCGGCGGGCGAGTCGAACTCCTCGGGGGCGGGAACGCGCTCGGTGACGGCACGGACCATCCCGGGTTGGTGCCCCAGGTGACCTGCGGGGAGATCGCCGAGGCATCGATCACGATCTCGCTGTCGAAGAAGGCGCCCTCGTCGGTGCGCAGATCGCGCCAGCGCTCGATCGCCTGCTCCAGCTCGGCGCCGCGCGGGGCACCGGGCAGCTCACGCTCGCGAAACCAGGCGAAGGTGGTCTCATCCGGCGCGATCATGCCGGCGCGCCCGCCGCCCTCGATCGTCATGTTGCAGACGGTCATGCGGCCTTCCATCGAGAGCGCCTCGATCGCGGGGCCCGCGTACTCGACGACGTGGCCGGTCATGCCGCCGACACCGAGCTTGCCCAGCGTGCCGAGGATTAGGTCCTTGGCTGTCACGCCAAAACCGAGCGCTCCCTCGTAGCGGATGCGCATCGAGCGGGGGCGCTGCTGGACCATGCACTGCGTTGCAAGCACGTGCTCGACCTCGCTCGTGCCAATCCCGAAGGCCAAGGCGCCGAATGCGCCGTGCGTGGAGGTGTGCGAGTCGCCGCAGACGATCGTCATGCCAGGCTGGGTGACGCCCAGCTCGGGGCCGATCACGTGCACGATCCCCTGGCGCTCGGAGCCAAGCGAGTAAATGGGCACACCGAACTCAGCACAGTTGCGCTCGAGCGTTTCCACCTGCACGCGCGAGAGCTCGTCCTTGATGCGTGCGGCGACTGGGGTGCCATCGGTGGGCGTGTTGTGGTCGGCGGTGGCCAGCGTGCGGTCGGGCCGGCGCAGCTTGCGGCCTGCAAGCCGCAGACCGTCGAACGCTTGCGGACTTGTCACCTCATGCACGAGGTGCAGGTCGATGTACAGCAGTCCGTCTGAGACCTCATGGGCCTCCCAGATCTTCTCGAACATCGTCTTCGCTGTGCTCATAGTGCTCTCTCTTTGTCGTCCATGGATGGCTGTCGTGTTTCTAGCTGCGACGCAGACCGGCGCTGACGACCGCCAGGAAGGCCGCCTCGGCGTCAGTCAGGTTCTCAAAATGGTGGGGAAGGTCGGCGTCGAAGGTGACGCAATCCCCCTCGGCAAGCTCGTAGCGCTGCCCGTCGCAGACGAGCACGACGGCCCCTCGTTCGATAAGCGCCGTCTCGCGACTGCCAGGCTCGTGCATCGGCGGATCGTCCAGCGCACCGGTGGCACCAGCCGGGTGAAAGCGTATGACGCGAGAGCTCCGAGCGCTGACCGGGCTGGGCAGCGGTCATCACCTCGAAGCGGTGACCACGCTTAACGTTTCCCCCGCCACCGCGTTCATTGGCGCGCACGACCGTGACCGAGCCCCCCTCGTCCAGACGCAATAGCTGCGAGAGGCTCAATTCGAGACCTGACGCGATACGTGCAGCCACAGTCAGAGTGGGGCTCGTCTCCCCACGCTCGACCTGTGAGAGCATCGGTGCGCTTACTCCACTGCGCTCAGCCAGATCACGCAACGACAGCGACGATGCCTCGCGCAAGGCCTTTACACGCGCACCTATGACAGCTGAGTCGAACGCTTCCCAGTGCGCATTCCGCGGCGTAGCCTGCTCGTGCCGATCGGTCCTGACAGCTGACATACGAGCGTACGTTATCACAGACAGCCCGCATGTGCGCGCTGACTACTCCTTGCGAGCTTCCCAGAAGATCTCGAACTGGTTATCCCGCGGCCGCCCGACTTTGCCGCTGCCTCTGAACGTGTTCGTCAACGTCATGCCCAGCGCCGCATAGATCTCCTTCAGTTCCTCGACCAGATACAGGCGCGAGCTGTATGGGATCGGGTCGAGCTTCTCGAAGACCTCACCAAACCAGATCGAGGCCGCCGTACCTTCCAGACGGCTGTTCTTCGAGTTCCAGCGATGATCCGTCAGTTCAACCGACTCCGACCCCAAGATCCAGGTCCTCTCCGGCATGTGCTTTTCAGCATGGAGGCGGTTGGGGGTCTGGGCCAGATGACGGCCACCCGGGCGGAGCGCATGCGCGATCACCTCGAAGGTCCGTAGGTTCTCGGCCTCCGTCTCGAAATAGCCGATGCCTCCATCATTGAAGTTGGAAACAAGATCGAACGCTTCGTCAAAATCGAGCTCACGAAGATCGGCTTGAACGAACTCGACGTTCAACGACTGCGCCGCGGCTGCCTCCCGCCCGACCTCGACATTCGCCTCCAGCAACTCGACTCCCACGACCGAGAACCCCCGACGCGCGAGCTCCAGAGAATGACGTCCGGTGCCACAGCCCATGTCAAGCACCCGCTCATCGCCATTCGGCCTGAGCATCGTCATGAATCGATCTACTTCAGAGACGGTCTTATCCGCCCATGGCAGCTTGTCCATCTCCGGCGGATACGCCGTTCGATACCAATCCTGCTGAATCTCGGACTCTGCCATGGCCAAATCTTATTCAAATGGCCAGATCAATGCCAATTACGCCGCGGGCTCGGGCAGCCCAACGCCACGCTCGCCCTCGCGCGCGCGCATCACCCCGATCGAAAGCGCGCGGGCATACGCCCGTGCCGCCGCCTCGATGATGTCGGTGGAGACGCCCTGGCCTGCACCGGTCTGGCCCTCAACCTCAACGACGACCGAGACCTCGCCCAGCGCATCCTGGCCCTCGGTGACCGCATCGACACGGAACTCGCGCAGCGCCGCGTCGACGCCCGTGGCCGCGTTGATCGCCTTGAAGATCGCGTCCACCGGCCCGTCGCCGGAGGACTCCCCCAGCTTGACATTGCCGTCCTCCACGCTCACGTTCACACGCGCCATCGGCGGGCTCGCCGAGGAGGCGGCCACCTCGAAGTCGACCAGGGCGTAGGCGGCCACGTCGTCGCCGCGCAGCTCCTCTGTGACCAGCGCCTCCAGGTCCATCGCGGTGACCTGCTTCTTGCGGTCGGCGATCTCCTTGAAGCGCTTGAAGGCCGTGTTCAGGGCTTGGCCGTCGACCTTGAAGCCCATCTCCTCCAGCGCCTTGCTCAAAGCGTGACGGCCGGAGTGCTTGCCCAGCACGATCGCGTTGCTCTGCAGGCCGACGGTGGTGGCGTCCATGATCTCGTAGGTGGCGCGCTCCTTCAGCACGCCGTCCTGGTGGATGCCGGCCTCGTGCGCGAATGCGTTGCGCCCGACGATCGCCTTGTTGGGTTGCACCGGGTAGCCGGTCAGGCGCGAGACCAGGCGACTGGTGCGGGCGATCTCGGTCGTCTCGATGCCTGTCCACAGGCCCAGGGCGGGCTCGCGGGTGTGCAGCAGCATCACGATCTCCTCAAGCGACGCGTTGCCCGCACGCTCGCCGATGCCGTTGATCGCACACTCCACTTGCCGGCAACCCGCCTGCACGCCGGCCAGCGAGTTGGCGACCGCCAGTCCCAGGTCGTCGTGACAGTGAACGGAGACGACCACATCGCGCAGCCCAGGAACCAAGCGGTACAGCTCGGTGAACATCGCTGCGTACTCCTCAGGCATCGTGTAGCCGACGGTGTCGGGCACGTTGATGGTGGTGGCGCCCTCATCCAGCGCGATCTGGATCACCTCGGCCATGTACTGCACGTCCGAGCGCGAGCCGTCCTCAGGTGAGAACTCCACGTCGTCGGTGTAACTCTTGGCGTGCGCCACCGCGGCGCGCACCTGGCCCTTGACGTCGTCGCGCGTGGTCTGCAGCTTGCGCTCGATGTGAATGTCACTGGTGGCTATGAAGGTGTGAATGCGCGGTCGCTCGGCATCGCGCACCGCCTCCCAAGCGGCGTCGATGTCCTGCTTTGAGGTGCGCGCCAGGCCACAGATGACGGGGCCTTCGACCTCCCGGGAGATGGCCTGCACAGACTCGAAGTCGCCGGGCGAGGTGATCGGAAAGCCGG
This sequence comes from uncultured Solirubrobacterales bacterium, assembly GCA_963743555.1. Classification (GTDB taxonomy): domain Bacteria; phylum Actinomycetota; class Thermoleophilia; order Solirubrobacterales; family Solirubrobacteraceae; genus Palsa-744. Next base: position 85,141 of record CAVUQG010000016.1, read on the forward strand.
CCTCGATGATGTCCACGCCCAGGCGCGCCAGCTGCTGGGCGATCTCCAGCTTCTCCTGCTTGTTCAACGAGATGCCGGGCGATTGCTCACCGTCGCGCAGGGTCGTATCGAACACCCTTACACGGTCGCGCTCGTCTCGTTGTGCTGCCGTCTTGTCACTCATGTCGCCCTCACTTCTCCAGTTCTCTCGCTTTTACGTTTCTCCTTGGTTTGCGGCTACGCGGCCGCCACGCGCTATTCCCCCCGAGGGGGGAGGAGCAGGAGAAGCGAAAGGGAGAACTGAAACGACATGTGCAACGCAGGGTAGCACCCACGACGACGCACCCCAACAGCCTCAGGGGATGAGCACGACCTTGCCGATGTTGCGCCGCTGCGTGAGCATGTCCTGGGCGGCGCCGGCTTCCTCGAAGCTGAACGAACCGGCGATCACAGGCTCGATGGTCCCGTCGTCGAGCAGTTCGCGCAACGGCTCGAGCCATGGCTCGATCGTGCCGCGGTCCTTCAACAAGGTGAGCATGTTCAGACCGATCACGGCCTTCGATTCGGACATCTGCTTGACCAAGGAGAAGCGCGGCATGCGCGCCAAGGTGCGCAAGGCGGTGGGCAGGTTGCGTTTGGCACCGGAGACGACCGCGGAGGCGCCGAAGCCGATAAGCCGTCCACCGGGACGCAGGAGGTTGTAGCTCGTGCGCAGGCTGTGGCCGCCGATCGCGTCGAGGATCACGTCGAACTGGGGCAGCGCTCCCTTGGTATTCACGTCCTTGTAGTCGAGCACGTGGTCGTAGCCAAGTTCGCGGACGCGCTCGTGCTTGGCGGGCGAGGCGGTGCCGTAGATCTCGCTCGCGCCGAAGCGCCGTGCAAGCTGGGCGGCGGCGATGCCGACGCCCCCGCCGGCCGAGTGGACCAGGACGCGCTCACCGGGCTGCAGGCTGCCGTAGCCCACCAAGGCGGCCCAGGCGGTCGCATAATTGACTGGGATCGCGGCGCCCTGCTCGAAGGAAAGCCGCTCGGGCAAGACGACACAGTCGCGCTCGGAGACCGAGACGACCGAGGCATACCCGCCGAACACCGTGCTGGCCAGGACACGTTGGCCGTGCTTGAGTCCCTCCACGCCCTCGCCGAGCTCGACGACGGTGCCGGCCACCTCGTAGCCGACCACGCACGGCGGCTTGGGCGCATCTGGGTAGACGCCGATGCGCGCCATCACGTCGGCAAAGTTGATTCCACACGCGGCAACCTCGATCCGCACTTCGCCGGAGGCGAGCTGCGGGTCGGGACGCTCCTGCACCTGCAGTGCCTCAGGCCCCCCGTGTTTGGTGATGACGACAGCTCGCATCGTGGATCACCCTACTCGGATTGCCACAGACTCGACGGCCCAACCGGCGACAAAGCCCTCGGAGGCGACGATCTCCTGCACGACCTCGGCCGGCACCTGCGCGTCGGTCGTGACGACCATCGCCGCCAGACGCTGCTCGTCTTTATCGGGTGTGTGCCCGACCGCGGCCGAGGAGATGTTGATGCCGTGCGCGCCGAAGATCGTGCCCACGCGGCCGATCATGCCCGGCAGGTCGGCATAGCGGAAGACCGCCACGTGTGGGGTCAGCTCGATCGTCAGGCGCCGGCCCTGCACCTCGACCAGGTGCGGCACGCGGTTGGGCCCGATACCGGTGCCGGCGACCGCGACCTTCTCACCGCCGGCGACGACGGTCACGCGGATCAGCTCGTTGAAGTCCTGCGCCTCGGTCACGGACTTCTCCTCGACGACGATCCCGCGCTGCTGGGCCATCGAGGGCGCGTTGACGAGGTTGACCTGCTCCTCGGTGCGACCCTCCAAGTGCCCCGCTGATCACAGCGAGCGTGAGCAGGCGCGTGTCGAAGTCGGCGATGCGGCCCATGAAGGCGGCCTCGATGCGCTCGACCGAGCTGCCCTCGGCCAGCGACATCGCCAGGCGACCGAGGCGACGGGCGAGCGGCAGGAACGGGCCGAGCACCTCCATGTCCTCGGCACCGACCGAGGGGATGTTGACGGCGGTTGAGACGACGCCGCCGGTGAGCGCCGCGACGACCTGCTCGGCGCTCTGGTAGCCGGCGCGGTCGGTTGCCTCGGCGGTCGAGGCGCCCAGGTGCGGCGTGACGACGACCTGCGGGTAGCCCTGGAACAGCGGGTAGTCGGTGATCGGCTCCGAGGGGAACACGTCGAGCGCAGCGCCCGCCGACCTTGCCGGAGTCAAGCGCATCCTTTAGCGCCGCGTCGTCGATCAGCCCGCCGCGGGCGACGTTGAGGATGCGCACGCCGTCGCGCATCTTCGCGAACGCCTCCGCGTTCACCCAACCGGCCGTCTCCGGAGTCTTTGGCAAGTGCACGGTGATGAAGTCGGCCTGCGCGTAGATCTCCTCGCTGTTCTCGGCCTTCTCGACGCCCAGCTCGCGGTAGCGCTCGGCCGAGACGAATGGGTCGAAGGCAAGCACGCGCATACCAAAGCCGCGCGCACGCGCGGCGACGAGCTGGCCGATGCGCCCGAAGCCGAGGATGCCAAGCGTCTTCTCGTACAGCTCGACGCCGGAGAACTTCGAGCGCTCCCACTTGCCGCTGGTGAGCGAGGCGTAAGCCTGGGGAATGTTGCGCGCCAGGGCAAGCAGCAGGGCCATCGTGTGCTCGGCCGCGGTCACAACGTTCGATTGCGGAGCATTGGCGACGACGATGCCGCGGCGCGTGGCGGCCTCCACGTCGACGTTGTCCACGCCGACACCGGCGCGACCGATCACACGCAGGTTCTCTGCGGCATCGATCAGCTCGGCCGTCATCTTTGTCGCCGAACGGATCAGGATGCCGTGGTAGGCGCCGATCTTCTCGGCCAATTCCTCATTGGACCAGTCGATGCCGAGGTCGACGTCGAAGTGCTCTTCGAGCAATTTGACGCCCGAGTCGCCGACCTTCTCCTTGACGAGCACCTTCAGACGTTCTGTGCTCTGGCTGTCATTCGTAGCGGCGCTCATGACGCGATCCTCTCCGCTGTCCAGTCGATACAGGCGGTAAGCGCACGCACATCGTCGGGCTCGACGGCCGGGAACATGCCGACGCGCAGCTGGTTGCGACCCAGCTTGCGATAGGGCTCGACGTCGACGATCCCGTTCGCGCGCAAAGTGCTGGCCAGCAGCTTCGCGTCGACGCGCTCGTCGAAGTCGATCGTGCCGACGACGAGCGAACGGTTGGCGGGTGCGGTTACGAACGGAGTCGCGTACCGGCTCTGCTCGGCCCACTCGTACAGGTGCGTGGAGGACTCGCTGCTGCGGCCACGCACCAGGCAAGCCCGCCGCCGTCGAGCATCCAGCGGATCTGGTCGGCCAGCAGGAACAGCGTCGCCAGCGCGGGGGTGTTGTAGGTCTGGTCCTTGAGCGAGTTTTCAAGCGCGATCGGCAGCGACAGGGAGGCCGGCGTGAAGCGCTCGGAGGCCTCGATTCGCGCGATCCGCTCCACCGACGCGGGGCTGAGCAACGCGGCCCAGAGCCCCCCATCCCCGGCAAAACACTTCTGTGGGGCGAAGTAATAGGCATCGGCCTGGGACACGTCAACCGGCAGGCCGCCGGCGCCGGAGGTGGCGTCGATCAGCACGAGCGCGTCGCCGCCGGCAGCCGGACGCAGCACCGGCGCCATCACGCCGGTCGAGGTCTCGTTGTGCGCCCAGGCGATCGAGTCGACATCGCCGTCGGTACCGGCCAGCGCCGCTTCGACCTCCTCCGCGCCAGGCGCGCTGCCCGGCTCGGCCTTGACGACGAGCGGGTCCTCGAGGAAGGGAGCGTCGCTCGTGACGGTTGCGAACTTCTGAGAGAACTCACCAAAGGCGAGGTGCAATGCGCGACGCTCGACCAGGCCGAAGGAGGCCGCGTCCCAGAAAGCGGTCGCGCCGCCGTTGCCGAGCGCAACCTCGTAGCCATCGGGCAACGAGAACAGCTCGGCGAGACCCGAGCGGACCTCGCCCACGAGCCCCTTTACCGGCTTTTGGCGGTGCGATGTGCCCATCAGCGCCGCGCCGTCGCTTGCCAGGTGCTTCAGCGCCTCGGGGCGCACCTTCGAAGGACCGCAGCCGAAGCGCCCGTCAACAGGCTTCAGCGCGGCGGGGATCTCGAGTTGGGTTTCCTGCGCTTGCGGATTCGGCGTCATGGGGCGTCCTCGCGGAGTGTCGATGATCGAAGGATGCCCAGGCGCGCGGCTAAAAAACTCGTCGCTCCCCGGTGGTTAGCTCCACCTAGTGCGCCAGTCGCGACGACGCCTGCGAGTGTAGCGAACGCAATGCCCCCTGCGCGCGCGGGGGCATGCCCGATATGCGACACCCCGACGCGGCCGCGCTAGGCGCGCCCGTGTGGCTCCTCCCAGTCCGGAGCAGGCCCGAGCGGGATGATGTGCTTCGGATTGAGCTCGTCGTGGGTCGTGTAGTAGTGGCGCTTGATCTGCTGCATCGCCACCGTCTGCTCTACCCCCGGCCACTGGTACAGCTCGCGCGTGTAGGCCCACAGGTTGGGGTACTCGACGATCCGCCTGTAGTTGCAGCGAAAGTGCAGGTGGTAGACCTCGTCGAAGCGCACGAGCGTCGGAAACAATCGCCAGTCAGCCTCGGTGATCTGCTCACCGAGCAGGTAGCGCTGCTTGCCAAACAGCTCCTCCAGCCAGGCAAAGCTCTCGAACAGCCGCTTGAAGGCGCGTTCGTAGGCCCCTTGCAGGCGAGCGAAGCCTGCGTTGTAGACGCCGTTGTTGATCGTGTCGTACACGCGCAGGTTGACTTCGTCGATGTCCGCGCGCAGAGCGGATGGGTAAAGGTCGAGCTTGGCTTCCTTGTTGCCCAGTTGACCGAGCGAGTCGCCGGCGGCGAACATGCGGATGATGTCGCTGGACTCGTTGTTGACGATGCGCTTGTTCTGCGTATCCCAAAGCACGGGCACCGTCACGCGCGCTTCGTAGCTAGGGTCGCTCTTCAGGTAGGCCTCGCTCATCAGCTTCCAGCCGTTGAGCGGATCGACGTAGAGCCCACCGGGCCCGTCCTCGAAGCGCTCGCCCGTGAACGCCCAGCCATGCTCGTCGCGGAAGGGCGCAACGTAGTGGATCGGCACGGCCTCGCCGAGCCCGGCCAGCTCGCGCACGATCGCGGTGCGATGACACCAGGGACAGGCAAGCGACACGTACAGGTGGTAGCGCCCAGCGCTAACAGGAAGCCCACGCTTGCCGGTGTGCGGATGCACGCCGATCCATTCGCGGAAGTGGCTGTCCTGGCGCTTGAACTCGCCTCCGCGCAGCTCGCGCCCCATCACGCGATCGACGGAGCGATCCGGCGGCTTGCGTCCGTGAGCGCTCATCGCTGCGTGCCTCGGTCGCTCATCCGGAGACTAACCCTTCCCTACCAGAGGCCAATCATCATTATCTGGCCCGCAAGGGCCAGATGGGTGGGTGGTGGGTCAAAATGACGTTTTGATCCAGGCCATGTGCGAGCGCAACTCGCCGCCGACGTGCTCGACCTGCGAGTCGGCCTGCTCGGCACGCATGCGCTTGAAGTTCTCCTGGCCGGCGCGGTTCTCGGCGATCCACTCGCGCGCGAAATCGCCGTCCTGGATCTCCTTGAGGATCTGGCGCATTTTCTCGCGCGTCTCCTCGGTGATCACACGCTTGCCGCGCGTGTAATCGCCGTACTCAGCGGTGTTGGAGATCGAGTAGCGCATTCCGGCAAGGCCCTTTTCGTACATCAAATCGACGATCAGCTTCAGCTCGTGCATGCACTCGAAGTAGGCCATCTCCGGGTCATACCCAGCGTCGACAAGCGTCTGGAAGCCAGCCTGCACCAGCTCAGAGGCGCCGCCACAGAGCACGGCCTGCTCGCCGAACAGGTCGGTCTCGGTCTCGTCCTTGAAGGTCGTCTCGATCACGCCGCCGCGCGTGCAGCCAATGCCCTTGGCGTAGGCCAGCGCAAGCGCGCGAGCGTTGCCGGTCGCGTCTTGCTCGACAGCGATCAGCCCGGGCACACCGCTGCCCTCGGTGAACTGACGACGCACGAGATGACCCGGTCCCTTGGGAGCAACCATCGCCACGTCAACGCCCGGGGGCGGCAACACCTCTTTGTAGTGGACCGAGAAGCCGTGTCCGAACAGCAACATGTTGCCCTCGGCGATGCCGTCTGAGATTTCATCCCAAACCTGGTGGTGCAGCTCGTCGGGTACGAGCATCATCACGATGTCACCGCGGCTTGCGGCCTCGACCGGCGAGAGCACCTCCAGACCGTCCGCACGGGCCTTGGCGACCGAGGAGGAGTCCTCGCGCAGGCCGACTACGACTTTGACGCCGGAGTCCTTCAGGTTGAGGGCATGGGCATGGCCTTGTGAGCCGTAGCCGAGGATTGCGACGGTCTTGGGCCGCCGCGCCCCCCGGATGGGGGGTCGAGGAGCGTTAGGTCTGCGTCGTCGTCATAGAGCATGGCGCCAGCGTATCCAACCGACCGTGTCGAGGCGGTCCGCTGGGTTTTGAGTGTTCAAAATCGGCGTGTCCACGAAAGGGGGGTGTTTACGTGCATACGCATTTCGGTGTCTTCGAGTCCGAGGCGCTCAGGCCGTACCGACTCCCATCAAGGTGCGCATCGGAATCTCAAGCGAGCCGTCCGCGGCCGTGTAGGGCGCGAAGCGCTTCGCCAGGCTGTCGCGGATGTCGGCGATCTCCGACTCCGGACGCGAGAGCACCGCGTCGTGGAAGACGCGCGCGATGTCGAGCGTCGTCTCCCAGAACTCGTCGAAGTTGGCCGCCCGCTGGGTCAGGTTCAGACCGCTCCACCCACACCTCGTCGAAACCCGCGCCTTCCAGCAGGTCGCGCACACGCTGCTTCTCGCCGAGCGCAAACGGGCCCGGAGCGCCCTCTGGGGGCGGCTCGATCAGGCCGCGCTCGGCCAGCTCGGCGCCCGGCAGCTGCGCCCACGGGTTGTGCTCGATCGCATCCCAAACCGCCAGCGCCACATGACCTTCCGGGCGCAGCACGCGGCGCGTCTCGGTCAGCGCGGCAAGCGGGTCGACCATCAGCATGTAGCCCCAGCGGCAGAGCACGACGTCCACGCTTGCCACCGGCAGGTCGATCCATTCGGCGTTGAGCACCTGGAACTCGACATTCGTCAGGTTCAACTCGCCCGCACGCTTGCGGGCGCCGTCGAGCATCGCGTCGGCCTGATCGCTGGTGATCACCCCACCGACGGGCGCCACCATTTCGGCCGCGAGAAAGCCCGTCTCGCCGAGACCGGCGGCCAACTCGAGCACGCGCTGGCCAGGCTGAGGGTCGACCGCGTCGATCATCCAGTGCGACACGGGCGCCGACAGCTCACGCAGCGTCTCCTGCCGCGCAACCCAGCCCGAAGCCGCCTCTTCCCAGTGGGCGAGACTCGCCGTGCGGTGCTCGCGCGCCGCCTGCTTGTCACGTCCTTCCTCAGGTTGAACGGTGCTCATCACAAGATCCCATTACAACTCCCTTCGCAACAGCTTGCCAGACGCGGTGCGAGGAAGGGGGGCTGAGACAAAAGTCACATGCTTCGGCACCTTGAACGGGGCCAGGCGCGCGGCGCAATGCTCGCGCACGACACGCTCGTCGAGAGTGGCTCCGGCGGCGGTGACGACGATCGCGCTGACGGCCTCTCCCCACTGCTCGTCCGGGCGTCCGAGCACCGCCGCCTCAAGCACCCCAGGGCATGATTCGAGCACGGCCTCGACCTCGCTGGGGGCGACGTTCTCGCCGCCGCTGACGATCGTGTCGGCCTTGCGGCCCGTGACATGCAGAAAGCCGCGCTCGTCGATGCTGCCCGAGGTCGCCGGTGTGCAGGCGACCGTCGGCGGCCTGCGCGCCACGCGCAACAGTCGGACCAGAGAGCAGGATCTCCCCGTCCGGGGCGATCTCGGTGCGCGTGCAGAACAGCGGCACGCCCGCACCCAGGTCAGGGGACAACGGTACGCCTACACCCAGGCCGGACGACGGCTCGCCGGGGGTCGCGCCACGTGGGGGGGCGTCTTGCGCGCCGCGCGCGAGGACTCCCGCGTGCCCACCCCTGATCGCATCCAGCGCGGCCAGCGGCGCCGTGGCCGCCTGCGAACAGCACTCGGTGAGCCCGTAGGTCTCAATCACCGGCACGCCGGCGGTGCGGGCACGCTGCACGAGCGCAGCTGGCACAGGACCACCGCCTGTCAGCGCGCAGCGCAAGCTGGGCGGCTCGCGCAAACCGGCATCGAGCAGGCGCGCGAGCGTCGTTGAGACCAGCGAGACGAGCGTGATGCGCTCTTGCTGTAGGGCGCTCAGCACCCGCTCGGTCTCGAAACGCTCGTGGATCACTGCGGTCGTCGCATAGATCGCGCTGCGAATCAAGATCGACAGCCCGCCCACGTGCGAAAGCGGCAGCGCGCACAGCCAGCGCTCGTTTGGATCGACGCCAAGCGCCACCCCAGAGCCAATCGCGCTCCATAGGAAATTGCCATACGTAAGCTCGATTGGACGGGGCGCGGAGGTTGTACCGGAGGTGTGGATCACCGCGCAGACGGCGTCGAGATCATGCATCGCGTCGTTCGCGAACGTCTCCATCTCGCGCGTTGGCTCTAGGCGCTCCTGCTCATTACGCTCCAGCCTTTGCTGATGACGCTTTTGCTCTTGTTCCCAGAGCGCGGTGACCTCCAGCGGCTCGGCCACGAGCACACTCGCGGCCGCGGCGATCTGCTCACGCTCGACCGCAGTGAGCCGCAGATCGACGGGAACCGCAACAGCACCAAGCAGAAAGCAGGCGTGCAGCGCCTGGGCAAAACCGATTCCCGGTAGCAACGCGATCGCGACTCGCTCGCCTCGGCGCACTCCGCGTTCGGCCAACTCCAGTGCGCCCGCACGCGCCGCGCGCTCGAGCTCGCGGTAGGTCAGTTGCCCGTCGGGCGCCTGGAGCGCGGTGACCGCCGGCGCCGTGAGCGCGGCGCGTCGCAGCCATGCCTCGACCTGCATGGCTCACAGGCTAGCCTTTCGCTTTGAACTCTCGGAGCGCGCCCCGCAAAGCGGCGTGCGTATATCGAAGACAGGAGCGCAGATCGACCTTGAGCACCACCTGGACAACAGCAGGCAACTACACCGACATCCGCTATGAGAAGTCTCTCGAGGCCGCCGGCGTGGACGACGAGCGCTCCTCGTCCGAGCAAGCCTCGGCAGGCGAGCACCGGGTTCCCTGCATCGCGAAGATCACGATCAACCGTCCCGAGGTCAGAAACGCTTTCCGTCCGCTGACGGTCGTCGAGCTCTCCAAGGCGTTTGAGATGGCACGCGAGGACCCCGAGGTCGGTGCGATCGTGCTGTGCGGCGAGGGGCCCCTGGCCTTCTGCTCGGGTGGCGACCAGCGCGTGCGCGGCGACTCGGGCTACCTCGCCGAGGACGAGGCCGGCAAGGCCGGCATCGGGCGCTTTCATGTGACCGACCTGCACATCCAGATCCGGCGACTACCCAAGCCTGTGGTGGCGATGGTGGCCGGCTACGCCGTCGGCGGCGGCCACGTGCTGCATCTGGTGTGCGACCTGACGATCGCCGCCGACAACGCCCGCTTCGGCCAGACCGGGCCGCGCGTCGGCTCCTTCGACGGCGGCTTCGGCGCCGGCCTGCTGGCAAACGTGGTCGGCCCCAAGAAGGCTAAGGAGATCTGGTTTCTATGCCGCCAGTACGACGCCCAGCAGGCGCTGGAGATGGGCCTAGTCAATACCGTGGTGCCGCTCGAGCGCTTGGAGGAGGAGACGGTCGGGTGGTGTCGCGAGATGCTCGCACTCTCGCCTTTCTCACTGCGCCTATTGAAGGCCAGCTTCAACGCCTCCGAGGACGGGCTCGCCGGCATCCAGCAGCTCGCGCACGACGCCAACCTGCTGTTCTACGGCAGCGAGGAGGCCAAAGAGGGCCGCGAGGCTTATAAGCAAAAGCGCCGGCCAGACTTCGACCAGTTCCCGAGGCGGGCGTAGAGGACGCACAATGGCCTCGGTGAGAATGAGGTCGGGCATGACACGATCAGAGCGAGAGAGAATGGCGGGATGCGGGATGAGAGCGAGACGAGCGTGACCGCGATGGGGACTATCGGCACACCCACGCCGACCGCAGCGCCAACACCTAAAGCATCGAGCGCGGCGCACATCTGGCTGATGGCGGCGCGCCCGCGCACACTCCCGGCCGCGGTGGCGCCCGTGCTTGTGGGCACCTCGCTCGCGCTCGGCGCCGGGCACTTCCGGCCGCTCGCGTTCGTGGCGGCACTACTCGGCGCAGTCTTCATCCAAGTTGGAACCAATTTGTCAAACGACTACTCCGACGCACGCCGCGGCGCCGACACCGAGGACCGCCTCGGGCCAGTGCGGGTGACCGCCGGCGGGCTCGTACCGCCCGGCAGGGTGCTGCTCGCGACGTATGTCACCTTCGGACTGGCGGTGCTGTGTGGGCTCTACCTGGTGTTCGTCGCCGGCTGGGAGCTGATCGCGGTCGGCGGTGTCTCGATCCTTGCGGGCGTGCTCTATACCGGCGGCCCGCGCCCTTACGGATATGAGGGTCTCGGCGAGCTGTTCGTATTTCTCTTCTTTGGGATCGTCGCTGTAAGCGGCTCCTACTTCGTGCAGGTGCAACAGCTGCCATGGCAAGCCTATGCGTGCGCTGTGCCCGTCGGATTGCTGGCGAGCGCGATCCTCGTGGTCAACAACGTGCGCGACCTGGAAACAGACCGGCGCGCCGGCAAGCGCACGCTCGCTGTGCGCCTCGGTAGGCAACGCACGCGTGCGCTTTATACGGTGATGGTCGCAGGCGCGTTCGTGCTCGTACCGTTGTGCTGGCTGCTCGGCTCGATGACCGCCTGGCTGCTGTTGCCATGGCTTGCGATCCCGCTTGCGATCCCGCTCGTGCGTGTCGTTCGCTCACGCGTGGACGGACCCTCGCTAAACGGTGCGCTGGCCAAGACGGGAATGCTGCAACTCCTCTTCTGCCTGCTGTTCGCCGCTGGCATCCTGGCAAGCGGCGGGATTTGAAGCTGAGCTCGTGAGGATGGTGGTGCAGCGGCGGTCGCTGCGTCTGCGCGAGCCGCTGCAAACCTCATACGGCGCCGTCGCCGAGCGCGAGCTGCTGATCCTCGCAATCACGGGAGAGGACGGCGTCAGCGGCTATGGCGAGGCGGCTCCGCTGGAGGCCTACGACGGAGTCAGCATCGCGCGCGTGGAGGCGGCGCTCGAGCGCTACCGACCTGTGATCGAGAGCGCAGCCGGCATGAACGGCGCGGAAATCGTCGATGCCTGCCGCCGCGTGGAGGATTTGCCGGAGGCGTTCGCGGCGGTTGATCTTGCGCTTTGGGACCGCGCAGGGCGGCGCATGGGTAGGCCGATCGCCTCGCTCGTGACCGACACGCCGGCGCCGACGGTTCCGGTCAACGCGACTCTGTCGGCCCTCGATCGCGCAGGCGCGGTTTTCCAAGCAGAACTGGCCGTCGAGCAGAAATTCAGGTGCCTGAAGATCAAGGTCGGCGTCGGCGACGATCCCGCGCGCGTGGCAGCGGTACGGGCAGCCGTCGGTCCCCATGTCACATTGCGCGTAGACGCCAACGGCGCCTGGGACGTGGAGCAGGCGGTGCGAAACATCGAAACGCTCGCGCCCGCCGGCCTTGAGCTCGTCGAGGAGCCAGTCCACGGGCTCGCGGGAGTACGCGAGGTGCGCGAGCGGGTGGCGACGCGCGTGGCGATCGATGAGACAGCCGCAGAGCACGGCGCGCTGACTGCCGGTGTCGCGGATGCTGTTTGTCTGAAGATCTCTCGCTGCGGAGGCATCTCGGGGCTGCTCGCCGCCGCCGCGCTCGTACGCGCCTCGGGAGCCGAGGTGTACGTCGCCTCGACGCTCGACGGTCCGCTTGGGGTCGCGGCTGGAGTGCACGCGGCCGCGGCGCTTGCCTCGCGCGGGCCACTCCCGGCCTGCGGCCTGGCCACGCTTTCGATGTTCGAGGGCCTCACCGAGCAGCTCGCGCCCATAGGCGGCGAGATCCCGGTCCCGGCCGGCCCAGGACTCGGTGTCGAGCCTCTATGACAGCGCCATCGCCACGTTCTTCGGGTTCTCGAACAACAGACAGTGACCACCACCGGTCACGTGCAGCAACGAGTCAGGCAGCAGCTTGACCATCCGTTCGCTCGTTCGCACGAACTTGCGGTCGCGATGGCCGGCCATGACGGTCACCGGCATCTCCAGGTCCACGAGCCTCTCCCACAGCGAGGGCATCTCACCGGTGCCGATGCCGCGCAAGGCCGCCGCGACTCCGCGGGGGCCGTTGCGTGCCTGGTCGGCTCGCGCGAGCGCGTCGACCTCTGGCGGGTCCTCTGCGAACATCGGCTTGGAGCGCCAGCGCTCGATGAACTCCTCGATCGTGCCCTGCTCGATTTCCTTGGCAAAGCGACGATCGCGCCTGCGCCGCGCGGCTCGTTCTGTGGTGTCCTCGATGCCGGCTGTGGCCGAGACCAACACGAGGCGCTCGACCCTGTGCGGCGCCTGCAGCGCGACGTGCAGAGCGATGCGGCCACCCATCGAATAGCCGCCGAGCACGAAACGCTTGGGGCTGCGCTGCAGCACGCTTGCCACACACTTCGCGAAAGTGATCGGTCGTCGTGCGTCAGCTAGATCGCCGTGTCCCGGGAGGTCAAGTGCAAGCGAGCGATAGCGTTCGGCGGGCAAAAGCCTCTCGACAGCGGCCCATGCAGCGCGCGTCCCTCCAAATCCGTGCAACAAAACGACATCTTCGATCACGCCCACATCCTATTAACTGTCAAGCCTGGCCATGAAATGAACCGCCCAGCTTCGCTATGAGCTCTGCCACCGATACCTACAAGCTGCTCGGTGCATTCGTCGACGAGCTCGCGCGCTGTGGTATGCGCGATGCCTGCACTTCGCCCGGGTCTCGCTCCACCCCGCTTGTGCTGAGCCTTGCCCGCGAGCAGCGCTTGCGCTGCCACTCGCACATTGACGAGCGCTGCTCGAGCTTCTTTGCGCTGGGACTTGCGAAGGCATCAGGGTTGCCTGTGGCGATCACCTGCACGTCGGGGACCGCCGTCGCCGAGCTGCTACCGGCGGTTGTGGAGGCACGCGAGGCGCGTGTGCCCTTGATCGTGCTGAGCGCGGACCGCCCGCCCGAGCTGCGCGAGCTCGGCGCCGGACAGGCGATCGACCAGCTCAAGATCTTCGGCGACTTCGCCAAGTGGTTCTTCGAGGTCGGCACGCATGAGGCGAGCAGCGAGCGGCTGCGCTGGATGCGGACGCTTGCCTGTCGCGCGTGGTGGACTGCCCTTGAAGGCAGGCCTGGGGTCGTGCACCTCAATTTTCCTTTGCGCGAGCCACTCGTCTGCGACGAGCTTCCCGAAGCACCCGGCGAGGGACGACCCGATGGGCGGCCCTACTTGATCCGCCCCGCCCAAGGCTGGGAGATGGACCCGCAGGCCGGTTTGGCAGCGAACGCAGCGCCGAGCTCGCCCGTGAGCACGCTGTTCGAGCTGGTCCGCTCGTGCCGACGCGGGGTGCTTGTGGCAGGGCGCCACGAGCGCAATACGCCGCTTGGCCATGCCGCCGCCCGACTCTGCGAGCTTGCCGGCTGGCCACTGCTCGCCGACCCGATGTCGGGCGCGCGGCGCGGGGACGCGGCCGTGGCGCATTACGACGCGCTGCTGCGCGAGCCAGGATTCGCACGTGAGCACACGCCTGATTTCGTTCTGCGCGTCGGCGATCTGCCCGTGTCAAAGCCGCTGCGCACATGGCTTGCAAGCCTCACCGACACACCCCAGGCCACACTCGATCCGGAGGGGGCGTGGCAAGACCCGGCGAGCATCCTCTCGACCTCGCTCGTGGTAGAGCCGGCAGCGGTACTGAGCGCGCTCACGGACATGCTCGAAGGCTCGATCGCGCCTGACCCTAATTGGCTGGCGAGCTGGCGCAGCGCCGACGAGCTGGCCGCAGAGGCGATCTTGGGCGTGCTCGCCGCCGGCGGCTGCAGCGAGCCCTCGGTAGCCGCTGAGCTTGGCGTGCTGCTGCCCGAGGAGGCAACACTGTTCGTGGCCTCTTCGATGCCGGTACGCGACATCGAGACCTTCTGGCCGGTGCGACCCGATCCACCACGAGTCCTGTGCAACCGCGGCGCCAACGGGATCGACGGCACCGTCTCGAGCGCGTTTGGCGCGGCCGCGGCCAGCCGCGATCCGGTCGTGCTCCTCATCGGCGACGTCGCGCTCGCGTACGACCTCAGCGCCCTGCTCGCCGCCCGCCGGCTCGACCTGAAGTTGACGATCGTGCTGATCAACAACGAAGGCGGCGGGATCTTCGACTTCCTACCCGTTGCCGAGGTGAAAATAGCGCGAGACCCGACGCGGGTGATGTCCGGGTCGGGAGACTCACTCGGCGATCAGGGCAGCGAAATGGCACCCCAGGACTTCTACACCAGGCACATCGCAACACCAACGGGGCTCGACTTCGCTCAGGCCGCGGCGCTCTACGGGTTTAGCCATGAGCGCGTCGCGGACGTCGCCGGCTTTCGAGCGGCGCTGGAGCAGGCGTTGGCGGCGGGAGGCTCGGGGATCATCGAAGTGCGGACCACTCGCGACGCGAACGTCGAGCTGCATGGGCAGGTCTGGAATGCCGTGGCCGGAGCGCTCAGCTCGTAGTCAGGCCCACTCTCGTCCATCGCCTCTACGGCCACCAGTTACTGAGGCTGATCGTATCGGCTACATCGACAGTGTTGAGGCTGCTCGCTCAAGTTCGCCCCGCTCAACCACCCGCTCCACAAGAAAGCCAGCCTGCTCCGAGGCAGCCAGGGCTCGTAGCTCCCTGTCCGTGAGCGGTCGATACAGGACGCGGTACTCGCCACGACGGAGTCGCAGCCAAGGCGCTCGTCCTGCCAAAGCCTTGATGTCGAGGTTTGCCGGTTGGGGCTTGGCGGCGAGATCGTTCTCGAGTAGGTCAAGCAGTCGACGTCGGCTCTTGTGGTCGATGCGCCGCAAGTCGCGCAGCGCGCGCTTCGAAAGCTCTACGCGATACATCCAGATCGAGCCTGACCTGCTCTAACGGTCGTTTGTGGACTCGTCTGCTTCGAGTTCGGCGCGTGCGGCCGCGAGCGAGATCGTTTCCCCGGCCGCTAGCTCAGTATCGGCGGCCGCCATACCATCAACGAACTGGGGAGCGTGCGCGAGCACGAAGTCCTCGAACTCCTCAGAGTCAACAGGGAGCATGTAGACGACCGGGCGCCCACGGCGGGTGATCAAGGCCGGCTCCTTCTTATGCTCGATGTCGTTGATGATCGAGCTTGCGTGTCTGGCAAGCTCACGAACGCCGATCGTGCTCATCGTCGCGCTCCCCTTAGTATGTACATATAAATGTACGCACAAGCATAGCAGGCCTCCGCGCGCCTACGCCCCGCAGAGGCCCCATACATTCGGTTCGTGATCGGCGGCTCAACTCGTAAGCAAAGGCAGCAAAGCCTGCAGCTTGACCTCGGTCTCCGCAAGCTCGGCCGCGGGCTTGGACCCACGCACGATCCCGTTACCGGCATAGCAACGCGCGACATTGCCGCGCAACAGAGCGCAGCGCAAGGCAACGCAGAACTCACCGTCGCCGGCGGCATCGGTCCAACCTACCGGACCTGTGTACCAGCCGCGATCGAGGCCCTCCAATGCCGGGATCAGACCGAGCGCCTCCGCCGACGGCTCACCACCGACCGCCGGCGTCGGGTGCATCAAACCCGCCAGCTCGATCGCCTCGACCGGCGCTGCCAGCTGTGCCCTGATCGGCGTCGCCAGATGCTGGATGTTGGCCATCTGCACGAGCGTCGGCTCGGGCGGGGTGGCGACCCAGATCGCGTAGCGGTTGAGTGTGCGCTCGATCCGCCTTGCCACGATCGCGTGCTCCTCGCGGTAGCTCTCGTCGCGCATCAACTGCTCGCCCAGGTGCGCGTCAACGGCGGGGTCGGCGCTGCGGCGCGTGGAGCCGGCCAGCGCGATCGTGCTGACGCGCTGGCCCTCCCGGCGCACCAGCAGCTCGGGACTCGCGGCTACCAACGTGGCATCGCCCCGCCCGATGCAGAAGACAAAGCATGAGGGGAAGGCGTCGCGTAGCACGCCGAACACGGCCGCCGGATCGTAGTCACTCGGCGCGTGCACCTGGACCTCACGCGCGAGCACGATCTTCTGCAAGTCGCCTGCGCGGATCGTCTCGGTGGCGCGGGCGACCGCCGCCTCGAAGTGCTCGGGAGGCATGCCACTTGAGACCTGAAAGCGGCCTGTGGGAGCTGGATCGAGCAGCGGCAGGGGCGCATCGGAGAGCTCCTCCAAGCGCCGGTCGAGAGCGCTGAGCACCTCCTCGGCGGTGTCGTCAGGCTGGACCAGGGCAGCGAGCGTGAGGCGCACGCGATGCTCGCCGTCGTGGCGCTCACGGGTAAGGGTCACCTCGGGCACGACCAGCGAGGCCGGCTCGAAGCCGCGCCAAGCCGGAGAGCCGCCGCCGTCGGGGGCGAAGGCAAAGCCGCCGACGGCGATGGGGCCACCGCCTCCCTGCTCGCCCGGAGAGTCAGCCACCGCCTTCGCCGAGAGAGAGCGCCAACGGTCGGCGACAGTGACGAAACGGTCGGCGCCTGAGTCCTCGATGCGGATCGCCTCGCCGAGACCGGCAAGCGCAGCGCCACCCCGATCGGGCTGCTCGAAGACGAACCACGGCTCTTCGGCGCGACGCGACGCACACACGACCGCAGAAGGGTCGACGTCCGCCGCAAGCGTACAGGTGACCGTCGCAAGCGTCGGCTGCCCCGAGCGGCGCGCGCGCTGGAGCGCAAGGTCGAGCCGCGCGCCCAAGCGTTCGCGGTCTGACTCACCGAGCGTGAACGGCGATCGCTCGCCGGTTTGGAGCGTCACGGAGTCATCTTTCCATGACTTAGAAGGTCTTTCAAAACGACCTGCACGTATCTATACCCCTTGATGTGGAGTTGGAGGATTTACTTTGGTACCTAACCTTTACCTAAGCCTTCGCAAAAGGGGGGTGTTAGGCAGATCATTCAAAAAACGAGCCATACATCCCGGCCTTTCACGATCCATAAACGGCCCCGCCGCAGCGCTCATTTTTGAAAGACGTTCTCAGTCGGAACACCTGAAGCTCCTAGACGTTCGTTGGGCAAGCGAGACAAGGACGCACCGACCGCCGTGTGCTTCGCACACAAGGAGGGAGGACGCAGTATCGCGCCGCCCAACGGGCGTCTAGGTCTCAGCCCTACCCCGTGCGATCGCTATCTCGCCCGTGCGCATCATCTCGATCAGGCCGAACGGCCGCACCATGCTCTCGAACGCCTCGACCTTCTCGGTCGTGCCCGTGACCTCGACGATCACCGAGCGCTTTGTAACGTCCACAACCTTGCCGCGGAAGATCTCGGTTATCTGCATCAGCTCGCCGCGCTGGGCGCCGTCGGCTGAGATCTTGAACAGCGCCAACTCGCGCGCGACCGTGTCGGTCGGCTCCAGATCGCGGATCTTCAGCACGTTGATGAGCTTGTGCAGTTGCTTTGTGACCTGGTCGATCGGGTGGATCGCGCCGTCGACGGTCAGCGTCACGCGCGAGATGTGATCGTCGTCGGTCGGCCCGACAGTGAGCGTGTCGATGTTGAAGCCACGCCTGGCAAACAGGCCTGCGATGCGCGTGAGCACACCCGACTTGTTCTCGACGAGGATCGAGAGGACATGCTTGCGCCCTGAGCGCAGGTTGCCCGAGGCCTGCAGTCCCTCGAGGCTCAATGGTTCCTTGGTGGCCGGCTCTCCCATCAGAACCACCCCCTATCCAAAGAACTAGATGGCGCGCTCATCCGCCGCTCCCTTCATGACTGCCAGCCGATGAGCCGGCCGAGGAGCAAGCGAGACAAGGACGCACCGACCGCCGTGTACTTTGCACACAAGGGGAGGGAGGACGCAGTATCGCGCCGCTCATCGGCCGGCTCATCCCACCATCTCCCTGGCCGCTTGACCCGCGGGGATCATCGGATAAGTGTTCTCCTCGCGCGTGACCTTCACGTCGACCACGACCGGCCCGTCTGTGGCGATCGCGCGCTTCATGTCCTCCACGAGCGTCGTCTTGTCGTCAAAGCGCATGCCGGTGGCGCCGTAGGCCTCGGCGAGCTTGACGAAATCGGGGTAGTCGCCCGTCTCCACGTGGCTGTAGCGACCATCCCAGAACAGCTCCTGCCACTGGCGCACCATGCCCAGATAACCGTTGTTCATGATGAACACCTTGATCGGGATTTTCTCCTGGGCGCAGGTGGCAAGCTCCTGGGCGTTCATCTGCACCGAGCCGTCACCCGCGATGCAGCAGACGGTCATCTCGGGGCAGCCGACTGCCGCGCCCATCGCCGCGGGTAGGCCGAAGCCCATCGTGCCGAGCCCGCCCGAGTTGATCCAGCGGCGAGGCTTGGGGAAGTCGTAGTGCTGCGCCGTCCACATCTGGTGCTGACCGACGTCGCTGGTGATGATCGCGTCTCCCGCCGTGGCCTCGTGCAACGCCTGCACCATGTATTGCGGCTTGATCTCGTTGTCGGCGCTGTCCTCGAACGTGAGTGGGTACTTCTCGCGCCAGCCTTCGATCCGCTGCCACCACTCGTTCAGGCGATCGCTGGAGGCGCTCAGCGCGCGGTACTCCACGAGCAGCTTCGCGAGCACGTGCTTGGCGTCGCCCACGATCGGGATGTGGGCGGGGATGTTCTTTGAGATCTCTGCCGGGTCCACGTCGATGTGGATGAACTTCGCGTTGGGGGCAAACTCGGAGAGCTTGCCGGTCACGCGATCGTCGAAGCGAGCGCCCACGGCGCAAATCAGGTCGGCCTCGTCCATCGCATAGTTGGCGGCACGCGTGCCGTGCATGCCCAGCATCCCGAGCCATTGCTGGTGAGGCGCTGGGAAAGCCCCCAGTCCCATCAGCGTGCACGTCACGGGGAAGCGATCGCAGGTGGCGAACTCGACCAGCTCCTCGGACGCGTTCGCGTTGACGACGCCCCCGCCCGCGTAGATCACGGGACGCTTGGCGGCAGCGAGTGCCTTTGCGGCTTGGCGGATCTGCTTCTGGTTGCCCTCGAGCGTCGGCTGATAGCCCGGTAGGCGCACGTCGACGACCGGCTCGTAGGGAATCTCCGCTCTCGAAAGATCTTGTGGGATGTCGACCAGGACCGGGCCCGGGCGACCGCTGCGCGCCAGGAAAAACGCCTCGTGGATTGCCCGCGGGATTTCCAGAGGATCCTGGATCATGAAGGAGTGCTTGACGATCGGCATCGTGATGCCGATCGTGTCGGCCTCTTGGAAGCCGTCGGTGCCGAGCAGCTCAGTGCGCACCTGACCGGTAATGAACACAACGGGGACGGAGTCCATCATCGCGTCGCAGATCGGCGTGATCAGATTGGTCGCACCCGGGCCGCTGGTGGCAAACGCCACGCCCACCTTGCCCGTGGCCTTCGCGTAGCCCTCAGCCGCATGCCCACCGCCAGCCTCGTGGCGCACCAGGATGTGGCGCAGACCACCGTCGACAAACGCGTCGTAGGTCGGGAGGTTGGCGCCACCGGGCAGACCGAAGACGACATCCACGCCCTCCGCCTTCAAGCATTCCATCACCGCGTCAACTGCACGCATTGCACCGACCTCCTTTCGTACATTCTGGGATCTCAAATCGCAAGGTCCCGATAGGACCTCTTGCCAAAGCAAGTCTACCAGCGGGTTTTCCCGCCAAGAGAAGGATTCCTGCTCTCAGGAACTGCCGATCGCGACACCGATCGCGAGCACGATCACGCCTGCCAGCGTGACCACGATCAACGAAGAGCGCAGCGACACATCCAGGAAGCGCTCGCGCACCCAGGCGATCACGAACAGCTCGACCGCGACCACACAGCCGGCGACGATCAGCGCCTTGTGCGTGTCGGAGATCAGGAAAGGCAGCGTGTGGAAGATCCCGCCGAGCGCGGTCATGCCGCCGGTGATCGTGCCGCGCACCAGCGGCGAGCCACGACCCGTGGTCTCACCCGTATCCGACAGTGCCTCTGAGATGCCCATGCTGATACCGGCCCCGAGCGCGGTCGACAGGCCGACGACGAACGCCGTGTGCGAGTTTGAGGAAACCGCCGCCGCGAATATCGGCGCGATCGAAGAGACGGTGCCATCGATCATTCCGACCAGCGCCGGCTGCACGACACGCAACACGAACGAGCGCTCGTTTTCGTAACCGGCGCGATGGATCAGGCCGGCGATCCGCGACTCTCTCGCGGGCTTGGTCGGCTTCTCGGCGGTGACGGACATCCATCACAGCGTATGCGAAGAACCGGCTTAGGGCGGCCGAAATTGGCTTAGGTAAGCCGAAGTTGCCCGCTGCGTCAGGAGTCTCAGAGGCCTCCTGAGTCAGCCGCGGCCGCAGGGTCAGCCGGAGTGAGGCGCGATGCGGCCCTGGAAGGACTTGGGCACGAGCACTTGCTCGGGATACTCGAGCTCCTCACCACAGCGCGTGCAGAGCGCGTCGTGGAGCATGGTCACACGACCGCATTTGGGACATTGGCGGCGCAGCTCGTCACGATCGTTGCGGTAGGCGACCGCGGCCATCAGGCCGAAGATTGGCACGACAGCCGAGATCAGGAACCACAGCACGAAAGAGCTGCCCTTGATGCGACCGACGATTCCGCCTGCCAGGCCGAAGAAGAAGCAGATGACTAGATAGGCCATGTGGTGCTCTCCACGCGGCGCATCACGAGCGGAGCTTTAGAACAGGACCTTGAGCGCCCAGATGACGCCAACGACCGCCAAGACAACGACGGCGATGCCCGCTATCGCGACGGCGACCCCGATCAAGACGTGAAGCAAGAAGTAGCCGACGACGAGTAGGACCAGGATCGCAACGATCGTGCGTCCCAGCGAACCTGAGGAACTCTCTTGAGTGGAGGGGCTCACAGTTCAGAGGTTATCTCAAAATGGAACGTCTTTCGAGATGAGCGGTACGTGCGGGCCGTTCATGGACCGATGTTCCAAAAGGGGTGTGCGGCCGGGCAGGCTCTGAGACCCTGCCCGGCCGCACCCCATTCGCCACGAGGAGGGGACTCGTGGCGAGGCTTGGCACTTCATGCCATCCCTGGCCCTACACGCACCATCCGCCTGACTATGGCACCCGTGGCACGTTCCCCGAGCACGCCGCCGGAGGACGATCCAGGCCATGGGAACGCCCGACGCTCGTGAGGCGATAGCGTCGGATGCGCACACCCTGGCCGGGAACATCCACGGCGTCCTCTGGCAGCAGGAGAAACCGCCGAGGAGGAGTTGCCATCGAATTTGAGTTCGGCCTGTTCATGTCGACCATATTGCCCTTGGACGGCCCCGATGTGTTTGGCCTTTCGTCCAAAATGTCAGGCATATAGGTGTTCTGAGTGCGGAAATGCCGCACCCAGCGATGCAATTCGCATAATTGAGATTGGTCAAGTGTGGACGTATCGTGCGAGCCGAACTTCTATGAGAGCGACATGCCCCCACGCGCGCGGGGGGGCATCGCCGTTTCGAGCACGCCGACTGAGCCCTGCGGACTGACTACTCAGATCCCAAGCTGCTCGTTGACGAGCCGCGTGACCTCGCCGCCGTCGGCGCGACCCTTGGTCTCGCGCATCACATAGCCGACTATCGGGCCGATCGCCTTGGCGTTGCCACCCCTGACGCGCTCGGCGGCATCCGCGTTGGCGGCCAAGGCGGCGGCCACGACAGCGGCCAGGTCGTCCCCCCCGTCCATCGCTGCAAGACCCTCTGACTCGACAATCGCAACCGGGTCTCCACCCTCTGCCACGAGCCGGTCGAGCACCTGGCGCGCGGCGCCCACGCTCACCTGCTTGGCGCCGACCATTCCCGAGAGCGTCGCCAGGGCTGCCGGGGTAACGCGCGAATCGTCCGGGCTCTGGCCGTCATCCAGACGGGCTAGCAAGTCGGCGACGATCCAGTTGGCAAGCGTCTGCGGCGCCGGCGCCGGGTCCGGCCCGGCAGCCAGGCCCTGCTCGAAGTAGTCGCCGAGCTCGGTGCTGAAGGCGAGACGCCGGGCGCTTTCGGCACTGAGCCCAAGCCGCTCGAAGCGTTCTGCCCTAGCCGCCGGCAGCTCTGGCATCGCGGCACGTGCCACGTCTAGCATCGACTCCTCGACGGCCACCGGCACCAGGTCGGGCTCAGGGAAGTAGCGATAGTCGTGCGCCTGCTCCTTGGAGCGAAGCGTTGTGATGCGGCCGCTGTCGGGGTCGAAGTGCAGCGTCTCCTGCAGGACGCGACCGCCGCTGCTCAGGATCTCTTCCTGGCGGACGATCTCGGCACGGATGCCGCGTTCGATGAAACGGAAGGAGTTCATGTTCTTCAGCTCGGTCTTCGTGCCGAGCTCGCTCGTGCCCGTAGGGCGCAGCGAAATGTTGGCGTCGCAGCGCAGCGAACCCTCCTCCATGTTCACGTCCGAGACGCCGAGCTGGCGCATGGTGGTTGCGTAGCAGCCGCAGCCACTCCCCCGCCTGCTCGGCCGAGCGCAGGTCGGGCTCGGTGACGATCTCCGCCAGCGGGGTGCCGCCGCGGTTGAAGTCCACGATCGATGCGTCGGAGGCGTGGATGCGCCCACTCGCGCCGACGTGGACGAGCTTGGCGGCATCGTCCTCCAAATGCACGCGGTGGATGCGCACCTCGGCCAGCTGCCCGCCCAAGCACAGGGGCTCGTCGTACTGGGAGATCTGGTAGCCCTTGGGCAGATCTGGGTAGAAGTAGTTCTTGCGGTGGAAGATCGAGCGCGGCGCGAGCTTCGAGCCGACCGCCATGCCGATC
The DNA here is from genome assembly GCA_963743555.1 of uncultured Solirubrobacterales bacterium. Lineage (GTDB taxonomy): Bacteria > Actinomycetota > Thermoleophilia > Solirubrobacterales > Solirubrobacteraceae > Palsa-744. The sequence continues at coordinate 107,990 of CAVUQG010000016.1, forward strand.
ATCAAGCCGAAGTGGATCGCGCGCGCGTTGGCCACCGGCAACGCGCCCGGCAGGCCGAGACAGACGGGGCAGGTGTGGGTGTTGGGGGGATCGCCGAAGGACAGTTCGCAGCCGCAGAACATCTTTGTGCGCGTAGCCAGCTGGATGTGGATCTCCAGACCGATGACGGGTTCGTAGGTAGTCGTCATGAGCCATGCCCCCTGCGCGCGCGGGGGGCATCGTCAATTTGCGGGCATACATCCCGAGCATGCAGACACACGAAAATGGCGTGTTTGCTCATAGCCCCCCTTCCCAGGATCCACCATCGCGGTGAGCAGGCAGACGCGCCGGGGTCGAGTCGAAGCCGATCGCCCTCTCTAGCGCATATGCCGCGTCGAGCAGTGCGTTCTCGCTGAAGGCTGGACCGGCTAGTTGCAAGCCGACGGGTAGGCCTCCCCCACCAGGGCCAAGTCCTTGCTCAGCGCCGCTCAGCCCGCACGGGATCGAGATCGCGGGAATACCCGCCAGCGACATCGGCACTGTGCAGAAGTCGTTGAGGTACATCGACAGCGGATCGCCGGTCTTTGCGCCCAACTCGAAGGCGACCGTCGGGCTCGTCGGCGTGACGACGAAATCGACACGCTCGAAGACGGAGCGGAAGTCCTCGACGATCTTCGTGCGCACCCGCTGGGCGCGACCGTAGAAGGCGTCGTAGTAACCGGAGGACAACACGTAAGTGCCGAGCATGATGCGACGCTTGACCTCCGCGCCGAAACCGTCGTGGCGCGTTTGCGTGTACATGCCGACCAAGTCCTCCGCGTCGACGCGCAAGCCGTAGCGGACCCCGTCGAAGCGGGCTAGGTTCGACGACGCCTCGGCTGGGGCGATCACGTAGTAGGCCGAGAGCGCATGCGGGGCGTGTGGCAGGCGCACCTGCTCGATGGTCGCCCCCAATCGCTCGGCTTGCTGCAAGCCGGCGTTGAAGGCCGCGAGCACGCCCGCTTCGATGCCATCGCCTGTCAGCTCCTCGGGTACGCCCAAGCGAACCCCGGCGAGGCCCTCGGCGCTTGGCAAAGCGATCTCGTGCGGGAAACTCAGGGAGGTGGCGTCGCGCTCGTCGCGGCCGACCATGTGGCGCAGCATCAGGGCCGCGTCGCTGACATCGCGCGTCAGCGGGCCCGCTTGGTCGAGCGAGGAGGCGAAGGCGATCATCCCGTAGCGCGAGACCGCGCCGTAGGTTGGCTTCATGCCGACGATCCCGCACAGGGCTGCCGGCTGACGGACCGAGCCGCCCGTATCGGTGCCGAGCGCCCACGGCGCCAACCCGGCCGCGACGGCCGCGGCGCTGCCGCCGGAGGAGCCGCCAGGCACACGCGTGCGGTCCCACGGGTTGAGCACCGGGCCATAGGCGGAGTTCTCGTTGGAGGAGCCCATCGCGAACTCGTCCTGGTTGGTCTTGGCCAGCAACGGGGCGCCTGCTCCCCGTAGGCGTTCGACCGCGGTGGCGGTGTAAGGAGGCAGGTAGCCCTCGAGGATGCGCGAGCCCGATTGGCTTGGCACGTCCTTTGTGCAGAACAGGTCCTTGACCGCGAGCGGCACGCCGCCCAGCGGAGTCCCGGACTGGAGCGCGGCGGGCTGGAGCACCGGCCCCTCAGGCGCAACCCAGGTGAAACAGTTCAGCTCGTCCTCCTGCGCTCGAGCACGGTAGACCTCAAACAGCTCTCCGGCCTCGAGCTCGCCGGCGGCAAGCGCCTGTGCAGCGGCCGCGACAGACAGATCCAACAGCTCGCTCGCGCTCACGCGAGCCGATCTTCAAAGCGGGTACTCATACCTATGCGTCCGAGCTCGGAGTGACGTAGCGCATCGTCACGCCTCATGCGAACCGATCCCAAGCTCATGCTCAGGCCTATGCGTCCGAGCTCGGAGTGACGTAGCGCATCGTCACGCCTCATGCGAACCGATCCCAAGCTCATGCTCAGGCCTATGCGTCCGAGCTCGGAGTGACGTAGCGCATCGTCACGCCTCATGCGAACCGATCCCAAGCTCATGCTCAGGCCTATGCGTCCGAGCTCGGAGTGACGTAGCGCATCGTCACGCCTCATGCGAACCGATCCCAAGCTCATGCTCAGGCCTATGCGTCCGAGCTCGGAGTGACGTAGCGCATCGTCACGCCTCATGCGAACCGATCCCAAGCTCATGCTCAGGCCTATGCGTCCGAGCTCGGAGTGACGTAGCGCATCGTCACGCCTCATGCGAACCGATCCCAAGCTCATGCTCAGGCCTATGCGTCCGAGCTCGGAGTGACGTAGCGCATCGTCACGCCTCATGCGAACCGATCCCAAGCTCATGCTCAGGCCTATGCGTCCGGGCTCGGAGTGACGTAGCGCATCGTCACGCCTGCGGGGAGGGGACTAGGAAGCCATCGCCGCTGACGGCCGGCGCCTGAGCCAGCACGACCTCGCGCGGGAGCGACTCGACCGGCTCGTCGGGTCGCAGCCTGCCCGTCACCTCGGCGACGTGCGTCGTGACCGGCACATCCTCCAGGTCAAGCTCGGCGATCTTGGCTACGTGGTCAAGCACTGCGGAGAGCTCGCGTGCCATCGGCTCGATCTCCTCCTCGCTCAAGCGCAAACGTGCCAAGGCGGCTACGTGCAGTACCTCGTCGCGGTCGATCATCGGCTGCGCATTCTAGGTGGAGAGTTTGCGCGGCTCTGGGGTGGCCGGCGGGTAGAGAGACGTGCGTTCGTCGCGCATCGACTGCCACGAGCCCGCGAAGATCAGAATCGTGCCCGCCAGCGCCAACCAGGCGCCCGCGCACAGCGAAGTTGCCGAGTCTGGCCGCTCGAGCACGCGCACGATCGCGGCGATCACGCCGACCAGCCCAAACAGAACACTCCAAATGGCTGACGCGACCGGGAAAGCGCTCGAGCGCTCGGTGATCGTGGTGAGCACGAGTGCCAGGGCGCCCAGCGCGGCGAGCATGATCAGGACGACCGCCGGTCCAAACGTTGACCACGCGCTGAGCAGGACTCCGGCGTTTTCATACCACGGGCGTGTGAGCGCGACGATCACCAGGATCGCGCCGACCAGCGCGATCAGCTCTCCGGAGCGCAGCCGCGTGAGCTTCACGATGCCTGCCCCGCCAGGTCCGTGGCCGCCGGGTGTATGAATCCACACATTCCCTCTGATCCGTCCCGCGTACAGAATCGTGTCCGCCTCATCATGCACCCACCGGCCGCGGGGCGTGCTGAGCGCGAGCAGCTTGCAGGGTGTTGCTGAGCAGCATCGCGATCGTCATCGGCCCGACCCCGCCCGGGACCGGCGTGATCGCGCTTGCAACCTCGCTCACTTCTGCGAAGTCGACATCGCCGACGAGGCCGCTCTTGGTGCCCGCCTCCTCTGGTGAGAGGCGGTTCATGCCGACGTCGATCACGATCGCGCCCGGCTTGACGAAGTCGCGCTTGACGATTCTCGCCCGGCCGACCGCGGCGATCAGAATGTCTGCGCGTGCACACACCTCACGCAGGTTCCGCGTGCGCGAATGGCAGATCGTGACGGTCGCGTTCGCCTCCAGCAGCAGTTGCGTCATCGGCTTGCCGAACAGGTTCGAGCGGCCCACCACGACCGCCTCGGCGCCTTCGAGTTGTGCGCCGACGCTTGCCAGCAACTCGATTACGCCTGAAGGGGTGCATGGGCGCAGACCCGGCCGTCCTAGCGAGAGCAAGCCCGCGTTGACCGGCGTGAGCCCGTCGACATCCTTGCCCGGGTCGATCAGGCCGGTCAGCGCCCGGCCATCGAGATGGTCGGGCAGCGGCAGCTGCAGCAAGACACCGCTGACGGCTGGGTCGTCGTTGAGCGCTTGTAGACGGCCAGCGACCTGCTCGAATGTCGCGTCGGCTGGAAGGCGTTCGTCGTACGGCGTCATCCCCACCTCGGTGCACGCGCGCTGCTTGCCGCCTACATAGACGGCCGAGGCCGGGTCCTCGCCGACGAGCACGGTCGCCAGGCCGGGCGGCTGTGCTCCTTCCGCCACGAGCTCGGCGACGTCGCGCGCGACACCGGCCCGCACACGTGCGGCTATGGCCTTGCCGTCGATGATTGTGGCCGTCACAAATCGGATCGTATCCCTCCCTCTGTCCTCGTGAACGCCGACGTGGCCGGACCGCATTCGCTTTGCGAGCCTTCTTCGCTCGGACGATGCAACATGGCCTGACCGCATGCGCTTATGAGCCTTCTTCGCTCCAACGACGCAACCTGGCCTAACCGCATGCACTTTGCAAGCCTCTGTAACCGGCCGGCGCATGCGCCGGCCGGCCGGACCGCACATGTGCGGTCCGGGACGGGGCCGCATGCGGCCCCGTCATTCCCGAATTGGGATTCCTACATCTATCCCCGCCGTGACACGGGGGCGTAATCGGCCATCAGCTTGCGCTCACTGCCATCCCCGGCGAAGCGCACAACGATGATTCCGCCTGACTCAACACCAGTGACGACACCCTCGCCGAACGCGGCGTGCACGATGTCATCGCCGAGGCGATAGGAGGCCACTGGCCCGGTTGAGCGAGAGGCCGAAGCCCAGTCGCCACCCCGGCCCCCGAGCGCACCCATGCTTGCGGAACCGCCTACGCCTACACCGATACCCACCCCGCGGGGACGCGACACGGGTAGCTCCTCACGTTCACACAACTCCGCTGGTATCTCGTCGAGAAAGCGGCTCGCAAGACCGTAGGTGGAGGCGCCGAAAACCGAGCGGCGCCTGGCGTATGTGAAATACAGCTCGCGCATCGCGCGGGTCACCGCCACGTAGCAGAGGCGTCGCTCCTCCTCGATGCCGCCCTCATCCAGCGCTCGCTGGTGCGGAAAGACGCCCTCCTCGCAGCCAGCCACGAACACGATCGGGTACTCAAGGCCCTTGGCGTTGTGCAAGGTCATCAGCGTCACAAGTCCCTCGTCGTCTTTACGCGAGTCACCGTCGGCCTTGAGCGCGATCTCCTGCAGGAACTGCTCGAGCGTGTCCTCCTCAGCCGGGTTGTTGGCGTCGAACTCGTGCGCCACCTCTACGAACTGCTGCAAGTTTTCAACGCGGCCTTGCGCCTCGAAGGCCTTTTCGCCGTGGCCGATCGACTCGGCTTCGAGCGCTTCCACGTAGCCGCTACGAGCGAGCACCGCCTCCATCAGGTCACCCACCGGGATGCCGCCTGCTCGTGCCCCTGAGGGTGCGCCCTTCAGGGTGCCGCGTGCCAGCTCTGCCAAGTCCTGCATCGTCGCCATGAAACGGCTCAGCGACTTGATCGCCGCCGCACCCAAGCCCGGGATGCGATCGGCGGCGGCCGTCACCTCCCAGACCGATTCCCCCACGCTCGCGGAATGGGCGACGATTCGCGACAACGATGTTTGCCCGAGCCCGCGCCTTGGCGAATTGGCGACGCGCTGGAAGCTCATGACGTCGAAGGGATTAGCGATCCAGGCGAGGTAGGCGACCGCGTCCTTGATCTCCGCCCGCTCGTAGAACTTGGTGCCGCCGATCACCTGATAGGCGATCTCGCGCCGTACCAACGTGTCCTCAATCACGCGCGACATGGCATTCGTGCGGTAGAAGATCGCTATCTCAGAGCGCGAAGCTCCCTCGTCGACGAGCCGCTCCGCCTCGCCCACGACAAAACGCGCCTCGGCGTGCTCGTCGTCGAGACCGTGCACCCTGATCGGGCTGCCCTGGCCGACCTCGCTCCACAGCCGCTTGGCGATCCCACCGCGGTTGTTGGCGATCACCGCATTTGCGGCTGAGAGAATCGTCTGCGTGGAGCGATAGTTCTGCTCCAGCTTGACCACGCGCGCGTCGGGGAAGTCCTTCTCGAAGTCCAAAATATTGGATACGTCGGCTCCTCGAAAGCTGTAGATCGACTGACTATCGTCGCCGACGACGGCGAGGTTGCGATGTCCGGGAATGCTCACACGCTCCCCCTGGGTCGGCTTTGCTCGCCCCCCACCTACGAGTAGCTGCAGCAGCCTGTACTGGGCGTGGTTGGTGTCCTGGTACTCGTCGACGAGTATGTGCTTGAAGCTCTCTGAATAGTGGGTGCGCACGTCCTCGAACAGCTCCAGCAGGTTCACGGTGCGAAACAGCAAATCGTCGAAGTCCATCGCGTTCATACGCAGCAGTTCGCTTTCGTAGAGCTGGTACACCTCGGCCAGCACCTGCTCAAAAGGCGAGCCAATTGCCTGCGCGCAGTCCGAAGCGGCAAGCAATTTGTTCTTTGCCTGGGAGATCTGGCTATGGACCGCGGCGGGCGCGAAGCGCTTGGGGTCGACACCGACCTCTTCGATGCAGCGCTTGACCATCCGCCGCGCGTCGGCCTGATCGTAGATCGTAAAACGCGAGGTGTAGCCCAGGCGCTCGGCATGCGCGCGCATGATTCGTGCGCAAGCGGCATGGAAGGTCATCAGCCACATGCGGCGCATGTGGGTGGGTGGGTCCTTAATCAGCTGCTCGACACGCCCACGCATCTCCTGGGCCGCCTTGTTCGTGAACGTGATCGCGAGGATCTCACTCGGATGGGCCTGTCCTGTGAAGATCAGGAAGGCGACGCGATGGGTGAGAACGCGAGTCTTGCCGCTGCCGGCGCCGGCGAGGATCAGCAGCGGCCCCTCGCCGTGGGTGACCGCCTCACGCTGGGGCTCGTTGAGGCCCACGAGCAGGGTTTGCACCCGCTCTGATTGGTCGCTATCGGCCATTCGTTGGAGCATAGAAGCGGGGTCGGCCCTAACGTTCGCCGCATGAGCATCACAGACCTTGTGCGCGCCTCCTGCGCAGAGATCTCCGCGAGAGCCCGTTCGGTGCGGATCGACCTCGACGCCGCCGCCGAGGTGCAGCCGGCGACGCCGCCGCCGCTTGACCCGAGATGCCACTACCTGGAGGGCGAGCCGGCCGACGTGGCTGATTACATGCTCGCGCTCGACACGATCAACTTCGGCTCGGGCTGGTTTCCGACGTTGCGCAAGCGCGAGCTGGACGGCAGGCCCGTCAGCGGCTACTTCACAGTGGCGTGGGCGCTTGCCGACCATGTGCGCGCACACGGGCCGCCGAGGAGCGCGTGGCTCTCGCAGGTGAGCACTGTCGAGATCGCGAAGATCCTCAGCCAGGACTCGGCCAACGAGCTGATGAGCCTCTACGCACAGGCGTTGCGCTCGCTTGGGCGTTTCTTGGACTGTCCATTCGCTCCTCCCAGCCCGTCGGCGTCACCTCGCCCATTCGACCTGCCCGAGCAAACCGCTCGGCCCAACCACAGGTCCCGGCGCGCGCTCGATCTGGTGGCCGAAGCAGGTGGCTCGGCCGAGCGCCTCGCGGAGACGCTCGCGCGCGGCATGGCGATGTTCGACGATCGCGGCTTTTACAAGCGCGCTCAGATTCTCGCCAGCGACCTCGCGCTTGCCGGCGTGGCCGAGTTCTCAGACCTTGATCGCCTCACGATCTTCGCCGACAACCTTGTCCCCCACGTGCTGCGATGCGACGGCGTGCTCGTTTACGACGATTGGCTCGCAGCGCATATCGACCGCGGCGAGCGTCTTACCCTCGGTGGCGCCGAGCGCGAGATCCGCGCTTGCGCGCTACACGCGTGCGAGCTGATCTCCCAGCGCACGGGCGTGCCGGCCCGCAAGATCGACGCTTGGCTGTGGACGCGCGGTCAGTCGGGTGGGCGGGGTACTCAGTACAAGTCACGCCCCCGCCACCGGTGCCGCACCGTGTTCTATTGAGAAGTCAGAGGTCGAAAACAGCGATTCTAGAAACCTTAAGGGTTTACTGGACCATTAAAAAAATGTGCGATGGCTTTCTAGACGCGAACTGGCCTTTGGCGTTTTGTCAAGCTTGGTGTTGGCAGGGGCGCTCGTCCGTGCTGTTGGCGCGGTTGTCGGGGTTGCTGCTGGCTGCGCTCGTTGCTGGTTGCTGGGAGCGGTGAGATGGCTCGCCGTGGCCTGATTAGGTGCGCGTGCGGCCTTGGTGGCCAGGGGCCTTGTGCGGTCTTTGGCGTGCGCAGGGGCCCTTGTTGCGGGCGCGAGCTCGAGGGCTCGAAATTGCGGATGCGGGCTTGCGCTCGGGTGTGTCGTGAGACGACAGCCGTGGCTGGGTGTGGGCTAGCGGTTCAGGGCAGGGGCGACCTTCGCGGGGTTGTAGTTGACGTCGCTGTTGACCATGCGCCAGATCACGCGCAGCAGCCGGTTCGCGCACGCGATCACGGCTTGTCTGGCGGTGAGCCTTTGGCGCAGTGCGCGGTAAAGCGCCTGGAAGGCAGGGCACGCTTTGATGATGTGTCTGGCGGCGTGAAAGGCAGCGTCGCGCAGCTGGTAGCGGCAGCGCTCGGAGATCTTGCGTTTCGGGGTGCTTTGCCCGGAGTCCCTTGCGATTGGTGCGCAGCCGCCGAGCTTGCCGAGCGCGCGGGCCGAGCGCAGCCTGCGGATGTCGCCCGCGGCGGCGAGAAGAAGCGCCCGGTCGAGTTCTCTCAGGCCCGGCAGGCTGTCCAGGCGTTGCGCTCCGGGAAGTCGGGGGTAGAGGTGTAAGAGCTCTTCCTCGAGTGCTTCGAGCTGGCCTTCGACGAGCGCGCGGCGTCGCATCAGCCGCTGCAGCCTGGCGGCATATGCGGGTCTGGCAGCGCGGTATCCGACCGGGCGGCTGGTCTTCTCGATCAGCTGCTTGATCTTGTTGTGCCCGATATGGCGGCCGGGTGCGGCTGCCCGGACTCGACGCTCAAGCTCTTGCGCGCCGAGCCTCGTTGCGCGTGCGGGGTCTCCGCCGGTGACAGCGATCACGGCGCGGGCGGTGACGCCCCGCTCGCCGCCACGGAAGGTCTGCAGGAACTCGGGCCAGATCGTGTCCAGACAGGTCTTGACCGCGCCGCGAAGCCGGCGGCGCTCGCGGCGCAGCCGCAGCCGCTCGAGACACAGCGCGTGCGCGCACGCCACCGCGGGCGTGTCGGGCCGCACGAGATGGGAGTAGTCAATGGCGCCGGCGAGGGTGCGGGCATCGACACGATCGGACTTGGCGCCCGTGATGTCCCGCGCGCCGCGCAGCTTCGCGACGGTCGCCGCGTGAACCTGGCGCACCTCAACACCCTTCCCGGAGAGCTCCTCCGCGAGTGCCTGCCAGCGCGTAGCTGTCGGCTCGATGATCACCAGGACGCGACCCTCCAGCCCGGCAAGCTCCTCGAGGAACCCGTCGATGCCATCGCGCGAATGAGTGAACCGGAGCCGCCGATCGGTCCCATCCGGTGCGCGCAACACCGCTTCGTGCGCCGCGCGGCGCCCCAGATCAATGCCGACTGTCCACGCGGGCTCGCCCGCGTGGACAGTCGCAGGCACGTCCGTCATCCTCTGCATCCAGCCTCCTCCGACAGTGGTTTAAGCCCGCACACACCTGGGCCAATGAGCTACTCGAAGAGGAGGCTGACCTACGTCACGGCGGCTACCAGCGAACCCCAACTTCCGCGCCAACCTAAATGCCTAGCAAATTGCGAACCGCCAAAACGCATATAGGTCCCACCCCGTCGACACCGCCCGACGCACCATAGTTCGAGAACGGCGCGTTAGCCTTCGCTCCGCCGCTACCCGCCGGCGGGATTAGGACCCTTGACCGTGCGCAACGGCCTGACCTCGGCTACCGGCTCGGCACCTTCCCCAGAGAGCTCGGCCACCGTACGTTCGAGTGCGCCGATGCGACTGGCCAGCCCCTGGATCGCCTCAGCGATCGGATCGGGCAGGTGAATCCAGTCCACATCTGGTCCCTCTGGGCGGCGCCCGTCGACGCGCACCGGGTGGCCCGGGTTGCCCACGACCGTGGAGTTGGGCGGCACGTCGGTAATGACCACGCTGTTGGCCCCGATCTTGGCGCCGTGACCGATCATGATCGGCCCGAGCAGCTTGGCGCCGGAGCCGATCGTGACATTGTCCTGCACCGTGGGATGGCGCTTGCCGGTGGCAAAGCCCGTGCCGCCGAGCGTAACGCCCTGGTAGAGCGTCACGTCGTCGCCGATCTCGGCGGTCTCGCCGATCACGACGCCGGAGCCGTGATCGATGAACAGACCCTTGCCGATGCTCGCGGCCGGATGGATCTCGATCCCGGTCACTGCTCTTGACACGAGCGCGATCGCACGCGGCAGCAAGGGCACTTCCGATGTGTGCAGCACATGCGCGACGCGGTGGGCGAGCAAAGCCTGAATACCGGGCCAAGTAGCGACAATCTCGACCGGCGCCACGCCGCACGCCGCGGGGTCGCGGTCGCGCGCAACCTCGACATCGCGACGAAGCTCCCTTGCGACCCTTGCGACAGTGCCGATGCCGAACATGCAGAAAGCGTAGCGGGCCTACGTAGGCGCGAAAAACGCCTGCGAGATGTAGCGCTCGCCCGAGTCGGGCATGATCGTCACGATCCGCTTGCCCTTGGACTCAGGTCGCGCGGCGATCTGCAAGCTCGCCCACAGCGCGGCGCCGCAGGAGATTCCGGCAAGCAGCCCCTCGCGCCGTGCACAAGTCCATGCGGTTTGGATCGCGTCGTCGTCTGAGACGTCGATCACCTCGTCGATCAGCTCCCGGTTCAGGACGGGCGGGAGGAAGCCCGCGCCGATGCCCTGGATGCGGTGTGGACCTGGCCGCGAGCCTGAGAGCACCGCCGAGCCACTCGGCTCCACCGCCACGATCTGCAACTTCGGGTTTTGCTCACGCAGATATTCACCGACGCCGGTGATCGTGCCGCCGGTACCGACGCCGGCGACGAGCACGTCTACGCGACCATCCAGCGCTCCCGCAATCTCGGGACCGGTCGTGCGGCGATGGGCCTCCGGGTTGGCGGGATTGGAGAACTGGTCGGGCAGGAACACGTCGGGGTCGCGCGCCATCGCCTGTGCCGCTTGTACGGCCTCCCCCATGCCACCCAACGACTCGGTGATCTCGACACTCGCGCCGTAGAGCTTGAGCAGGATCTCGCGCTCGCGGCTCATTCCCTGAGGCAGCGTCAGCACCAGCTCATATCCCTTGGCGGCACACACGAATGCGAGCGCGATACCGGTGTTGCCGCTCGTGGCCTCGACGATCCTGCTGCGCCCCGGCTCGATGCGGCCCTCGGCCTCCGCGGCCTCGATCATCGCCACGCCGATCCGATCCTTGACACTTCCCCCTGGGTTGAACGCCTCCAGCTTTGCGTACAGCTCGACACCCCTCTGCTCAGAAGGCGTGCCTTCGAGCATCCGCTGCAGGCGAATCAGCGGCGTCCCACCGACAAGCTCCGCAATGTTGATCGGGATTGACCGCATATGCCCACGACAATAGTGACTCAGGACCTATCGGGAAGCGCGTGCGGGTCCGCCGGGATAGGTCCTCAGGTCAAATGTGGTACATGCTCGCGCCCGAGTCGCGTGCTTCGCGCTCGATCACGTCGGCGATGCTCGTCTGCTCCAGCACCTCGCGGGCGGCCTTGGAAGCGTCGCCAAAGACACCATCAGCGTCGCGGCCGAGTGGGCCGTCGAGCAGCTCCACGACTTCGAGCACACTCACCTGCGACGGGTCGCGGGCAAAGCGGTAGCCGCCCTTGACCCCGCGCTGCGAGTTGACTACGCCGGCCCGGCGCAATACAGCGAAGAGCTGCTCGAGAAACTGGACCGGCATCTCACGACGGCGCGCGAGCTCGCCGATCGGTACCGGCTCAGAGCCACCGGCTCGACCAAGCTCCGCGAGCGCGGCCACCGCATAGGGTGACTTGCTTGTAATCGAGATCATCGCGCAAGCGCGATGCTACGCAGAAAGCGTCTCGGACGGGGCGTGGGGCGCCCAAGCTCCTCTTAGAAGGTCTTTCAAAATGACCTGCCCGTCTCGATACCCCTTGGTGTGGAGCTGGGGTATTTATTTTGGTACCTAATCTTTATCTAAGCCTTCGCTTTATCTAAGCCTTCGCAAAAGGGGGTGTTTGAGCAGATCATTCAAAGATGAGCCATACACCCAGGCTTCACCGACCCATGAACGCCCCGCCGCGGAGCTCCTTTTGAAAGACGTTCTCAGAGCCAACCGCGCTCTGTGGCGATCAGGACAGCCTGGGCGCGGTCGACCGCGCCGAGCTTGCCATAGATGTTGTGCAAGTGCGTGCGCACCGTGCTCGTGGAGAGCGTCAGCTCGTGGGCGATCTGCTTGTAGACCTTGCCTTCGGCGAGCCGCTGCAGCACACCGACCTCGCGCCCTGAGAGCGGACAGGGATCGACCGTGCGCTGGCGCTGAGCACGCGAGCTAGGCATCTCGTACATAACGCGGCGCAATTCCTCTGAGCCGAGCCCAAGCGCACGGGCGCACGTGAGCATCTCTGCCGGCGCCACAGGTGCCCCGTGGGCATAGTGCGCGAGCATGTCGGCAAGGCGCACGAACGCCGCCTCGCCACTGGCGTCGGGATTGTGGTGGCGCTCGATCACTGTGGCGATCGCCGGCGGCAGACCCCAGCGGCGGGCGAGCACACCGCCCACGAGCGCGTGGTCGACACCGAGCTCGCGCCGTTCCTGATGGATGCGCTTCTCGGGCGTCTGGCCCTCCTTCTTGACCTGCGCGATGTAGCCGGGGTAGGCATGCATCAGCACGAGCTTGCCGACGTCGTGAAGCAGACTGGTGACGGTCAGACGGTCGCGGTGCTCGTAGCCGACCTCGGCCGCGAGCCGGTCTGCGGTGTGCTGGGTGGCAAGTGCATGCAGACGGAAGCGCTCGGGCGCAGTGTCCCAGCCGGAGGAGCGCTCGAAGAAGTCGAAGGTGCGCACCCTGCTGGCGATCGACTCGACCGCTTGGGGCGTCAGCCGCTCGACCGCGCCGACGACGGTCTCGATGCGCTCGGAAGGACCGCATCCCTCATTGGCGAGGCGCATCACCGCGATCAGCAGCGCCACGTCGGACTCGACGGCGGCGACGATGTCGGCGGTCGCGACGTTGTCCTTGGAGATGACCGCAAGCAGACGGCTACGGGACTCTGACAGCGCCGGGAACGCATCGAGCGCCTCGAATGCTCGCATCAAGCGACGACCGTGGCCCTCGTTCTGATGGCGCTCGCCAGATCCGCTTGAGCTGCTTGGGCGTCGCCCAAGCGCGGAGGGATCCGCGGGGTTGCTTGCGTGCGTTGGCTTTGTCACTGTCGCTTGCGTGCTCATGACACCTTCTTGACGGGGAGGCATCCGAGCCAACCCATGTGGTCGTCATGGGTCCTATCGGCAGCTCGAGACAGTTTGTTGAGCGCCGCTGTCCCGCGGGCTCAGACGGCGAGCGCGAGATCGATGCGGCGCAAGGTCTCCTCGCGACCTAGCAGCGCGACGCTCTCGAAGATGCCGGGCGAGACGGTCGTGCCCGCGATTGCTACGCGCACCGGTTGGTAGACCTCGCGCGGCTTTGCGTCGTGACGCTCGATCACTTGTGCAAGCGCTGTCTGCACCGCCTCGACCTCGAAGCTCGGCGCCGAGGAGAGTTGCACTCGCGCATCGCCCAACACCGACACTCCACGCTCACCAAGCCAGCGCTCGCGCGCCGCGGCATCATCGGCGACACCCGTGAAAAAGAAGCGCGACAGCGGCCAGAAGTCGGCGAGCGTTTGAATCTTCTCCTGGCTGATCGCCACGGCACCCTCAAGCAGCTGACGATCGAGCTCCGCTGAACTTGCCGCCTGCGGGTCTGTGATGCGTAGGTAGGCAAGCACGCGATCGGCAAGCTCTCCTATAGAGAGCCCACGAACGTAGATCCCGTCGAGCCAGCGCAGCTTGACCTCGTCGAAGCGGGCAGGGTTGCGACTGACTCGCTCCAACTCGAAGCGTTCCACCAGCTGCTCCGTTGAGAGGACGGTGGCGTCGTCGCCCGAGCCCCAGCCGAGCAGGGCGAGGTAGTTGCGCACCGCCTCCGGCAGGTAGCCCGCTTCGCGCAGCTCCTGCACCGACGCGGCGCCGTGGCGCTTTGAGAGCTTCTTGCCGTCGGGGCCGTGCAACAACGGCAGGTGGGCATACAGCGGCTCGACGTGCTCTGAGCCGAAACCGGCGGCCTTGGCGGCCTGCAGGACAAGCAGTTGCTTTGGGGTGTTGGACAGGTGATCCTCGCCACGCACGACGTGCGTGATGGCCGCATCGAGATCGTCGATCGCGACGGCGAAGTTGTAGAGCACCGATCCGTCCGCGCGCGCGATCACCGGATCGTCGAGATGCACGTGTTCGAAGGTTGTGTCACCGCGGATCAGGTCGTGCACGACGGTGGCACCACCGGCCGGCACGCGCAGGCGCACCGCCCCCTGCTGCTCCGGCTCCCCGCGGAAGCCACGCTCGGCACCGTGCAGTTGCTTGTAGGCGGCGACGTCGGCGGCCGTGGCATTCGACCTGTAGGCGTGTCCACCCACGAGCAGTGCCTCGAGCACCTCCTGGTGGCGAGCGGCCCGCTCGCCTTGGAAGATCGGGCCCTCGTCCCAGTCAAGCTGCAGCCAGCGCAGCGCGTCGAGGATCTGCTCGACGTTCTCGGGTGTGGAGCGCTCGCGGTCGGTGTCCTCGATGCGCAGCAGGAAAGTGCCGCCAGAGTGACGTGCGAGCAGCCAGTTGAATAGTGCGGTACGCGCGCCGCCGATGTGCAGCGCGCCCGTGGGCGATGGAGCGAAGCGAACTCTCATAGGATCGTCGCCATGCTAGTGGGCCAGCACCAATGCGCAAAATCCCAAGCTCGCCAGAGCCCGCCGTGGATTGGACTGCCGGCAATACTCGGGGGGACATCGGCTTGTTGATCGGTGCTCATGTCTCTCCCGCCGGGGGCCTGCCCAAGGCGATCGAGCGAGGGCTGGAGCGCGACTGCCGCGCAATCCAGATTTTCAACCAGTCGCCGCGTATGTGGCGCCCAACCGTCTACCGCGAGGAGGACGTCGCCGCGTTTCGCGAGGCGATGGCCTCGAGCCAGATCGACGCTGTGCTGATCCATGCTGTCTACCTGCTCAACTGCGCCAGTGAGGATCCGGAGATACGCGAGAAGTCGCTCGTGTCGCTCACGCACTCGCTGCGGGTTGGGCACGATATCGGCGCCGCGAGCGTTGTCTTGCACACCGGTTCTGCCAAGACCGGCGACGCCGCCAAGGCGGTCGCGCGCGCCGGTGAGACAATCCGCGAGGCGCTCGCCGACAGCGAGGGTTGCCCGCTTCACTTGGAGAACACGGCCGGCGCCGGCGGCACGCTAGGACGCTCGATCGACGAGCTCGCGGCGTTGCTGGAGGCGACAGGAGACGACGAGCGGCTCGGGCTGTGCCTTGACTCGTGCCATCTGTTTGCCTCCGGCTATGACATCCGCACCAACGCGGGCATGGACGAGCTGACGAAAGAGATTGCTGAGAAGATCGGCCTTGGGCGTGTGGGTTCGCTGCACCTCAACGACTCCCAGACCCCGCTCGGGTCCAACCGCGACCGGCACGCGAACGTCGGAGCAGGCGAGCTCGGCGAGAGCGGCTGTGCGGCGTTTCTCTCTGCACCCCCGTTTCAGGAGCTGCCATGCGTGTTGGAGACGCCTGGCGAGAACCGCTCGGGACCGACGCGCGAGGAGATCCAGCTTGCCGTGTCTCTGCGCGAGCGGGGTCTGCGCGAGCGTAAGAAGAAGCGCTAGCCGGTCGCCGCAAGCGCTGGGGCCGGCGCCAGCGCCGCTTCCAACTCGGCGCGCACTCCCGGCGTGTGCTGCACACGGTAGGCCTCGCCGAGGCGCAGGATGCGCGTGCCGGCGCTTGTCAGCATCTCCAGCACCACCTCGGCTGGGCCGTGGTTGGTCTCGATGATGTCCTTGACGTCCTCGATCGCGCTCGCCGGCAGACGCGCAGCATCGACCTGCAGGCGCACCGTCTGCGCCGCCGCGGCCCGTGCGACGGAGACCGCTTTGGCCTCGCTGTCGGCGCGCTCGATCTCCTGCTCGGTCGGCGTGAAGCGCTCGACCGATTGGACGACGACACAGGTCTTGCCGGCCTCCTTGTGGTCGACGCGGCCTCTGACGAGCACCACTTGGTCGACCGCAAGCGCGCTTGCGTCCGTGCCGAGCGCTTCCTGCTCGGCGAGCGCCTTGCCGAACACGAGGATCTCGACGGCACCTTCGAGATCGTCGAGCGTGGCGAACATCATGTGGTCGCCGTTGCGGGTGCGGATCTTCTTGGACTCGGTGATGATCCCACCGACGGTCACCCAATCCTTGTCACGACGATTGGCGAGGGCGGCAAGCGAGCAGTCCACGCGCGCCCTGAGCGCCTCGCGCATCGGCTTGAGCGGGTGAGCGGAGATGAACAGCCCGATCGCTTCCTTCTCAACGGCAAGCAGTTGCGGCTGGTCGAACTCTTCGGCGGGAATCGGAGGGTTGCTCGGCCTGAGCAGTCCTATACCAGGTCCCACCCGCCCAGCCAAACCCCCGGCCGCCCCGCCTGGGGTGCTCGCCGCCGGCGGGTCGAGGTCGAAGATCGAACCCTGGCCGACGAGCGCGTCCTGCTGGGCCTTCTGGCCTGCCGCCTGGGCGGTTTCGAGCACGGCGAGCATGCCCTTGCGGCTGGCGCCGGTGGAGCCGAGCGCGCCGCACTTGATCAAGGCCTCGATCGCCTTCTTGTTGACAGCGCGGCTGTCGACGCGCTCGCAGAAGTCCCACAGCGAGGTGAAAGGGCGGGGGTTTGGGTGGGCGGGATCCGATTCATCTCGGGCACACTTGATCGCCTCGACGGCCTGATAGCCGACGCCCTTCACCGCGTCGAGGCCGAAGCGGATGTTGCGCTCGACGACCGTGAACTCGTGGTCTGAGAGGTTGACGTCGGGCGGCAGGATCTCGATGCCCATCTCCTCGCAGCGGGCGACGAAGAACGGCACCTTGTCCTTCGTGGACATGACCGAGGAGATCAGCGCCGCCATGTACTCGGCGGTGTGGTTTGCCTTCAGCCAGGCGGTGCGGTAGGCGATCAGGCCGTAGCAGGCGGCGTGTGACTTGTTGAAGGAGTAGTCGGCCGATTTTTCGTTGGTCTGCCAGAGCAGGTCGATCACCTCAGCGCGCGTGCCCGAGGCGCGGCAGCCTTCGACGAACTCCGGCTTCAGCGCAGCCATCGCCTGACGGTTCTTCTTACCGATCGCCTTGCGCAGGTCGTCTGCCTTGGCGCCGGAGAAGCCGGCGATCTCCTTGGAGATCTGCATCGCCTGCTCCTGGTAGAGGATCACGCCGTTGGAGGACTCGAGGATCGGGCGCAGGCGCTCGTCGGGGTAGGAGATCGCCTGAGGATTGTGCTTACCCCTGGCATACACAGGGATCTGGTCCATCGCCCCCGGCCGGTACAGCGCGTTCAGCGCCACCAGATCGTTGAACTCGTCTGGGCGCACCCGCTTGAGCGCCTCACGCATGCCCTCCGACTCGAACTGGAATACGCCGATCGAGTCGCCGCGGGTCAGCATCTCGTAAGTGCGCACGTCATCGAGCGGCAGCGTTGACATATCCGGGCGCGTGCCGGAGGAACGCTCGATAATGTCGAGCGCGTCCTCGATCACATCGAGGTTGCGCAGGCCAAGAAAATCCATCTTGAGCAGGCCGATTTCCTCGATCGGCTTCATCGAGAACTGCGTGACGGTCCGGAACGAGCGCTCGCCATCCTCGTCTGTGCCGGCGTCGGCGAGCTGCAGAGGCACGATGTCGGTGAGCGGACGATCGGCGATCACTACCGCGGCGGCGTGGATCGAAGAGTTGCGGACGATCCCCTCCAGGCCCTTGGCGACGTCGATGATCGTGCGCGCCTCTGGCTCCTCGTCGTATGCCTTGCGCAGCGGTTCGCCTGGTTTCAGGCAGTCCTCGAAGGACGGTGCGCGACCCATGATCGGGTCGGGGATTAGCTTGGCAAGGCGATCACCGGCGCCATAGTCGCGGCCGAGTACACGGGCTGCATCGCGGGTGGCGGCGCGCGGGAACATCTTGCCGAACGTGACGATTTGAGCGACCGACTCGCGTCCGTACTTCTCGGTGACGTAGCGCATCACAC
This sequence comes from uncultured Solirubrobacterales bacterium, assembly GCA_963743555.1. Lineage (GTDB taxonomy): Bacteria > Actinomycetota > Thermoleophilia > Solirubrobacterales > Solirubrobacteraceae > Palsa-744. The sequence continues at coordinate 125,970 of CAVUQG010000016.1, forward strand.
GCTCGCGCCCACGCACGGAGAAGTCGATGTCGATATCTGGCATCGACACACGCTCAGGGTTGAGGAAACGCTCGAACAGGAGGTCGTAGCGCAATGGGTCGACATCGGTGATGGCCAGGCAGTAGGAGACGATCGAGCCGGCCGCCGAACCACGTCCTGGGCCGACGGCGATGCCGTTCTCCTTGGCGAACTTGACGAAGTCCCAGACGATCAGGAAATAGGCGTTGAAGCCCATGCGATCGATCACGCCGAGCTCCATGTCCATGCGCGCGATCGCCTCGGCCGGCGGCGGGTCGCCGTAGCGCACGTGCAGGCCGCGCAGCACCTGCTCACGTAGGTAGTCACGCTCACTGCGGGCGTCGGGGGTCGTGTATTTGGGGATCAGCTGCTTGTCGAGCTCGAGCTCCACATTGCAGCGCTCGGCGATCTCGATCGTGCTGGCTATAGCCTCCGGCCACTCCGCGAAGGAGCTTGCCATCTCGGCGCTGTCGCGCAGGTAGAACTCGTTCGTTTCGAAGGTCATCTTGGGCGCGGCAAGCGTGCTCTTGGTCTGCACGCACAGCAGCGCGGTGTGGTGGTCGTAGTCCTCGCGGCGCAGGTAGTGCACGTCGCCGGTGCCGACGAGCTTGCCGCCCATCTCTCCGGCGATGCGCACGATTCCCTCGTTGCACTTGTCTTGCGCCGTGAGCCCGTTCTTCTGAACCTCAAAGTAGACGTTCTCCGCACCGAAGATGCGTGTGAGGTCATCAGCGTGAGAGCGGGCGTCCTCGGGACGATCGTCGAGCAGTCGCTGACAGAAGCGTGATGCCAAGCAACCGGTGAGCGCGATGATGCCCTCGGAGCGCTGCTCGATCTGGGCCAGGTCGAGTGTGGGCTTGCCTCTGTGCAGTCCTTCCAGGAAGCCGGCGGAGGAGAGTTGCACGAGGTTGCGATAGCCAGTGTCGCTGGCCGCAAGCAATGTGAGGTGGTTGCGCTCGACACGGGTGGGTGGGACCTAACCGCGTGGCGGTGTGATCGTCCACCATGTAGATCTCGCAGCCAAAGATCGGCTTGACGTTGTGCTTCAAGCATGCCTTGTGCAGCTCCACCATGCCGTTCATGACACCGTGGTCGGTGAGCCCGAGGGCCGGCTGGTCGAACTCGGCGGCACGCTTTGCCAAGTCCTCGATCCTGCATGCGCCGTCGAGCAGCGAGTACTCGGAGTGGACGTGCAGATGGGCGCAGGACTGGTGAGTCACAGAGGTTGGATGGTATGCCCTGGACCGGCGGACCGAGGGACCCCTTTGACTGCCTGGAAGAACGCCCTACAGTGGCGTGCCGAGTGGTTCAGGAGCCGGCGACGGTGAGACCCTGCGCGCGTGCCGTCCACTGCAGGAACACGTCGACGGAGCTCGCGTCGCCGGTCACAAAGGTTCGATCCTCCTGCGGAGGCTGAGTGCCGGCAAGCAGGCATATCAGGGCGTGCCCGCTGAGCGAGATCCTTGCGACGGGCTCGCCCGCGGCGGTCCGGCTCACGAGGATTGGCTCGCCGTCACAGACGCGCACGTAGATGACGATCCCTGTGGTGCCCTGGATGTCGAAGGCCAGCTCGAAGCGCCGTCCGCTAGTCCACGTTGGATCGACCGCCTCAGCCATTGCCAGCAACAGCAACCCTGGCCAGACATCGACCCCGACCGAGGCCAGGTCGGCAAGCGCGATCGGACGGCGGCGCGTCTTGAGGAAGCGTCGCGCGCTGCGGCGGCCCTTGCGGATGCGAAGACCGCGCTGCCTGCGTGTGGCGCCTCCGGCGGCGAGCTCGCTGAACGCGGCTACCGGGCCCTCCAGCGAGAAGTCGATCGAGCCCCGCGGTTCCCTGGAGATGGTCGCCTGGCTCGGATCGAGTGTCACATAGAAGGTGCCGAGCTCGCGAATCTTGATCTCGTAGTTCAGCGGTCCCTCGACGGCCTCGCGCTGAGCCGGTATCAGCTCGATCACGAGTTCCGCAGCCAGCTTGGCGTCGCGCTCATCAGCCAGTTTGCGGATCGCCGGCGCAAGCCAGGAGATCCGCTTGTCAGGCACCGTGAGCAGACGCGACTGAAGCGCCATCGGCTCCGTGCTGATCGCACCGGCGGCGATCGCATCGCCGGGGCCGAGCCCTGGCACCGACGGCTCAGAAGGCGCCAGTCGATCGACCGGCGCTATCGGTGCAGCGAGCCCGTGCGCGCGCGGCTGCTGATCGGCGGATGGCTCCTCATCGGCGACAGGCTCGTCGACAGGTGACTCATCGGCAGTCTCAGACTCTACGAGCGCCTCGGGCTCGGCGACGACCTCGGGCTCCTCGACCGCCGCGGGCTCATCGAGAACCTCATGCTCCTGCAGGACCTCTATCCCCTCAGACTCCTCGACGACCACAGGCTCGGCGACTGCGGCGGGCTCCTCGAGAGGCTCAGGCTCCTCGACTTGCTCAGGCTCCGTAACCAGCACTGGCTCATCGACGGCTACAGGCTCGATAACCGCCAGGTCCTCTATGACCTCGGGCTCTGCACTGACCTCGGGAGCCATTACCTCTGGCTGCTCGGCGACAACAGGCTCGATCACCGCAGGCTCCTCGACGAGAACGGCCTCGGACACCGCCTCAGGCTCATCGGCAACCACAGGCTCTTCGACCACGACTTGCTCGATTACCTCCGGCTCCTCGACCATCTCGGGCTCAGCGACCACGTCGGGCTCGGCAACCACCACAGGCTCGGCGCGCACCTCCGGCTCAAACGCTGATGGCTCCTCGACCGCCGCTGCGGGCTGCTCCTCCTCCTCGGCCTCTGCCTCCTTGACCTCGGCGACGCGAGCGCGTAGACGTTCGACCGCGGCAACGAGCGCATCGGCCATCTCGCGGCGGTGGGCGGCCTCACGCTCGGACTCGGGCTCGGTTGTGTGCTGCAGCAGCACAGGGTCGATCGGCTCGTTCAGCTGGGCGCGCAGGTCGTCGGCGGTGCGGGTGAGCTCAAAGCGCAGGTCCTCCATGCGCGCGCCCATCGCTGTCAGCTCACGCACGTAGGTCTCGCGCTCCCACACGACCTGCTGCTGGAGCTCCTCGCGCAAGGCTGTCAGCTCACGCTCGAAGCCGGCGCGCAAGCCTGCGGCAACATCCATCAGCTCACGCACGATCGGCGTCAGGCGGGCATCGCGCTCGCGCAACTGGCTGAGCTCGGTGCTGAGCTCGCGCACATCGCGTTCGGTCTCCTCCAAGCGATTGCTCAGCTCCTGGATCTGGCCGCGCATCTCACGCTGCAGACGCTCGCCGCGCTCCTCGGCCTCGACACGCAGTTGCTGCTCGGTGTACTCGCGCTGCTTGGCGCCGCGCACCTCCGATTCGCGCTCCATCAACTGCTGGGCGATTCGCTCGCGCTCGCGACCGACCTCCTCCAAGCGTTGCTCAAGCGCGACCAGGTGGGTCTCGAGGTTGCGCACAGCCGCCTCTGCTGCCTCGGCGCGACGGGCTATGACCGGGTCAACGGCCTCCGCGCGTCGCGCGCGTCGCGCGGCGAGCACGTCTGGCGTGGCGTCGGACTGCGGAGGCATATCCGGCGTTTCGCTCTCCTCGATCATCATTGGGGCACCACCCTAGAGACGGACCCGGACGGCTCTTTTACCTACCGGGAAACGCGATGCCCCCGCGCGCGCGGGGGCATGCCGTTTTGCGACATACACACCACCCGCTCTACTGGTTGCGAAGGCGCCAGGCCATGCGCGACTGCAGCGACCACAGCTCGATGAAGCCTGGCGAGGCGCTCTGCGAGAATAGGCCGCCCGACTCGCCGAAAGACGCGAGTGCCTCGTCATAGACGGCGCCCGGTGAGGAGCGCGTGACAACGCGTGCATGGCCCTTGTACAGCTTCAGACCGATCGTGCCGCTGACCTGGGCGTTGACCGAGTCCATGTAGGCGTCGAGATCCTCTCGCAATGGCTCCCACCACAGGCCCGCGTAGACGAGATAGGCCCACTGGCGATCCAAACCCGCCTTGAATTGGTTTTGGTGGATCGTGCAGACGAGCTTCTCGAGCTCCTGGTGGGCGGGCAACAGGATCGCTGCCGCCGGGGCCTCGTAGATGTCGCGCACCTTCAAGCCCACGATGCGGTCCTCAATGTGATCGACGATGCCGACACCGTGACGGGCCGCGATCTCGGCGGCGCGTTCGAGCAGGTCCACCAGCTGCAAACGCTCCCCGTTCAAGCCAACCGGCACGCCGTGCTCAAACTCCACCTCGACGATCTCCGCCTCCTCTGGGGCCAGCTCTGGGCGCGTTACGAGCTGGAAGACATCGTCCTCCGGGGCGTGGTCGAGCTCCTCGATCCAACGCCCCTCCGAGGAGCGACCCCACAAGTTGTCGTCGATCGAGTACGGGGCCACCTCTGTACCCCCCTTGACCGGGATGCCGTGCTCGCGCGCGTAGGCGATCTCCTCCTCGCGGCCCATCTGCCAGGAGCGCACCGGCGCGATCGTCTTCAGCTCAGGGGCCAGCGTGGCTACCGTGGCCTCGATTCGCACCTGGTCGTTGCCCTTGCCCGTGCAGCCGTGGGCGATTGTGTCGCAGCCCGAGCGGCGGGCGTAGTCGACCGCGAGCTTGGCGATCAGCGGGCGTCCGAGCGCCGTGAACAGCGGGTAGCCGCCCCCGTAGAGCGCGTTGGCCTTGATCGCCGGCGCGACGTACTCACGCGCGAACTCCTCGCGGGCATCTACGACGTGGCACTCCAAAGCGCCCAGACGCAGCGCCTTCTCGGAGATCACCTCGTAGTCCTCGCCCGGCTGACCCAGGTTGACCGTCAGGCAGACCACCTCGGCTTCGTAGGAGTCCTGGATCCACTTGAGCATCACGCTCGTGTCGAGGCCACCGGAGTAGAGCAGCAACACGCGGTGGACGTCCTCGGGACGCGCCTCGTAGGAGGCAGTTGGTGCGGGAAGGCTGCTCGGTGAGTCGGTCACGCGCGGGTAGGCTAGCGGGTGCCCGCGACGGGCGGGCGTTCCATAAGTGGATACGGCGGCGCTTGCGGACGGAAGCCGAGCTTCCGATATAGCTCTGCAGCATCTGCTGTGTGCAGCATCCAGCGAACGTCGTCCTGCGTATTACCGTCAACGATCTCCCGTATGAGCTCTAGCCCTAGACCCCTGCCCCGATAGGGCTCCAGCACGTACACATCCGCAAGGTACGCAACCACGGCACCATCAGTGACCGCACGCGCGAAACCAACCTGATCGGATCCACGATAGATACCGACGACGCGAGTTGAGCCGTTGATCGCGCGAGCTACACGCTCCCGCGCGCGACCCTTCCCCCAATATGACTCCTGGCTGATGAATGCATGCACTGCATCGATGTCAACCCGTTTGGGGTCGTCGTCCAGCTCGAGTCCATCCGCCAGCCAACGCCGCACTGTCAGCCCCCGGAAGTTGTGAGCGAACCAGCGAGGCGTGCAAGAGCGTCTTCGATCTCCTCGTCGGAGACCGTGAGTGGCGGCAACAGCCGTAGCGTCGCAGGCCCAGTCGCATTCACGATCAGGCGTTCGTCGAGGAGCGCACGACGCATCACAGCCGGAGCAGATACATCGAGCTCGCAGGCAAGCATCAAACCGCGGCCTCGCACCGCGATTACATGGGGCAAACGGGCCAGGCCATCTGCCAGAGACGCACCACGCTGCCGCACGCCGTTGAGCAAGTCCTCCGAACATGTCTCCTCGAGCGCCGCCAGAGCAGCCACGGCCACGACCGGGCCTCCGGCAAAGGTGGATCCGTGATCGCCGGGCTGCAGGATCTCACCGAAGGCCGGGACAGTGACGAGAGCACCGATCGGCAGGCCGCCCCCGAGCGCCTTCGCGCTTGTTATCGCGTCTGGAACGATGCCCGTCTGCTCGTAGGCCCAAACCGTCCCAGTGCGACCCATCCCGCACTGGATTTCGTCGAATACGAGCATCGCGCCGTGCTTGTCGCACATCTTGCGCGCCATGCGCAGGAACTCGTCCGGCAGCACGTTGATGCCGCTCTCTCCTTGAATCGGCTCCAGCAAGACGGCAGCTGTGCGCTCATCCACTAGAGCCTCCAGCACGGCAGGCTCAGGGGCGATCGCCTTGAAGCCAGGGACGAGCGGCGCAAAGGGAGCCTGCTTGGACTCCTGTGGGGTAGCTGATAGCGCGCCGTATGTGCGGCCGTGAAACGCACCGTAGACGACGACGATGTCACCGCCTGGCTTTGCCTTGCGCGCGAGCTTGATGGCCGCCTCATTGGCCTCGGCGCCTGAGTTGCAGAAGTAGACCTTCCCGCCCAAACTAGACTCTGAGAGCCGTGCTGCCAATCGCATTGCCGGCTCGGTGTAGAACAGATTGCTCACGTGCATCAACCGGCCCACCTGATCGCGCACTGCCTCCACGACCCGTGGATGGCAATGTCCGAGCGAGGTGACCGAAATGCCGCACAGGAAGTCGAGGTACTCGTTGCCCTCCGCGTCCCATAGCCGTGTGCCCTCACCACGCACAAACTCCACCGGGAGGCGCGCATAGGAGGGGATCACCGATCCTCGCTCCAACTCTTGCAGCTCGGCCAGGCTCATGCGGCGGCCTCGATCTTGGTGCCGATCCCAGCGTCGGTGAAAAGCTCCAGCAGCAGCGAATGGGGAATCCGTCCGTCGATGATGTGAGCTGAATTGACACCACCGTTGATCGCATCTACGCAGGCGGCCAACTTCGGGCGCATGCCGCCCTGCAGACTGTCCAGTTGTGCGTCGACCTCACCGGCACTGGCTTGGCCGATCAGGCTGGCCGGGTCCTGCGGATCGGCCAGCCAGCCGGCCACGTCGGTCAAGAAAACGACCTTGTAGGCGCCGAGCGCACCCGCGACAGCGCCCGCCGCCTCGTCCGCGTTGACGTTGTAGGAATTGCCCTCGCGATCGGAGCCGACCGAGGCGATCACCGGGATGTAGTCGAGCGCGACGTGGTGGAGCACGTCGACGTTGACGCGCTCGACCTGACCGACGAAGCCGATGTCCTGACCGTCCGGAGCCGTGCGGCGGGCGATGCGAAACAGCGAGCCGTCGTCGCCGCACAGGCCGACCGCGGGCTGACCGTGGCGGCCGAGGCGCAGGACGATTTCCTTGTTGACCTTGCCGACGAGCACCATCTTGGCGACCTCGACCGTGGCCGGGTCAGACACGCGTAGGCCGCCCACGAACTGCACCGGCAAGCCGAGACGCTCCATATATGAGGTGATGTCCGGGCCGCCCCCGTGCACGACGATCGGGTTGAGGCCGACGTACTTGAGCAAGACGACGTCGCGCGCAAACTCCTCGCGCAACGCAGCGTCCTCCATGGCCGCACCGCCGTACTTGATGACTACCGTCTTGCCATGGAACTCCCGGATGTAGGGGAGCGCCTCCAGAAGCGTGGCTACGTCGCGCATGTGGTCCCCTCAGGTCGTGTAGTCGGCGTTGATGGTCACGTACTCGTGCGAGAGGTCGGAGAAGAAGATCTCGGTCTCGGCGCCGTCGCCTGGGAGTGTGATCTCGTAGTCGATTTCCTTGCCCTCGAGCGCCTTGGTCAGCTCAGGCTCGTCGTATGGAACGGCGACGCTTGCCGAGCAGACCTGCGTGCCCTGCAAGGCGATGTCCATCGACAGCGGCGCGACACCCGCACCAAGCGCACCGCCGACTGCTTGGACGATCCGGCCCCAGTTGGGGTCGGCGCCGTGTAGCGCCGTCTTCACCAGCGGCGAGTTGGCGACCGCGCGCGCCGCGAGCTCGACCGTGGCCTGGTCGCCGCCGTAGACGACCAAGCGCCCGATCCTGCCGGCGCCCTCGCCGTCTGCCACCATCAGAATCGCGAGCTGGCGCATGAGCGCGTCCAGCGCCTCGCCGAAGCGCAGCTCGTCCTCGCTCTCAGGGACGATCCTCACGCCGCTCTCACCCGAGGCGATCAGCACCGCAGTGTCGTTTGTCGAGAGCTGGCCGTCAACCGTGCAGCGGTCGAACGAGCGCTTGAGGCACACCGACAGCAGCAGCTCTGCCGTCTCCGGCTCAAGCTCGGCGTCGGTCTCCAAGAAGCAGAACATCGTGGCAAAGCGCGGGCTGATCATGCCCGCGCCCTTGCACTGTGCCGAGAGCCGCACGACACCTGAGGGCAACTCGACCTGCAGGTTGGCGCGCTTCTCGAAAGCGTCGGTCGTTTGAATCGCCTGCTGGAAGTCCGTGTCGCCCTCGCGACGCAGAGCGGCCTGGGCCTCGCGGATGCCGCGCAGCATGTTCTCGACCGGGAGGTACTGGGAGATGCCGCCGGTCGATCCGAGCAGGACCTCCTCGGGTTGCGCCCCGACCGCCATCGCCGCCGCACCCTGGGTCTTGGCGGCGTCTTCCAAACCACGGCGGCCGGTGGCTGCGTTGGCGCAACCGGAGTTGGCAAGGATCACGCGCAATGCAGAGAGCTTGCAACGCTCCTGAGAGAGCAAGACCGGCGCGGCGGGCGTGCCGGTGTCGACAAAGCGGGCGGCGCTGACCGGGCTCGGGGAGTCGCAAACAAGCAACGCGACGTCGGGGTTGCCAGACGGCTTGATCCCGCAGGCGACACCGGCGGCGCGAAAGCCGGCGGGCAGACCGGCCTCGGGGCCGAGTTCGCCGACGTACGCCGGGGCGTCCACCCAGCGCGAGTGAAAGAACGGCTGCGGCGGGCCCGCGGCGGCCCGATCGCCCCACACGTCTTTGCCGGCGCTCATCCCCGTGCCTGTCCATTCCGGGCGCAGTCCTTGCCAAGGCGCACGACACCCTTTTCACGGCGACAGCTTTCGCCGAGTACCGTCACAGCAAACCTTCGGCTTCAGGAAATCCAAACATCAGATTGAGGTTCTGCACCGCCTGCGAGGAAGTGCCCTTCCACAGGTTGTCGATCGCTGAAAGCACGACGATCTTGCCCGTGTGCCGGCTGGCCGCGACGTGCAGGCGACAGATGTTCGTTTCACGCACGTCGCGCACCTCGGCCGGCTCCGGCGCCAGCTCGACGAATGGCTCGCCCGCGTAGGCGTCCTCATACATCACGTCCAGCTCGTCCTGCTCGATCGGACGCGTGGGTGTCACGTAGCAGTTGACAAGCTCACCCTGGTCCAGCGGCACCAGATGCGGAGTGAACTGCACCCGCAAGCCGGGATGGGTGGGATCGAGATCGTCCAGTTGTTGCTCGATCTCCGGCGTGTGGCGATGGTGGACGATGTTGTAGGGGAGGATGTTCTCGCCGCTGTTTGAGAAGTGCGTCTGCCAGGTGGCGGAGCGGCCCGCGCCGGAGAGGCCCTGCTTGGCATCGATCACCAGGTCGGCGATCAGCCCGGCGCGAGCGAGCGGGGCAAGGCCGAGCAGTGATGCCGTCGGGTAGCAACCCGGGGTCGCCACGAGATCCGCGGCGGCAATCGCCTCGCGGTGAAGCTCCGGCAGACCGTAGGAGGCGTCTTCGAGCAGCTCCGGGTGTGGATGCGGGCCATACCACTGTTCGTAGGTCGAGAGCTCTGAAAGGCGAAAGTCCGCGCTGAGGTCGACGACGCGCACGCCACGCTCGCGCAATGCGGCGACGACCGGCGCCGAGGCCGCGTGCGGGTAGGCGACGATTGCCGCGTCCACGTCGGCATGACGGTCGAGATCGAGCTCCTGCAGCTCAAGCGGCACGCGATAGCGCGGATAGAGCCGGTCCAAGCGCTGCCCGGCGTCGGCACGCGCCGTGACGGTCTGTAGATCGAACTGGGGATGGCGCCACAGCAAGTGCGCTGCCAGAGCCCCCGCAAAGCCGGTCGCGCCGGCGACGAGCGCCTTAGGCACGAAGCTCACCCCCAGCAAGCACCCAGGAACCGCCAACCGAACCCGTCGCGGCCGGCTCAACCAAGCAGGCATGGGCATTTGAGACGAGCGCCGCGAGCTCAGGCACGCAGCTCACCTCCGAGCGCTGCCAGTGCGGCGATGACCCGCTCGCGCACGGGTGCCACATCCTCGTCGGTGAGCGTGCGATCAGGTGCCCTGAAGGCAAGCGACAAGGCAAGCGAGCGCCGACCCTCCCCCACCTGCGGGCCGCTGTAGACGTCAAACACGCCCACCTCGTCGAGCAGCGCACCGGCCGCTTCGCGCACCGCATCGAGCACCTTGGCGGCCGCTACATCCTCGGCGAGCACGACAGCCAGGTCTTGGCGCAGCGCCGGATAGGAGATCACGTCGCGATAGGCGCTTTGCGCCTCGGCGCTGTCAAGCAACAGATCGAGCTGCAGCTCCATCACCGCCGCGCCCTCGATCCCCCACTCGCGCGCGATGAGCGGGTGCAGCTCGCCCAGCCAGCCCAACTCTTGACCATCACACAGCACGGTGGCAGAGCGACCCGGGTGCAGGAACGGCTGCGCGCCTGGACGGCACTCGAGCTGCAACCGCAGCGCCGCCCCGAGCGCTTCGAGCACGCCCTTGACCGCGAACACGTCCGCGCGAGGAGGATCGGGAGCACCCCACGTGGCGGGCGAGACCTTCCCGGCGAGCAGCACAGCAAGCGACTGGTGCTCGCGCACCCCAGTCTTGCTACCGGCACCCGGCGAACCGGTACCCCGTTCGGCGCCCGCCGTCGTCGTTTGGGCCCACGTGCCACCATCCTCAGCGGCGCCAACGCTGGTGTGCACGACCAGCGTGTCGCCATCCAGCACGAACAACGTTCCAATCTCGAATAGCCCAAAGTCGACCATCCCGCGTGCGCAGTTGTGAGCAGCCACATCGAGCAGCGAGCCGAGCAGGGTGGTGCGCAACAGCGACTGATCGTCCGACAGAGGATTTTCGACGACGGGCGCACACCGGCGCGGGTCGTCCTCGGGCAGCCGCAGGCGGTCGTGAAGTGTGGGTGCGGTAAACGTCCAGCCGACCGCCTCGTACAGGCCACGCCCCACAAGCGCGTCGGCCGCACGGCGACGCAACTGTTGAGCAGTCGAGAGGCGGCCATATGCGCCGCGGCGTGCCGGCAATGTCGCCGGCAGCGCATCCAGGCCATGGATGCGGGTGACCTCCTCGATCAGGTCTGCCTCGCGGGTCACATCCTCGCGGCGCATAGGGGGCACCGTCACGTCCAATCCGGTCCCGTCCACCTCCGTCACTTGGAAATCCAGTGCGCGCAGGATCTCGGCTTGACGCGTGCGCGCTACCGGCATCCCCAGAATCGCCTGTACACGCTGCTCGCGCAAACGGATCGTCTGTGGCGGCGCGCCCTCCGGCGCGGTGTCGATCGTTCCCGGGAGCACACGCGCACCACACAGCTCGACCATCAGGCGGGTGGCGAGCGCCTGCGCGTACATGCACTGCTCGGGCGCAAGCCCCTTCTCGAAACGCGAAGACGCCTCGCTGCGAAGGCCCAATGCCCAGGAGGTGCGGTGGATGTTGGGTCCACTCCAGTTGGCGACCTCCATCAGCACGCGTTTTGTCTCCGTCTGGACCTCCGAGCGCTCACCGCCCATGATGCCGGCGATCGAAGTCGGCCCCTCGGCATCCTCGATCACGACCATCTCGCCGTCGAGCGTGCGCGCTTGCCCGTCGAGCGTCGTCACCTGCTCGCCCTCGTGGGCGCGCCTGACCGTCAGCTTGGCGCCGGCGACGCGGTCGAGGTCGAAAGCGTGCAGCGGCTGCGCGCACAGCAGCATCACATAGTTGGTGATGTCCACCACATTGTTGATCGGACGCTGACCGGCAGCAGACAGACGTGCCTTCAGCCACGGCGGCGAAGGCCCGATCGTGACGCCCTCGAACACGCGCGCGGTGAAGCGGGGACAGAGGTCGGGGCACTCGACGGTCACTTCGAAAGTGCCCTCCCCCCCGCGCGCGGGGGGCATCGTCGTTTTCGAGCAGCGGACCCTCGCTGCCGGGGTCCTCACTCCACGGCTCCGGCGCGAGCAACGCACCTGTCGCGGCGTGCAGCTCCCGCGCAACCCCGTACACCCCGAAACAATCAGGCCGGTTCGGAGTGATCTCAAGCTCCAGTACATCGGTAGAGATGGCGAGCACGTCAGCCAACGGTGTACCGGGAGCCAGCTCCGCGTCAAGGATCAGCTCGTCGAGCACCATGATGCCGCTGTGGTCGTTGTCGATCTGGAGCTCGTCGGCGGCGAGGATCATGCCATTGGACGGCACGCCGCGCAGCTTGGCAGCCTTGATCTTGGTCCCGTCGGGCATACGCGCCCCTGGCAGAGCCACCGCAACGGTCTGCCCAGCAGCGACGTTCGGCGCTCCGCAGACGATCCCGGCCAGCTCGTCCGCCCCCACATCGACCGTGCACACTTTCAGCCGGTCTGCGTCCGGGTGAGGCTCAGCCGTGAGCACGCGACCAACGACGAAGTTCTCGACCGAAGACACCCCGTGGTGGAGAATCGTCTCAACCTTCGTGCCAGTCATCGTCAGGCGCTCCTCGATCGCGGCCGTCTCCAGGACCGGATCGCAATATTCATACAACCAGTTCAGCGGAACGCGCATGTCAGGCAACCTCCCGGATGCACGTCGGAATGAGGCGGGAAGCGCTCGCGATCCGCGGATCGTGGTACTCCGGTAGGCAGTGCCAGGAAAAACCCGTCATGCAACCATCCGGTTGCATGATGCATGTGACTTGGGACAGGCGATTCGCGACCATCATCCGAACTGCTCCAGGAAACGCAAGTCGTTTTCGTAATAGAGGCGCAGGTCCGGGATCCCGTGCTTGAGCATCGCGATCCGCTCGACCCCCATCCCCCACGCATAGCCTTGGACCTTCTCGGGGTCATAGCCAGGGGCATTGGCCTCTGTGGTGGGCACGTACGAGTACACGTTGGGATCGACCTCGCCCGCGCCGAGCACCTCCAGCCAGCCCTCGCCCTTACACAGCGGACAGCGTGAGCCATCGCCCATAAAGCCTTTGCCTGAGCAATGAAAACAGGACACGTCAACCTCGACGCTCGGCTCGGTGAAGGGAAAGAAGTGGGGCCGCAGGCGCACGTCGCGCTCGCTTGTGCCCTCAGGGGTATCACCGAACACGGCCTGAGCAAACGCGAGCAGTGTGCCCTTCAGGTCGGCAAGCGTAATGTCCTCGTCGACGGCAAGGCCCTCGACCTGATGAAACTGGGGCGTGTGGGTCGCGTCGCTGTCAGGGCGATACACGCGCCCCGGAATGACGACATATAGCGGCGGCGGATGCGCCTCCATCGCACGGATCTGCATCGGGGAGGTGTGCGTGCGCAGGACAAGATCCTCCGGCGCACCAAGCCGTCCGTCCTCCGCTGAGGCACCCGGTGCTGTCTGAGCTCCGGAGCGGCGTATGTAAAAGGTGTCGGTCTTGGCACGCGCCGGATGCGTCGGGCGAGTGGTTGAGCGCGTCGAAGTTGTAGTGGACGGTCTCGACCTCCTGCCCCTCCAGCACTGTGAAACCAAGCCCAAGAAAGATGTCTTCCAGTTCGCGCATCGTCGCGGTCAGCACGTGCAGCCGGCCGACAGGCTGCGGCGGAGTGCCGGGCAGGGTGACGTCGAGCGTGTCCGCCGCCAAGCGCAGGTCGAGCTCGTTCGCGTCGAGCAACGCCGCACGCTGCTCGATCAACTGCTCAAGCGTACGCCGAGCAACGTTTGCGGCTTTGCCGACCAGCCCACGCTGCTCGGGCTCCAGCGCCGCGACACCGCGCAGCATCTGTGGCAGCTCAGCCTTGCGTCCGAGATAGCGCACGCGCAACTGCTCGACGGCCTCGCTGCTGGAGGCCGCCTCGATCTCCTGTTGCGCTTGCGCGCTCAGCGCTTCGATCCGCTCGATCATGAGCTCGGGACCCTATCGTCGTTGTCCCGCCCACCCCGTGTCATCTCGTAGAGAGCCACAGTCGCCGCCATCGCGGCGTTCAGCGACTCCGACGAGATCGGGATGTGAGCGATGCGCTCGCAGGCCCCAACGACATCGTCGGGCAATCCCTCACGCTCAGCACCGACCAGCAGTGTGAGCGAGGCCGGTTGTTGCTCGCCAGACGGCATGCCCCCCGCGCGCGCGGGGGGCATTGCGTTTGCGAGAGTGTCTTGCGCGCTCTGATCGCGCTTGCTCGGAGCGCCGCCTTGCGCGCCCTGGAGACCACCGCCACCGGCACTGCCCCGCACGGTCCAGATCGGCTCGCCCGCACCCGCCACAAGCGCGACCCGTGTGCCAGGCAGCTCGTCCACATCGCTGACACGCGCAAGCCCAACCGCGAAGATGGCCCCCATGCTCGCCCGCACCGCCTTGGGCGAGTGTGGATCTGCGCAGCCTGGCCCAAGTGCGACACATGATGCGCCGAAGGCAAGTGCGCTGCGCAGCACGGCGCCGACATTGCCGGGATCGCCGACACCGTGTAGGTACACGCACAGTGGACCCACAGGCTTTGCGAAGCGCTGCTCATAGACACCGATTGCACGTGTCCCTGAGCCGAGCGTCGAGAGGCCGGCCATCACGCCCTCCTCGACATCCTCGAAGTCGCTGCCGCCGATCGCGGTGCCGGCAAGTCGATAGCCGGCGAACGCGGGCCTGCCAGCCGCTATCGCAGCATCGACCAGGTCCTCGCCCTCGGCAAGGAAGCGCCGACTGCGCTCGCGCTCGCGACGACGCTGGAGCTTGCGTAGTTCCTTCAGACGGGGGTTGTGGGGGGAAGTGATGGTCGTCATCTGCTCATGGCTTCCGCCTATCCGACGGCGGTTCTCGTATGCGCTTGATTCTCGTATGTGGTGTTTGAGGTCAGATTGTGGTCGTTGCTTGGGACGATTCTCGAGACCGGCCCCCTCAGGCATAAAAAAAGCGCCAGTCCCGAAGGAGCAGCGCCCGAGAGGTACACAGTGTCGGTGGCCGGGATCAGGCAGCCGACGCCTCGCGGGCGGTCTCGGCAAAACGTCGGAATGTGTCGGCGTCGCGCACGGCGATGTCGGCCAGCACCTTGCGGTCCAGCTCGATGCCGGCGAGCGAGAGACCGTGCATGAACTGGGAGTAACTCATCCCGTTCTGACGTGCGGCGGCGTTGATGCGCGTGATCCACAGCCTGCGGAAGTCGCGCTTGCGGTTGCGCCTGTCGCGGTAAGCGTAGGCGTCCGCCTTCATCAGCGCCTCCTTGGCGCGTCTGTAGTTGGAGTGCGCCTCGCCGCGGAAGCCCTTCGTCAGCTCAAGCGTCGCCTTGCGCTTCTTGCGTGCGGCGACAGACCGCTTGACGCGCGTCATTTGCCCACTCCGAGCAGCCGCTTCACACGTGGCGTGTCGTGATCGGAGAGGATCACGGGTTTGGCGAGCGTGCGCTTGCGCTTGGGCGACTTCTTCTCAAGAATGTGGCTCGAGTAGGAGTGCCTGGCCCGCACCTTGCCGGAGCCGGTTACCTTGAAGCGCTTCTTCGCGCCGCTGTGTGTCTTCATCTTGGGCATAGCGAGCCGATGATTATGACACGGAGCCGTCTGAAGCGCCGTTCTCGCTCTCAGCGGCCGGTGCGACGCTGTCGGAAGCGCCGTTCTGAATCTCAGCTGCGGCCCCATCTGAGGAGACCTCGGCGAGCGCCTCGTCATCCTCTTGTGGGACCGGCGCCTCGGGCAAGCTCACAGCGCCGTTGCTCGGAGCCTCCCCTGCTCGACGGCGTGCCGGCAGCGTCTTCGTTGGCTGCGTGCTCATCGACGGCGTGCTCATCGGCAGCGTGCTCGTGGGCGGCATCATCGCTGTCCACTTTGCCTGCGAGCACAGCCTTGGAGGGCCCAAGCATCATCGTCATGTTGCGCCCGTCCTGGGTCGGACGCTGCTCGACGACGCCGAGCGCCGCCAGCTCCTCAGCCAGGCGGTCGAGGATCATCACGCCACGCTCGGGATGGGTGACCTCGCGGCCGCGGAACATGATCGTGATCTTGACCTTGTCCTTGTGGCGCAGGAAGCGTTCGACGTGATGCTTCTTGGTGTCGTAGTCGTGCTCGGCGATCTTCGGGCGGAACTTGATCTCGCGGATCGTGATCTGCTGCTGGTGCTTGCGCGCCTGCTTGACCTTCTGTGCCTGCTCGTACTTGTACTTGGAGTAGTCGAGCACCCGGCACACGGGCGGTTTGGCCTCGGGGGCGACCTCTACGAGATCGAGGTCGCGTTCCTGGGCGAACTTGACCGCGTCGGGTGTCTTCATCATCCCGACCTGGTTGCCCTCGTCGTCGATCACGCGCACCTCGGGTACCCGGATGCGATCGTTGATCCTCGTAAGGTCCCGCTCGGGGGGCCGGCGGTCGAACCTGCGTGGAACGGCCACTAGCTTGTGGGGATGCGCGTCAAGTCGAGACTACGCGCTGCGCCGTGAATGGATTCCGAGCTTCAAGGCGGCCGAGTATAGCGGGCGCGACGCCGTGCACAAGGACTTTTTGCTCACCTGACATTCGACTGTTCCTAACCAACGTGCGTCTGCTCGCCGCGAGCACGCGTCTCGCCGAGCAGCATCTCGACCATCTCGCCCACAGGCACGTTGCCGCGATCGCCGCCGCGATGCTCACGTAGAGACACGCTGTCGCTCTCGGCCTCGCGGTCACCCACGACCAGCATGTTCGGGATCTTGCGCAGCTCGGCCTCACGAATCTTGCGTCCCACCGACTCACCACGATCGTCTAGCTCTACGCGCACGCCGGCGGCGCGCAAGCGAGCGCGCACGCTTTCGGCGTACTCGTTCAAGCGCTCGGAGATCGGCAACACGATCGCCTGGACCGGCGCGAGCCACAGCGGGAACTCTCCGCCGTAGTGCTCGATCATGATGCCGATGAAGCGCTCGTAAGAGCCGAACAGAGCACGGTGGATCATCACAGGCTGGTGCTCGGCGTTGTCGGCTCCCGTGTAGGTGAGCCCGAAGCGCTCGGGCATGTTGTAGTCGAGCTGCACAGTGCCAAGCTGCCAGGAGCGCCCGAGCGAGTCGGTCATGTGCATGTCGATCTTCGGTCCATAGAAGGCGCCATCGCCGGGGTTCAACTCGTAGCTGAGGCCTTGCGAGTCCAATGCGTTCGTCAAAGCTTCCTCAGCGCGATCCCACAGCTCGTCTGAGCCGACGCGCTGCTCGGGGCGCGTCGAGAGCTCCAGGCGCACGTCGAAGTCGAACAGATGATAAGTAGCGAAGGCGAACTCGAGACAGCCGGCGACCTCCTCTTGGATCTGCTCCTCGCTGCAGAAGATGTGGGCGTCGTCCTGTGCGAAGTGCCGGACGCGCAACAATCCGTGCAGCACGCCCGAGGCCTCGTTGCGGTGCAGCAGACCAGGCTCTGAGTAGCGCACAGGCAGGTCGCGGTAGGAGTGCCTACTGCTGTTGAACAGATGGGCATGCCCGGGGCAGTTCATCGGCTTGAACGCCCATCTCGCGCTCCTCCACCTGCACGGTGAACATGTTCTCCTTGTACTTGCCCCAATGCCCGGAGATCTTCCACAGCTCAGCGTCATAGATCAGCGGAGTCTTGACCTCGCTGTAGCCGCGCTCTGAGCCCATCTCGCGCGAAAGCGAGACGAGTGTGTTGAAAATGTTCGTGCCAGCCGGCAACCAGAAGGCCGCGCCGGGAGAGACATCGGAGAAGTGAAACAGGCCAAGCTCGCGCCCCAACTTGCGATGGTCGCTCTGTGCCGCCTTATCCAGGCGCTCGAGGTACTCGTTCAACTGGGCGCCCGTGTGAAAAGCGGTGCCGTAGATGCGGGTCAGCATCTTGCGTTTCGAGTCGCCACGCCAGTAGGCGCCGGCGACCGACTGCAGCTTGAAGGCGCCGACGGTCCTGGTGCTGGGCGCGTGCGGGCCGCGGCACAGGTCTGTGAACGGCCCGTTCGTGTAGAGCGAGACGCTCTCAAGCGGCTGCTCGGCAGGTGCGCCCTTGACGAGATCGTCGATCAGCTCGACCTTGTAGTCCTGGCTCTCGTGCACAAACCGCTCACGTGCGCTTTGCACCGAGATGTCCTCGCGGATGAACGCCTCCCCCGCCTTCACGTGCTCGGCCATCTTCGCTTCGATCGCGGGGAAGTCCTCATCAGAGATGGAGACGCCCTCGGGGAAGTCGAAGTCGTAGTAGAAGCCGTTCTCGATCGACGGTCCAATCGAGATCTTCACGCCGGGCCACAGCTCCATGACCGCGCTTGCCAGCACATGTGCAGCGTCGTGGCGGATTAGAGCAAGCGAGGGATCGCCGCTCTTGGCGGTGAGGATCGCGATCCGTGCACCATTTGGCAGGGGACGTGCCAGGTCTCGAACCTTGGGGAACGAAATCGGGTCGGAGCCAGGCGAACCGGGCTCCTCGTCGGGGTGATTCAGCTCGACGGCCAGCGCGGCTTTGGCGAGGCCGGGTCCGATCGCCGCGGCGGCGTCGGCGCCAGTGGCGCCGTCGGCAAGTTCCAGCGCCTTGCCGTCAGGCAGTGTCACGGTGATGGACATGTCAGGAGAGGCTACATCTCTGCCGTCGATTGCCACGCCCGCGTGGGACGTTGTCCGACATCAGCGACAGCGCCGACGTCAGCTGCTAGCCAGCCATAGGGCATCATCGCCGAGTGCCGTTCGGCGCACACTGCCCTCCCCCACCAGCTCGACCAATGCGCTCTCAGCGCCCACCCGGTCAGGGGCATCGTTGCCGCGCGTCATGATCGCCGCCACCTCTTGTGTCACGAGCCCTTCAGGAAAGCGCCCGAGCGCATCCAGCGGGCTCTCGGGCGGCGACTCGCGCTCGAGCGTGGGATCGAGATTAGCGATCAGCACGTCATAGGCCTCTACAGGCTGAAAGCCACCGGCCTCGAGCACGCGCTCGTCCGCGCTGGGATCCTGTGTGCGCGCGCCGGTGCGCAGGATCAGCGACGGAGCGGTGTAGCGCACGGGGCCATCGCTCTGGGCGGACTTGCCCTGGAACTCGGTGGGGCCTCCGGCGGCAGTACGCGCGAGCGCTCGATCGGCCTCATATGCGGCGCTGACTTGGTCGTCGTCAAGCGCGCCTACAATCGCCTGCACCTCCAGTCCAGGCACACGCTCAAGCGCCGTCGCGATATCGCGCGCGTCGTCAAGCACGAGTGTGCTCGTGAACTGAGCGAACTGCAACGCCCTGAACACGGCGTATTCGCGCTCGGGATCGAGCAAGCGTGTTGCCACGATCGTTCGGCACATCCGTGCGGTGGCCGTGATGCGCGCGCGGGGAGCGGTCGCGAACGGCATGCCGAAACGGCGAAAGCGCATGTAGCCGTGGGCGGCCCGCACCGGTGTATATCCACGGCTCGTGTACTGCTCGGCGCTCTCAGTGAGGCCGATCGTCACCAGGCGCCAGCGCAGCTGTGTCCCGTAGCGCCAGTGCAACACCGCGAGCGCAGGACTCGCCGAATATGCCCAGGGGCAACCTGGATCGGTGAAGTGGGTGACCTCGATAGGGCTCATGGAGGTTCCATACAAGCACGACTCCAGGGCAAGCCTAAGTCCCTCGGGCTCACTCCTTCGTACGGTCGGCCCGAGCGTCCGGACGACCCGCGGCGCAGTCCCCGACGACCCACGCGGCGTAGGGATCAGTCCTGGCCGGCCCTACACAAGCACGCGTTTGCGAAAACTGCGCAGTCCAAGCGCGAGGAAGCCTGCACAGAAGGCCACAAGTACTGGGTACACCGCCCAGAGTGACATGTGTGGGATCGGTGTGAGCGCGGCGCGCATCCCCTCTGCCACGTAGATGAGCGGATTGACGAGCACGATGATCTGAAGCCAGTGGATGCCATAGACCCGTACGGGAGCGAGCTTGGTCCACTGGTAGTAGGTCCCGCCGAGGAAGGTCAGCGGCAGCACGACAAAGCCGAACATCAGACCGATGTTGCGCGGCTCGAAGATCGTGCCCAGCAACAGCCCAAGCGAGGTCATCGCCACGCACGCGAGCGGGATCAAGGTCAACAACACCGGCCAGTTGACGGTCAAGTGCGCATGCACGCCGGGAGCGTGAATGACGGCGGCGATCGGGAACACGATCACGGCCGCCAGCGCTCCCTGGACAGCCCCGGAGAGCACCTTGGAGACGGCCACCAGCCAGATCGGGCACGGCGCCTGCACTCGATCCTCGATCTCGCGTGTATAGCCGAACTCCGCGGAGAGCTGTAGCGCCACCGCCTGGATCCCTTGGAACATGATCGAGATCGCAACCACGCCAGGCACGAGCACCGTCGCGAAGGCCGACTCGGCCACCTTTCCCCCGCCCCCGCCGACGCCCTGGCCGATCGAGGGAAACACATACAGGAACACGAACACGAGTAGGAACGGCTGGATGATCGTGCGCACGACGAATTCGCCGAAGTTCTTGCGCAACACGACCAGGTCGCGCAGGATCAGCGCACCCAGCGCGGTGCGGCTCGCCGCCATCGTGGAGCGTGTCGGCTTCAGCGTGATCGGCGCGTGGCCGGTGGGCCGGCCGATCGACTCGGCAGGAGTAGTGACAGGAGTAGCCATCAGTCGGGCGATCCCAGGCGTAGGCGAGCGGCGCGACGCGTGCCAACGGCTCGTCGAGCGCAAACCGCCGGGGGAGCGCAGGCGGACTGGCGAAGACTGGACCTCAGCATCAGTCGCGTAGCTCCTTGCCGGTCAGGTTGATGAATACGGTCTCAAGGCTGGGTTCGGCGACCGACAGGTCGGCCACCTCGAAGCCACCGCGCTCGGCCACGTCGACCACGCTCGGGACCAGCCGCGTGGCTCCTTGCACATGCAGCTCCACGCCGCCCTCGACCACACGCGTGCGAGTGGCACCCTCGATCCCACTGGACAGGGCAGCGGCGAGCACGTCCATGTCGCCACCAGCCTTGACCGTGACGATCGTGTCGGCGTCGACCGACTGCTTCAGGTTCGCAGGCGTATCGAGCGCGAGGATCTTGCCGTGGTCCATGATCGCCACGCGCCCACACAGCTGGTCGGCCTCCTCCATGTAGTGGGTCGTAAGCAGGATCGTCTGCCCCGCGCGGTTGAGCTCGCCAAGGATCTCCCACAGCGCCAGACGGCTCTGCGGATCGAGGCCGGCGGTCGGCTCGTCCAGGAACAGCACGGCCGGGCGATGGAAGATCGCGCGCGCCACCATCAGGCGCTGAGCCATGCCTCCGGAGAGCGCGAACACCGAAGCCTTGGCCCACTTGGAGAGCTGGAACTGCTCGAGCAGCTCGTCCGCGATGCGTGTCGAGTCGGCTGCACTGATGCCAAACAGGCGACCGTGGAAGTAAAGGTTCTCCCACACAGTCAGCTGGCGGTCGAGCGTGTTCTGCTGGGAGACCATCCCGATCAGCTGCTTGGCGAGCGCCGGACTTGAGATCACGTCAACCTCACCGATCCAAGCTTGCCCGGAAGTCGGGACGACGCGGGTCGTGAGCATGCCGGCAGTCGTTGTCTTGCCCGCCCCGTTAGGCCCGAGCAGGCCGAAGATCTCACCCGCCTGCACCGTCAAGTCGAGGCCGTCCACGGCGGCGAAGTCAGCGCCCTCGTAGACCTTCGTGAGCGCTACCGTGCGGATCACCTCGGCAAGTACGCCGTCCTCAGTGGCGTCCGCGAAATCCGCTCCAGCCGGCGCGGCCCCATCGATGCGCGTCGAGCCCATCCCGAGAGTGTATGACGAGCACGTCCGCCGGTACTCCGTCTCGGCCGGTTCTTCGCTGCCGTTGAGGTTGGCTTGAGACAGTCCTCAGGTGAGCTTTTCCTCGATGCGCTTTCCTGAGTACAGATGAGCCGCACGATCACGCGCCGCCAGTTGCTGCGCTCCGCCGGAGTCGGAGCGCTTGGGCTGAGCTTGAGCGGGGTGCTAGGCGAGATCGTCGCCAGTGCCTTGACGCCCAACCAGGGACCACCCAAGTCCCCTACGTGGCATACACGACCGGACTTGCGCATCCCTTCTCTGACGGTCACCCGCAACGAGCAGGGAGCCTCAAGCGACCCGATCTTCATCGCGCCCTACAACGTCCCAGTCGGCCAGGTGGGCGCGGTGATCGTCGACGCCGGCGGCCAGCCGATCTGGGAGAACCCGCTGGAAGACAAGGTCACGGCCAACTTCCGCGTGCAGAGCTACCGCGGCGAGCCGGTGCTCACTTGGTGGGAGGGAGCGATCGAATACGGCCACGGCGTCGGCGAATATGTAATCGCGGACTCCGCCTACCGCACGGTCCGCCGCGTGCAGGCAGCACGCGGCCTGCACGGCGACCTGCACGAGTTCGTGATCACCCCGCGCAATACCGCGCTGCTGACGAGCTATGTGATCACGCCCGCCAACCTGACATCGGTCGGCGGCCCCCGCAAAGGGACGATCCAAGATGCGATCTTCCAGGAGATAGACCTGGCCAGCGGCAGGGTGTTGCTTGAGTGGCACAGCCTCGATCGCATACCGCTGGAGGAGTCCTACGCGCCGGTCGAAGCTGAGAACTGGGACTTCTTTCACATCAACTCTGTCGACCTCGACGGCGACGGCAACCTGCTCGTCTCCTCGCGCAGCACCCACACCGTTTACAAGCTCGACCGCAAAGGCGCGATCCTGTGGCGTCTGGGCGGCAAGCACAGCGACTTCGAGATGACCCCGGGCAGCAACTTCGCCTGGCAGCACGATGCACGCCGCCAACCGGACGGAACGCTGACGATCTTCGACAACGGCGCCACCCCGGCGGTCGAGAAACTCTCGCGCGGGTTGATCCTCGACGTCGACGAGCAGGCGATGACGGCAACGCTGCTGCGCCAGTACACCCATCCGAAGATCTTGACCGGCAGCCAGGGCAACATGCAGCTGCTCGACAGCGGCAACGTCTTCATCGGCTGGGGCGAAGTGCCGCGTGTCTCGGAATTCGAGCGCTCCGGCCGGCTAGTGTTCGACGCAGTACTCGGCGAGAAATATCAGTCCTACCGGGCTTTCCGTCTGCCGTGGAGCGCCGTGCCGGCGGAAGCTCCGGCGATCGCTGTCAGCCGCCAGGGCCGTGCGGGGATGACCGCTTATGCCAGCTGGAACGGGGCGACAGACGTTCAAACATGGCAACTGCTGGCTGGTGCGCGGCCTGGGGCGCTGACCCTCGTGTCCAACACGACCGCGCGCGGCTTCGAGAGCGCCCTGAACAGCACCTCGGCCGGCCCTTTCTTCGCCGTGCAGGCACTAGATGCGAGCGGGGCCGCACTGGGCCAGTCTCAGACCATCAGCATCGTCTGACAGCAGGTCAGTTTGCTCGGCAGGACACGGCTTGCTGCTTCGGACGGCGGGGTCGTAAGCACCCTTACCGATCGATATCGGCGGCTCCCCCTAGAGTGTCGAGATATGGTGGACCTGCAGGAGGGAGATGGCTTTGAGAGGCCCACACACAGGGGCGGCCCGGCGATCTCGCTGCGCGGCGTGGTCAAGCGCTACGGCGAGATTGTGGCCGTCAACGGCCTCGATCTCGAGGTCTCACCAGGCATCTGCTTCGGCCTGCTCGGCCCCAACGGCGCTGGCAAGTCGACAACGATGCGGATGCTCACAGCCCAGACTCTGGCCGACGAGGGCGAGCTGTCGGTGCTCGGCTATCAGCTGCCACGCGAATCAAAGCAGTCGCGCCTTGAGATGGGAGTCGTGCCGCAGCTTGACAACCTCGACGTCGAGCTCACCTGCCGGCAGATCCTGACGGTGTACGCGCGCCTGTACCGCGTGCCGCGAGGCGAGCGACCCGCGGCGGTGCAGCGGGCGCTTGAGATCGCAAACCTCGTGCCGCGAGCGGATACAATCGTGCGCGACCTCTCAGGCGGCATGCGCCGACGGCTGCTGGTTGCCAGGGGCTTGATCCACCAGCCGCGCCTAGTGCTGCTCGACGAGCCCACGGTAGGGCTGGACCCACAGGTGCGCCAGGAGCTGTGGTCATTGATCGACGGCCTGCGCTCAAGCGGCGTGACAGTACTGATGAGCACGCACTACATCGAGGAGGCAGAGCGCCTAGCGGACACAGTGGCCGTGATGGACCACGGCAAGATCGTCGCGCAGGGAACACCAGCCTCGCTTGTGAGGGAGTACGCCGGCGAGCAGGTCGTGGAGGTGTACGGCCCGCCGGAGCACTTGGCGCAGGTAAGTGCTCTGGCGTCGAGCAACGGCTGGTCAAGCAGACGCAGCGGCCCGGCGGTGGCGATCATGCACGCCGAGACGCTAGACGGGGCGGCCCCAGAGGGAGTGCGCCGTCCCGCAAACCTGGAGGACGCGTTCGTGGCGCTGACCGGTGAGGAGATCGAATGAGGGGCTGTGTGCATCGTCGTTTTACGGCGATGCCCCCCGCGCGCGCGGGGGCCATCGCTGAAAATGGAAGCAGCGCGAGCGGGATTATGTATTGCGAAAAGGGGCGTCCCCCCGCGCGCGCGGGGGGCATCGCGTTTTGAGCGCACTCCCACAGGCCGAGGTGACCAAGCGCGGGCCGCGACGCATCCGCAGACTCGAACCGGCGGCACTCGCCGGCGTAATGAGCCGCGACGTCGCAATCTTCGGGCGCTACTGGAAGGCGACCACGTTCTCCTCGATCGTGCAGCCAACGATCTACCTGCTCGCGTTCGGGCTCGGCTTCGGCTCGCTTCTGCCCCACATAGCGGGCCTGAAGTACGAGCAGTACGTGGCAACCGGCGTCGTGGCCACCGCCGTGCTGTTCTCCTCCGCCTTCCCCGGCATGTTCAACACGTTCATCCGCTGGCAGTTCCAGCGCACCTACGACGCTGTCCTGGCCGCACCGGTGGACGTCGAGGAGCTGGTCACCGCGGAGATGTTGTGGATCTCGATCAGGGCCGGCGTATACGGGATGGCGCCACTGCTGGTGGGGATCGCCTTCGGGCTGGAACCGAACGTAGGGATGCTGCTGGTGCCCTTCATCGGCTTTGTCACCGGGTTCGGATTCGCGGGATTCGGAGTGACCGTGGCGGCGGTGGCGAAGACGATCGACAACTTCAACTACATAACCAGTGCGGTGCTCACGCCGATGTTTCTCGTCGCGGGGACCTTCTTCCCAGTGTCCCAACTGCCGGCCGTGCTGCGCACGATCGCGAAGTTCAACCCGCTGTATTACTGCGTACAGCTCGTACGCGACGCCTCGCTGGGGAACCTTGGCGTAGCCGACATCGGGCATGCCGCGGTGTTGATCGCGTTCGCGCTCGCGATGTGGCGGCTTGCGATCTGGCGGTTGGGCAAGCGACTGATCGATTGAGGACCTAGGCGCATGCGCCAGACTTCCTACGATGCACGACGCGCGTAGCGATCGAGATGCCGCCGCCTCTCCAGTACTGAGCGCCTCCGAGCTCTCAGAACTAGCTGAGTTCGGAGGCGAGCAGCAATTCGCCGCCGGAGAATTGCTCTTTCAAGCCGGAGAGGCAACCTACGACCTGTTCGTCGTGCTCGAGGGTGAGGTCGAGATCCTGCAACCCGACGACAAAGACGAGACCCCCATCCTCGTGTTTGGACCTGGCAGCTTCATCGGCGAGCTGACTCTGTTGACCGGCCAGCGCCGCTTCCTGAACTGTCGTGCCACCCAAGCGGCACGAGTCCTGGTAATCCCACAGCCCGAGTTCCGTCGGCTCATGAGCCAACGCCCGGCGCTCGCCGACACCATTTTCGGCGCGCTCGTCGCGCGGCGGGAGATCCTACGATCCGGACCGGGAGCCCAGATGATCCGGATCATCGGGTCGAGGTACTCGCCGGAGGCGATGAGCTTGCGAGCGTTTGCCGAGCACTCGCGTATCCCCCACACTTGGATCGACATCGAGGACGCCGAGGATGTAGGTGCTCTGCTGAAGAGCATGGAACTGAGCCCGCGGGACACCCCAGTGGTGATCACACCTACGGAGGTACTGCGTCGTCCCTCGACGGCGACGTTCGCGGAGCACCTCGGGCTTACCTTTAGCCCAACACCCGGGTTCATCTTCGATCTCGTGGTGGTCGGCAGCGGACCGGCCGGCCTGGCCGCTTCTGTCTACGGCGCATCAGAGGGCCTGAGCACTGTCTCCCTCGATGCGGTGGCTATCGGTGGCCAAGCCGGCACAAGCTCTCGGATCGAGAACTACACGGGCTTCCCAAATGGCATCTCCGGTGGAGACCTCACCGCGAGAGCCGCCGTTCAAGCGATGCGACTCGGCGCTCGACTAAACGCCCCGTGCGAAGTGGTGGGCCTGCGAGCCGAGGCAGGCTTCCACGTTGTCATCCTGCGCGACGGTAGCGAGATCCCCACGCGCGCGGTCATCGTGGCATCCGGGGCGCGCTACCAGCGGCTACCTGTGAAAGATCTGAGCCGCTTCGAGGGTGCAGGCGTCTACTACGCGGCAACCGATCTCGAGGCGCGGGTCTGCGGGGGAAGCTCGGTCATAATCGTCGGAGGGGGAAATTCCGCGGGACAGGCCGCGATCTATCTGGGCCAGCACAACTGCGGCGTCACGATCGCCATTCGGCGCAACGATCTCCGCCAGAGCATGTCGCAATATCTGATCGAGCGGATCGAAGCCGATCCGAAAATCGATCTCCTCACCGGGGTCGAAATCCAAGGACTCGCCGGCCAGGAGCATCTCGAGCGGGTCACGCTCAACAGCACAAACAGCACAACTGCTGGCGGACAACAAACGATTCCCTGCTCGGGCCTGTTCTGCTTCATCGGCGCTCGTCCCGCCACCGCCTGGCTGGGAGGCGGCGTGCTGCTCGACCAGGATGGATTCGTTCTCACCGACCGCCAGTTGCCGGACCCAAAGATTGCGGGCACGGCCAGCCCACTGCCGTTCGAGACATCCGTGCCCGGGGTGTTTGCCGCCGGCGACGTGCGTCACGGTTCGATGAAGCGAGTCGCCGCGGCGGTCGGCGAGGGCTCGAGCGCCGTGCGCTCTGTCCATGAGCGCCTAGCGGCCGAGATCTAAAGGCCCGGACAAGGGTCGGTGGTCAATATGCCCGATTGCCGCAGGTCTCAATGATCGCTCGCTTGCAAGCGGCGGACCCGGGCATGTTCGTGCTCAAGGGCGCGCTGCGAGCGGCGATAGTGACTCCGCTTGCTTTTGCCATCTCGCTGGTAGTCATAGACGTCAAGCAGATGGCTCTATTTGCGGCCTTTGGCTCGATGGCACTGCTCGTTTTCGCCGACTTTGGCGGCTCCCGACGCGCGCGTCTGCGCGCTTACCTGCTGCTGGT
Organism: uncultured Solirubrobacterales bacterium; assembly: GCA_963743555.1. GTDB lineage: Bacteria > Actinomycetota > Thermoleophilia > Solirubrobacterales > Solirubrobacteraceae > Palsa-744. The sequence goes on from CAVUQG010000016.1 coordinate 153,053, forward strand.
GGCGGCCGGTGGCGTGTTGATCGTGCTCGGAACGCTCTGCTCGCGCTCGACATGGCTCGCAACGATCGCGATGGGATTGGTCGCCTTCGCGATCCTGTTCGCAGGCGTGCTCGACGACTATGTCGTAGCCGCGCGTGCGGCCGTGACGCTCACGTTCGTGCTGCCCGTGATGGTGCCGGCAGACGCAGCGGAGATCCCCACGCGATTGGCCGGCTGGGGCCTTGCGGGAGCACTTTGCATTCCAGCGGCGCTGCTGTTGTGGCCCGCTCGCCCGCGCAGCGTGCTGCGCCGAGAAGTCGCGCAAGCAACACAGTCGCTGGCTGAGCTGGTGGAGGCGACGTCCCGAGACGATCGCTCCGCTGCCGACACCGCCGCGCAGAGCACACACACGGCGACGGTCGGCGTGCGCGGTCGCTTCGTCTCGATGACACAACGCCCAAGCGGAACAACCGGTCCGACCGCCGCGCTCGCTCGCCTGATCGACGACCTTGGCTGGGTGCTGCGAGTAGCCGAGCGCCTGCCGGCCCTGGCGAGCACCGCGGCTCCGTGTCCCGGCGAGCGCGCCGAGATCGAGGCGGCGGCGGCCACCGCATTGCGTGCAGTGGCGGCATGCCTGGAGGGCGGCGGCGCGGACCTGCCGCTCGAGCTGGCCCGGCTGAGAGAGGCGCACGATGTCTTCGGACGGGCTCAGCTGGAGCACTTCGAGCACATGCAACCCGACCGCGACGAGGCTGAGGCGGAGATCGAGCTGGACGAGGCCTACCGCTTGCGCGCCCTCTCCTTCGGGATCCTGCAGGCGGGCCAAGACGCCCTGCAAGCCTGTGAGGATTGCGCCAAGACGATGTCGGAGCAAACACTGCGCACGCGCATCGGCAACGCTCGCCGACTGGTACGGGCGCACGCCAGCACAAGGTCGGTGTGGCTGCGCAACAGCCTGCGCTGGGCCATAGGGCTGGCACTCGCGGTCCTGGTCGGACAGCTGGCCGACGTGCAGAACTCGTTCTGGATCGTGCTCGGCACGATGTCGGTGCTGCGCTCCAGCGCGCTCTCGACGAGCGCGACAATCGCCTCGGCGTTGCTCGGAACGCTGGCCGGAATCGTCGTCGGGGGACTAATCGTGGTCGTGGTCGGCGCTGACCGCGGCGTGCTCTGGGCGGTGCTGCCATTTGCCGTGTTGCTCGCCGCATATGCTCCTCAGGCGATTTCGTTCGCGGCTGGCCAGGGCGCCTTTACGATCGTTGTGCTCGTGCTGTTCAACCTGATCCACCCGGCCGGTTGGAGAGTTGGTCTGGTACGCGTCGAGGACGTAGCGATCGGCGCCGGTGTCAGCCTGCTCGTCGGTCTCCTGCTCTGGCCGCGCGGCGCGACCGCGATCCTGCGCGGCGCGATCGGCGCGGCCTACGATGGCGCTGCGCGCTACCTCGACGCGACGATCACAGCGCTGCTTGGCGACGACGAGCAGGCACACTCGAGCCTCGCCGCCCGCGAAGCGTTCGATACCGCACAGCTGCTCGACGCTGCGATGCGCGACTACCTTGCCAACCGCGGCTCCGGGCGCCGCGACATCAACGATCTCACCCTTCTCGCCACCGGCGCCGGCCGTGTGCGCAGAGTTGCGCGTCTGCTCCAGGACGCCCACTCATTCATGCGCTTGGCGCCGATCGACGACGAGCTGCCTCGGCTGGCCAACGCGCGCGACGCTCTCGACGCCGAACGACGGGCCCGCTGCGAGTGGTACGAGTCGTTCGGGAGATCAATCGCACAAGCGGCGTCTTCACCGGACCCTGAGTTGACAGATCCCGGTAGAGAAGCACTTGTCCCCAACGGATCGGTCGTACTCGAGCACGTGACCGGCGGGGACAGATTGCAGCCAGGGCTCGCGATCGCTTGGGCACACCGACACCTCGATGTCTTGGCTGAGCTCGAGCTGATGCTCAGCTCAGCCTACGGACGGATCAGTTTGTGAGCCTCCCGGACGGGTAGTGTCCACGTAGATGAAGGCGCCGACGACGCGGATGTTCGACGTGATCGTGATCGGCGCCGGTCCCGCCGGCGAGGTGCTGGCAGGACATCTCGCCGAACACGGCAAGGAGGTTGCCCTGGTCGAGTCGCGTCTGATTGGAGGCGAATGCGCCTTCTATGCCTGCATGCCCTCGAAGGCACTGTTGCGTCCAGCCGAGGTGCTGGCTGAGGCGCGCCGGGTTCCGGGTGCCGCGCAGGCCGTCACGGGTGAGCTCGACGTGGATGCGGTGCTGAAGCGCCGCGACGAGGTCATCCACGATCTGGACGACTCACAGCAGCTTCCCTGGCTCGAAGACCACGGGATCACACTGATACGTGGCCACGGTCGCCTGGTGGGTGAACGACGCGTGCGCGTGGACGAGCAGACCTACGAGGCGCGACAGGCGGTGGCCGTCGCCGTGGGCAGCCAGGCAGCAATGCCACCGATCCCAGGTCTGGCCAAGGCCAAACCTTGGACCAATCGAGAGGTGACGACCGCACAAAGCATCCCGAGACGCCTGGCGATACTTGGCGGTAGCGCGGTTGGTGTGGAGATGGCACAGGCCTACAGCTCGCTTAGCGCGAAGGTGGCGCTGATTGAGGCGGAGGAACGTCTGCTGCCGCGCGAGGAGCCGTTCGCGGGTGAAGAGCTGCGCGATGCCCTGCTGGAACGTGGTGTGGAGATTCACCTTGGAGCCAAGGCGAAGGCCGTTCAACGAGACGAGGATGCCGTCACCGTGATCCTGGACGACGGTGAGCGCCTCGAAGCCGAGGAGATGCTCGTCGCGGTGGGGCGCCGTCCGCTGACCGACGATCTGGGACTTGAGAGCGTCGGCTTGGAGCCGGGCAAGTCGATCGCGGTAGACGACACGCTGCGAGTGAAGGACATGCCATGGTTGTTTGCGATCGGCGACGTCAACGGACGCTCCTTGCTGACCCACATGGGCAAGTATCAGGCCCGCATTGTCTCGACAGTGATCGAAGGCGGAGACGCCCGCGCGACTCGTGAAACGGCGATCACACCGCGGGTGGTGTTCACCGAGCCGCAGGTGGCAGCGGTGGGTTTCACACTGCAGGGAGCTCGGGAGCAGGGAATCAATGCTCGCGCCTACGATGTATCCAGTTCGGGCACGGCAGGCGCGAGCTTTTACGGGCATGACACAGCTGGGACCTCGCGCTTGGTGTTCGACGAGGACCGCGCTGTGCTCGTGGGTGCGACGTTCACAGGTGTGGATGTCGCCGAGTGGCTGCACGCCGCGACGATCGCGATCGCAGGCGTTGTCCCTGCCGAGCATCTTTGGGAAGCGGTACCCGCATTCCCAACCCGCAGTGAGATCTGGCTGAAGCTGCTTGAAAAGCGTCAAAAGGAGCTCTCACGATCCGCCGCCACCAGCGTGACCGGGAATTAGGCCCTGTCGCTTGCCGGCCAAGGCGTAGCGACCGAGCTATCGGACGAGCCGCTAGCTCTCCAGTGGGGAGATAGGTACGGCTGCCTCGGGCGTGAGCACGCAGAAGCTGAAGGACTCCTCCAGATAGAGCGTGACCACGTCGCTGTCGTGAGACTCATAGCCAACCGCCAAATCCTGACCGGACTCGAAGCTGAAGTCGCCGCCGCGCATGCTCAACACGACCGCTCCCTTCACACCCGGCGCCCATACGATCGGACCCTCGAGGATCTTGCGTAGGTGATCGAGCAGCGGGTAGCCACCGTGCTCGGCGCTCTCCACGACACGCGTGTATTCCTCCCGCCCCAGCGCCAAGCCGTATGGCCCGGCGATGCCTTTGCGCAACAGCAACTCCACGGCGCGGGCGACATGCTCGGGATACTTCTCGACGCCTCCCCCACCCTTGATCGCGCCATGGGGTGAGCGCTCGCTGATCCCATCGATTCCCGTCTTTGGCCAGGAGTGGAACACGGCAAGGTTCTCGGCCTCGACAATGCTTTGAGCGGCAACGTCGAGCGCGTCGAAATCGACATCCTCGGCGCCACGGTCGCCGGCTCTGAGCTCCTCGCGAGAGACGGTGAATCGTGCGCGCAACTCGACTAGCGGGAGGACGACACGGCGATTTGCCTCCACCCCCTTGACCTGGCTCACGTCGACGTCCTCGACACGACCAAGGTTGGTTGCCGAGTGCTCCCAGCCGTGAGGTCCGGAGAAATCGACCAGTCGCCTACTGGCGAGCCCTGGTAGCAGACGCTCGCGGGCCTCGTCGTCGATCGCCTTCCAGCCGCCTTGCGTGATCGGCGCGTGATCGCGCAATAGATGGCTCATCGTCCCTCCTTAAGGCTTCCTATACCCAGTGAACCAGCGAGCTCAGGCGACCCAGAGCGAGAACCCTCCGAGTGAGAACCCTCCGCTGAGGGGTCGCTCCCCGCGGCGGCCTCCGCCGCCTCGCCGTGCTCAACGATGTCCCCCTTCTGGAAGAGCACCCCTTCGGCAGTTTCCCGCCACCTCGACTTGCGGCGAAGCAGGAACTCGAGGTCCATGCAGAAGTGCTTGTACTCCTCGCCGACGGCATCCGCCATCACGCCCCGCGCTTCGGAGTCGTGCTCGACCGCCAGGCGCTGCTCGTACCAGCCAATCGCCTCCGCCTCCTCGGTCAGCGACGCGCAAAGTCGCGCGAACGTCCGCGTCTCCTCGGGAAGCTCCTCCGGCGGCTCGTGATATTGGTCGAAGCCCATCGATTCCTCCTCGGGGATGTGGTTTCCTTGAAGCTGTCCGCGAGCGTCTCCCCGAGATCATGCCACTCAGAGGCTCGGCGAGATCTTGGGCGCCCGCTCGACGCAGTTGCGATTTCAACAAAGCCAGAAGGGAGCACCCAAATGCCCGAGCGAGACGGATATCTCCCCGGCGTGCCGTGCTGGGTCGATACCAGCCAGCCCGACCCCGAGGCCGCGACCGCCTTCTACGGCGGCCTGTTTGGATGGGATTTCAAGGACGCGATGCCGCCGGGCTCAGGCGGTAAATACTTCATCGCAAGCCTGCGTGACGGCACCGTGGCCGCGGTGGGCTCGCAGCCCGAGGGCGCGCGCCCGACGGCCACGTGGAACACCTACGTGTGGGTCGAGGACGCCGACGAGGTAGCCGCGAAAGTACGTGATGCCGGCGGGCGCGTCGTGACCGAGCCCTTCGATGTGTTCGACGCGGGCCGGATGGCTGTGCTGACCGACCCGGAGGGAGCCGCGTTCTGCGTGTGGCAGGCAATGCAGCACAAGGGCGCGCAGATCGTCAACGAAGCCGGTTCGCTCAACTTCAACGGCCTCAACACACGCGACGTGCAAGGTGCTCAGTCCTTCTACGGATCGCTGTTCGGATGGGAGGCGCTCGGCCTCGGCGGCGGTGTCCAGATGTGGCGGTTGCCCGGCTACGGCGCTTTCCTGGAAAAGAGCGATCCGGGACTGCGCGAGCGCATGGCGGAAAGCGGCGCTCCAAAGGGCTTCGAGGATGTGGTGGCAACGCTCAATCCGATCGCCGATGACCAACCCGATACTCCTCCCCACTGGAGCGTGACATTCGCGGTAGATGACGCCAACGCAACGGCCGTGAAAGCCAGTGAGCTGGGCGGGCAGGTGATCGTCGCGCCGTTCGATGCTCCCTGGGTCAGGATGGCTGTCATCAGCGACCCGCAGGGCGCAACGTTCATCGCAAGCCAATTCGCGCCGGAGAACAAGGAATTGAGCGACTAGGCCCGACCTAACGGCCGGTCGCCCTTCATGACTTTCCCACGCACACCCCGCATCACAGCGCGCTGCTTACTTGTCGGTCTCACCAAGTAGGGTCAAGCCGGCACGACAGGTGAACGAAACCGGCGAACAAGTGAAATGGGGATGAGATGCCCGTAGACGTGGCTGGCGGTAGAGTCGGCGGCAGATCGAAGATCCCGCGAGCCGGAGTGCTCGCGCACGGGCTCGGCGGTGCTCTGCTGGCGGCCATCCTCGTACTCGCCATCGGTGCATCTGCCGCGCTCGCTAGCACCACCACGATCAACTTTGACACGCCAGTGGTCAGCAGCCCGGTGGGACTAGGAAGCCAGTACGCGGCCGAAGGCGTGATCTTCAATCCAAACGTGCGCTCACTGGCGATTCCCGAGGACTGTGGCGCCGAACTCCGCCACGACCCGGCCCATGCGCACTCCGGCGAGGAACAGGCCGCTTATAGCTTCTGCCAGGCACACGGGGAAGACTTCGACAGCGAAGCGGAGATCCTCGGCCAGCTCTCGGATTTCAGCAACTCGGTCAGTGTCGACGCAGGGGCGCCCGGCGGCACCGTCAACGGAGTCGTGTACGGCAGCGGGATGTCCGGCGTGACGCTCACCGGCTACAACATCCACGGCGAAGTCGTGGCCAGCACGACCGCCACGGTCGGGGCCAAGGCGGAAACGTCGATGACGATCACGACCGCACACGAAGAGATCGCCTACTTCGCCGTGCAGGGCCCGATCGCCGTCAGCGAGCCGCTTGAGATCGACAACCTCAGCTTCGAGGTTCCCAGTACTCCACCGCCGCCGGCGATCAGCCTGGACGCGGGCGGATTCTCCTCGGCCGCGCAGAGCCAGAGCGCCGAGGTGAGCGTTGGCATCGAGCGCTTCAACGGCGCCGACGACGCCGTCAACCTGGCCGTCTCGGGACTTCCCAGCGGCGTCACGGTGGCCGGCGCCGACACGATCCCCGCCGGCGGTAACGCCGCCGAACTGATCTTCGAGGTCGCGGCCAACGCTCCAGTGTCGAGTAGCGAATACACGATCACGGCCACCAGTGCCGACGTGAGCGGCTCCGTCAGCATGAAGGGAACCTTCTCGGTAGTGAAAGCCCTCGGTCTAACCCTTGGCGCGGGAAACGAAACCGAACGCACGATCAAACTGGGTGTCTGCTCCAATGGCTTGGTCACGATCACGGGCCTGCAGGAACTGCCCGGCTCGGGCGCGCTCACACTCACCTCCAGCGGTGATACCGCCGGACTCACGGCCACGCTCAGCTCAGGTTCGATCTCGCGCGGGCAAAACGTGTCGCTGTCGTTTGCCAGCAACGGCTCGGGCGGCACTGGCGAAGCCAAGTACACCGTGACGGAGAGCGATGGCTCCGTGCCGAGCGCGAGCGTGCACATCTATGTGCAGCGCAGCGCCCCAACCACCACCCAGGGGATCTATGTGACCCAGGGCACCCAGCCTGACTACGGCCACCTGGAACCCAGCGGCTCAAGCGCCTCCGGGCGCTCCTATGCGGGCGTCACGCTCGTCGCCGGCAAGACCACCATCGTGCGCGTGTACGGCGACGCGGCCGGAACGCCCGCGGGGCTTCCGGGCGCGGTCGCGCTGCTCTACGGCTACGACAGCCGCGGCAAAGCGCTTTCCGGCAGCCCGCTCTCGCCCGACTACGGGCCCTCGACGCTGCCCGACGCCCACGCACCCGGCGAGGTCGTCTCGGACTCGGAGCTCGAGGGCGAAGCCAACGCCTACACCTTCACGCTGCCCGAATCCTGGACCAGCGGCGGCTACGTCCCGCGACCGGGGCCGTCCGTAGGCATCTACTACCCCTCCGGCCGAACGATTCAACTGGTCGGCGAAACTGAGCCCTATCCGGGTGCGGGACAGATACCCTCATGTCACACCAGCAACCAGTTCACACTCGACAACGTCGCTTTCGAGCAGGTCGGGATCGGATACGACGCCGACCTGAATCCGGTGGCACTGATCGAAAACGGCAAAGAACCGCCCCCGGCCGAAAAGGTCTTCCAGGACACCGAAGCGATCACGCCGCTGCCCAACGGCGATCTCGGCATCATCGGCTACTTCAGCTCCGCCGACATCAGCTACATCACCAACTCGCACGAAAGCGCGGCGGAAAAGAACGAAGAAGTCCTCAGCCTGATGGAAGAAGACTTCGGCAACACCAGCCACTCGGTAGGCGTCACCTCGGGCGCCGCGTACGGTCTGACCAACTCGGTCCCGGGCAACACCTCGGCGGTCGACGGCAACGGCTCACGCCCACTGACCTCTGTCGCACACGAGGTCCTACACCAGTACAGCCTCGTCCACGCCAGCCCCTGCAACGGAGCCGGCGCAAACGGCCAGACCGCCGAGGCTTGGCCGCCGGATGAACGCGGAGAGCTCGACGGGATCGCCGTGAACACGACCTCCGAGCCATACGACTTCATCGCCAACGGGCTCAACGGCTTTGCCGCCGCCTACGACCCGATGTCCTACTGCGCCCAGGTCGGCAGCGGTGACCAAAACGACTGGATATCGCCGCGCAACTGGACCCGGCTGATCGAAATATTCGGGATCAACCCGACCGCGGGAGCATCCAGCCGCGCGACCGCCGCATCCGTCTCGGAGCCCAGCCACGGCAGGAGCGTCGGCCGCGACCCACTGGCAGTCGACGCGCAGCTGAACACCGGCATGCTCAGGGTGATCGGCTATGCCAACAGCGAGACAGGCACGCGCATCACCTCAGTCGGTCCGGCCGTCAGTGGCGAGATCAATCACGGCAGCATCGATCCCGCCTACACGCTGACCACGACCTCCGCCAGCGGGAAGAACCTGGGCAGCGTGCCGATGTACGCGACGAGCGGCGGGCACATCGACAATGGCGGCGCGATCACCCAGCTGACCGCCGAGATTCCCAGCGCGAATGCGCACGCCCTCGCGATCGCGCTGGGCGGCAAGGCGCTTGCGCGCCGGATCCGCCCGGCACACGCACCGATCGTTCGCGTGCTCTCACCGACCAGCGGGGCACGCGTCGGCCGCGATCGCTCGGTGATCGTGCGCTGGAGCACGAAGGATCGCGAGCACGTGCGCCTGAAGGTAGCGATCGACTACTCGCGCAACGGCGGGCACAGCTGGCGCACGATCTACGCGGGCGCCGACAACGGTCACGCGTCACTGCCCAGCTTCTACCTGACCGCCTCCCACCACGCCAGGCTGCGGGTGCGGGTGAACGACGGCTTCAACGAGACAATCGCCACCTCGCGGGTGTTCACCGCCCTCGGCGCGCCACCCAGAGTGTCGATCCTCACGCGCTTCGCGCACAACGCAAGCGTGGCCGCCAACGCACCCGTAGCGCTCCTCGGAGGCGCTGTCGACCAGCTCGCCCACACGCTCTCCGGACACAGCCTGCACTGGTATGACGGCGCGATCTCACTCGGCTATGGGCCCAGCATCGAGACGGGGCCGTTGCCCTCAGGCGTCAACCACATACGTCTGGTCGCCCGTGACTCGGCCGGGCGCACCGCCACGGCGAGCCTTACACTCACCGTTGCTCCGTTGGCGCTGCCGGGTCTGACGCTGAAGTTCCCGCGGAGGGTCTCGGCGAAGGCGCGCAAGTTCACCTTCAGTGGATCGGCGAGCACACCTGCGACGCTGACGATCTCACACCATGCATACACGCTGAAGCCAACGCAAACCAGCTTCACACTGCAGATTCCGCGCAGTGGCCGTCCTTCGCAGCTAGCGGCTAGCGTGAGCAGTGAAGGCGAGGTCACGCCGTTTGCCGTGGAAGTAATTCGGTAGGGGTAAGACGGCAGGGCCAGAGGGGCTAGTCAGCTGGGGCAACCCTGCACCCGCTAGGCAACTGGCGGAAGGCCGCGCTATAGCGGTGGTACCTGGTTATTGACCTGCGGTCCGTGGTACAGGTGGTCGTGAGCCCCGCACGCCGCAGGGAAGCGGAACTGAACACTGTCGCTGCGCACACCGTTGTAGCTGGCAAACAGAGTCACGTGGCCGACGGTTCCGACTTCGCATCCCGGGTCAGTGCTGCTCTGCACACGAACGATGATCTTCATGATGTTCCCGGGCACACCCCACAGCACCGCGTAGTGCGAGTGGTAGACCAAGTGATGCTCGACCGTCATGATGATCAGACGATCCGGCTGATGGCGGACGCGGTCGACCTGACAGAGGATCCCGGAGACGGTGTTGGCGGCCAGATTGATGTCGCCGTGACCGCGAGCGAAGCTTCCGGTCGCACCTGTGATCGGTGAGCCCGTGTGAAAGCCCCATGGCGGAATCCCGCCTACGATCGGGATCTGGGAGCAGTATTGGGTCGAGTTGGCGGTAGCCGATCCGGGCTCGACTATGAGCGCCAGCGAACAGGCCAGCGCTACAATCCACAGTCCCAATTTGCGAAACTCCACGAACTGTCGCAGATAACCCTCGACGGGTAGTTTGTGTATCGTCCGACGCATGAGGGGCACAAGATGGTGGCTGACAGCGACCGCGTCGTCAGCGCTCATGTTCGTCTGCGGATGTGGCAATAGCACGCTCACCGTGGAAGAACACACAGCGTCCACGTCGACCAAATCGGCAATTGCCGTAAGGACAGCCCACCCCACTAAACCAAAATACGACGGACTCGACAATCCCGCGCAAAAGCCCGATCCGGGCGTAACCGCCTATTGCAACGAAGTGCCAGAGGGGCACCCGTGCCATGCGATAAGCGCCAGCCCGTCTGATCCCAATGAGTCACCACAGCGCAACTGCGACGCTCAGATAGTGGCCAACTCAGAGACATCTTGCGCCTTCGCAGAAAATGCCTTCTATGACGCGTACAGGTCATCGACATTCGAACGACCTACATTCTCGATCGAGGCCTACAGCGCGAGTACGCATAAGAACTACGAATTGTTCTGCGAACACTCCGCCAGTCCCCTGATCGGCTGCATCAGTAGCCCTACAGCCAACGGCATCTACATATCATTCCCGCGAGCGGCGCTAATCGCCTACACCGAGCCTCAAGCTGACGCCTATGCAGCATCACACGAAGTCGGCAATCCCCCACCACCAGCGGCGGAAAGCTCAAAAGGTCACTCGAGCACACCCGAACCCGAACAAGAATCGAACAAGCCCGAACCTGAACAAGAATCGGCCGGCGAAGATGAAGTTGGGTCATACAGCCACGCAAGCGACGAAAGCTTCTGCAACGAACACAATTGCATTGGCGAATTCGAATCGGAGGACGGTTATATCGTCGAATGCACCGACAGCTCATACAGCCACGCTGGTGGCAAGTCCGGCGCCTGCTCGGATCACGGAGGCGGCGGAAGGCTAGATCCACCGCGTCGTTGACGCAGGAGGGCTATTCGCCCCGCAGTTGGGGCCTCCGTCGACCAGTGGGCGATACTGGGCTCGAACTCGCCTCTTGGGCTCAGGTAGGGCCGAATACCCTTATTCTATTGAGGTTTGGTGCTCTCAGATCAGCTCGGGTTCGCTCAAATTGCTACCAAAATTGCTACCAAGCTCGGGCAAGTCGAGGCGGTAGGTAACGATCGCTCGCACGCGTCCTGTTCGTCCAAAGCGGGCGCGCGACGCGCCCAGCCTCGGACGCTCGAATCTGGCGTAAGGAGCCACGAGTGCGGACTTACTTCTGCTCTCAAGGCGAATCATAAGGTCAAAACCGAGGCGGTAATCGCCAAACATAGGTAGAACCTTCACTACCAAGCCGGCATTTTGAACAGCAAGCCGTCCTGGCCCTCGTCGTGGAGGGTCAGGACGACGTCCTCGGGTGCCAACGTTCGTGGACTTGCGCCAAGCGGGGCGGGCAGGTCGCTGTCGATGAGCGAGATGATCGGCTGAAGCCCGGCCGCCGCGTACTCTCGGAAGACCTCGATGAGGTTCTCGCGCTTGCGCGGGTCGAGTTGCTCGAGTGCGCCGTCGAGGTAGACGAAGCGCGGGAAAGACACGTCGCGGTAAGCGCGCAGCGTCGCGAGGTCGAACGCGATGCAGAGCAGCTTTCGATAAGAGGTCCCCTTGTCGGCACTGGTGGCCGAACCGTCGCCGCCCATGACCTCGGCACGGAACTCGACGCCGCCTGATTTGTTCAGGGCGATCGACAGGATCGCCTGCTCGTCGATGACCGCGGAGACGATTTCCGCGAAGTACCGGCGAATCTGCGCGAAGCGACTGTTCTCGTCCTTGCTGAGCTCGTTCAGCTCGTCTTCGACGACCGTTTCTAGGTCGTCGAACTCCTGGCTGAGCGTGCGGACCTTCCTGCGCAGATCGCTGAGACGGGAGGCAGCCTCGCGACGCTGCTCCAAGACCTCCAGTTCGGCTTGGACTGAGCTGAGCTCGCGAGAGGTCTGCTTGTACTTCTCGAGACTGTCGGCCTCTCGAAGAAACGCGAGGGAGTCCGAGCGGCGTCCGTTCAGGCCGGTCAGCTCCTCTTCGAGCTCCGCGACGCGGTCCTCGGCGGCGGCTCGTTGTTTGACGAGCTCTGCTCGGCGCTCCTCGGTGATCGCACGGTTGAACGCGATCAGCTGGCTGTAGTCGTGCTTGAGCTGTCCGGTGAACGCGACGCCGGCTTCAGCGAAGAGCTCGCTGGCTGCGTCGGGGCTGAACGTGATCTTGCGGTGCTCGAGGGAGTCATCGATGCGCTTTGAGAGCTGGCGGGTCTGGTAGAGCTCGTCGTTGAGGGCGACGATCCGCTCGTCGAGCTCGTCGACGAGGTTGGCGATGGTGGCCTGGTCCTCATCACGGAAGTTGAATGCGGCGAGGGTCTGCTCCTTGGCTTTGATGCGGCGTCGCGCGGAGGCGATCAGCCCGTCTACGAGCGACGGGTCGGAGTCATCGGGTCCCCACTCGCGGGTCAGCAGAACGAGTTCCTTCTGCGCTTCGTCGCGTTCGGTGCCCTTGCCGTAGAGCTTGGTGATCGCTCCGCTGTTCGCTCCGAGGAGATGGGCGACGAACGGCTTCCAGTCCTGATGCTTGCCGGAGAACTTCCCAAGCTGGAAGACGTCCTGGTAGTCCTGTTGGGTTCTTACGAGGTAGCCGACGAGCTTGCGAAAACCCCATGGTTGCAGCGCGTCGATCGCGAGCATCCCGTCGAGGAGGTTGCGTGCCCGGTCGAACGGCAGGTCACGGTGGTCCCAGTCTTTCTCGGGAACGACGGTGGCGTCCTGGATGCTCGTGTCGCTGCGCCGGAAGTCGATCTTGGAGCCGGGGACCACTGGCCGGCGGATAGTTAGGAACGAGTCGTCGGACAGCTTTAGCTCGAGGAAGAAGACGAAGGAGCTGAAGAGGTCTTCGTGCTTGAAGAGGAAGAACTTCGGGTCCTTCCCCTTGAGCAGACAGAAGTCGATCAACGACCCGATCGTGGTCTTGCCGAGGTTGTGGGTGTGCAGGTCACGGTTCTCGCGAACCCTTATCTCGGCGATGATCGCGGACAGCCCGTCGTTGAAGGCGACCGGCAGGAAGTGCTCGGGCTGGTCGCTGTAGAGGCGGACGAGTCGCATCACGCGCCCCTGTACTCGAAGGAGTCGACGGTTGCGAGGTAGTCCACGAGGCCGAGAATGTGCAGGAGGCTGACGGCGGGCAGGAATAGGTACTCGGCGCTCTGTCCAGTCGTAGCTAGGAGAGTCACTTGGAGGTCGTCGAACTCAATCACGCGCTTTTTTCGGAGCGTGCGCAGGAGCACGGTGGCGGCCGCGAGGACGGTACGGTCTGGGTGGGCGTGCTTGCTAGGACGCAGCATCTGGGTGTTTGCCGATGTCGCAGTGCCAGTACATGTAGAACAGCATGATCCTCACGAGGCGGGCGCGGCTGCGTCCGGCGAGGACTGGGTCGCGCTTGACGAGCATGTCGACGAGGTGGTTGAAGACGTCGTCGAAGGACTGGTAGTCGGCGCGTCTGGCGATGATCTTGAGCTGGAAGTCTTCGACGGCAGCTTCGTATCTAGCGACGATCTCGGCGTTTTCGGGGGCGGCGAGGAAGTCTTCGATCTTGCGGGTGTAGGGCAGGCAGCGTTTGCTGAGTTCCTTGGCGAACTCCTCGGACATAGCGTTGAGCTCGTTCTTCTCGGCGTAGCTGATCCGCTGGGTGGGGTGTGGTTCGGCTTGTGCAGGTGCGAGCTGGCTTGCGATGGCGAGGATCACCTCGGCGAGGTCTTGGCTTGAGGGCAACAGCGGGTTGTCGACCGGGTCGATTTTCGCGAGGCGCAGGATGTCGCTGTGCTCGTGCAGGAGGTCGTTGAGGCGCTCGACGCCGAGAAACTGGACGTTCTGCTTGTCGAGGCCGACCTCTGTGGCCAGGCGCTGCTCGAGTTGAGGGCCGGTTGCGCCGCCGAGCCGGCGGTTGCTGAACAGGATGTAGAAGTCGAGCTCGTCGGCGGCCTTGAGTTTCTTCAGCCGCTTGATCTCTTCCGAGAGGATCGACGTCAAGGCAGTGCTCGAGAAGTCGGGCTCGCTGTAGTGGGCGTTGATGGCGGCGGTGTGCTTGGCTTGCCCGACGGTGAGGCCGCTCCATGGGCTCGCGGCGCTGGGGAACCGTTCGGCGGTGCCTTGGAATCTGGCGTCCCGGCCGCCGTCGGGTCCAGCCGCGAAGCTCTGGACGCCGGGCCCGAAGAGCTTACGCATGCACTGCACGACGAGGCGCTCGAACGCGCTGTCGTCGAGGTCTTCGAAGGGGTATGCCATCGCCAGAGACTATCCGCGGCGCTAGACGTCAAGATGCGTGCCCAGAGCATCGCCGGAGGGGCCTTGCCAGCGTCCGTGCACTTCGCTCCGCGACGCCTGCTTTGGACGAAAAAGCAGGTGCGCGAGCGATCATTACCAGCGCCGCTGATCGACAGCCCCCTCGGGAACGCTGCACTAGCTCAGGTGCTTGCCGACAAGTCAGGCGTGCGCGAGAGCGCGCATCTGACGCACCGGGTGACGCCCAAGACGACTCAATGTCGCGTAGGACGAGGGGTGCCCATGCGTTCGCGGCGCGACGCTGACGGGCACACGACCCCTGAGCCGGTCGATCACGCCGCGGGGCAGCGGCACGAGCAGCAGCTCGGTGTCCTCGCCAACGAGGACGGTCGCCTGCCCTTCGATTAGGTTGCGCCAGAGAACGTCGTCGGTCCACTCCTCATCGCTGGGAACGAACGCGACATCCGCCGGGTAGCCGAGATCGTCGTCGCTACGCGACGCCGCCATGAACAGCTCATCGGTCTTGTCGGTGATCTCGCTCATTGCAAGTCCCAGCCATGAACGATATCGCGCCACTCACGTAGCAGCTTGAGTTCGGCGACGTACATCGCGTCGTTCACTGGGCCACGCGTGACGGTCGGAGACTGCTTCTCCAGGCCGATGTATGCGTGCTCGTGGTGCTCGCTCGGATCGTGGGCGTTATCGAACGTGCGCACTGTGCGCCAGCCACTGTCTCGCAATACGAGGAGCACGATCGCATACTCGATGGGGTGCTCGCTCGAACGCTCCACCACGAGCTGCACATCGGAAGCCAAGAAGCGGCGTCGAGTCCGATCCTTAGACATCTTTGAGCGCCGTCACGTCCTCTGCGAGGCGAGCGGTCGGCTGCTGCTGCCATCCGACCCAAAAGCCGCCTCCACGAATGCCGACTCGTGCGCGCTCGGCGAGTAATCCGCGTAGCGCTGGGTTGTCTCGATGTCCCGATGCCCCATCCACTCCTGCAAGGTCCGCATGGGAACGCCGGTGCCAGCCATCGCCGTACCGAACGTGTGGCGCAGATCGTGGAACCGGTGCGACTGCTCAAGCTGCGCGGCCTTGAGAGCCCGCCGGAAGCGCCGCAGGATCGCCGCCTTGTCGAGCGGCCCGGCCGTGTGGGGATCGGCGAACACGAGTGCATCGCCGCTGCTCTCCCCCACCCCACGGCTGAGCCGGTCAAGCTCTCCCGCAACCTCATCGGACATCGGAACACTGCGCGTCGAACGACGGGACTTCGGAGTGCCGAACTCGCCCAGCACGTAGTTCTGGCGGACCCTGATCCGGCCGGCGGTCCAGTCCACGTCGCGCCATCTAAGCGCCACCAGCTCGCCCTGCCGCAGGCCGGTCATCGCGGCCGTGAGATACATCGCACGGTCGATCTCGCGGTAAGGCCCATCGACCGCAGCGTCAGCGAGCGCTCGCACCTCAAGCGGCTCAAGGAACCTGATCTCGGCGTTCTCGGGCTTGCCGGGCAGCTCGATATGCCGAGCCACGTTTACGGGCAGCCACCCCTTGCGCTCGGCGAACCCAAGCAGCGCCGAGAGGTAACCGATGTAGTTGCGGACCGACTTTGCGCCGACAGGACGCCCATAGCGACGGTCCCCCTTCGCCTTCGGTCCGGGCCTCTCGCCCTTCTCCATCATCGTCATCAAATCCTGAACGTCTTGGGCCGTGATCCGGCCTAGATCGCGCTCCGCAAAGAACGGTTCAAGCCAAACGCGCAGGATCGACTCCACAGCCGTCGTCGTCGCCTTCTTGCGGCTCTGACGCTCCAGGTTCGCGAGGTAGCGGCGTCCCAGCTCGGCCATCGTCAGCGCGTCGCCAGTCGTCATCTGGGCGGGCCTTGGTCTCCGCGATCAGCCGGCGCAGCTCTGCCTCGGCCTGGCTGCGTGTCAGGCCATCCCGCGAGCCCTCGACGCGCATCGGGCCGACACGACGCTTGACCTGTCGGCCACCGTCCGCACGCCAATGCGCATACCAGACGCCCCTACGCGCGTAGAGCGAGCCAGCGCCGTAAGGCCGTCGGGTCATCTTCTTCGCTGTCGCCATCACTCATCGTCTCCCTGATCGCGCACCACCATCGGCCGCCCAAGGTAGCGGGCGCTGCGGCTGCTTCAACGCGATAGTCGTCTCGTTAGCCAGGACTTCTCCCGTGCTCTGCCTGTCGATCGACAAGCAGCGAGCGCGCTGTACGCGAGGCTGCACCTCGTGTACGCCACGGCCCCCGCATCCGCGCTCGCCACCATTCCTCCAGATCGTCGGCGCTGAACCGCACATAGCGCCCGAGCCGTACATGCGGAATCCGGTTCGCTCGTGCCTCAGCGAGCACCCACGACGCGGGAACCGACAGCAATCGCCCAGCCTCCGTCGCATCAAGAGGGGAGAGAGGCGCGGCTGCTGGCGCGGGCGCGTGCTGTGGTGGCTTTGTGGCGGCCATCATGGTTAATGACCCTGAGCCGCGAAAAGCGGCCAACGAGTTTCCGTCCACAACCACAGGACCGTGCAGGCGGCCGATCAAATCGGCGTGCGCGGCCCCTCAGACTCCGCGTCCGACGCCGTCGAGGCGACCTCGACACGCGGCCCTGCCCAGCCGCTCCAACTGCCAGGACAGACGATATGCACGGGTGTGCACCTGGTGTACGAGCGCTGTGTAATTCGTTGGCCGTTCTGGGCCGGTCAGGGTCATCACTTATGTGATGACTGCATCGAGCATCCCTGCGGCTGGAGGTGGCGGCTACGCGCGCTACTTGGAGAGCAAGACGGTCGCGCCCGAGCGAGGCGACTACTACCTGACCCCGGACGGGGAGATGACGCAGGCCCCTGGCCGTTGGCTGGCAGACCCGGAGACGCTGGCTCGACTGGGGGTGCGAGCCGGTGAGCCGGTCGAGGGTGCCGACTTCATCGCGTTGATAGATGGTCGCCATCCAGGCAGGGCAGGGGAGGGCCGGGCAGGTGGCTGCGTCCGGAGGGCGCGGGCGGCGGTCGGGGTGGCGGGATCGATGTGACGTTCAGCGCTCCGAAGTCAGTCTCGACGGTTTGGGCACTCGGTGATCCGTGGCAGCGCGAGCAGATCGAGGCCGCGCACGCCAGAGCCGTGGAGAGCACCGTGCGATATCTGCGCGACCAGGTGCCGGTCGTCCGTCGCCGCTACAACGGCCAGGTCGTGGAGGAGCACGCCAACGACGTGATCGCCGCCGAGTACCGGCACACCACCGCGCGAGGGGTCAGCGGTGCGCGGGCGCCCGACCCCCAGCTCCACAGTCACGTCGTCATCAGTGGCGCGGTAAGGGAGGACGAGCGGATCGTCGCGGTCGCATCGCGGCCGATCTTCCGGTCAGCTCGCGAGCTGGGCGCGTTCTACCGCTCCGCGCTCGCTGAGGAGCTGGCCGGCGAGGGCTACGAGATCGAGCGGGGCACCGGCAAGGATGGCCGCTATTTCGAGATCGGGGGCGTGCCACGCGATCTGATCGAGGAGTTCTCTGGTCGCTCGCGTGAGGTCGCCAGGGCGGCCGAGCGGTTTCGTGCCCGCTACGGCCGTGCACCGGAACGCGGGGAGCTGCGCAACCTCGCGCTCGAGAACCGCCGGGCGAAGGAGCTGACCACACGCGCGGACCTGCAACGTGTGTGGAGCGAGACGGGCCGTCGTCACGACTTCGGCCCCGACCAGGCCGTGCGACTGATCGGGGCGCCCGAGCGGCCCAAGGTTGAGTGGCCGATCGAGGACCGCATCGAGGCGCGGCTCACAGAGCAGCACGCCGTGTTTCACGCACGCGACCTGCACGCCGTCGCGCTGGAGCAGACAGCGGGAGAGATGGCGCCCGATCAGGCGCTCGCCGTGGCGAGAGAGATGATCCGCGACCGGCGAGTCCTCACGCTGGAGGGCGGGCGGATGACCACGCTCGCCGTGCGCGCTCAGGAGCAGGCGATCGAACGCCGCGCCGAGCTGCTCGCCCAGCCAGCGGGCCGTGACATCGGCGAGCGAACACGCACCGACGCCACGCGCGAAGTTGCAGAGCGCATCGGCGCACCATTGAGCACCGAGCAAAGAGCCGCCTTGGAGGTGATCACGGGACCGGAGCGCCTTGCTGTCCTGGTTGGCCCCGCCGGGGCCGGGAAGGGCGTCGTGATCGACGCCGCCGCTCGCGCCGAGCAGCACGCCGGCCACCGCACGATCGGCATTTCCGTGTCCGGGTCTACGGCCGAGCGGCTCGGC